>CAZCEC010000033.1:38278-40171 GCA_964497615.1 uncultured Anaerolineales bacterium | reverse complement strand
GCGTTGGGCTCTGGCCCGGATCAGGCGTCAGCGTGACGGTGGGCGTTGGCGTTGGGCTCTGGCCCGGGTCAGGCGTCAGCGTGACGGTGGGCGTGCTGGTCGGCGTCGGCGAGGCCTCGCCCAATTCGGGCGTGACCGTGCTGGTGGCGGTGCTGGACGGCGTGTTGGTCGGCCCCTCCGGCGTCAGCGTGGCCGTCGGCGTGCTGGTCGGCGTGTTGGTCGGCCCCTCCGGCGTCAGCGTGGCCGTCGGCGTGCTGGTGGGCGTGTTGGTGGGGCCTTCGGGCGTCAGCGTCGCCGTGGGCGTGTGGGTGGGCGTGTTGGTGGGGCCTTCGGGCGTCAGCGTCGCCGTGGGCGTGTGGGTGGGCGTGTCCGTCGGCTCACTGGTGCTGGTGGGCGTGGGCGTGTGCGTGGGTGTATCCGTCGGCTCACTGGTGACGGTGGGCGTGTGCGTGGGTGTATCCGTCGGCTCACTGGTGACGGTGGGCGTGTGGGTGGGCGTGTCCGTCGGCTCATTGGTCGCCGTGGGCGTGTTGGTGGGCGTGTCCGTCGGCTCACTGGTGCCGGTGGGCGTGTGGGTGGCCGTCGGGACGCTTGTGCCGGTGCTGGTGGCCGTCGGCGTGGGCGTGTTGCTTAGGTCGTAGCAGAACTCGATGTGACTGATCCCATAGGGCTGGCCGTTGTTGTCGTTGATGGGGGGCTGCAACTCGGTGTCGCCGAACGACTCGGCCGGCGGATCGTAGACGTACACGTTGGCGTTTGGCCCGCCCTTGGCAATGACGGCGTCGATGCCAAAATCCGACAGCCAGTCGAAGAGCTGGTCGGTGCTGTTGACCTTGATGTCGATCTCGCCTACGCCCGGCACGCTGAGCAGATAGCCCCCGTTGGGGTCAGTCTCGTTGAGCTTGGCACCAAAGGCATAGCCCAGATCGGTGCAGGACGGATTGCCCGCCACAAACACGGGCGTCACCGAAGCGGCCAGGGGCGACCCCGGCACCAACCCCAGGCCCGGCGCAAGCATGATCACGCCCACTAGCGCCAGGGTCAACAGAGCCGCAATCCAAAAGTTAGAGCGCATCAGGCACCTTAAAAGCGGGCACACACAACCCCCGTTGGGGCCGCGCACACAGAAACTCGGTTGTCATCAATCCCGAATTGGTCGGATGGGACCAGAGTACTACGCCAATTAAACGGATTATAGCTGATTTCTGAGACTTACGTCAATTAGAACGGGGTTTGAATCGTCGGGAAGAAAAACGGAGAGAGCCGGCCAGGGGTCGCGTCTGGCCGGCGGGTGTTGAGTCAGATGGCCGGGTTGGAATCCCCGTAGGCGCGGCCTTTATGGCCGCGGACCGGCCTATAAAATGCCGGGCTACGCCATCGCGGGCATGCCGCCGGCGTTAGTTGGCGGGCACCGCCGTGACGAACAGCCGCCCCCAGGACATTACGCCGCCCTGGGCGAGGCAGGTTTGGAACGTCACCTTGTCGCCGCCGGAGTACATCTGGTTGAACAGGTCGGTGGCCGACAGCCGCGCGCCCGTCGTCAGGTTCACGAAGTCGCTGTAGGGGCTGGTGGGGCTGAGGGCCTGGAAGCGGTCCAGGTTGGTGATGGTGTAGCGCCGCACCGCGCCGTCGCCGTAGATCAGGCTCACCGTCTGGCCGGGAGCCAGGCCGTAGAAGAGCGTCCCCGAGGAGACGTTATCGGCCAGCAGGCCGGTGACGCCGTAGGCGCTGGCCGCGCCAAACTGCGTGGCGGTGCCGGGGGTCAGGTCCACGAAGAAGTTGGCCGCCGGCTGCTGGAGCACGCGCAGGGCCAGCACCTCGGGCACATACACGCCGCGCAGCACGCCTTCGGCCCCGTCGATGACGGTGCTGGCAAATTGGGCAAGTTCGGAA
>CAZCEC010000033.1:0-38264 GCA_964497615.1 uncultured Anaerolineales bacterium | reverse complement strand
GGGGCGGTGATCGGTGAGCTGCTTGGCCCAGGCGCGGGAGACGCGCTGAGTAAGGCCTGCGCTGGCGGGCTGGGGCTCGGCCGCCAGGGCCGGGCGGGCGGCCAGCAGGCTCAGCGCCGCCACCAGAACGGCGGCGATGCCAAGACAGCGGCGTGAGTGTGTTAGCTGAAGCATCTAGTCGTAAACTCCCGACAAGAGCTCCAGCCAGCCGCCCTGGGCGGCCCGCCTGATTAGCTCTCGTCTTCGGCAGCCTGGCAGTCCTGGCCGCGGTGCGGCGGTAGACCCATGGCGTTGCGTCCCCGGCTTTCGCCGGGTTGGCCTTTTCGGACGAACGAATTGTCAAAGTTCGGGCGGCGCGCGCGGCGCGCCCGGAAAACAAACGGGCCTGGTTGCTTAGCCAGGCCCGCCGTGGGTGGGTGGTGCGGTGTGCTGCATCCGGCGGCCTGGCAGTCATCGCCGCTTGCGCGGCCTTAGACCCATAGCATTGCGCCCCTGGCTTTCGCCAGGTTTGCCCTGATCAGATGAAGCTGTAAAAGGTGCAGTCCCCCAAATCTTGACCGATTATAACCATTTTCCAAACATGAGTCAATGGTTAGAATCGCCGGCTACTTGGCCCCGCGCCCCGACCACCGCCAGATGCAGCCATGTTCGCCGCCGCGCCGCCAGCCGTGGGCCTGCCAACCGGTGAAAGAGTCAGACCGGCCAGGTTTGGCGTGTGAGCGGCTGCGTTGTCCGCGCAACAAACCCATTCGCTCCGCTGAGCCGAAGGCCCCCTATGGGCAGGGCAGGCTCTGGCCGGTCTTTGCAGCGGTGCACCGTTGATCCGCCTCACGCGCGCGGGCCGCCGGCGCCAACGCCGTGCCCTGGCGTCCCCGAGTCCCTTGCCCATGTCATTCCGAGCGAAGCGAGGAATCTGCCCTCGGGCTGGCCTGAAGATTCCTCCGGCCGCCAAGCCCGCGGCCGTCGGAATGACATGAACAGACGAGTCCCTCGAGTCCCCTGAGTTCCCCGAGTCCCCCGAGTCCCCTGAGTCCCTAGCGAAGCATCCCCCGCTGCCCCATTTCCCCCTATTTCCTTCATTTCCCTTATTTCCCGTTTGTTAGATAATGCGCCCATGGCCTCCGAACTGCCCATCCTCCGCCAAACCCAAATCGCCGCCGTCCAGCGCCTCGTCGCGGGCGGCAACTGCGTCGCCATCCACGGCCTCAGCAACACCGGCAAAAGCCCCTTCCTGCGCGCCCTGGCCGCCCCCGACAACCAGCGGCGCTTTGGCGAGATCGCCGGCCACCCGGCCGCCATGATCTACGTGGACTGCAACCGCGTCGTCGAGCTCAGCGCCACCGGCTTCTATGAAGTCGTCATCCGCAGCCTGCTCGAGTTCATCGAAGACCCCGCCACCCCGCCCGAGCCGTCCGCCGAACTGCTCTCCCAATTGCGCGAGTATCACAACCGCATCACCACCGGCCCCGCCTTCCAGGC
Source organism: uncultured Anaerolineales bacterium (assembly GCA_964497615.1). Classification (GTDB taxonomy): domain Bacteria; phylum Chloroflexota; class Anaerolineae; order Anaerolineales; family UBA6663; genus CAZCEC01. Next base: position 36,785 of record CAZCEC010000033.1, on the reverse strand, counting down.
CTCGCTGGCCTTCAACAACGCCCTGGCCGACACCTGCAACCGCCTCAACCTCACCCTCGGCCTGCTGTTCGACGAGTTCGACGAAATCTACGCCACGCTGGAAGACCGCACCCTGCTCAACCTGCGCGCCCTCAAGGACCACACCCGCGACCGGCTGGTCTACGTCACCGCCACCCTGCGCCGCCTGGTGGATTCGCGCGGGCGCGGCGACAACGAGTTTGTCGAGCTGTTCACCGACACCCTCTCCCTCGGCCTGCTCGACGAGCAGGACGCCGCCGCCGTCATCATCAGCCAGGGCGGCGACGCCCTCACCAACCCCACCGTCGAGACCATCCTGCGGCTGGCCGGCGGCCACTTCGGCCTGCTGGGCGCCCTCACCCAGGCCGCCCTGCGCTTCCCCCATGGCGGGCCCGACAGCCGCCGCCTCCTCAGCGACGCCGGGGCGCGGGCCGAGTGCCTTAAGGTCTGGAACCAGCTTCGCCCCGACGAGCAGGCCGGCCTCGCCGCCCTGGTGGGCGCGCCCGAAGACAGCCCCGCCCCGCCCGACCTGGACCGCCTGCGCGCCCTCGGCCTGGTGGTGGACGGCTCCGCCGGCCCCGCCCTCTTCTCCGATCTGTTCGCCGGCTTCGTCCGCCGCCAGAGCGCCCTGCCCAGCGCCACCGCCCAGGGCGTGGTGGTGGACGACGACGCCGGGGAAGTGTGGGTGGACGGCGCCCGCGTCACCGTGCTCACCGATCTCGAATACAAGCTCATGCGCCTGCTCCACCAGCGCCGCGACCGCCTGACCACCAAGGACCTGATCGTCGAGACCGTCTGGGGCGGCGAATATCTGGACCGGGTGGACGACGCCCGCATCGAAAAGCTCGTCAGCCGCCTGCGCGCCAAGATCGAGCCGGAGCCGGCCAGTCCGCGCTACCTGCTCACCCAGCGCGGCCGCGGCTACAAGCTCTCCAGCGTGCCGGTGGTGGAAGAAGGATGAATTATGAAGGATGAAGGATGAAGGGGTGAATTTCATTCATCCTTCATCCTTCATCCTTCATCCTTGACTGTGGCTGATACCATTCTCGTAGTCGAAGACGACGCCGCCATGCTCGAGGCCCTGCGCGACATCCTCGACCTGGCCGGCTACGGCGTCCTCACCGCCCGCAACGGCGTCGAAGCCCTGACCGTCCTCAGCCAGCAAGTCCCCAGCCTGATCGTCTCCGACATCCAGATGCCGCGCATGGATGGCTATCAGCTCTTCGGCGAGCTGCGCGCCAACCCGGACTGGGTGCGCGTCCCCTTCATCTTCCTCAGCGCCAAGGGCCAAAAGGCCGACGTGCGCCGCGGCAAGCTGCTGGGCGCCGACGACTACATCACCAAGCCCTTCGAGGAAGCCGACCTGCTCATCGCCGTCCAGGCCAAGCTCAACCGCCGCGCCGAGCTGGAAGCCGCCCACACCCGCCAGATGGGCGACCTCAAGCGCACCATCCTCACCACCCTCAACCACGAGTTCCGCACCCCGCTCACCTACATCTCCACCTACGCCGACATGCTGCGCGACACGGACTTCAGCGCCGACGAGTTCAAGGACTTCATGCGCGGCATCCAGCTTGGCAGCGACCGCCTGCGCCGCCTGGTGGAAGACTTCATCTTCCTGGTCGAGCTGCAGACCGGCGAAGCCGAAGCCACCTTCGCCCGCCGCAGCCTGCCCGTGGGCGACCTGCCCCTGCTGGTGAGCGTGGCCGTGGAGCGCACCCGCCCCCGCGCCGAGGCCCGCCAGGTGGAATTGGAAGAAGACACCCAGCGCCCGCTGCCCGTCGTCCACGCCGACCGCGAATACCTGCTCGACGCCCTCCTGCGCCTGCTGGACAACGCGGTCAAGTTCTCCAAGAAGGGCGGGGGGCATGTGATCGTGCGCGCCGAGCCGGGCGGGCGCGGCGTGCGCCTGAGCGTGATTGACGACGGCGTGGGCATGCCGGCCGAGGCGCTCGACCGCATCTTCGACGTCTTCTACCAGATTGACCGGGCCAAGAACGAACAGCAAGGCTCCGGCTCCGGGTTGGCCATCGCGCTGGGGCTGGCCCGGCTGCACGGCGGCACCGTCACCGCCGAAAGCGCGCTGGGCCAAGGCAGCACCTTCACCCTCGACCTGCCCGCCGTCGAGCCTTCCCCCGCGGACTAAACCTTCGCCACGAATTACACGAATTCTGACGAATTATCACCAATGTAGCCCTCTGCCGCTTGTATTGACAAGCGAATTCGTGCTACATTCGCCCCCTCTGAGATGCCTCACGCCCAGGATCACCCGCACAACCCATTCGTAAAATTCGTGTAATTCGTGACAAAGGTTTTCCTGTACCCCATTCGCCCCAATTCGTGACAAAGGTTTTCCCCATGTCCACCGACTCCCCCAAAGTCCGCATTGACTGGTACCGCTCGCCCCTCCCGCGCGAGGTGCTGGCCGAGCTCAATCAAAAGAGCGACGCCCTGGGCCTGGCGCAGACCCTGGGCCACTTCGCCCTGCTGATCGCGCTGGGCGGCAGCGCCTGGTACGCCGTGGGCCGCGCGCCGTGGTGGGCGGTGCTCATCCTGCTCTACCTGCACGGCATGTGCTACGCCTTCCTGCTCAACGCCTTCCACGAGTTCGTCCACCAGAGCGTCTTCCGCACCAAGTGGCTCAACACCTTCTTCACCTGGGCCACCAGCTTCCTGAGCTGGAACAACCCGGTGATGTTTTGGGCCAGCCACATGGAGCACCACAAGTACACCCTGCACCCGCCGGACGATATGGAAGTGGTGCTGCCGGTGAAGCTGACCGCCTGGAACTTCTTTCAATTCCTGCTGGTCAACCCGTGGGACTTCTGGCACCGCTTCCGGATCGTGTCGCGGCTGGCGCTGGGCCGCATCGAGGGCAAGTGGGAGGAGCTGCTCTTCCCGCCCGGCGCGGAGGACAAGCGCCACGAGTTGTTCCTGTGGGCGCGCATCATCCTGCTGGGCCACGCCGCCATCATCGTCGTCTCCATCATCATGGGCTGGTGGATGCTGCCCATCGTCGTCACCTTCGCCCCGTTCTATGGCGGGCTGCTCCAGTGGCTGTGCAACAACACCCAGCACGCCGGCTTGCAGGACAAGGTGCCCGACTTCCGCCTGTGCACCCGCACCATCCTGCTCAACCCGGTGGTGCAGTTCCTGTACTGGCACATGAACTACCACATCGAGCACCACATGTATGCGGCGGTGCCGTGCTACAAGCTGGGCCGCCTGCGCCGCGCCCTGGCGCCCGACCTGCCGGCGGCCAAGGGGCTGCTCGGCGCCTGGCGCGAGATGATCGCCATCATGCAGCGCCAGAAGCAGGACCCGGCCTACCAGTACATCGTGCCGCTGCCCGCGCGGCAGACGGCGTGATCCTTCATCAACGGATGAAGCGGATGCAACGGATGGACGGACGAAACCTAATCCGCTCCCCAGCATGTTCCTGAACCCGATCAGGGTCCCGTTAAAGGGCTGCCGCCCGCACGCCATTAAACGGAATCATCTTCAGGATTAGACCAACGGTCAGGCGCGGATTAGATGACGACACCCCAGGTGAATCCTGCTCGATAAATCCATCGTCAGCCCCGCCCTCATCGGCCGCGCCGAGCCGCTGGCCGCCCTCACGCGCCGGCTGGAGAGCGCCGCCCGCGGCCAGGGCCAACTCGTCCTGCTCTCCGGCGAGGCCGGCATCGGCAAGACGCGCCTGGCCGCCGAAGCCGCCACGCACGCGGCGCGCCTGGGCTTCACCCTCCTGCGCGGCCAATGCCTGGAGCCCGACCGCGCCCGTCCCTATGGTCCGCTGATTGACCTGCTGCGGTCCGCGCCGCCTGCCAATTCGCCCCTGCCCGAACTTCTCGCCGCCGCCCCCGAGCTGGCCCTGCTGCTGCCCGAACTCGCCCCCGGCCCGCCGCCCGCCACCGACAAGTACGGCCTGTTCTACGCCCTGGAGCGCGTGCTGGCCGGGCTGGCGCGGGCCGCGCCCCTGGCCCTGGTGGTGGACGACCTGCACTGGAGCGACGACGCCAGCCTCGACTGCCTGCTCCACCTGGCCCCGCGCCTGGCCGCCCAGCCGGTGCTGTTCCTGTTCACCTACCGCAGCGACGAAGTGGGGCCGGCGCTGGCCCGCTTTCTGCTGGCCCTCAACCGCGCCCGCCTGGCCGATGAAGTGGCCCTCCAACCCTTATTACCCGCCGAGGTGGACCAGATGCTGCGCGCCATTTTCGGCCAGCCCCAGCCCGTCAGCGCCGACTTCCTGCACGCCCTGTATGCCCTCACCGAGGGCAACCCCTTCTTCATTGAAGAAGTGCTCAAGTCGCTGGTGGCGGCCGGCGGCATCTTCCGGCGCGCGGGCGCCTGGGACCGCAAGCCCCTGGACGAGCTGCGCATCCCCCGTAGCCTGGACCTGGCGGTGCAGGAGCGGCTGGCGCGGCTGGACCCCGGCGCGCGGCAAGTGGCGGTGCTGGCGGCGGTGGCGGGCCGGCGTTTTGGCTTTGACCTGCTGGAGGCATTGACGGCCATGGACGAAGGCAGCCTGCTGGCGCATCTGAACGAACTGGCGCGGGCGCAGCTCATCGTCGAGGAGAGCGCCGATGTGTACGCCTTCCGCCACGCCCTCACCCGCGAGGCCGTCTACAACACCATCCTGCGCCGCGAGCGCCAGCGCTATCACCAGGCCATCGCCCAGACCCTGGAGCAATTGCACGCCGCCGCGCTCGACCCGATCGCCGCCGACCTGGCCCAGCACTACTATCACGCCGGGGAGTGGGCGCGGGTGCTGGCCTATGCCGCCCAGGCCGGCGACCGGGCGCGCCTCCTGCACGCCCCGCGCGAGGCGGTGGACCTGTACACCCGCGCCCTCCAGGCTGCCGAGCGCCTGGGCCAGCCGCCCGCCGCCGCGCTGTGCCGCGCCCGCGGCCAGGCCCACGAAACCCTGGGCGAGTTCGAGCAGGCCCGCGCCGATTACGAGCAGGCCCTGGCCCTCACCCAGCAGGCCGGCGACCGCCGCGCCGAGTGGCAGGGCCTGCTGGACCTGGGCTTTGCCTGGGCGGCGCAGGACCTGACGCAGTCGGGCGCCTACTTCCGGCGCGCGCTGGAACTGGCCCAGGCCGAGGGCGACCCGGCCCTGATCGCCCACAGCCTCAACCGCCTGGGCAACTGGCACACCAATCTCGACCAGCACGCCGTGGCCCGCGACTTTCACGCCGCCGCGCTGGCGCACTTCACCGCGCAGGCCGACCGCCCCGGCCAGGCCGCCACGCTGGACCTGCTGGGGCTGACCGCCACCATGGCCGGCGACATGCCCGCCGGCTGGCGCAGTTACGAGCAGGCCGTGGCCCTGTTCGAAGCCCTGGACGATCAGCGCGGGCTGGCCTCCGGCCTGTCGGTGATGGGCACCCTCAGCGCCAACAGCGTGATGGACACCGCCGCCGTCGCGCCGCTCACCCTGGCCCAGAGCGCCGCCCACGTGGCCCGCGCCCTGGAGATCGCCCGCCGCATTGGCTATCTCGCGGGCGAAGCCTATGCCCTCATCATCCTCAGCGGCGACCTGGGCTCGATGGGGCAGGCCGCCCTGGCGCTGGAGCATTCCCGGCGCGGGCTGGAGATTGCGGCCGCGATTGAGCACCGGCTGTGGCTCACCTATGGGCACCAGGTGCGCGGGCTGGTGTGCCGCGAGATCCTGGCCCTGCCCCAGGCGCGCGACCACCTGGAGCAGGGGCTGAGGCTGGCGCGCGAGCTGAACTCGCCCTTCTGGGTGGGGATGGGCGCGGCCTTTCTGGCGACGGTGCTCATCCAGCAGGGCGCGCAGGCCGAGGCCGACGAACTGCTGCGGCCCAGCCTGGCTCGGCCCCTGCTCACCCTGGCCGATAAACTGCTGGCGGCGGCGCGGCTGGAGCTGGCCCTGGCCCGCGGTGATTTGGGGCAGGGCGCGGCGGAATTGGAACGGCTGCTGCCGGCGGTGTTGCCGCCTGCGGATGCGGACGCGCCCGCTTGGCAGACCGCCCCGCGCCTGCACCTGCTCCACGGGCAGTGGCTGGCGGCCCACAAGCACTGGCCCGAAGCGACTGTGGCGTTCGAGCGCGCGTTGGCGGCGGCCCAGGCGCAGGGCGCGCGCCAGTTGGAGTGGCGGGTGCAGGCCGCCCTGGGCAGCGCCCTGCGCGCCCAGCGCCGCTTTGACGCGTCCGACGCCGCCTTTGACGCCGCCCGCGCATTGATCGAGTCGCTGGCGCTGGAGGTGCCCGCAGGCGACCTGCGCGCCAATTTCACGCAAGCCGCGCTGAGGCAGTTGCCGCCGCCCCGCCCCGCCGCCCGGCGCCGCGCCGTCAAGCGCGAGTTTGGCGGCCTGACCGCCCGCGAGCGCGAGGTGGCCGCGCTGGTGGGCCAGGCCCGCTCCAACCGCGAGATCGCCCTCGCCCTCGTCCTCAGCGAGCGCACGGTGGAGAAGCACGTCAGCAACATCCTGGGCAAGCTGGGGCTGGAGAACCGGGTGCAGTTGGTGGCCTGGGCGGCTGGCCGCGGATTTGGAAACGGATGAAACGGATTAGGCGCTGGGCCGGCGCTAGCTCCTGAGGGCTTTCAATATGCTGTCTCGCTCCGGCCCGCGCGGCATGACAAACAAGCACTTCCCCCCGCTGCGTGCGAGGAGCCTGCCCTGAGCGGAGCCGAAGGGGTATCGCTGGTACATCATTGATACGCTTCGCGCGCCGCCTCGTGCAATTGCCCGAGCGAATTGAAACGCGCTCAGCGTGACAGTGATCCTCAATGGTTCATTGAACCTCGATGCGAAGCATTGCGAGTAGTCCCCCGCTTCCCCTGAGTCCCCCGAGTCCCTAATCTCCCCGCCCCTCATGCCCCTTATACCCGTTATACCCCTTCCCCCCACGCCCCCCAATTTCTACGTACCGCCCCCGCAAAACCTAAGTGCCTCGACGGATGCGCCCCTGCGGCGATTCCGGTATACCCATAGCATCACACTAACCAAGGAGTCACCGCCATGTCGCCCGATCTCAATGCCGCCCTCGTCCGCCGCTTCTTCGACGCCTACAACCGCAACCAGCCCGAAGCCTACGCCGAGATTTGCAGCCCCGACTACATCTGCCACATGGGCGCGACCGAGGCCATGACCGGCCTGGCCGCCAACCTGGAAGCCGAAGGCTATTTCCGCGCCGCCTTCTCCGATGCTCGCTGGGACATCCTGGACCTGATCGCCGCCGGGGACAAGGTGGCCGTGCGCCGCGCCTGGACGCTCACCCACACCGGCCCGTTCCAGGGCCTGCCCGCCACCGGCCGCACCCTCACCGGCACCGGCATCGACATCCATCTCATCCGCGACGGCAAGCTGGCCGAGACGTGGAGCGAAAGCGACAACCTGAGCTTTATGCAGGCGCTGGGCGCGCTGCCCGCCGCCGCGCCCGCGCCGGGGCTTTAAGGAGCTTCCCATGATCAACTATCAAAGCAACGTCATCGTCAACCGCCCGGTGGAGCAGGCCTTCCAGTTCACCGCCGACGTGGCCCGCCTGGATGACTGGACCGACATGCAGGGCACGCGCCTCGTCAACGGCAGCGCCCTGGGCGTGGGCGCGCAGATCACGACCACCCTCAACATGGGGCCGCTCAAGCAAGCCATGACGTTTGAAGTGAGCGAATACGAGCCTAACCGCCGCCTGGGCTGGAAGTCCGTCTCCAAGGGCAGCGTGGGCTGGGACGCGGTCTACACCTTCGAGCCGCAAGGGGCGGGCGCCACCAAGCTGGGCACGTCCGGCCAACTGCGCTTCAACGGCCTGCTGCGCCTGCTGGAGCCGCTCATGGCGGGCGAAGTGAAGGCGGGCGAAGCCAAGGAACTGGAAAAGCTGAAGGCGCTGATCGAGCAGGCGGGCTGAGAAAGACCTTTGCCACGAATTACACGAATTAGGACGAATTCCGCGCGAAGCTCACCTGGGCGCGCACGTGGCCTGCCCCCAATACACCCCGACTCATTTTCGCCCTAATTCGTTAACATTCGTGTCATTCGTGGCAAAGGTCTTTACCCCTTGGCCACCCCCTCCCCATACGCCAGCAGCGCGCTCACCGTCGCCTCGTCGCGCGCCTCGGCATACACGCGCAGCACCGGCTCCGTCCCCGATGGGCGGATGAGCAGCCAGGAGTCGTCGTCCAGCAGGTACTTCACCCCGTCGCGCTGCTCGACGGCCACGATGGGGTGCCCGTCAATCGCGCTGGGCGCGCCCTCCGCCAGCCGCCGCGTCATCTCCGCCTTCGCCACCGGCGCGGCCAATCTTAAGTCCTTGCGCGCATAGTGCGCCGGGCCGTAATCGCGCAGCAGGTCCGCCACCAATTCTTCCAGCGGCGCGCCTTCCACCGCCACGATCTCCAGCAGCAGCAGCCCCATCAACACCCCGTCGCCCTCGGGGATGTGCCCCTGGATGCTGATGCCGCCCGACTCCTCCCCGCCGATGAGCACCCCGTCCGCCAGCATGTGGTCGGCGATGTGGTTGAAGCCCACCGGCGTCTCGTGGCAGGCCAGCCCAAACTTCTCCGCCAGCCGGTTGACCATGCGCGTGGTGCTGACGGTCTTGACCACGCTGCCGCGCCAGCCGCGCCGCTCCACCAGGTACTTCAGCGCCAGCGCCATGATCTTGTGCGGGTCCACGAACTGCCCGCGCCCGTCCATCGCCCCGATGCGGTCGGCGTCGCCGTCGGTGATGACGGCCAGGTCGCCGTGCCCCGCCGCAATCGCGCCCGCCGTCGCCCCCAGGTAGCGCGCAATCGGCTCCGGGTGGATGCCGCCGAAGCCGGGGTTCATCTCCCCCCGAATCTCCATCACCTCCACGCCCGTGCCTTGCAGCAGGCCCTTGATCACCCCGCGCCCGGAGCCGTACATCGAGTCCACGATCAGGCGGCGCGGCTGGCGGCCGTTGGCGGTGGCGATGGCGTCCAGGTCAATCAGCCCGCGCAAATGCTCGGCATAGGCGGTGACGGGGTTGAAGCGCGCGATCAGCCCGGCGTCGCAGGCGCGGTCGTAGTCCATCAGGTTGGGGCCGCGCGCGCGCGCTTCGTTGTCGGCCAGGCACAGTTCCACGCGGCGGCACTGCTCCGGCAATGCGCTGCCCCCGTAGGCGGCCTTGAGCTTGAGGCCGTTGTAGCGCGGGGCGTTGTGGCTGGCGGTGATCATCACGCCCGCCGCCGCGCCCGCGTGCCGCACCGCGTAGGAGAGCGCCGGGGTGGGGGTGTCGGCGTGCGTCAGCCGCACCTGGTAACCGTTGGCGGCCAGCACGCGCGCCACCTCGGTCGCAAAGCGGTCGGAGAGGAAGCGGGTATCGAAGCCGACCAGCATCAGCCGCGGGTCGTAAGCGGCGCGCTCGGCGCCGCCCCAATCGCCAGCCGCCACGGCATCAGCCACGGCCTGCGCCACCAGCCGCAAATTGTTGAACGTAAACGTATCCGCGATGACGGCCCGCCAGCCGTCGGTGCCAAAGTGAATGGTCATGGGGAAGGATGAATTACGAAGTATGAAGGATGAATCATGCGTCCATTATACCGGGATGCGCGGACGAAGGACGACCTGTAGTAGCGAATTCATTCGCTCCGCCCCGGTAGGCCCAGCCGGGTGCGAATAAATTCGCTACTACGGATGATTTTCTTCGCGCCCGCCTGCCCTCGCGTGGGGGTCGGGTCGCTCGCGGTTTATGACTTTCCTTCGTGTCCCTTCGTGCCCCTAGTGCCTTCGTGGTGACGCCCTGCGCCGCCCTGCCACGTAGCCCACGTTCAACAATCCCAGCCCGGCCAGCAAAGCCCAGGGGAGAGCCGCGCTCGTAGAGATGGTGCGGTGCGCCGTCTCGTCTGGGGAGGTCTCTACCCCAGCGGCGGATTGCAGGGCCGCCATTTGCGCCTCCAGCGCCGCGATGCGCCCCGCCTGCTCTTGAACAACGGCATACAACCCCTGGATGGCCGCCAGCGCCACCCCGTCCGCGTCCACCGCGCTGATGGTGGTGTCGCCCTCGCCCAGCCCAAAGGCGGCGTACCAGTCCTGCGCCATCGGCCCCATGTGGCGGATGCCGGCGTCCTGCGTGTTGAAGTTCCAGGTCTCGATGGGGATGCTGGCCAAGGTGTTCAGCACCGCCACCCCATCCACCGGCGCGAAGTTGGCCTTGGCATTGCGGTCGCTGGTGCAGTTCCAGGTGCCCACGATCAGGCTGCACCCAATGGTGCCAGCCAGGTTGGTACTGAGGGAGAAGCCGTTGGTGGCCCGCACCAGAAACTGGTTCGTGGTGGTGGACGAGATGGGCGTGGCATTGGCGCTCGACCATACGAACGAGCCGTCGTGGAGGGCATTGGCGCGCGTGCCGGCCGCAAAACTCCCGTCGCCGCTGGCGATGTTCAGGTAGCCGCCGGGGATGGTGGCCGACAGGCCGCTGGCGCTGTTGCCGTAACCGCCGCCGATGGCGGCGTAGCTGCCGGTAAGCTGATTACCGCTGCCCCCGCCAATGGTCCCACCCGCGGCGAGGATGGAGTTGAAGTAGCCGCCGCCCACGGTCGCATAGTCGCCGTCGGACAGGATGAGGTTGGTCAGCCCGCCGCCGATGGTGCTCGCGTCGCCAAACGCCTGGTTGCCAATGGCATTCACCCCGTCGTAGCCGCCGCCCCCCACGGTGGCGCCCGGCCCGGCGGCATAGTTGCCATACCCGCCGCCGATGGTGGCGCGGGCGCCCAGGGCCGAATTGTTGTCCCCCCCGCCGATGGCCGCGTAGGTGTTGCTGGCCGTGTTGCTATACCCGCCGCTCACCGTGCTAAAGAGCCCCGTGGCGTCGTTAGCCTGGCCGCCGCCCACCGTAGCGCGCTCCCCCGTGGCGAAATTAAACAGCCCGCCGCCCACCGCCGCATACCAGTTGCTGGCCGTGTTGCCATAGCCGCCGCTCACGGTGGCGCTGTCAGCGCTGGCGGTGTTGCTGCCGCCCCCGCCCACCGTCGCGTAGTCCTCCGCGGCGGTGTTGCTGCCGCCGCCCGCAATCGTGCCATAGTCGGCGGTGTCGGTGATGACATTCCCCAGCCCGCCGCCGATGGTGCTGGCATCGCCCCGCGCCTGGTTGCCGTCCGCCGCGCTGCCGTCCCAGCCGCCGCCGCCCACCGTGGCGCCGGGCGCCTGGGCCCGGTTGGAGTCGCCGCCGCCCACCGTGGCCGCCTGGCCGATGGCCAGGTTGTTCACCCCGCCGCCGATGGCGGCCTGCAAGCCGCTGGCAAAGTTGAACAGCCCGCCGTTCACCGTGGCATAGTGATTGATGGCCTGGTTGCCAAACCCGCCGCCCACGGTGGCGCTGTCGGCATTAGCCAGGTTGCTGCCCCCGCCGGCCACGGTCGCATAGTCCAGGGTGGCCTGGTTGCCGCCGCCGCCGCCGATGGTGGCATAGTCCGCGGTGGACGTGATGGTGTTGCTGATGCCGCCGCCGATGGTGCTGGCATTGCCCAGCGCCTGGTTGCCGGCGATGAGCGTGCCGTCCCAGCCGCCGCCGCTCACGGTCGCGCCCTGCCCCGTCGCGCGGTTGCCGGTGCCGCCCGCCACCACGGCCGTGGGGCCGGTGGCCTGGTTGTCGTAGCCCCCGCCCACGGTCGAGTCCTGCCCAGTGGCCCGGTTGTCAAAGCCGCCGCTCACATTGGCGCTGATGTGGCTGGCGATGTTCTGCCCGCCGCCGCCCACGTGCGCGAAGTCGGCGGCGGCGACGTTATCCGTGCCGCCGCCAATCGTGACCGCCTGCACGCCCGGCACCAGCAGGTTGCTGCCGCTGCCAATGAGCACGTTCGGCGCGCCGCTGCTGGGCGCCAGCCGCAGGGCGGTGGTGCCGCTCACGGCCAGGGTCAGGGTCATGTTATCGGTGGTGCCCAGGAAGTGGGCGGCCGTCGTCGCGGCGTTGCCATTCAGCCCCCAGTTCCCGGCCGCATACTGGGCATAGGGCGCGGCCAGCAGGGGCTGGCGCGGGCTGAGGGGCGTGAACGCGCCCCCGCCGGAAGGGCAGCGCGCCGCCAGCGCCAGCCAGCGCGCCTGCCCGTTGTAGGCCGCCGGCCCAAACTGCCCCGCGCCGTTCAGCCCGGTGGTGAAATAGCCGTCCGCCACGGCCGCCGTCACCGTCTGCGTGATGCCGGCCTGCGTCCCGCCGCTCAGGGCATTCCACAGCCCAAAGGCGATGTCGCAGTTCCCGGTGACGGGGCTGCCCCCGTTCCTCAGCCGCCCCTGGTAGGTGAACCCGGTCCCCAGCGCCACCTCCGCGGCCGCGCCCCCGCCCGGACCATCCCCCTGCGCCCTCGCGCCCCCTGCCGAAGCCACGAACAACAAGCCCATCACGATCACGGTCCAAACGCGACGTGTGTTCACGGCCACACTCCTTTGCGGTTGTCAGCGGGCGGCCAGCGCCCCAGGGTTGGCTTTACGGGGTGAGTATGCGCCCGTTCCGCGCCGCGCACAATAGGCCGGTGAGCAGGGGCGGCGTTTTGCATTCCCGCCCCGCCCGCGCTACACTCCCGCCCCCTGCTCCCCCCCGCCCCCCATAAGGATATCGTCATGCCTGCTGCCCGTGCCCGTGTCGCGCCCCGCCTGGCCCTCATCGGCCTGTCCCTGCTGGCCGGCCTGCTGGCCTGCGCCGCGCTGCTGCTCCTGGCGGCCCGCCCGGTCTGGGCCGCGCCCACGGCCGTCACGCACAACTTTCCCGGCGCGTTCCCCTGCGACACGACCCTGCAAGCCTGCATCGACGGCGCTTCCGACGGCGACACCATCGTCATCGCCGCCAACACCTACATCACCAGTATCACCCTCAACAAGCCGGTGTCGCTGACTGGCGTCCTCAGCAGCAGCGTCATCCTCCAGGCCCTGGCCGGCCAGCGGGTGATGACGGTGACGGACAATGCCCTGTTCCTGCCTGGGGTGGTCATCAGCGGCCTCACCTTCACCGGCGGCGACGTGAGCGGGGCCGGCGCCTTCCCCCTCAACTGCGGCGGCGGCCTCTACCTGGGTATCAACAATTCGCCCCTGATCCAGAACGTCATCATCAGCGGCAACGTGGGCGCCAGCGGCGGCGGCGTGTGCACGCAGAACGGCGCGGAACTGCGCCTGGTGAACAGCCTGGTGCTGTCCAACACCAGCACCGGCAGCGGCGGCGGGGGCGGCGTGCGCGCCATCGGGCCGGTGGCCATCACCGGCGGCCGGTTCCAGGACAACGGCTGCTCGGCCGGCGGCTGCAACGGCGGCGGCCTGCTGGCCTTCAGCACCCTGGCCATCACCGGCACGCAGTTCATCAGCAACACCGCCCAGAACGCGGGCGGCGCGGTGTGGGGCCTGGAGCCGATCGTGCTGGCGGGCGGGCTGTTCCAGCACAACCAGTGCGTCCCCACCGCCGGCTGCGACGGCGGCGCGCTGTATGCGGCTGGCAGCGTCACCGCCACGGGCACCCAGTTCATCAGCAACACCGCCCACACGCGCGGCGGCGGGGCGCGCGTGGACGGCGTGGCCCACCTCACCAATGTCCTGTTTCAGGACAACGCCTGCCTCGTGAACGACTCCGACTTCTGCCTGGGCGCGGGCCTGTACACCCTCGTGGCCAGCGTGACCCTGACCGACACGCAGTTCCTCAGCAACACCGCGCTGTGGCGCGCGGGCGGCTTGTATGCCGACGGCCCTGCGGTCGTTAGCGGCGGGCTGTTCCAGGGCAACACCTGCACCGACAGCGACTGCAACGGCGGCGGCATGGTGGCCGATGGCCCGTTGACCCTGACCGGCACGCAGTTCCTCGGCAACGTCTCCGGCGGCAGCGGCGGCGGCCTCCAGGCGGTGGAGGCCGCCTCGGTCTCCGAGGCGCTGTTCCAGGCCAACGCCTGCCTGTCGGCCAACTGCCAGGGCGCGGGCGTGTTCGGGTTCGCGGGCGTCACGCTCACCGACACGCTGTTCCTCACCAACACCGCCGTGGGCGACGGCGCGGGCGCGGCGGCGGTGACCGTGACGGTGAACGGCGGCCTGTTCCAGGCCAACACCTGCACCGGGGCGGCCTGCGACGGCGGCGCGCTGCTGTCCAGCGCCAGCCTGTCGGTGAAGGGCACGCAGTTCCTGGGCAACATCGCCCAACAGCGTGGGGGCGCCGTCGTCGCTGCCACCGGCGTGGCCACGCTGACCGAGGCGCTGTTCCAGTACAACCAGTGCGTCGAGGCCGGCTGCAACGGCGGCGGGCTGTACTCCTTGGCCGTGCTGACCCTGAACGACACGCAGTTCATCAGCAACACGTCCGCCGGGTCCGGCGGCGGCGCCTACGCCAACGCCGGCACGGCGCTGAGCGGCGGGCTGTTCGAGCGCAACGCCTGCACCGAGGCCGCCTGCCAGGGTGGGGGGCTGTTCGTCTTCCCGGGCAACGCGCTGTTAGTGACGGGCACGCAGGTACTGACCAACACGTCCCGCTCCAATGGCGGCGGGATCAACGCCCAGGGGCCGGTGACGCTCACTGGCGGCCTGTTCCAGGGCAACGCCTGCGCCGACACGGGCTGCCTGGGCGGCGGGCTGTTTACCAACAGCGCCCTCACCGCCAACGGGACGCACTTCATCACCAACACCGCCCGGGCCGAGGGCGGCGGGGTGTTTGCCAACCTGGCCGCCCAGGCGACCGGCGCCCTGTTCGAGCGCAACGCCTGCACCCAAAACGGCTGCCGGGGCGGCGGGCTGTTCGCGGGAGGCGCGTTGACCCTCACCAACACGGCCGTGCTCAGTAACACCGCCCGCAGCGATGGCGGCGGGGCCTATGGGTTGAGCGCGGCCACGGTCAGCGGCGGCCTGTTCCAGGCCAACACTTGCACCCAAGACAACTGCCAGGGCGGCGGCCTCTATGCGGCGCTGAACCTGAACCTGGCTGATACCGACCTGATCTCCAACACCACCCGCGAAGACGGCGGCGGGGTATGGGCGGGCGACGACGCCGTGATCACGGGCGGGCTGTTCGAGCGCAACACCTGCACCCAGGCCAACTGCCAGGGCGGCGGGCTGTATGCCGTCAACGACCTGACGCTGAGCGGCACGACCTTCCTAAATAACTCGGCCGACTTCTCGGCGGGCGGGGTGTACGCCAACGCGGGCGCGCATGCGGCGCTCACCGGCGGGCTGTTCCAGGGCAACACGGCCGAGCGCGGCGGCGGGATGAACGTCAACGGCAGCGTGGCCGTCACCGGCACCACCTTCCTCAACAACGCGGCCGGCTTCGACGGCGGCGGCCTGCGCACTTCCGGCCCGGCCACGGTGACGGCGGCGCTGTTCCGGGCCAACACCGCCGTGCAGGGCGGCGGCTTCTACCACGGCGGCGGCGCGGGCCAGGTGGTCAACACCCTGTTCGCCAACAACCTCGCCAGCGACGGCGGCACGCAGTTGTATGTGAACGGCACGGGCGGGCTGCTCACGGTGCTGCACACCACCCTGGGCATGCAGTCCAGCCACAATATCACCCCGGCGCTCACCGTGCTCACCGGCAGCGTAGGCGTCACCAACAGCATCTTCGTCTATCACGACACCGGCATCCAGCGCATCTTCGGCACGGTCTATCAGGACTACAACGCCTTCCTGCAGGTGGGCATCAGCGGCACCTTTGGCGTGCAGGGCGGCGTGCACAGCCTGATGGGCAACCCGGTCTTCGATTTTACGGACGGCCACTTCCGGCTGGCGCCCGGCTCGCCGGCGGTGAACACGGGCGTGGATGCCGGCGTGACCGTGGACTACTTCGGCCAGCCGCGCCCGTTGGACGGCGCTTTCGACATGGGCTATCACGAGGCGGCGTTCCTGCGGGTGTTCCTGCCGCTGGTGATGCGGTAAGCGGGGGAAGAGACAGAGAAAGAGATCACTGGGCGGGGTGGGGGCGGGCGCCCCATCCACTGCGCGCTCTACCTCACCCCCACCCCCCCCCACTTCACTGCGTTACGGGGCCATGGTCTCCTGCAAGGAGAGGGGAGTCGCACCCTCGCCTTGTGCGGGAACGATGATGCGCCGGCTCGCCAGGTCAGGGCGCGGCACTCCCTCTCCCGGCGGGAGAGGGGCGGGGTGAGGGCGAGCGCCCGGCGCTACCGCCCCCTCCTCCTTGCCAGCGCATACCCCGCCAACCCGCCCACGTTCAGCAGCCCCAGCCCCGCCAGCAATAACCACGGCAGCGCCGCGCTCGTAGAGACGGCGCGGTGCGCCGTCTCGCCCGCCTCCAGCGCCGCCACCCGCTCCGTCAGCGCCGCAATCTCGCTCTCCTTCGCCTGCACCACGCTATACAAACCTTGGATGGCGGCCAGCGCCACGCCGTCGGCATCCACCACGCCGATGGTCGTCTCGCCCACGCCCAGGCCAAAGGCGGCGTAGAAGTCCTGCGCCATCGGCCCCATGTGGCGGATGCTGGCGTCCTGCGTGTTGTAGTTCCAGGTCTCGATTGGCAAGCCCATCACCAGATCCAGGATGTGCCGCCCATCCACCGGCGCGAAGTTGGCCTTGGCGTTGCGGTCCGAGAAGCTGTCCCATGTGCCGGAGCCGGCCGCGAGCGACGCGCCCACGGTGCCCGCGGCGCTCGTCGTCAGCGAGACCCCGCCGCTGGCGCGCACCAGGAACTGATCGGCGACGGTGGAGGAGATGGGGGCGCCGGTGCTGTCGGCCCACACGAACGCGCCCGAGTGCAGGGCGCTGGCCCGCAGTCCGGCGGCGAAGCTGTAGGAGCTAAAGGCCAGGTTCAAGGCCCCGCCCGGCACCATGGCCGCCAGGCCGCTGGCGGTGTTGCCGCTGCCGCCGGCCACGGTCGCGAAGTTGCCGGCCGTGTTATTCAGGCCGCCGCCCACGGTCCCATAGTTGCCGGTGACCTTGTTGTTCTCGCCGCCCGCCACGGTGGCCGCCGTCGCCGTTGCAGCATTCACGTTGCCGCCGCCCACCGCCGCCGCATAGCCGCTCGCCAGGTTGTTGCGGCCGCCGGCAATGGTGCCATACGTCCCCGTCACCGCCACCATGTTGCTCCAGCCGCCGCCCACGGTGCTGGCCGCGGCTTGCGCCAGGTTGCCGTCGCCTGTGACGCCATCCCACCCGCCGCCGCCCACCGTGGCGCCGGCCCCGCTGGCGAGGTTGCAGCAGCCGCCGCCCACCGCCGCCGCCTCGCCGCTGGCGGTGTTGCCGTTGCCGCCGCTCACCGTTGCATAGTCGCCGCTCACCACGTGCGGAAAGGCGCTCTCGCCGCCGCCGCCAATCGTGCCCCCCACCACGCCCACCTGGATGAGATTGCCCGTGTAGCCGCCGGCCACGTTCGGGCTGGTGCCGTTGATCTCCGTCCGCATCCCCGGCAGCGCCAAGGCCAGCGGCGCCGCCGTCAACCCCTGGCGCGGCGTCAGGGTGGTGTAGCTGCCGCCCCCCGCCGGGCAGCGCACCGCCAGCCCCAGCCAGCGCGCGCTCCCGTCGAAGGCGTGGCTGGTGAATTCGTTCCCGGCGTTGAAGACGGTGGTGAACAGGCCGCCGGTGACCGGCACGTTCGGCACCGTCTGCGTCACGCCCACCTGCACACCCCCGCTGGCAGCCTCCCACAGCCCCGCCTGAAGATCGCACACGCCGCTGACCGGCGCCCCGCCGCTTTCCAGTTGCCCCTGGTAGGTGAAGCCGGTGCCCGGCAGGGCGCCTGGCGCATGCAGCCCGGCGGGGTCGGCTTCGCGCGCGGCCACGCCGCCTCCCCGCGCGGCAATCACCAGCAGTCCAATGAGCAGGAAGGGCAAAACGCGGCGAGGCGCCATAACATACTCCTTTGCAGTTGAGAGGGTGGGGCCAGCGCCCCCGGGTCGGCGATACGGGGTGAGTATGCGCCAGTTCGCCGCCGCGCACAATAGGCCGGTGAGCCCTTGAACCTTCGATGCCAAGACCTGCCAGGTTTGTTGAGCGCACCGCCCGGAGTGCCGGATGCCAAACCTGGCAGGTCTTTACGAGGACTGTCTCCGCGTCCTTTGCGGTGAGCGTCTGGCTTGCTTTACCTTCGTGCCCCTTCTAGCCTTCGTGGCTTCGTGGTGACGCCCTTCGCCGCCCCGCCACATAGCCCACGTTCAACAATCCCAGCCCGGCCAGCAAAGCCCAGGGCAGCCACGGCAAGGCTATGTTGGTAGAGACGGCGCGGTGCGGCGTCTCGCCCGCCTCCAGCGCCGCTACCCGCTCCGTCAGCGCCGCAATCTCGCTCTCCTTCGCCTGCACCACGCTATACAAACCTTGGATGGCGGCCAGCGCCACGCCGTCCGCGTCCACCGCGCTGATGGTCGTGTCGCCCTCGCCCAGGCCGAACGCGGCGTAGAAGTCCTGCGCCATCGGCCCCATGTGCCGCACCGCCGCGTCCTGCGTGTTGAAGTTCCAGGTCTCGATGGGCAGGCTGGCCAGGAGGTTCAAGATCGCCACGCCGTCCACCGGCGCGAAGTTGGCCTTGGCGTTGCGGTCGGAGGTGCAGTCCCAGGTGCCGCCGCCGGCCGCGAGCGCGCAGCCGGTGCCGCCCGCCTCGTCGGCGGCGAACAACACACCGCCCCCGGCCTGTACCAGGAACTGGTTGGGCACGCTGGACTCGACCGGCGTGTCGCTGTCGCCCGCCCACACGAACGCGCCGGGGTGCTGGGCCACGGCGTTGCGCCCGGCCGCGAAGCTATAGGCCGCGGTCGCGAAGTTGTCCGCCCCGCCCGCGATGGTGGCGTAGTCGCCGCTGGCGGTGTTGCCCACGCCGCCGCCGATGCTGGCCGCGTAGCCGGTTGCCGCATTGCTTGCCCCGCCGCAGATGTAGGACAGACTCGCGCTGGCCGTGTTGTTGACGCCGCCGCACACCGTGGACCAGAAGCCGCTGGCGGTGTTCGTGTCGCCGCCGCCTACGGTCGCGTATTCCTGGCTGGCGGTGTTATGAGCACCGCCGGCCACCGTCGCAAAGTCGCCGGCCCCGGTGGTCGCGTTATCCAGGCCGCCGCCGATGGTGCTGGCCGCTCCCGCCGCCACGTTGCCTTCGACATTCGTGCCGTCCCAGCCGCCGCCGCCCACCGTGGAGCCCTGCCCGCTGGCCGTGTTTTCGTAGCCGCCGCCCACGGTCGTCCGGCCGCTGCTGGCGGTGTTGAGCTGCCCGCCGGCCACGGTCGAGCGCGTGCCGCTGGCGACGTTGCCCACGCCGCCGCCCACGAAGGCCCGGTCGCCGCTGGCGGTATTGTTGACGCCGCCGCCCACCGCGCTCCGGTCGCCGCTGGCGATGTTAAGAATGCCGCCCGCCACCGTGGCATATGTGCCGGTGACGGGGATGCTGTTGCCGTACCCGCCGCCGATGGTGCTGGCGTCGCCCTCCGCCGTGTTGGCGTTGGCGCTGCTGCCGTTGTGGCCGCCCCCGCCGATCGTCGCGCCGTGGCCGAGGGCCAGGTTGCCATGCCCCCCGCCCACCGTCGAGCGCGTGCCGAAGGCGACGTTGTCTTGGCCGCCGCCGATCACCGCCCGCGTGCCGTCGGCTGTGTTGTTCAGGCCGCCGCTCACCGTATCATAGGCCCCGAGCGCCAGGTTGCTTTGGCCCCCGCCGATGGCGGTATAGTCGGCGCTGGCGCTGTTCGCTGCCAAACTGGCTCCCCCGCCCGCAATCGTGGCGCCCACTGCGCCCCCGCCGATCGTGTTGCCGATGTAGCCGCCGACGACGTTCGGGCTGGTGGCGTTCATCTCCGTCCGCAGGCCCGGCAGGGCAAAGGCCAGCGGGCTGGGCACCAATGCCTGGCGCGGCGTGAGAGTGGTGTAACTCCCATCCGGCGGGCACTTGACCGCGATGGCCAGGTAGCGGGCCTCGCCCGTGAAGGCGTTGGGACCGAAGTGGCCGCCTTGGTTAAGCAGAACTGTGAAGCGCCCGTCCGTGACCGTGACGGCGGGCGCCACGGTCAGGGTGAGGCCAATTTGCGCGCCCACCGACGGGGAATTCCACAGGCCGAATTGGAAGTCGCAGGTGGCGTTGACGGGGTGGCCGCCGGATTGCAGTTCTCCTTGATACAGGAAGCCGGTGCCGGGGAGGGCGAGGGGCGCTTCGGGCACGGTGGGGGGGCCATCGGCTTGAGCGGTGACGCCGCCAGCCGCGGCCAGCAACAGGATACCGATCAGCAGGAACGCGAAGCGTGGCCGGAGGGACATGGGGAGCTTCCTTTCTGGTTTACAGCGAGGGGCCGAGCGCGGATGAACGCCGCGCAGTATGGCCGCAAAGCGCAGGCAGGTCAAATGCGCGCCCTGCGGTGCATCGTGTTCACTTCATGCTCACCTGCCGCCTGCCAGGGGGTTCGTGCTCCTGCGTGCCCTTCGCGCCCCATGGGGTCGAGACCTTCGTGGTGTCGTTTTGCATCCCCGCCCCTCCGGCGCTACACTTCCCCCTATGCCCAAAGGCATTTCCCTTATTTCCCCTGCCCCATGACCTGGGCCACCGACTCCATCTTCGTCGCGGGCGGCGACTTCGTGGACGACCACTGGCCCGACTTCCAGGCCCAAAGCGGCGTCAGCGCCGTTGTCACCGTCGCCCCGGACCGCCCCCGCGCCTATGGCGAGCCCCAGCCCGTCGCCCTCCTGTGGCTGCCCGTAGCGGACGAAGCCGCCTATACTATGGAACAGCTTACCCTCGGCGCAGACTTCATCGCCCTCGCCCTCGCCGCCGGGCGCAAGGTCCTGCTCCACGGCCCGCTGGGCGTCCACCGCACGCGCCCGCTCGTCGCCGCGCACCTGCTCCAGCAGGGCCGGTCCCTGGCCCGCGTCCTGCGCGAACTGGAAGACAAGCCCTGGCTGCCGCCGTACCAGGGTTCGCGCGAGGTGTTGGAGACACTGGCGGCGCGGCTGGCGGAGGCGCACGGGGTGCAGGCGAGAAGGGTATAGAGGGTTTAAGGGGTATAAAGGGCGGGGCCGCCCGCTGCCCCTTAAGCCCCTTATACCCTTTATGCCCCTGACATGACGCGCGCTGGAACAAGGAGAAGGCGATGTCCCACACCCACTTCATCGGCATCGACCCCACCGCCGGCCGCCGGCCCATGGACTTCGCCGTGCTGGACGTGGACCTGCGGCCCGAATGCGCCCAGGGCAGCCTGGACGATGTGCTCAACGCCGTGGCCCAGGCGGGCCGCGCCGGGGCCGTCGTCGCCGTGGACGCGC
This sequence comes from uncultured Anaerolineales bacterium, assembly GCA_964497615.1. Taxonomy (GTDB): domain Bacteria; phylum Chloroflexota; class Anaerolineae; order Anaerolineales; family UBA6663; genus CAZCEC01. The sequence goes on along the minus strand of CAZCEC010000033.1, from coordinate 15,643 downwards.
CCCAATCCGTCAACGCCGGGCTGATGGCGAACGACGAGTACCGGGCCACGCTCGTGCCCGCGCCCGCACCCGGCCGCTGGAAGCACTACAAGGTGTGCGAGTATCAGCTCAAGCGCCGCGGCATCGGCCTATACAACACCCCCGCCGCCGCGGGCCAGGCCCCGGCGTGGATGCAGGCCGGTTTCGAGTTGTACGCCGCCCTGCATCAGGCCGGCTTCGCGCCCTACCTGCCCGGCAGCGACGCGCCGCGCCAGGTGCTGGAAGTGCACCCGCACGCCTGCTTCACCGTGATGCTGGGCCGCCTGCCCCTGCCCAAGCTTACGCTCGAAGGCCGCCTCCAGCGCCAGCTCGCGCTCTACCGCGCGGGCGTGGAGGTGAAGAACCCGATGGACACCCTCGAAGAGCTCACCGCCGCCCACCTGCTGGCCGGCCGCCTGGCCCTGCCCGGCCTGCTGGACCACGACGCCCTCGACGCCCTGGCCGCCGCCTACACCGCCTTCCTGGCCGCCACCGAGCCGGCCCGCGTCACCCTCGTCGGCGACCCCAGCGAAGGGCAGATCGTGCTGCCGGTGGAGGAGGGGGAGCTCAAGGAGCTATACACCCGCTAGGGCAGGCCAGGGAGTGAGGGGACTCAGCGGGCACAGGGGATGCCCCGACCCTTCGCCCCAATTCGTGATCATTCGTCCCAATGCGTGCCCATTCGTGGCTAAGGTTTTCGCCTGCGCGCCAGCGCATACCCCGCCACGCCGCCCGCGTTCAGCAGCCCCAGCCCGGCCACCAAAGCCCAGGGCAGCCACGGCAGCGCTTCCATAGAGATGGGGCGGTGCTCCGTCTCCGGGCGCGCCGTCCCGCCAGCCTCCAGCGCCCGCACGCGCTCATTCAGCGCCGCCAGCGCCGCGCCTTGCTCGGCCAACGCCGCCTGCTGCTCCGCGAGCAGCGCCTCCTTCGCCTGCACCACCGTATACAACCCCTGGATCGCCGCCAGCGCCACCCCGTCTGCATCCACCGTGCTGATGCCGGTCGGCGTCTCGCCCAGCCCAAAGGCCGCGTGGAAGTCCTGCGCCATCGGCCCCATGTGGCGGATGCCCGCCTCCTGCGTGGTGTAGTTCCAGGTCTCGATGGGAATGCCGGCCAGGGCATTTAAGATCGCCACCCCGTCCACCGGCTCGAAGTTCGCCTTGGCGTTCCGGTCAGACACGACCGTCCATGAGCTGGCGCCGGAAAACAGCGCCGCGCCCACCGTCGCGCCCACGGTGGTGTAGATCGTCACCCCGCCCGAGGCCCGCACCAGGAACTGATTGGCGGCGGTGGAGGTGATGATGCCGGAGTTGCTGTCGGCCCACACAAACGCGCCGGAGTGGATGGCCTGCGCGTTGCGCCCGGCCGCGAAGCTGTAGGCGCCGCTGGCGAAGTTGCTCTGGCCCCCAGCCACCGTGGCGGCCACGCCGCTGGCCGTGTTGGCGTTGCCGCCGGCCACCGTGGCGTAGTCGCTGCTGGCCGTGTTGCCGTTGCCGCCGGAGACGGTGGCGCGCAGGTCGCTGGCGATATTGCTGCTGCCGCCGGCCACCGTGGCCCCGATGGCGCTGGCCGTGTTGTCGTACCCGCCGCTGACGGTGGTGTAGCCGGCGCTGGCCGAGCCGCTGAACCCGCCGCCGATGGTGGTGTACTCGTCGCTGGCGGTGTTGCTCTCGCCGCCGCCGATGGCGGCAGCTTCGCCGCTGGCCGTGTTGGTGGCGCCGCCGCCGATCACGGCATTGGGGGCGGTGGCGGTGATGACGTTGCCGAACCCGCCGCCGATCGTGCCGTAGGCGCCGGCCGCCACATTCAGGCCGCCCCCGGCGATGGCGGCGGCGGTGGCGGTGACGGTGTTGACGGTGCCGCCCACGGTGCTCCAGATGCCGCTGGCGATGTTGGCGCTGCCGCTGACGTAGGCGTAATCGCCGCTGGCGAGGTTGAACTGGCCGCCTGCGATGGTGCTGTAGCTGCCGCTGGCGATGTTGAACTGGCCCCCGCCAATGGTGGCGCCGGTGGACCGGACGCTGTTGAATTCGCCCCCCCCGATGGTGGCGCCCGTCACCGTCCCGCTGATGGTGTTGCTGGCCGCGCCGCCCAGCAGATTGGGCACGCCGTTGGTCGGCACGAGCCGATACGCCGTCGTGCCGCTCACCGCCAGGGTCAGGGTCATGTTGTTGGTCGTGCCGGCAAAATCGCCGGGCGCGGCGGCGTTGCCGGCCAGCGACCAGACGTTGCTGGCGCCCACATCGTCCACCCCATCGGCGAAGCCGGCCGGCACGCCGCTCAACCCGTCCCACGGCGCGCCCAGCGCATACAGCGCATACGGTGCGGCCGTGAGCGGTTGGCGCGGGGCGAGGGGGGTGTACGGGCCGCTGTCTGGGCAGCGGACTGCCATGGCCAGGTAGCGCGCGTCGCCGTCAAAGGCGCCGCTGCCAAACTCTGCCCCGCTGTTGAGCAGGGCCGTGAACACGCCATCCGTCACCGCCGCGCTGACGGTCTGCGTCACGCCCGCCTGCGCGCCCCCGCCCGGCGCATCCCACAAGCCGAACTGGAACCCGCAGGTGTCGGTGACGGGCGCGCCGTTATCGAGCCGGCCCTGGTAGGTGAAGCCGGCGCCCAGCGCCGCCTGGCCCGCACCCGGCTGGCTGGGCGTGCCGGGGCCATTGTCCTGCGCCAGCGCGCCGCCGGCCGAGACACACAGCAGTAGTCCGATCAACACGAGCGAACCAGCGCGATGCAGGGTCATGGGAGGGCCTCCGGGCTAAGTCTTCAGTTGGCGCGGGAGTATGCGGCGAGTCGCGCGGCGTGGCAAGCGTCCTGCGCTATACTCTAGTCGCCCGGCGGCCACGCCGCACTCATTGTCATGCGGCGTCCAGCAGGCCGAAAGAACCTCCAGCGCCCCTCTGCCCCCGTGGTCCCTGAGTCCCCTCCCGCTATGCTCCCCCTCCACCACACCCTCCACGGCGCCGGCCCGCTGCTCGTCCTGCTCCACGGCCTGGGCGGCTCGGCCGACGATTGGGAATTGCAGGTGCCGGCCTTCAGCCAGCGCCACACCGTGCTCACGCTCGACCTGCGCGGGCACGGCCGCTCGCTGCCCCCCGGCGCGCGCCCATCCTTCACCATCCCGCAGATGGCGGACGACGTGGCCGCGCTGATCGAAAGTTTACCCGCCCCCCCTCCCTCTCCACTTCGTTTCGGGGACCGTGGTGATCCCCCATCCCCTTCTCCCCCGCATAGGGCGGGAGAAGCGGAGTCTCTTCAGCATGGCACCAATTTGAGCGCAGCGAGCCAACCTTACACGGCCGCGGACTCCCCCTTCCCTAACAGGGAAGGGGGGCCGGGGGATAGGTCCGCCCACGTCCTCGGCCTGTCCCTCGGCGGCTGCGTGGCGCTGGCCCTCGCCCTCCGCCACCCGCAGTTGGTGCGCTCGCTGGTGCTGGTGAACACCTTCGCGCGCTTCCAGGCCGCCGGCCTGCGCGGGGCGGGGCGCTTCCTGCGGCGCATCTGGCTGTTCGCCTTCGCCCCCATGCCGTCCCTGGCCGCCTACATCGCCGGGGGCCTGTTCCCCAAACCCGAGCAGCGCCCGCTCTACGACATCGCCATCCAGCACCTCAGCCGCAACACCAAGGCCCACTACTGGGCCGCCATGCGCGCCGTTGCGGGCTTCGACCTGCGCCCCCAGCTTGCGTCCATCCAGTGCCCCGCCCTCATCGTGGCCGGCGACCGCGACCGGACCGTGCCGCGCGCCGCCGCCGAGACCCTGCGCCGCGGCCTGCCCCGCGCGCAGTTCGCCCTCGTGCCGGACTCCGGCCACGCCACCCCTTACGACCAAAGCGAGACCTTCAACCGCCTGGTGCTGGATTTCCTGGCTGGCCTGTCGTGACGGCTTGCGAGCGCCCAGGCAACCCCCTTCACCGCGGAGCGCGCGGAGCACGCGGAGCAAGGCCAAAGGCAATGCGGTCACGCTAAGTTCATCCGTCGTCTGTCATCTGCCTGTCGCCTGCTGCCGTGATTCATCCTTCATAATTCATCCTTCATCCTTTACAATCTCCTCATGGCCCCCAAGCCCACCCCCGCGCAGGTCGAGGCCGGCTGGCGCAACTACCTCCTCTACGGCGATGATCAGCCCGACCGGTTCGAGCCGCTCAAGGTCAAGTATCTCCACCGCCTGCTGCGCCATCTGCCGTCCGACCCGCGCTGCCGCCTGTGCTACGCTCCCTTCAAGGGCGCGGGCGGCGGCCTGTCGCGCGTCCTGCTCGACCGCGGCCCGTCCAAGCTCAACCCCCAAATCTGCAACGTCTGTGAGAAGTTTGCCACCGAGTTCCCCGGCGGCGCGGAGATCGAGCTGTCGCTGCTCTTCGCCGACATCCGCGGCTCCACCACCCTGGCGGAGGGCATGGCCCCGCGCGACTTCAGCCGCTTCATCAGCCGCTTCTACCATGCCGCCACCACGCCGCTCTTCGACGCGCACGCCCTGGTGGAGAAGTTCGTCGGCGATGCCGTCACCGGCCTGTTCGCCCCCGGCCTGGCCGGGCCAGACCATGCCGCCGCCGCCGTGCGCGCCGCCCGCGCCATCCTGGCCGCCACCGGCCACACCGGCCCCGGTGGGCCGTGGGTGCCGGTGGGCATCGGCGTTCACACCGGCGTGGCCTACGTGGGCGCGGTGAGCGCCGAGGGCGGCGTGGGCGAGATCGCCGCGCTGGGCGACGCCGTCAACGTGACTGCGCGGCTGGCCTCGCTGGCTGGCCCGGGCGAAATCCTCGTCAGCGCCGAAGCCGCCGCCCACGCCCAGGTGCCCACCGCCGGCCTGGAATCCCGCGAGCTTCAGCTCAAAGGCCGCGCCGAGCCGGTGGCGGCCTGGGTGCTGCCCGCGTAGCCATCCTGCAATACTACAAAGGGGATTACGTGCGCATTTCCAGGCTCTCCATAAAGAACGTACTCAGCTTCCGAGATGAAACGGTAATCGAGTTTGACGATTCCCTGAATATCCTGGTAGGGCCCAACGGCGGCGTCACCCTGTACACCGACTTGGACGCGACGGTGGGCGCGGCGCTTTTCCCTGGCAGCAGCAGTTGGTCGGTCGTGTCCGACCGCAACGCGAAAGCCAACTTCGCGCCGGTGGATGGGGTAGCCATCCTCGACGCGCTGGTGGGCCTCCCTATCGCGACCTGGAACTACACCACCCAGGCCGAAGGCATCCGCCACATGGGGCCGATGGCGCAGGACTTCTACGCGGCGTATGGCCTGGGCGAAACCGACACCGGCATCAGCACGGTGGATGCCGACGGCGTAGCGCTGGCCGCGATTCAGGGACTGTATACCGTGGTGCAGGAGAAGGACGCCGCCCTGGCCGCACAGCAGGCCGAGATTGCGGCGCTGCGGGCGGCGCAGGCCGAGACCGATGAACGCCTGGCGGCGCTGGAAGCAGCCCGGGTAGAGACGTCCCGCCGGGACGTCTCTACAGATACCGTCCAACTCGCGGTTGTGCTCGTCGTGGGCCTGCTGGCCGGGGCCGTCATCGGGGCCGGGGCGTTTGCGCTGGGGCGGCGGCTGCCAATCCGCCAGTAGCGGAGGATTAAGAAACCCCCTCCCCCCGCGGCGCTTGTCCACGGGGGAAGGGGGCTCAGTTTCGCGGGTGCGCGCGCAGGGTGGGCCTTACTTGCCGATGAACGGCAGGTACACCTTCACCACCGCGAACTCGTACGCGCCGCGGTCGGCGGCCGGGCCGAACGGCCGCGGGTTCTTCTCGATATCGTTGTCCGGCGCGGCGGCCGTGTTGCCGCTGTCGATGGCGGGCGAGCCGGCTTGCAGGTGATAGTCGCCGCCGCCCACGAACTGCGGGTCGCTCAGCAGGTTGGTCGCCTCGCCCAGGGTGCTGTCTTCCAGCATGGTATAGGTGGCGGTGAACACCGGGGCCACGGTCGGGCTCAGGTCGTTGAAGTCGTCGGTGTGCCCGCGCACGATGCCGTTGGTCAGCCGCACCGTCATCACCGTGGTGGTGATGGTGCCGGTGAAGGCATAGCCGTACGGGCCGTTGTCGGCCACGGTGTCGTTGCGGCCCTGCCACAGCGCGTTGTTGGCCAGCACCCCGCCGTCGCTGTTCCCGGCGATCAGGTTGTTCTCGCTGCCGATCCAGAAGTCCAGCGGGTTGCCGCCCGTCCCGCCTTCGGCGGTCACGCCGCCGCCCGCGCCGCTGCCCGTCAGGGTGTTGTCCTCGATGCGGTTACGGCGCAGGAAGATCAGGTCCGGGGAGGTGCTGTTGCTATCCAGGTGCACCCCGCCGGTGGTCGTCACGGCCGTGTTGCCCTGGATCAGGTTGTCTTCGATCTGCGTCAGGCTGTCGCCGCCGGCATCCAGGCCCAAGCCGCCCACCGCGTCCTGCGCGGCGTTGCCGGCGATGGTGTTCTCGGCCACGGTGGACAGGCCGCCCTGGGAGTACACGTACAGCCCGCCATAGCGGCCGGCCCCGCCGGCCGCGTCCTGATAGGCAGTGTTGCTCAGGATGGTGTTGCCGCGCACCAGCGCGTACGAGTCGACGTTATAGACGTACAGCCCGGCATAGTCGCCGCCGGCCAGCACCACGTTGTTGGTGATGCCCGCCCGGTTGCCGATCACCTGGTTGCCGGTGACCTCGAGCCAGCTTCCACTGCCGCTGTCGTAGACGATGACCCCGCCGCCGTCGGCCCCGGCGGTGTTGTTGTTGAACTCATTGCCGCTGGCGTACAGCGCGCTGCCGTCATAGAAACCGTAGAAGTAGCACCCGCCGCCGTCATACTGCCCGGTCACGTTGTTGTTCACCTGGTTGCCGGTGAAGATCAGCGTCGAGCCATAGTCGAGGGAGCCGATGTAGCAGCCGCCGCCGTAGTTGTCGCGGGCCGTGTTGCGCAGCAGGTCGTTATCGGCGATCAGCAGGTTCGAGCCGTACTCGCTGCTGTCGTCCAGGTACAGCCCGCCGCCGTAGTTGGTGCCCACATTGTCGTTGATCAGGTTATTGGTCAGCGTCAGGGTCGAGCCTTCCGCGAAGTGGCCCAGGTACACCCCGCCGCCGTTGTAGTTGCTGGTGCTGGAGATGGTGTTGTTGCTGAAGTTGTTGTCGCTGATCCACACGTGCGAGCCGGACGTGGTGTAGTCGAAGTAGGCCCCGCCGCCCTCGCCGCCGTCGGCCCGGTTGTTGGTCACCATGTTGCGCCGGAACTCGAAGTAGCTGCCGTAGTAGGCCAGTGCGCTGTCGAAGTACAGGCCCCCGCCGCCGCCGCCAGCGATGTTGCTGCTGATGGTGTTGTCGTTGGCGTACAGTACCGCACCTTCGTATGCCGCGTCGTAGATGTAGGCCCCGCCGCCGTCGCCACCGGCGCGGTTGTTGGTGAGGGTGTTGCGCAGGAAGGTGACGTACGACCCGTCGTAGGCCAGCGCGTTGTAGGCGTAGAACCCGCCGCCGTCGCCCTGGAGCGCCGTGTTGCCGGTGAAGCTCAGGTCCTCGAAGTAGGCGTACGAGCCGTACTCGGCCTCATAAAAGTACAGCCCGCCGCCGTCGTCGCTGGCGAAGTTGTTGGTGAAGGACCCGCCCTTGAAGCTGAAGATGCACCAGGTGTAGCAGTCGTCGCTGAACAGCCCGCCGCCCTCGCCCGTGCCGGTGGTGGTGACCACGTTGCTGCTGAACACGCTGCCATCCAGCCGCACCCCAGCCCCTTCGTAAATCTCGCCCAGCCACAGCCCGCCGCCCTGGGCCGTGCCCGAGGTGGACGAAAGCGTGTTGTTGGCGAAGAGCGCGTTGGCCAGGTCCACCGCCGCGCCCTCGTAGATGTCATAAACGTAAGCGCCGCCGCCGTAGACATTGCTGTTGCCGGTGACGGTGTTGTTGCGGAAGACGGCCCCGCTCAACAGGGTGCTGGTGTACGTGCCATCCGGGTACATGTTGTAGTACTGCTCATCCAGGTACAGCCCGCCGCCATAGGCGCTGCTGCTTGCCCCGCGCACGGAGTTGGTCAGGAACTGGACGTTGCGCAGGTCCAGCCAGGACCCGTAGTTCGGCCCGTAGTCGAAGTAGGCGCCGCCGCCGCTGGCCGTGCCGCTGGTGCTGGACACCACGTTATAGGCGAACAGGCTGTCGGCCAGGTCGAGCCGGGTGCCGGCGTAAAGATCACCCACGTACAGGCCGCCGCCGCTGGGGCTGCTGCCGCGGGCGGTGTTGCTCAGGAAGGCGCTGCCGCTCAGGTCCATGTAGGCGCCGTCTTCCAGATAGACATACAGCCCGCCGCCGTCGCCGCTTTGGGCGGTGTTGCTGATGACCATCGCCCCCGGCGCCAGCACGGTGTCGTTGCCGTCACCGGCATCCAACCCGCCGCCGCCGTAGCTGACACCAGCGAGGTTGTTGTAGAGGTATAGACCGGGCAGGTCCAGCAGGCCGTTGTCGTAGGCCTCGAAGTAAACCCCGCCATGGCTGGCGCCGCTGGTGTTGCTGAGCACCTGCGTGTTGGGCAGGCTGATCTCGCTGGCGTACTCGGCGTAGATGTAGCCGCCGCCATAGCTGCTGCTCGACTGGTTGCCCTCCAGCCGCAGGTTGCTGCCCGTGGCCTGGCTCTGGCGGTGCACGTAGAGATACAGGCCGCCGTAGCTGGAACCCGCTGTGTTGCCGGCGATGGTGTTGTTGTGGAAACTGATGTCCCCGTTGTTCTCCACTTCGACATTCACACCGCCATAGGTGCTGCCGGCGGAATTGCCCCGCACCAGGTTGCCGTCGAACGCGCCCCAACTGTTGTTGTACCAGTCGGCATAGCCGCCGCCATGGCTGCTGCCGGCCGTGTTGGTCAGCACGTCGTTGTTGCCGAAGGCCATCTGGCTGGCGTAGGCGGCCTCGGCGTACACGCCGCCGTAGCTGGCGGTGACGGCGTTGCTGATGATCTGGTTGTTGGTGATGAGCAGGGTGGCGCTCAACTGCACGCGCGCATACACGCCGCCGTAGTTCGCGGCGGTGTTGCTGTAGATGGTGTTGTTGCCCACGCGCACGTCGGTGCGCTGCCCATAGTCGGCGAAGACGCCGCCGCCCAGGTTGTCGTGAATGTAGTTGTTGTTGACGTTCAGCCCGCCGCCGTTGGCGCCCGTGGCGTAGATGCCGCGCCCGCCCGTGCCCGCGCGCCGGATGTTGAAGCCGTCAATCGTTACGTTCAGGCTATACCCCGTCACCGAGATGACGTGGCCGCTCAGCCCGCCGTCGATGATGGTGTTGCGCGGGGTGCGCGGCCCGCCGCAGCCTGCGCCGGTGTAGCCGCCGTACAGCCCCAGGCTCTTGCTGATGGATACATTCTCGCTAAAGGTCTGGCTCTTGACGCGCAGGTTGTCGCCCGGCTGGGCGGCGTTCACCGCGGCCTGGATGGTGGTATATGTCTCGCCCGCGCCCACGCAGATATTGGCGGCGGGCGCGGCCCGCAGCAGGCCGGGGGCGGCCAGCAGCGCGGCGGCCAGCGCCAGCCCCAGGGCGGCGGCCAGCGCGATGAGCATAGGCCGCTGCATCCGGTTCAGATGGGGAAGGGTGTGGGTCGTGTGCATGTGGGTCTCCTTCCCTTATTGACCTTGCGCGGCGCGCGTGTTGGGCAGCACCACGATGGCCCACACTTGACTGGCATCGCCGCGCTTGAACAGCAGCAGCACCCGGTCGCCCGCGGCGGGCGGCTGGGCGTGCCCGGCCGGCAGCAGCCGCGTGGCGGCGCTCAGTTGATAGGTTGCCAGGCCGCCATCCGGCTGGCGCACGGCCAGCGTGGACCCGGCGGCATAGGCCTGGGCCACGCCGGCCACGCTGGGCACGGTGGGCGCATCGGCCTGAGGCGCGCTGAGGGCGCGGTCCAGCACGCGCACGCGCACCACCTGCCAGGCGGCCTGCGGGTCGGCCCGCTCGACTGTCACGCGCACGTTGGCGCCCGGGGCCACATCGGCGGCGGCCGCGCCGCGCCGGCCCGGCCACGCGATGCGGGCCCCCTCCGCCAGCTTGAAGGTCAGTTGTTGTCCATCTTCCAGTGTGAGGGTCAGCGCGCCGTCGGCCTGGGCGCTGAGGGTGCCGGTGTACGTAAAGCGCAGGTCGTCATCGGCGGGGGTGGGCGGGGCGGCCAGGGCGGCGCTGGCGTGCAGCGCCAAGGCCAGGGCCGCCACCAGCGCCCATAGGCGGTTGAGATTGCGCATTGTAATCCTCCCGTAAAACAGTGGACACTAAGGAGTGGGCCGCGTGGAGCCGATGGCCCGATCGCCAACTCAACCAGTATGCCGCAGACGGTGACCGCGAGTCAACCGGACTTTAGATGCGTTACTTTCGATACCCCTCACCGCCCCAGGAACGGCAGCGCCAGGCTGAACAACTGCGGGTCGTAGGCCAGCACGCGGTGGTTGCCGGCGTCGGCCACGAACAGGCTGCCGCGCGCATCCAGCGCCACGCTCTGCGGACTGTTCAGGCTGCTGGCGCTCAGCCCGCCGTTGTTGGCCGCGCCGGAGGTGAAGTTCGGCTGGCCGAACACCAGGTCGGCGGCGGTGTCGGTGCTCAACGGCTGGTGGTAGGCCAGCACCCGGCGGTTGCTCAGGTCGGCCACATACAGGTTCCCCAGCGGGTCGGTATCCACTTCCCACGGCGACGACAGGCTGTTGGCACTGCGCCCGCCGTTGTTGGCTGTGCCCGTGACGAAACCCGGCTGCCCGAAGACGCGGTCGGCGTCGGTGTTGCTCAGCGGACTGTCGTATTGCAGCACGCGGTGGTTGCCGCTATCGGCCACATACAGGCTGCCAGCCCGGTCCACGGTCACGCCGGTTGGGAAGTTCAGGCTGCTGGCGCTGAGGCCGCCATTGTTGGCCGTGCCCGTGGTGAAGTTGGGCTGGCCGAAGACGCGGTCGGCGGTGCTGCCGCTGGCGAGGGGCGTATCGAATTGCAGCACGCGGTGGTTGCCCAGGTCGGCCACATACACATTGCCCAGTGCGTCCACCGCCACGCCGGTGGGCGTGGACAGGCTGTTGGCGCTCAGCCCGCCGTTGTTGTTCAGGGCGGTGGTGAAGCTGCCGCCCTGCCCAAACACCCATGTCGCGGCCATGCCGCTGCTCAGCGGCGGCGCATACACCAACACGCGGTGGTTCTGGCTGTCGGCCACATACAGGTTGCCCCCGGCATCCACCGCCAGGCTGCCCGGCGCGTTCAGGCTGCGGGCGCTCAGCCCGGCGGCGTTGGGCGTGGCGGTCAGGAAGTTGGGCTGGCCCAGCACCAAGTCGGCGGGTTGGCCGTTGGCGAAGGCGGGCGCGTTGGGCCAGCTCAGCACGCGGTGGTTGTCGGTATCGGCCACGAACAGCCGGCCCGAGGGCGCGTGGACGGCCACGCCCAGCGGGCCGCGCAGCCGCTGGGCGCCGGTGAGCGCCGGGTGGTTGAGGGTGTTGGTGATGAAGCTGGGCTGGCCCTGCACCATATCCGCCACGCGGTCGTGCCCGGCGCGGGGGTAGAGTGGCAGGTTGATCAGGCTGGTGGAGCCGCCGCCCGGCGCGGGGGTGAAGACCGTGATGGCCAGCGGGCCGCCCGCCGCCGCATCGGCCGCCGTCAGCGCCGCGACCAACTGAGTGCTGCTGAGCCAGGTGGTGGGCCGGTCGCTGCCGCCCACCCGCACCACCGAGCCGGCCACGAAGTTGCTGCCGGTGACGGTGAGCGCCAGCGCCGGGCTGCCCGCCGCCACGGTCGTGGGGCCAATGGAGGCCAGCGTGGGCGCGGCATGGGCCTCGGGCACGTCATACGCCAGCACCCGGTTGTTCAGCCGGTCGGCCACATACAAGTTGCCCGCTGGGTCCAGCGCGATACCCAACGGCCCGAACAGGCTGCTGGCGCTCAGCCCGCCATAGTTGATGAATTCGGATGTGAAGTTAGGCTGGCCGAAGACGCGGTCGGCGACGGTGTCCGTGGTCAGCGGTGCGTCATACGCCAGGACGCGCCGGTTGAAGTAGTCCGCCACATACAGGTTGCCGGCGGCGTCCAGTGCGACACCCCGCGGCCAGTCCAGGCTGCTGGCGCTGAGCCCGCCGTTGTCGACGGTGCCCGACGTGAAGTCGGGCTGGCCGAAGACGCGGTCGGCGATGGTGTCTGTGGTGAGCGGCGCGTTGTATTGCAGCACGCGGCTGTTGGCGCTGTCGGCCACATACAGGTTTCCAGCCGCGTCCAGCGCCACGCCGATCGGGCTGTTCAGGCTGCTGGCGCTCAGGCCGCTCGTCCGCGTCGTGAAATCGGGCTGGCCGATCACCACGTCCGCGATGGCGTCGGTGGTCAAAGGTTCATCGTACCGGAGCACGCGGTGGTTCAAGTAATCGGCCACATATAGGCTGCCAGCCCGGTCCACGGTCACGCCGGCCGGGGCGTACAGGCTGCTGGCGCTGACCCCACCGTTGTTCAGCAGGTTGCTGGCGAAGTCGGGCTGCCCATAGACGCCGTCCGCCACAGCGTCGGTGGTCAGCGGCGCGTCATAGCGCAGCACGCGGTGGTTGAAATAGTCGGCCACGTACAGGTTGCCGGCCTGGTCCAGCCCAACGCCAAAGGGCTCGTTCAGGCTGCTGGCGCTGACACCGCCATTGTTAGCGGTGTTGGAGGAGAAGTCGGGTTGGCCAAACACCCGGTCGGCGATGAGATCAGTGCTGAGCGGGTTGTCGTATTGCAGCACGCGGTGGTTCTGGCTGTCGGCCACATACAGGTTGCCGGCCGCATCCATCGCCGCCGAGTAGGCCTCGCTCAGGCTGCTGGCGCTCAGGCCGCCGTTGTTAACCGAGTTGGACGTGAAGTTGGGCTGGCCGAAGACGTGGTCGGCCACGGTATCCAGGTTGGCGGCGCGGGCGGGCGGCGGGGCCGCCCACGGGCCGAGGGCCAGCAGGCTGACGGCGGCCAGGCGTAACAGCAGTCGCATGGGGACCTTTCTGTGCCTGCCCCCCACAAACACCCTGGGGATGGGCATCGTCAGCGGACCACGCGAAAGCCAGCGCAGGCGGGGTGCGAGGGGTCTCGAGGGCGGCGCGCGAGTGACAGCCGATCCGGGCTTGCCCGCAGGAGTATAGTCAACAGAGCGGGCGGGTCAAACCGCGCCCGGTCTGCGCCCCGCCAGCCCGCGGCAGCGCAGTCCCATTATTGACGTTTCAAGAATAATCTTGACAGTGGGCGGGGGCAATTGCACCTAATCCGCACCCACGCGTGATCTTGAGCCCGATCAGGGTCCCGTTAAATGGCCGGCAAGCGCACGGTCTTTAACGGAACCACGGTGACGCCCAGGCCAACGTGTGGGCGCGGATTAGATTTCGACGCAAGCCCACTGTCAAGTTAATAATCGAAGGATCGTTAGGTCCGCCGCGCGGCGATGCGGCTCAGTTCGGCCGGGGTCGGCGTGTAGCCCACGTTGCGCAGTTGGGCCGCCGGCTCCCAGCCCGGCGGCGCGGGCACGTCCGGGCTCCACCAGCGCGCGCCGTCGCTGATCCAGCGCCCGCGCAGCTCGGCGGTGCTGGTGTCCTCGTCGTCATAGCCAAACTCGGTGCCGCAGCACGGGCAGACCGTGCCCGGCTCGGGCGGGTCTTCCAGCGCATCAAATCCGCAAACGGGGCACAGGTACAGCATGCGGCCTCCCTCGCCGTCAGGCGCTCCCCCTCACCCCCGGCCCCCCCCACTCCACTGAGCTCCGCGGGCCATGGTCCCCCGCCAGGGGAGGGGAGCCGCTCCCAGCCGCCGAAGGGCGGCTTCGGGCTTTTGTTGCCGCGACTTGAGTCGCCCGGCAGCCGGCTCGCACGCACTCACACGCTCACAGGCTTTGCTTGGCTTCCTTCACCGCATCGTTCGCCACGTTCAGGGTCTCGTCCACGTCCGCGTCGCTCAGCGCCCCGCACAGGAAGAACGGCTCGCGCCAGTCCGGCTCCAGCTCCACCCCGCGCGCCCGCATCCCCAGCGCAATGTGCTCGTACAGCGCCGGGTTGCTTTGCAGGGTGTCGCGGTAGTCGCGCACCGGCTTCACCCGCGGCTCCAGCGTCAGGCCAAACATCGCCGGCACGCCCGAGACTTCATAATCAATCCCGGCTTCGGTCAGGATTTCGGCCAACCCCTGGATCAGCTTCGTGCCGCGCCCCTTGATCTGGTCCAGCACGTCGGTCTGCTCGATCACATCCAGCGTCGCCATCGCCGCCGCCGCCCCCGGCGCGTTGCCGCAGTAGGTGCCGCCCTGCGCCATGCGCCCCGGCTCGATGACGCCCATCACCGCGTCGCTCCCGCCAATCGCCGCCAGCGGATAGCCGTTCGCCAGGCTCTTGGCGTAGGTCATCAAATCGCCCTTGACGCCGAAGTGCTCGGTGGCCCCGCCCTTGGCGATGCGGAACCCGGTCTTGACTTCGTCCATGATCATCACGATGCCGTACTCGTCGCACAGCTTGCGGATGTGCTCCAAGAACCCGGGCGCGGGCATGATGGAGGCCATGTTGCCCGCAATCGGCTCCACCAGGATGGCGGCGATCTCGCCCCAGCGCGCCCGCACCGTGCGGTCCAGCAGGTCAATGTCGTTATAGACCAGGCTGATGATCAGGTCGCGCATCGCCGCCGGGATGCCGGACGAGTTCTGCGCCGCGAGCGGGCTGCGGCGGCTCCCCAAACTCTCCCCCGGCGACATGCTGGTGGAGAACAGCACCGCGTCGTGGAAGCCGTGGTAGCAGCCCTCGAACTTGATGAACTTCTCGCGGTTGGTGTGGGCGCGGGCGATGCGCAGGGCGTGCATGGTGGCCTCGGTGCCCGAGTTGGCGAAGCGCACCTTGTCCACGCCGGGGCACATGCGCACCATGCGCTCGGCCACTTCGACTTCCAGCGGGTGCGTGTGGGCGAACAGGGTGCCGTTGCCGATGGCGTCGGTCACCGCCCTCGTCACCCGGTCGTCGGCGTGGCCCAGGATGATGGGGCCGAACGCCAGCCGGTAGTCAATGTATTTGTTGCCGTCCGCGTCCCAAATGTACGCCCCCTTGGCGCGGCTGATGACGGGGGTGTTGTCTTCGCCCCAATACCGGAAATTGGACGACACGCCATAGGGCATCACCTGCTTGGCGCGGTTGAACAGGGCCTGCGTTTTATCGAACGATTGGGGGGGCATAAAGGCTCCAGGAAGTAAAGGGTCGAAAGGGAATAAGGGGCATAAAGGGCAGGGGGGTAAGGGGACTCAAGGGAAATAAGGGACTCAGGGGATCACAGGTGCCGCACCTTGGCGGCCCCGCACAGGGTGATCATGGCAGTATTGTAGAGCAGAGAAAGAGAAAAAGTAAGCGCCGCCCGAGACCCGGCCGCGGCGCAACCCCCACCGGCCCTCAGGCGTATACTTGACAGACCGCGCCGCCGCGCTGGCTGCCGGTTGGGAGACACCGCATGTCCGCCGAACCCCCCGTCATCCACGCCCAAGCCCTCACCAAGACCTATAAGGACACCGCCGCCCTGAAGGCCCTCAGCCTCCAGGTGCCGCGCAACTCCATCTTCGGCTTCCTCGGCCCGAACGGTGCCGGCAAGACCACCACCATCAAGCTGCTGCTGGGCCTGGCGCGCCCCACCAGCGGCTCGGCTCTGGTCTTTGGCCGCGACATCGCCCGCGACAGCACCGAGATCCGCCAGCGCGTGGGC
>CAZCEC010000032.1:13144-70313 GCA_964497615.1 uncultured Anaerolineales bacterium | reverse complement strand
GGTGTTCACCGAGACGGAGGACCTGGAGGCGGTGGGCGCGCCGTATGGCGGCTATGCGCAGAGCAAGTGGGTGAGCGAGAAGCTGGTGACGCTGGCGGGCGCGCGCGGGCTGCCCGTGACGATCTTCCGCCCAGGGTCCATCGGCGGCGACAGCCGGACCGGCGCTTCGAACACGGAAGACCTGATCGGCAACCTGACGCGGCTGTGCCTGGCGCTGAACTCGGTGCCGGACCTGGACCTGAACGTGGATGTGGTGCCGGTGAACTACGTAAGCGGCGCGATTGTGGCGCTATCGCGGCGGCCCGATTCTGTCGGGCGGGTGTTCCATCTCGCCAGCCCGAACCCGCCGCCGTTCCACCAGGTGATTGACTGGGTGAGCGAGCGCGGCTATGCGATGCGCCGGTTGTCGTTTGAGGATTGGCGGGCCGAGCTGCTGAGCCTGGCGGCGCGTTTTCCGGGGAGCATCAACAGCCCCTACCTGCCGCTGATCGAGGAAGTGACGCCGGAGCAGGTGTTCATGCCACGCTTCGACTGCGCTAACACGCTGGCGGGCCTGGAGGGGACCGGGGAGGCTTGCCCGCCATTGGACGCGGCGCTGTTGAATACCTATCTGAGCCACCTGACGGAGATCGGGTTCTTGCCGCGGCCGGTTTCGGCGTAGTCCATTCGGCAAGCGAACGACATGGCCGACGCGGCGTAGTAGAGGGCATACGGCCAACGCGCGACATGCCCGGGCCCGGAGCTGAAGGCTCCGGGCTATCCCCACTCCGCTTCGCTGCGGGGGACAGGTGATCGACGCCCGGTCAACCGGGCTTAGGGCCGAAACGGGCCACGTGCTCTGGAAGGCGTAGTCCGATCCCATTTGGGCTGGATCGCAGAAGAAAAGGCCGCGCCTACGGTCGTCCCAGCCAGCTCATTTGACGCGCATCAGGAAGATGTCCAAACAAGGCCCAAGTACAACCAGCGGGCGGGGGCAAGTGCACATCTGGCGGCTGCGGCTGGATTGGCCGGACGAGGCCGTCACGCGGATGGCGGCGGTGCTGGCGCCGGACGAACGCGAGCGCGCCGGCCGGTTCGTGTTTGACCGTGACCGGCGGCGCTACACCCTGGCGCGAGGACAACTGAGACAAATCCTGGGAGTGCGGCTGGGCATCGCGGCGGAGGCGGTGCGCTTCGCATATGGGCCGTATGGCAAGCCGCGTCTTGCGGGCGTTGAAGGCGGGCTAGAGTTCAACCTCGCGCACTCGGCGGACCTGGGGCTGCTGGGCATTGGCGAGGGCCGCCCGATTGGCATTGACCTTGAATATCAGCGGGGAGGCATTGACCTAGAGGGCATCGCGCGACGGTTCTTCGCGCCAGGCGAGGTGGCGCGGTGGGGGGCGCTGAGGGCGGCGGAGCGGCCGGCGGCCTTTTACCGGTGCTGGACACGCAAAGAGGCATATCTGAAAGCGCACGGCGCGGGCCTATCGGTGGCGCTGGACTCGTTTGAGGTTACGTTTGCGGCGGAGGACCGGCCGCGGCTGGTGTGGGCGGCAGACGCGGCGGCGCTCAATTGGGAGCTGTTCGAAGTGGAGGCGCCGGCCGGGTTTACGGCGGCTGGCGCTGTGGCCGCGGAGGAGCGGCCGGTGGAGGTGGTGGACCGGGGGGAGTGGCGGCCGGAGGGTTAGCGCCCCAGGCAGGCCGGTTGGTCCCCCTGCTCCGGCAGGATGCGGTACAGAGTCCCTTCTTCTACAATGCAATAGCGCGCGGCCAGGGTCGAAAATGCGTAGAAGTCTTCGCTGAGCGAGGCCAAATAGACGGGCCGCGTTGAGATCGAATCGGCTACCAACTGGACGGCCAGGGCGGAGTCGAACGTGAAGGCGTCAACGGTCGGCCAGCCTTCGATGACGACGTCGGGCCGACGCCCCTCAACCGCCACGAGGTAGCGCAGGATGTAATACTCGTCAGTATCGGTGTACCACTGGGCGAGGACGAGCGCATTGGGCGGCAGGGCAGCCAAGGTCTCGAGGCCAAATCGGTCGGGCGAGAAGTCGCCGCGCTTGTTGGGATTGACGTAGTAGGCCAGTCCGTTGCGGACGCCCGTGCCCACCACGGGGATGCCGAGGGCGTCGTCGCCGAGGCCGGCGGCGTTGGCGAGGCGAGGGGCGAGGGCATAGACCACCGGCAGGGCGGCGGTGGCGAGCGCTGTCGCCAGGAGGAGGCGGGCGCGGTGGCGCGGCCAGCGGGACAGGCTCTCGGCCAGGCCCAACCCCAGCAACAGGGTGAAGAACAGATAGGCAGGCTGGAAGAACGCAAACTGATCGGCGACGCGATAGAGGACGCCAAAGAGGCCGAAGACGGCGAAACCCGCGCCCGCCAGCCGCCAGAGTGCAGGCGAGACGCGCCCGCCGCGCCATAAGCCGATGACGCCCAAGGCGGCTCCGAGCGGGCTGAACTGCAAGACAAGGAACAGCGCCAGGGTTAGCGTGCTGAGCGGCAGGGTGGACAGGGCGGAGCCGGCGAGGTTGGAGAAGAACGTGGCGCCGGTGACGGGCCCCATGACCTCGCTCAGCGTGAAGGTCCGGAGCATACGGAGGAGCTGAATCAGGTAGGGCGCGAAGCCAAGCAAGAAGCCCAGGCTGGCGAATGCGAAGCTGTGCCAGCCCCAACGGGCCGGGCCCGTGGGCGGCTCGGCGACCATGGCTGAGGGCGCCTGGCTGCCAACTGGGGCGGGCGCAGGGCGTTGGGGCAAGCGTGCCAACACGTAATAGATGGCCAGGGCCGGGAGGGCCAGGAGCGCCAACAGGTGGGTTGAAGCGGCCAGACCGAAAGCCACCGCGGCGAGGACAAGCCACGCGCGGCCGCGCGGCCCGCCCGAGCGCAGCCAGGCCCAGGCGGCCAGGACCAACAGGCACGAGACCAGCGAATAGACCTCGGGCGTGACGGCGTGGAACCAGAAGGTGTGCGAGACCGCCAGACTGGCCGCCGAGAGGAGGCCCGCGGGCAGGGAACGCGTGTGATCGTGGATGAGCAGGCCCACAAACAGCACCGTGAGAGCGGCGAACACCGCTGAGGCCAGATTGACCAGCCACAGTGAAGGCACGGCCGGCAGGGCGCGGACGGCTAGGTGCGTGAGGATGATATAGAGCGGATGATCCCAGGCGGCCACGCCGACGCGGGCAAACGGGAAGGGGTCGGGCGCAAAGTCGGCCTGGACCATTTCGGCCAGGATGTAGGACTCGCCGGTGATAGCCTCGCGCTGGAGGCGGACGCCATCGCCCCAGGCGAGGGAGGGCTGGAGGGTGAAGACGTAGAATGCCAACGCGGCCACGAACGCGGCCGCATAGGCCCAGCGAGGCGACAGCGCGCGAGGCACGCCTCAGGCTTCCGCGGGTTGGTAGCGCCCAAACACCAGGGCGGAGTTGCTGCCCCCGAAGGCGAAGGAATTGTTCAGGATGGTCTTGACGGGCCGGCGGCGGGCGCCCTCGGTGACGTAGTCGAGATCGCAGTCGGGGTCGGGCACGTGGTAGTTGATGGTGGGGGGCAGGAGCTGATCGCGGAGCGACAGGATGCTGCTGACGGCCTGGAGGGCGGCGCTGGCGGCGATGGCATGGCCGAGCGCGCCCTTAAGGCTAACCACTGGGGTATCCCAGGCGCGCTCACCGAAGACGTGCTTGATGGCGGCGGTCTCGGTCTTATCGTTCCAGTCGGTGGCGGTACCGTGCGCGTTGATCCAGTCCACGTCCTCGATCGTCAGGCCGGCGTCCTTGAGGGCGCGGGCCATGGCGCGGGCAGGCCCTTCGGGCGAGGGCTGGGTAAGGTGGTGGCTATCGCCGGTGGCGCCGTAGCCCAGGACCTCGGCGAGGATGGGCTGTCCGCGGCGCAGGGCGCTGGTCTCTGACTCCAGGATGAGGACGCCCGCGCCCTCGCCCAGGACCATGCCATCGCGGTCGCGGCTGAAGGGGCGGCTGGCGGTGGCGGGATCGTCGTTGCGCTCGGACAGAGCGCGGAGGGCGCACCAGGAGGCAACCACGCCGGGCGCAAAGGGACAGTCTGAGCCGCCGGTGACGGCCACGTCCAGCATGCCGGTGCGGATGAGGTTGTAACAGTAGCCGATCGAGTGCGCGGCCGAGGCGCAGGCGGCATCCACCGTCATCAGCGGGCCCTGGAAGCCATAGCGGATGGAGACGTTGGACGAGGGGCCAACGTTCATGGAGAATGGGATAGTATAGGGGCTGGCGGTGCCGCGCTCGTAATAGGTCTTGAAGAAGTGATCGCTGGCCGCAAAGCCGCCAATGGACGAACCAATGATGACCCCCACGTCGCGCGGGTCCACGCCGTCAACCGTCAGCCGGGCCTGCTCCACAGCCTGCGCCGAAGCCAGCAGCGCCATGAGGGATGAGCGGCTCATGCGCCGGACTTCCTTTGAGTCGAAGTGCTGCTTTTCGTCGAAGCCGGCCAGGCGCGCGCCGATGCGGGAGCGCAACTTGGCGTACGCAGGTTCAGCCAAGGCGACGACGCCCGAGCCACCCGCCACCAGGTGGGCCCAAAAATCTTCGACAGTGCAACCCAGGGGGCTGGCCACGCCCAGCCCCGTCACTACCACTCGTTCCATGCATGCCTCCGCGCCGGGCAGCCAGCATCGCGGGCCGGACGCGAGCCAGAGTTTACCGCAGATGGGCGCATGGGCCAATTCCGCTTTTGGCTGGGAGAATCCGCTATGACCGTGCGAGGCAATGACCTGATCCTGGCCCTGGATTTTGGGGGCACCAAGCATACGGCGGGGCTGGCGCGGCGCGGGGAGCGAGCGTGGCTGGGGACGGCGCGAGAGAGCGCGCCGGAAAATGCTACGGCCGACGACGACTTGGAGATCATGTTCCGGCTGGCGCACGGACTGTTGAGGGGGCAGCGGCCGGCGGTGACGGGGGTGAGCTTTGGCGGCCCGGTGGACTTCTACACCGGGACCGTGCGCCTGTCGCACCATGTGCCGGGCTGGGAGAACCGCCCGCTGGCCCAGATGCTGAGAGATGCGTTTGGCGCGCCGGCCTGGGTGGACAACGACGCCAATGTGGCCGCCATTGGAGAGCATGCGTTTGGCGCGGGACAGGGATGTGACAGCCTGCTGTATATGACCGTGAGCACGGGGGTCGGCGGGGGGTGGATCCTGAATGGGCGGCCGTGGCGCGGGCACGACCGGATGGCGGGCGAGATCGGGCACATGGTGGTGGACCCGAGCGGGCCGGTGTGCGTATGCGGCAGTCGGGGCTGCGTGGAGCGGCTGGCGTCGGGCACCAACATTGCGCGGCGGGCGCGGGAGTGGCTGCGGGAACAACCGGAGCGTGGAGCGCGGCTGCGGGCCTTGGCGGGCGGCAGCGTGGACGCGGTGGACGCGAAGATGGTGGCACAGGCCGCGGCCGAGGGGGATGTGCTGGCATGGGAGGCGCTGGAGCGCGGGGCGCAGGCACTGGGGGTGGGCATTGGCAACGCTGCCAATTTGGTGAACCCGGAGAGGTTTGTGCTGGGGGGAGGCGTCACCAAGGCGGGTGAGCGGTGGTGGGAGGCGGTGCGCGCCGCCGCCCGGGCGGCGGCGCTGCCCGAGGTGGGGTTGAGCATTGTGCAGGCGGCGTTGGGGGATGAGGCGCCGCTGTGGGGGGCGGTGGCGCTGGCGGTGGGCAGTGAGGCAGAGACCCGGGCATGAGGCAGAAGACGGGCCGGCCCGCGGCCATAACCCACCTGGGGCGCTTCGCAGAGGCCGCATCTACGGGTGTTGCGGCAGACAAGAGTCAAATGGGAGACGCGGATGGATGAGTACCTGGAGGCCTTGCTAGTGAAGGAGCCTGACCTGCACGCCGTTGAGGCGGAGCTGGAGGCGGCGGGGGCGGCGCTGATCGAGTGCTATCGCGCGGGCGGCAAGGTGCTGATATGCGGTAACGGGGGGAGCGCGGCGGATGCCGAGCACGTGGTGGGCGAGCTGATGAAGGGCTACCTGAAGCGGCGACCGGCGCCCGAGGGGGTGCGGGAGGCGCTGAGACAAGCCGACCTGGCGGCGGGGCCATACCTGGCCGACCACTTGCAGGGCGCGCTGCCAGCCATTTCGCTTGTGAGCCACACCGCCCTGCTCACCGCCATCGCCAACGACATCGCGGGCGACATGATCTTTGCGCAGCAAGTGTATGGCTATGGGCGGCGAGACGACGTGCTCATGGCGATCAGCACCAGCGGCAACTCGCTGAACGTGCTGCAGGCGCTGCGGGTGGCGCGGGCGATGGGCTTGACGACGCTGGGGTTTACGGGGCGCTCGGGGGGGCAGATGCGGGCGCTGTGCGACGTGGCGCTTTGCGTGCCACGCGACCGCACGGCGGACATTCAGGAACTACACCTGGCGATCTACCATGCCTTGTGCGCGCAGGTGGAGGCGACGATGTTCCCGGACGAAGGAGTATGAAACTGGCGCTTGCGCTTTAGCTCAAATGTTCGTATAATTGAACTCAATACGGCACCTGTTCCAACTGTCGTCAGCGTTAGTCATGTAGCTTGCAGAACAGGAGACAACAATGGGCGCAACACTGAGCGAGCTGTTCACGTCCCCCGAGGAGGGCGACCAGTGGGCGAACCAGCAGACCAAGCTGGCTACCCGCTGGAACCTGGCCAAGACGGCCGACCTGGGCAACAGGCCGATTGTCCGGGTGCCGGTCATCAGCCCGACGGGCCAGGCCGAAGAAATCACGCTACCCATCAACTCAGCGAAGTCAATTGACCAGCGCGTGCGGGAGTTCCTGACGCGGTCGAGCGCGCTGGCGGGCTACCGGGAAGACCGGACGCGCCAGCGACAGGCAGGGTTCGTCCGCAGCCTGCGGTTCGACTAGGGCCAAACGGCGCCGACGGCTGGCCGCGAGCCCAACCCGGCAGACGGGGCACTTGATTCCGTTAGGCTGACGGAAGATGCGCCAGCGGGGTTCGGTCGTGGTAGACTCGCGGCGGAGACCCGACCATGACCACTCGCGCCGCTACGGCCGTCGCCAACGCCAACATCGCGTTCATCAAGTACTGGGGCAACCGGGACGAGAAGCTGCGCCTGCCGGCCAATGGCTCGCTCTCGATGAATCTGAGCGGGCTGGAGACCGAAACCACGGTCGCCTTCAACGAGAGTTGGCAGCAGGACGAAGTTATCATTGGCGGCGAGGCGCAGACGGGGGCGGCCCGCGACCGGGTGACGGCGCACCTCGACGCGATCCGGGCGCGGGCGGGCTTCACCCTGCGCGCGCGGGTGGAGTCGGCCAACAACTTCCCGAGCGGGGTGGGAATTGCGTCGTCGGCGTCGGCGTTCGCGGCGCTGACCCTGGCGGCGACCGCCTCAGCCGGGCTGGCGCTGGGCGAGCGCGAACTGTCGGCGCTGGCCCGGCAGGGATCGGGGTCGGCGGCGCGCAGCATCCCGGCGGGTTTCGTGGAGTGGCACGCGGGCGAGGAGGGCGATCCGTCGTCATCGTACGCCGAGTCCATCGCAGCTCCCGATCATTGGGAACTGGTGGACATCGTGGCCGTTATCAGCCAGAAGCACAAGGCGGTCGGGTCCAGCGGGGGTCACGCGCTGGCCAAGACCAGCCCGCTCCAGGCGGCGCGGGTCGCCACGGTCCCGGACCGGCTCCAGCGATGCCGGGACGCCATCCTCACCCGCGACTTTCCCCGGCTGGTGGACATCATGGAGGCCGATTCCAATATGATGCACGCCGTGATGCTGACGTCGAACCCTATGCTGCTGTACTGGGAGCCGATCACCATGGCGATTATGAAATCGGTGCGGCGGTGGCGGAGCGAGGGGCTGGCGGTGGGATACACGATTGACGCCGGCCCGAATGTGCACTGCGTGTGCCTGCCGGAGGCCGTGGGCGAAGTCGAGCGGAGACTGCGCGAGAACCTGGACATCACCCGGCTGCTGGTGGCGCGGCCAGGGGGCGCGGCGCGGCTGCGGGCGTCTGGGACCGGCTAGAGAGGGGTATAATAAGCGGATATTGAGGCCGGCTAAGTGAAGAGGCAGCCATGTTGAGTTCGGGTATTGGTAGTTTTGTCGTGTTTGTGCTCGTACTGGGCGGGCTCATCTTTGTCCACGAGATGGGCCACTTTCTGGCCGCAAAGCGGCTGGGCGTGCACGTTGAGGAGTTCGGCTTCGGCTTTCCGCCGCGGCTGGTGGGCGTGGTGCGCAACGCGCAGGGTAAGTGGCGCGTGGTGTGGGGCCAACAGCGGCTGACACCGGCCGAGTTGGGCGGGCCACGCACGATCTATTCGTTGAATGCGATCCCGCTGGGCGGGTTTGTGCGGCCCACGGGCGAGAATGACCCGCTGGCGCCGGGCGGGCTGGCAGCGGCGTCGAAGCGCGTGCGCATCGCAGTGCTGGCCGCCGGGTCGGTGTTTAACCTGATCTTTGCGTTTGTGGTGTTTGTGTTCAGCTTTCACATGGGCTGGCCAGATGGGCGCGTCATCGTGGCGGAGGTCTCCACCGGCAGCCCGGCCGAGGCCGCAGGTTTGGCGGTGGGGGATGCGGTGCTCCAGGCCGGCGGCACAGCCATCGTGAACACAGGCGACTTGAGCAACGTCACCTACAACAACCTGGGTGAACCGATCGTGTTGATCATCGAGCGCAATGGGACACAGTCGGAAGTGACGCTGACGCCGCGGACCGAGTGGCCGGAGGGGCAAGGCCCCATGGGCATCGCCATGGACCGCGAGATCGTGTATTACGGCTGGGGCGAGTCCGTGGTGCGGGCCGGGCAAGAAATGGGGAACCAGTTCCGGGCGCTGGTGGAGCTGCCGGGCCGGCTGATCAGCGGCGAGGTGCCGTTGGCGGTGGCGCGCCCGATTGGGATTGTGGGGCTGAATGATCTGACGCGCGAAGCCGTCGGCCGGGCGCAGGACGTTAATCAGTTGTACCCAATCCTACAATTGGTTGGGTTGGTGAGCGTAGCGCTGGCCACCACCAATCTGCTGCCGATCCCGGCGCTGGATGGCGGGCGCATCTTGTTCGTGCTGATCGAGGCGATCCGCGGGCGGCGGCTGGACCCGGCGCGGGAGGGGATGGTGCACGTGGTAGGCATGCTGGTGCTGCTGGCGCTGATGGTGGTGATCACGTACCAGGATATCTTCAACCCGATCTTCCCCCGCTAAGCATGCCGATTACACCAGAGTTTGAGCAAGCCCTGGCGCGGCTGGCGGATACGAGCGGGCCCGTGCCGCGGGCCAGCCTGTATCAGCTTTCAGACCTGGGCCGCCTCGATCTGGCGGCGCTGGAGGCCGCGTGGCCGGGATTTTCGCCGGACCGGCGGCTGGCGATTGTGCAAGACCTCAGCGACATTTGCGAAGCCAACTTTGAGGTGAACTTCGACCACATCTTCCGCATTGGGCTGGAGGATGAGTCGCCGGCCGTGCGCGCGGCAGCCATCCGCGGATTGTGGGAGGCTGAGGACGCGAGCCTGGCGCCGGCCTTCTTGGAATTCGTTCGCGAGGACCCCGACCCGCAGGTGCGCGCGGCGGCGGCCAGCGCGCTGGGGCGCTTCGTCTATCTGGGCGAACTGGAAGAACTGCCGACCGCGCAACTGCGGCGGATCGAAGACGCGCTGCTGGCAGTCATTGCCAGCCTGGACGAGCTGGAGGTGCGCCGCCGGGCGCTGGAGGCGATTGCGTATTCCAGCCGCCCAGAGGTGCCCGCGCTTATTGAGGAGGCGTACAGCTCGGATGAGCAGTTGATGCGGATCAGCGCCGTGTTTGCGATGGGCCGCACCTCAGACGACCGATGGAGCGAGGCGGTGCAGGCTGAACTGAACAGCCCAGACGCGGAGCTGCGCTTCGAGGCAGCGCGGGCGGCGGGGGAACTGGAACTCACCGACATGGCCGAGGCGCTGAGGGCGCTGACCGACGACGAAGATACGCAGGTGCGGGACGCCGCCATCTGGAGCCTGAGCCAGGTGGGCGGCACGGTGGCGCGGATTACGCTGACAGAATTGCTGGACGCAGCCGAGGAAGAGGACGAGCGCGATTACCTCGAGGACGCCCTGGAGAACCTCGAGTTCACGACCGATATGGAAGAGTTCTCGCTGTTTGACTTTGAGCCGGAGGACGCGATCGGCTCGGACGAGGACGACGAGGACGAAGACGACGATTAGCCCTTACTGGACGATCCTCTACAACAATATCCTGCCCACGCTGCTGGCGGCGGGGACCGGCTATGCACTGGGCCGCTGGCTGGCGCCGGATGTGCGGAGCATTTCGCGCCTGACGTTTTACATCTTCAGCCCATGCCTGGTGTTCGCGGCGGTGGCGCACACGGAGCTTTCGGGCGCGGAGGTGGGCCAGGTGGGCTTTGGGGCGCTGGTGGTCACAAGCAGCTCCGCGCTGCTGGCGTGGCTGACGGGACGGGCGCTGCGTGTCTCGCGGCCGATGCTGGCGGCGCTGGTGGTGGCGGCGGCCTTTGGCAACGCGGGCAACTACGGGCTGGCCGTCAACCGGTTTGCGTTTGGCGAAGAGGCGGTAGCGCGCGCCGTCATCTACTTCACGTTTAGCAGCCTAGCGGTGTACACGCTGGGCGTGGCCGCGGCGTCGCTGGGGCGGCGCCCCTGGCGGCAGGTGCTGGTGGATGGCCTTAAGCTCCCGACGACCTACGCCTTGCTGGTGGCCGGCCTGTTCCGGTTCTCGGGCTGGCCAGTGCCCGCGCCCATTGACCGGTCGGTGACGCTGCTGAGCCAGGGCGCGATCCCGGTGATGCTGGTCATCCTGGGCCTGCAAATGGCGTCGGTCAAGTCGTGGCCGCGCGCCCAACTGACCCTGGTGGGCGTAGCCACGTTCATCCACCTGGTGGCTGCCCCGCTGGTGGGACTGGGGCTGGCGGCGGCCTTGAACCTGCAAGGCCCGGCCCGGCAGGCGTTCGTGCTGGAGTCCGCCATGCCGGCGGCGGTGATCGCAACGATACTGGCCTCCGAGTTTGAACTGGATACGGCGCTGGTGACCGGCACGGTACTGGTGTCCACGCTGCTCAGTCCCCTGACCCTGACGCCATTGATTGCGTACCTGCAATAGTGCCGTGAAAGAGACACCGCCCATGGGACGCGAGCCGGACGAGCGCCTGTTCCAGCGAGTCTGGGCCGCGGCGACGCTGCTGGTGTGGCTGGCCGCTGGCTGGGGGGCCGGGGCAGTGCGCGCACAGGGGGGGATCGAAGTGCTGGCGGCGCCGCCGCCCGAGTACGAGTTTGGGCGGACGATGACGTTTCAGCTCCTGGCGCGCGGCGAGGCCGACATCACCAGCTTGCGCCTGGTACTCCAGCCAGCAGGCGACAGCCCGATCGAGTGGAGCGAGGTTGAGTTCGAGCCAGGGGAGAACGTGGCGGCGGCGGCGACCCTGGACCTGGCGCTGTATCCGCTGCCGCCGTTTTCGGCCATTGACTACTGGTGGGAACTGGCCGATGCGGAGGGCGGCGAGCTCAGCACCACTCCGCAGACCTTCCAGTACACCGACAACCGCTTTGCGTGGCAGCAGTTGAGCGACGGCTCGCTGACGGCGCACTGGTACGAGGGCGACGCCGCTTTTGGGCAGGCCGTGCTGAACACGGCCAGCGGCGCGCTGCCGCGCATTAACCGCGATATCCGGGCGCCGCTGGCGCAGCATACGGATGTAGTCGTGTACGGCAGCGCGGCGGAGATCCAGGCCGCACTGCAGCGCCTGGGCCAGGTGTGGACGGATGGGCATGCGGACCCGGCCCTGGGGGTGGTGCTGGTCGTGGTGCCGGACGACCTGCGGGCCGACTTCGCCATGCAGCGCGAGATCCCGCATGAGCTGACGCACGTGCTGCTGTACCAGGCGCTGGGCGACAACCTGCGCTACCTGCCGCAGTGGCTGAACGAGGGCCTGGCGGTGATGAACCAGGGCCAGCCGGACGACGACTTCGCGGCGCTGCTGAGGGCGGCGCGCACCTCAGACAGCTTCCTCGATCTGGCGGGCCTGTGCGGGCGCTTTCCGTCCGACGGCGCGCTCTTCCGGCTGGCGTACGCGCAAAGCGAATCCGTGGTGCGGTACGTGCGCGAGCGGTTTGGATCGGAAGGGGTGTACGCGCTGCTGACGGCTTACGGCTCGGGGGCGGACTGCAATGCCGGCGTGCAGGCAGCGCTGGGGCTGAGCCTGGAGGAACTGCAGGCGGCGTGGCTGCGCGAGGTGATCTTTGCCGGGACGGCCGGCGGCGAGTGGGCGGGCGCTGGGCCGTGGCTGCTGCTGGCGGGGCTGGTGCTGCTGGCGCCCGTGGGCTTTCTGATTTTTGGGCGGCGCCGGGTGCTATAATCCGCGTGACGGTCCGTGGAAGGATGATTCGGCGCGCCGCATGACGAACCAACCCGAAGGGCTGCACGCTATCGTGCGCGGGCATGTGCAGGGGGTCTATTTTCGGTCCACCACCCAGGAGACAGCCGGACGGCTGGGGCTGCGCGGCTGGGTGCGCAATCGCCCGGACGGCACGGTGGAGGTGGAGGCGGAAGGGCCAAGGGCCGCGCTAGACGAGTTGGTAAGGTTTCTGCACCACGGCCCGCCGGGCGCCCGCGTGAGCGCGGTTGACGTCGAGCGGCTCCCCTATACAGGCCAACTAAGCGAGTTTGACGTGCGATGGTGAGATCGGCCGCAGCGGAGAATCCAGAGCGCACCGCCTGGACGGTGCTGCTGAGCGCCTTCCTGGTGCTGGTGTCGATCATCGCCGGGACGCTGATTGGCGGCCGGTGGTGGCTGCGCAATGCGACGCGCGCGCAGAGCATCGGCATGGTGGGCAGCGGCACGGTGCTGGTGACACAGCCGGGGCGAACGACAGCCGAGGTCAACCTGGCTTCGTTCCCGGCTGGATCACGGGTGGCGACCGACGCCGTGGGCCAGGCCAGCCTGACCTTTACCTCCCCCGATGGCCAGCAGGTGCTGGCGACCGTGCGGATGTTCGGCAACACGGAGATCGAGATCGTGCAGGCCGACAGCCCGCGCTATCGGAGCGGCGCCGGTCCGCACCAGATCGTGCTGTACATCACCAGCGGCCGGGTGCGGGCGACGATGGGCGTGGACCTGGACCGCGAGGTGCGGATCGAGATTCGGTCCGAGCCGGGGACGGTGACCGTCGTCGATGAACCCGGCAGCAACGTCTCGCTGGAGGCCACGCGCACACAGACCATGGTGACGGTGCGCGACGGTTTAGCGACCGTCTCGGCCTACAACGGCAGGTTGGTGCTCCAGGCGGATGAACGCAGTGTGGTGGCGCCGGGGCTGCCGCCCAGCGGCCCGCTCATCGGCGAGCAGAACTGGATCGCGAACGGCGACTTTGCGGACCCGCTGAACGGCGAGTGGGTGCGCAACATCGCGCAGCCGGCCGTGCCGGAAGAGACGC
Source organism: uncultured Anaerolineales bacterium (assembly GCA_964497615.1). Lineage (GTDB taxonomy): Bacteria > Chloroflexota > Anaerolineae > Anaerolineales > UBA6663 > CAZCEC01. The sequence goes on along the minus strand of CAZCEC010000032.1, from coordinate 56,940 downwards.
CGGGCACGGTGGAAGTGGTGACCATTGGCGGGCGGCGCGTGGTGCAGATCAGCCGGGTGGGCACGAACCTGAACTGGGGGCGGGCCGGCATCACGCAGCAGATTGACCGGGATGTGCAGGGCTATTCGTCGCTGCGGCTGAACCTGGACGTGTTCATCACACAGCAGGACGTGCCCAACTGCGGCGTATTCGGCACCGAGTGCCCCTTGATGGTGCGGATTGAATACACCGACGTGGGCGGCGGGCAGGGCGAGTGGCTGCAGGGCTTCTACTACTTCTTTGACTCCAATCCAGTGCGCGGGCTGACCTATTGCGCGACATGCGCGGTGCGGTTCGAGCACTTGCAGTGGCCGCAGGCCAAGTGGCAGGTTCACAACACGCCGAACCTGCTGGAGGTGTTCGCCGCCTCCGGCACGCCGGCCGCCCGCATCCGGTCCATCACCATTTACGGCGAGGGCCACAGCTTTAACGGCATGGTGACGGATATTCAGTTGCTGGCGACCGAGTAGGGTGACTAATTGGGCGGGGGTGGCGGCGGCGGCGGGCTGACGGTATCGCGGCGGGCGCCAACTAGCGCGGGGATGGGGGTGACGCTGCCGTCTTCCAGCCGCCAGGTTTCTGAGTCGAAGCCCGAAGACGCCGAGAGGACAAACGAGAAGGCGGCGCCGAGGCCGGGTATGGAGCGCAGGTGCTGGTAGTAGCGCGCATACTGCTCGCCCTTGGTTTGCTTGGGCGTAGCAGGCTCCGGGTTGCTAAACTCGGTAATGAAGAGCAACTTGTCCGGGAAGCGGCGGCGATATTCCAGGTAGCCCAGACCGCCCGCGGCTGAATTCATCTCTTGCCCTGAAATCCAATAGCAGTGCAGGCCCACCCAATCGGCGGCGCGCGCAGCAGCGTCGGAGGCGGTGAGGAAATCGAGGGCATTCTGGCGGAGACCGGGGATGTCGCCGCCGGGCGACAGGCCGGGATAGCCAAACAAGCCGTCGGGGAAGGACTGCTTGAGGCGGTCGCGCACATCCATGAACCAGGCGCCAAACTCGGCCCCGTCATCCCAACTTTGGGTCCAGCCCTCCGGGCGCAGGTTAGGCTCATTGTGGACTTCGAAGTAGCGCACACCGCGATTGTAGAAGGGCGGCAGTTCCGTCTGCATCCAGCCCGCGAACTCGGCGGGGGTGACGACACGGCCATCAAAGGACGCAAAGAGGCGCATCAGGATGAAGACGCGCGGGTTGTCGGCGCGGAGCCGGTCCACGTCTTCGGGCGCGGCGGAGGTAAGGAGCTTGACGGCCTCCAGGCGGGCCTGCTGAATGGGGCCGTGGTCGGCCTCCTGGAGGCGGCCATCGGCGCGGCCGTGCACACCGGCCAGGCAAAAGCCCGCGGGCCAATTGGGGCTGGCTGTGGCGGGGACGGAGACGACACCCGCCGGCCACTCGAGGTAGGGGGTTGGGTCGAGAATATCGCGGGGGAAAGAGGTGAGGCCAGCCGCTGTGGCGCCGTCCAGCTTGAGAGTCAGGTGGAGATAGTTGCCGCCGGTGTTGCCGGTGGCGCCGGCCCGGCCAATCGCCTCGCCCGCGCGCACCGGCTGGCCCACAGCGACCAGGGTTTGGAGGAGGTGCGCATAGATGGTCTCGTAACCGCCGGGATGCTTGAGGCGGATGCTGTGGCCATAGGGCATGGTGTTGGGGTCGCCGTTGTAATTGTCCACCCGGCTGACCGTGCCATCCGCACAGGCGTAGATGGGCGAGTTGGCCGGGGCATAGATATCGAGGCCTTCGTGACCCGGCAGGCCCCAGCGCCGGTAGAGCTCGGGGTGAACGCCGAACGGCTGCTCGATGCGGCCAAAGTCGGTAGGCCAGCGGAGGCGGATGCCGCCGGCCGGGCCGAGAAAACGCGTGTTGGCATCCAGGCGGGCCCGGAGGGCGGCGCGCAGGGCGGCCGGGGTGTCGCAGGGAATCACATCCAGCCGCAGGCGCGGGTAGAAGCGCTGAAACCAGGCGCGGATGTCGCCTTGCTGGGGATAGGCATTGGGCGCGGCCGCAATGGTGATGGTTTGCAGGGGCGTCATGAAGCGGCCGGCCGAATCCGGGTCGGCGGTGAGGCTGACACCGAAGCGGGCGGCATAGGGCTTGGCGGCCTCGACCCAGGCGAAATAGTCGGCCCGGGGCAATAGCATAATCTGGTAGTCGGGCATGGTTACTCGCGGAGGTAGCGGCGGCGGCCGATCTCGCCAGCGATGCCAACGTCCTTGCCGGCCTCGTCGCGCCAGGCCCAGCGGGGCGACTCGACGGAGTCGGAGGTGGATGAAACGTAGGCAAAGGCGGCGGCCACGCCCGGCACTTTGCGGAGGAGCGCGTAGTAACGGCCATATTGATCGGCGACGGTGGCCTTGGACTGGGCAGGGTTGCCGAACTCGGTTACGAACAGCAGCTTCTCGGGAAAGCGCTGGCGATAGGCGGCGAAGGACAGGCCCAGCGACTGATCGGACAACTCACGCTCGTTGACCCAATAGGCATGCAGACCGACCCAGTCCGCCGACTGCGCGGCGTAGGCGGCCTGGTCTAGGAAGGTGTCGGAGTTCTGGCGGACACCGGCCAGAGTGGGACCGGGCGAGAGGCCCGGAAAGCCAAACTGGAGCGAGGGGTAGCGGCGGCGATAGCGGTTGAGGACATCCAAAAACCACGCGCCAAATTCAAGGCCGTTGTTCCAGGCGGCGCCCAGCCCTTCGATGGTGATGTTGGGCTCGTTGTGGATTTCAATATAGCGCAGGCTGGGATCGTTGTTGACCAAGCGGTCGAGATCGGCGACGGTCCAGTCGTAGAACTCCTGCGGCGTGACACGCCGCGCCGCACCGTCGGAGCTGAAGGCGACCATGGGGCGAATGAGGATGAACATGTCGGGGTTGATGGCGCGCAGTTGGCGCACGGTGTCGAGGGTGGCGTGGGAGGTGATCTTGACAGCCTCGATGCGGGCAGCGCGGACGACGGTGAAATCGGCGGGCTGCATTTCGCCGTTGCTGCGGCCGTGCAGGCCGATGAGCGAACGCGCCGGCGGCCACAGCCGCGCCCAGTCGAACTCGTCCTGGGGGCCGTAGCGCCAGCCGAAGTAGATGCGGACGCTGAGGGCCAACTGCAAGGCCTCGGGCGTGTCGATCTGAAGGCGGTCGATGACGATGTCGGGATTGGCCTGCTTGATGAATACGGGCAGGTCGGCGGGCCAGAAGGCAGGACGCACGATAGTGACATGCTGATAGCCGCGCCAGTCCACGGTCTCCGGGTCGCGGGCGAGATGGACGGTCTCGAAGGCGGCGGCGTAATCGGCGCAGACGCTGCCCCAGGCCGAGGCCTCCGCGGCGGTGCGGGCCGGGAGGAGGAGGATCTGCCGCTCGGGCGGGCCGCCAAGGCTCATGCGCTGAACCCCAGGCCACGCTCCTTGAGCGAGACGAAACGATGGCGGCCGATGACGAGGTGATCGAGCACATCAATGTCGAGGAGCTTGCCGGCCTCCACCAGGGCGCGGGTCACGGCCACATCTTCCGGGCTGGGCGAGGGATCGCCGGAGGGATGGTTGTGGGCGATGATGATGCCGGCGGCGTTGACGCGGACAGCGTCGCGAAAGACTTCGCCCACGCGGATGAGGGAGGTGTTGAGGGAGCCGTGATAGACCTCAATGGGCTTGGCGAGGACGCGGTTGCGGGTGTCGAGCAAGATGACGTAGAGGTACTCCTGGTCGAGCGCAGCCAGATCGTACATCAGGAGGTTGGCGGCGTCGGCAGGGGAGGTGATGATGGGCTTCTCGTCAGGTGTGCTCCGGGCGATGCGGCTGCCAAGCTCGATGGCGGCCATGAGCTGGGCGGCCTTCGCCTCGCCGATGCCCTTCAGCCGGCACAACTCACCGTACGTTGCCCGGTGCAGACCGGGCAAGCCGCCGACCTCAGCCAACAGCCGGTCGGCCATACGCACCGCGTTCTCCCCCGCGATGCCGACGCGCAGCAAGATGGCGAGCAGCTCATTCGTGTTGAGTGCGGCCGGGCCGGCGGCGGCGAGGCGCTCGCGGGGACGGTCGGTGGACGGCAGGTCCGTAATGCGCGGGTAGTAACCAGTGGCGGGGGGCGCGAGGTCGTCAGTCACAGGAGCCTCCAGGCCGAAGTGTAGCGCATGTCGGGGCAAAATGGGAAGTTGGTTTATAATCGGTTTGGATCCCTATGACGGTCAATCTGGAGTCCCTGTCTGAGTTCATCCTGGTGCTCGCGGCCTTTTTTGGCGCGTTCCTGAGCGCCTTGTGGCTGAGCCTGGTGATCTGGACCTTTCGCGACATGCGCTCGCGCAGCCGCGATATCTTCGCGCAGATGCTGGCGGCGCTGGTGGTGGCGGTGCTGACCGTGCCGGGGCTGGTGGTGTACCTCATCCTGCGGCCGCCGCGCACCCTGGCAGAGACGTATGAGCAGAGCCTGGAAGAAGAGGCGCTGCTGCAAGAGATCGAAGACAAACGGGTGTGCCCCGGCTGCGGGCGGCACGCGCAGGAAGACTGGATCGTGTGCCCGAACTGCTACACGCGGCTGAAAAAGAACTGCGCCCGGTGCGGCAAGTTGATGGATTTGCCGTGGAACCTGTGCCCGTATTGCGCAACGCCGGTGGAGGGGATGCGGGCGCCGGAGCCGATGGCGGAGCATACGTTTGAGGCGCTGCCCCAACCAGCGCCGGATAGCTAGAGCGAGTTCCCAAATACGTTACGCCGTCCAGGCCCAGCCGGGTTCGGCGGCAAAGACGGCCGCCGTCGCGGGGCATGACCCCCATGCGGGGGCGCTTCGCAGAGCACCCGCGCTACGAGGCGTAAGTCACAGTGAGCATTGCTATAGGCACCGAGGAACGTGCCGAAAGACCCATCCCCCTGCCCCCATCCCGGCGCTCTTCGAGCGCCCAGGGATGGGGGTTTTACTTGGTGTTGGCGAGGTGGGTTTCGACCTGCGCAACGGCCTCGGGGAAGTTGGCGCGGCCAAGGCCCACGCGGAAGTGGGAGCCAGGGTAGTCGAAAATACTGGCAGGGACGATCATGACGCCTTGCTGGTCAAGGACGGATTGGCACCAATCGTCCACGGAGCCGGGACCGAGATAGGCGGGGAAGGCGATGGAACCGCCCTGCGGGGGCAGCCAGCGGAAGCGCTGGGGGTGGCGGGCGCAGAAGCGGGCGGCGTGCGCAACGTTAGCGCGGATGAGGGCGAGGTTGCGGGCCAGCAGTTGATCGGTGGCGCGGACGGCGATGAGGGCCAGAACCTCGCTGGGGGCGCTGTGGCAGATGATGGTGTAGTCGTGGTAGACCATGAGGCGGTCCATGACGCCAGGGGCGCGGGTGGCGAGCCAGCCGAGGCGCAGACCGGGCAAGCCGTGGGTCTTGGACAGACCAGCCAGGGAGATGGTCTTGGGGTAGAGGTCAATGACAGCGGGCAAGCGCGCGGCGGGATCAAGCTCAAGGCCGCGGTACATCTCGTCGGAGAAGACGTAGAGGTCGTGGCGGCGGGCGAGGTCGAGGACGGCATCGAGCAGGGCGCGAGGCGGGACGAGGCCGGTGGGGTTGTGGGGGAAGTTGATGACGAGCAGGCGCGTCTCGGGTCGGATGAGGGCGGCGAGTTGATCGAGGTCAAGCTGCCAGGCGTCGCCCGAGGCGGACAGGGTGACGGGCCAGGGCGTGACCTCGCAGCCCTGGGCGCGGGCGACTTCGTAGAGTGATTGGTAAGCGGGCTGCATGGCGATGACGTGCTGGCCGGGCTCCAGCAGCGCCCGCATGGCGATGTAGATTCCCTCTTCGGGCACAACAACCAAGATATCGTCGGGGTTCACCGACTCGTAGTGGGCGGCGATGGCGGCGCGCAGGGCGGGGTCGCCCTGGGATTCGGTGTAGCTGAGGCGCAGGCGCTCCCAGCGGCCGCGGGCCTCGTCATCGGCCAGGGCCAGCAACTCGGATTGGCTCAGGCTCTCGCAGTCGGAGGCGGAGAGGAGGAAGCGGACCTGGAACTCGTAACGGGCGAAGTAGCGTTCGAGCTTGAAGGGGGCGAGGGAGGGCATCGAGTGGCAGTATTCCGGTCTGGATGTCAATAGAGCGTCAGCGTACGTTCATCCGCCCCTTCAACGAAGGCATCTACAGCCGCGCGATTCTCACGCAGGATTCGCTCGACTTCGGCGACTGAGCAATTGCCGCGTCTTATCCATATGACCTTCGGGCCGTCGCTGGCTAGCAGACCAATGTCTGCAAAGTCCGCGTCCTTTGTGACCAATACCAGACTATGGGCCAGGGCATACGCCCAGACGGCACGATCAAGAGCGGTCGCGAGACCCACCTCCGAGACGTGAACGGATCCCGGATAGTCGTCGGCCACCCGGTGGACCAGTTTCGGCGAGAGGTTTTGATCGAGAAGGAGCGCGGTCACGCCTGGTGAGCAAGCGTTGTTCGTTCGCGGTCCGCCGCAAAGCGCAGGCAGGCCAAGATGTCGTCATGCGTGAGGTACGGAAACTCATCAAGGATTTGAGTTTCGGTCATTCCGGACGCCAAGTACTCAAGCACATCGTAAACCGTGATGCGCATGCCGCGAATCGTGGGTTTGCCGCCACGCTTACCAGGCTCGATTGTGATGATGTCCTTTAGGTCCATTCCGCCTCGCCTTCACTACTGACGCATCGCCTGCTCCCATTATACGCTTCTTGCCATTTCATCTACCCCGGTCGCGGGCTGCGACCAGCCATTCGTGCAGAGCGTCCGCCACGGAGGACTCACTTCTGCGGCTGGGCGGGCGGCGGGATGAAGCCCAACTGCATGAAGGCAGTCATGAGGTCGGGGAAGCTGTAATGCTCGACGATGTAGCCGTTTTCGAGGCGCTCGAGGTTCATGCCTTGCATCTGCATGGTCTTGCCGGAGGCGGGGCGGCCGGCCCAGGGGCCATCCTGGATGCCGCTCATCGTCCAGCGGATGGCGACGTGGTCACCTTCAACAATAACCTTGTGAATGGACAGCTTGAGGTTGGAGAAGCCAGCGCGGTGGCCGCCGATGCGGGCCTTGAAGCCTTCCAGGCCGGCCTGCCCGCCGGTGCGGGCAATGCTGTGATCGGTCATGTCGGGCGCGCAGACGTCATCGAGGGCCGAGTACTGGCCGCGGTTGAAAGCGGCGTCGAAGGCGGCGGTGAGTTTGGCCTTGAGGGCAGCCGAGTCCATCGGGCGATCTCCTTGAGCGAAACAGGGTGGCGGCGATTCTACGCCCGCGCGGGCGGGATAACAAGATGATGTGGAAGCGGCTACGAGAGCAGCGGCCAGACGCGCTCGGCGCGGATGGCAGGCTCGCCGCGGCCGGGATCAAGTTCAACCGTCCCCTCGATAATGTATGGGCCACCGGTGTCAAAGGCGCGTTTGTGCCTGCGATACACGTCGCCAAAAATCACCACGTCAAGCATTCCTTCCAGGTCCTCCAGGGACATGAAGTAAAGGTAATCACCACGGGTGGTAGGGGTGCGGCGCCAGGTCTGACGTGTGCCAGCGACGCGTACCTTTTCGCCGAGGCGCGCAGCAGCGCCTACAGTGGTGAGCGCGCCGGCTTTCTCGATGCGGTCCTGCACCAGTTCGAGGCGGTGAGCGGAAACGCCTGCGCCGAGGAGCTCTTCCTGGGCGGCGACTTGCTCGGCCAGGGACCATTCGGGCTCGGAGGCGGGCGGCAAGCCAAAAAGGGCCATTTGGCCGGGGGCGTGGGCCGTCGCAGTCAACTCGCGGAGCAGCGCCGGTATTGTGCCCAAGCCGGCCAGCGCGCCAACGCGCACAAGGTTCTCGGCCTCCTGCGGGCGGGGGTCGGCGCGGACGAGGAAGTCGGCCAGGGAGGCGAAGGGGCGCTCGCGCATGAGGCGCTCGATAGTGCGGGCCGTCAGGTCGCGCACCTGGTTGAGGCCCATGTGCAACCGCGTTTCGCCGTTCACATTTACCACACTGAACTCGCGGGCGGCGTGGTTGATGTGCGGAGGGCGCAGGGCAAGACCCATGCGGCGGGCCTCGGTGAGGTAGATGCTCTGGCTGTAGTAGCCGCCCCAGTTGGCGAGGACGGCGGCCATAAACTGGGCAGGGAAGTGGGTCTTGCACCAGGCGGCGCGCCAGGCGACCTGCGCATAGGAGGCGGCGTGGGCTTTGGGGAAGCCATAGCCGGCGAAGGCCGCCATCAACTCCCACACGCGCTCGGCGACATCGACGGGGACGGCGTGGCGCTCGGCGGCGCCCGCGATGAAGCGCTGCTGGAGGGTGACCATCTGCTGGCCGGGGTCGAAGTGGCTCATGGCCCGGCGCAGGAGGTCGGCATCGGCCAGGGTGAGGCCGCCCAACTCGTGCGCGATGCGGAGTACCTGTTCCTGGTACAGGATCACGCCGTAGGTGTCGTCAAGAAGCGGAGCGAGCGAGGGATGCAGATGGGCGACGGCCTCCTGGCGGTTGTGGCGGCGGACGAAGGAGTCCTTGAGGCCGCCGGTGAGCGGGCCGGGCCGATAGAGCGCCAGGGCCACCATAACGTCGTCAATCGTTTGCGCGCCGATTTCCTTGAGGGTAGCGCGCATGCCGGGGCTTTCGATCTGAAAGCAGCCGATGGTGCGGCCGTGGCGCACCGCGTCGCGGGTGGCTGCGTCGTCACCGGGGATGGATTCAAGGGCGATGAGGGGACCGGCGGCAGTGCCCACTGCATCGCCGGCTGGCTGACGTTCGGCAATCAGGGGCGCGAGGTCGCCGAGAACGGTGAGGCCGCGGATGCCCAGCAGGTCAATCTTTACCAGGCCCAGGCGCGGGATGGAGGCGAGGTCAAACTGAGTGATGATGACACCCTTGCTGGCAAGGTGGCAGGGCACGAGGTCGGTGAGCGGGCCGGGAGCGACGACGATGCCGCCGGGATGCACGGAGAGATGGCGGGGGAGGCCCAGCAGCGCCATGGACTGCTCAAATACGAGGCGGTGCCGGGCGTCGCCGAAACGCTGGGCCAACTCGCCGAAGGGGCCGGCCAGGATCGGATCGCGTTGGTCCTGGGCCGTGGACGGCCGGGCTGCGCCGGGCGGCCCCCACCAGCGATGGGGCAGCGCATCGGCGAGCAGCTTGCAGTGCGCGGCATCGAAGCCATGGGCCTTGGCAACTTCGCGGAGGGCGGAACGCTCGCGGAAGCGCATGATGGTGCTGATCATCGCTACGCGATCCTCGCCGTACTGCGCATACACATGACGGATGACGGTGTCGCGCCGCACCGAACACAGGTCGGTATCGATATCGGGCGGGCTGGCCCGCGCGGGGTTGAGAAATCGCTCGAAGTACAGGTTCAGCCGCAGGGGATCGGGCGAGGTGATGCCCAGGCAGTGCGCCACGAGGGAGGAGGCCGCCGAGCCGCGGGAGGAGGTGGGCACGCCGGTGCGGCGCGCAAAGTCCATAATCTCTTCCATGATGAGGAAGAGGGGGGCGTAGCCCTGGCCGCCAATGACGCCCAACTCGTGATCGAGGCGGGAACGGATGGCAGGCGTCAACTCGCCATACATACGCGCGGCACCGGCCTCGGCGCGCTGGCGCAGGGCGGAGGCGGTGGTCTCGCCCGGCGGCAGAGGCACCTCCGGGTAGCGCGGCACGCCGAGGGGCAGTTCGAGGCGGCAGCGCTCGGCCACCTCGATGGTGCGGCCCACGGCTTCGGGATAGGCGGCGAACTGGCGCAGCATGGCGCGCGCATCCAGGAAGTGGGAACCGGGGGGTGCGGCGGCCTCCGGGGCGAGCCGGTCGAGCGGGACGAGGGTGCGCATGGAGGTCAGGGTGCGCTGGAGGGCCGCCTGATCGGGAGTAAGCGTCTGGACGTTATTGGCGGCGACGAGCGGCAGGCGGTGTCCACGGGCGGCCTCGGCCACAGCCACATTCAGCGAAGCGGAGTCGCGGCCGGCCGAGGGCCAGGCGGGCGCAAGCTCCACGTAGAGGCGATCGCCGAACAAGGCCCGCAGTTGGGAGAGCCAACGGCTCGCGGCGCCGGGCTGGCCGGAGGCGAGCAGGCGATGCGCCAGCCCGGCGTGGCCGCCCGTCAGGCAGAGGAGGCCAGCGTGATGAGCGCTGAGGTCGTCATAGGAGACGCCCCGCGCCGGGTCGCGATCGGGGCGCGTCTGGGCGAGGGTGCTGAGGCTGCACAAGTTCGCCCAGCCGGCGAGGTCCGCGGCGAGGAGAACGAGTTGGCCGGGGCGAGGGTCGAAGGCGCCGGGTGGCGGGGCGACGGTGAGTTCGAGGCCGAGAATGGGGCGAACACCGCTGGCGCGGCAGGCGTCGTAGAATTCGATAGCGCCGATAAGGGCGTTGGTGTCGGTGAGGGCGAGGGCGCGCTGATCGTCAGCGGCGGCCGCGGCGACGAGCTGCGCCGGGGTGGGCACGCCTTCGAGGAGCGAGTAGCAGGAGTGAACGTGAAGGTGGGCGAAGGGCGTGGGCAAGGCGCAAGCGGCAGCAGGCGATGGCAGACAGACCGGCACAAGATCGTCCGCAGTGGCGGACTTTACGAGAGCGCCTGAATTGTAACAGGGTGAACGGGGCGGTGCACGCCAATCTGGTGGGTACCTGGCGGCTCGGGAACACGCCCGGCAGTCCGGGACAGAATTGGGGTTATAATCTCTCGCAAGCGAACTGATACGAGTGAATGCCCCGTTGAGCTTCGCTGCGTATAATGTAACGCAGTGTAGCAGCCCCGGCAACGCTCGGCGGATTTCCATGAGTCTGAAATCCAGCGCGTTGGGGAGCGCGGCCGATACGCACGCACCATCTTGAGAAAACCAGGACACTCAATCGCTCGCTTATGAGTACCAAACCCATCCTGTGCCTCGATTTTGACGGAGTCCTTCACACATACAGTTCGGGCTGGCAGGGGGCCGACGTCATCCCCGACCCGCCGGTGCCGGGCGCGATTGCGTTTCTGCGCGAGGCGGTCCAGGTCTTCACTGTGGCCATCTATTCGTCGCGGAGCCATCAGCCAGGCGGGGTGGACGCCATGCGCGCCTGGCTGGCCGACTGGGCAGCCCGCGAGAGTACGGCAGCAGACAATCTCGGCTTCCTGGAGCAACTCCAGTGGCCGCAGGCGAAGCCGGGCGCGTTTGTGACGCTGGATGACCGCGCGTTGACCTTTACTGGGGTGTGGCCGGACCTGGCCACGCTGCGGGCATTCCGCCCCTGGCACAAGCGCGCGACCACGGGAGAGGCCAATCCATGAGTGCGACCCAACCATCCCTATCACTCTTCGGCGGCCGGCGCGGCCGGCACCTGCGCGAGTACCTGACGGGCTATGCGATGATCGCGCCCGCGATCGTGCTGATCTTCCTGTTCGGCATTTTCCCGGTCGGATTTGCGCTGTACGTGAGCCTGCACAGATGGGTGTTGGTGCGGGGGGACTTTGTGGGGCTGGGCAACTACCTGGCCGCCATGGACGACCTCACCTACCTGGTGACGTTTGGCCTGGGGATCGGCGGACTGGCCCTGGCGTATCGCACCGTGCGAGCGCTGGGGGAAGAGCGCGACAGCACGCGCGGCTGGCTGCTGGCGCTGCCGGGCTTGGTGCATGCGGCGGCTGTGGCCGCATTCTTCCGGTGGCTGTTCTTTCAACTACCGGAGTTCCTGGACATTGCCAGCAAGATGCGGGGGCAGGAGCGCACCCGGGAATTGTTCATCGGTCTGCTGAGCGATGCCTTTCGGGCCGAAACCGTCTATCCACACTGGCAGCAATTCACCCTGATCCTGCTGGTGGCCATGATCGCGGGCGGGCTGGCGGGCGTGTGGGTGCGCGTGCCGGACAATGCCGGCCGCCAGGCGCGGTTTGCGACGGCGTGGCTGGCGCTAGGGGTAGGCGTGAGCCTGTTGGTCGTTGCTTACCGGGCCGTGGGCGATGCCTATGCGGCGGCCTTCGAGGCGGGTGCGGATCCCGGCATCTGGCCGCAGCTCATCATCATCGTGTCGGGGGCGGCGCTGCTGTGGCTGGCGTGGCGGGTGTGGCGGAGCGCGGAGGGGCAGGTTTCCGGGCGGGTGTTCGCGCTGCGGCTGTTCGGCGCGGTGGTGTTGATGGTGGGAGCGGTGCTCCTCATCCTTGAAATCCCCACGGTTTTGGCCTCCGGCGATCAGGATATGTGGAATGGGCTGCGGGTAACGGTCTTTTTCTCGCTGGGCACGGTGCCAATACAACTGGCGGTGGCGCTGGTGCTGGCGGTGCTGCTGTTTCAGAAGCTGCGGGGCTCGGCCGCTTTCCGGGTGTTGTTTTTCCTGCCGTATGTGACACCCGGCGTCGCCAGCGCCACCATCTTCCGACTGTTGTTTTCGGAGCGGTTGACGTCGCCGGCCAATCGCATCCTGGACTGGTTCGGCATCGGGCCGCAAGTGTGGCTGCGCGAGCCAAAAGGCGTGGTGACGCTGCTGGCCGGGGCGGTCGGGATCGAGAATTTTCCGGCGGCGTATCTGCCGGCGTGGCTGCCGGCGGATGCCAGCAGCCTGCTGGCCGGCTGGCTGACTGGGCCGAGCCTGGCCCTGGCCGTTATTCTGCTGCTTTCGATCTGGACTTTCGTGGGCTACAACACCGTCATCTACCTAGCTGGGTTGGGCAACATCCCGGCGGAACTGACGGAGGCGGCCGAGATTGACGGGGCCAGCCGCGGGGCAGTCTTCCGGCACGTCACCTTCCCGCTGCTCTCGCCAACCACATACTTCCTTTCGCTGGTGGGTGTCATGGGGACCTTCAAGTCATTCAACACGATCTGGGTGATGCGCTCGGGGCAGGCGCTGGGCACGACGGACACATTCAGCATCGTCATCTTTCAGGAGTTCTTTGAGAAGTCGCGCTACGGGTACGCGTCGGCGCTGGCGTTCGTGCTGTTTGGCGTCATCCTGCTGCTGACGTATGCCAACAGCCGGATCCAGGGATCGCGAGTGTTCTATGGCTGAGTCAATCCCCTCCACCCCCACCATGGCGGCCACGGCCGGGAAGGTCATCGAGGCCAAACGGGTCAGCCATGCGCTGCCGTGGAAGATTCTGACCTACACGGGATTGTTCCTAGGCGCGGCGGTCTCGATGTTTCCGTTTGTGTGGATGATCCTGGCGTCGTTTATGTCGTTGGGCGAGGCGCTGGCCTCGCGGCTGTGGCCCACGACCTGGCACCCAGAGAATTACGTCCAGGCCTGGAATGGCGCTCAGTTCTCGGATTACCTGGTCAACAGCGTCATCATCACGGTCATCACCCTGGGCGGGGAATTGATCTTCAGCGTGCTGGCGGCCTATGCGTTCGCGCGCATCGAGTTCCCAGGGCGCAACCTGATCTTCGGGGTGCTGTTGAGCTCGATGATGATTCCGGGCATGGTGACCATGATCCCAAACCTGCTGACCGTCACGTGGCTGGGCCGCGTGGGGCCGATCCCGTGGATCGACAACTGGCCGGCGCTGACGATTCCGTTCATGGGCAGCGTGTTTTCGGTCTTTCTGCTGCGCCAGTTCATCGCCCAATTGCCAGAGGAGCTATTCGACGCGGCGCGGATTGACGGGGCCGGGCACCTGGGCACGCTGCTGCGGATCGTGCTGCCGCTGAGCACGGCGCCACTGATGGTGATTATCGTCTTGTCGTTCATCGGCACGTGGAACGCGCTGGCCTGGCCGCTGCTGGTGACCAATTCGCCCGACTGGCTGCCGATCTCGGTGGGCCTATACAACTTCATCTCGGACGAGGGCAGCAAGCTGCACCTCATCATGGCCGGATCGGTCATTACGATCCTGCCGATACTGCTGATCTACTTTCTCACCCAAAAGCAGTTTACCGAGAGCATCGCCCGCAGCGGCATCAAGGGCTGAGAAAGGAGGGATTGAACCAAGGCGCCCAGGCGCGGGTAGAATGTCGCAGCGTGGATGGACCGTGGGCAGTTGCGGCCACGGGATAATACAAGTGATAAGGAGAAGAAAAGAAATGCCAAAACGCAAAGCCCTGTATGGATTGAGTGTGATGGTGCTGATCGCCGGGATGGTGGCCGCGTGCACCACCGCCACCGCCACGCCGACGCAGGCGCCGCAGCCGACGTCAGCGCCGCCCACCTCGGTGCCGGCCACGACGGCGCCCGAGCCGACGGCCATGCCGGAGCCCACCGATGTGCCGCCGACGGATGTACCGCCGACGGAGGCACCGACTGACGAGCCCATGCTCGACCTGAGCGACCAGACGGTGGTGTTCTGGCACGCGATGAGCAGCGGCGCGAACCTGGAAGGCATGACGGCCTTGGTGGAAGAGTTCAACAGCACGAACGAGTGGGGCATCACGGTGGAGGCCGTGGCGCAGGGCAGCCAGGGCGAGCTGGAGACGGCCGTGAACGGCGCCATCGCGACGGGCGAACTGCCGAACCTGACGATGGGCTTCCCGAACGGCCTGGCGCTGTGGCACTCGCTGGGCGTGATCGCGCCGCTGAACGACTACATCGAGGGCGACTACGGGCTGACGGCCGACGAAATGGCCGCCATCTTCCCCGGTCCGTATGCCTCAGGCACGCTGGCCGACGGCACGCAGATCGGCATCCCCATGCATCAGTCGGCGCAGGTGATTTTCTACAATCACTCCTGGGCGCAGGAGCTGGGCTTCCCGAACCCGCCCGCGACCTCGGAGGAGTTCCGGGAGCAGGCTTGCGCGGCCTCGGAAGCCAACAACACCGACGACAACGCCGACAATGACGGTACCGGCGGGTACGTGTTCTTCCCGGACGCGTCCATGGTGTCGCCGTGGGTGTGGGCGTTCGACGGCGAGATCATCAACGAGGCTGGCGACGGCTACTCGCTGAACAACGAGCAGGTGCTGGCGGTGGCGCTGTTCCTGAAGGACCTGGTGGACAGCGGCTGCACCCTGACGACCCCGAGCTTCCCCAATCCCGAGTTCGCCGGGCGGCTGGCGCTGTTCGCCACCAGTTCCACGGCGGGCATCCCGTTCCAGGCCTCGGCCATGGAAGAGGCCGGGAATGCGGACGAGTGGGGGGCGATCCCCTTCCCTGGCCCGAACGGCACGCTGGCCGTGGACGCGTTTGGCCAGATGATCGGCGTCGTGCAGACGAATGAAGACGCCGACCTGGCGAGCTGGCTGTTCCTGCGCTGGCTGACTTCGGCGGAGACCCAGGGGACATGGATCGGTTACACGGGCTACTTCCCGTCCCAGACGACCACGGACGTGGGCAGCCGCCCGGATGATGATCCGATCTGGGCCGGCGCGCTGGAGCTGCTGCAGTACGGCTATGCCGAGCCCAACTTGCCGGCGCACGGCGCCGTGCGCGGGCAGATCCGCGATGCGTTCTTCGCCGCGGTGGCGGCGGCGGACGAGGCCGCCGTCCAGGCCGTCTTGGACGACCTGAACACGACCGCCGCGGAGACGGTGGCGGAAATGGGCGGGAACTAGCCGCCTTGAACTAACTGACCATCGCCCGCCCAGACGGTTCGGGCGGGCGATGGTCACACAGAGCACCGAGGCACTTCATCAATCGTTCAGCCTGGAGGCGGCGGACGGCAGTTCGGCCCAGCGCCGGCTGGCTGGCCGCCCGCCTCCTTGTAACCGGTGTTGTGGCGCTGGCCGCGGCCTGTACGCAGGCGACGCCGACGCCCAGCCAACCACCGCCCACCGCCACGCAACCGCCGCCGGCAACAACGCCGGCCCCAACCCGGACCGACGCGCCCCCAATGCACACGCCTCCACCAACCGAAACGGCGACCCGCACCGCCACCGAGCCCCCTACCCTGACGCCCAGCCCGACGGCAGCCGTAGCAGTGGAAGCGGGCTTCCTGGCGCGCCGCAGCGCAGACACGGTGCGGGTGATGTCGTACAACGTGAATTGGGATTCGATCTTTCCGCCGCTGGATCCGGAGAGCCACGAGCTGCGGACGGCCAGCCGGGGGATGGCGTTTCGGCGCATCCTGGCGGCGATACAGCCGGATGTGGTGTGTTTGCAGGAGATCAATCCAGAGCGCGACCCGGCGCAGACGGCGGCGATCCTGGACGAGACGCTGGACGAGGCCGGGCAAGAGGAGTGGTCGGCGGCCAGCCGGCGGGACTCGCTGATTGCATCGCGGTATCCGGTGGTGGCCGCCGGCTACGAGCTTGCCGTGCCAAGCTTTCCGCAGGAGCTGGCGCAGGCGGCGGCGCTGGTGGACTTGCCCGACGAGGCGTTTGGGGACGTGGACCTATATGTGATCTGCGCACACTTCAAGGCCAGCGGCGGCACCTACGACGTCCTTTTGCGGCAGCGGCAGGCGGACGTCATCATGGCGCAGATAGGCGATGGGCTGGCGCCGGGCGGCGGTTTCGACCTGTCCCCCAGCACGCCATTCGTCATCCTGGGCGATTTCAATGTGTATACGACGGACCCAGCTCATCACCTGACGACGTTGTTGAACGGGGACATCAAGAATGAAGGCAGCTATGGCCCGGACGTGACGCCGGATTGGGACGGCAGCGGGTTGGCGGACCTGCTGCCCAGCCACAATGCGCTGGGCCAGTTCGTGTACACCTGGCGCAACGACGCCGCGCCACAGCCACCGGGCACGCTCGACCGCATCATCTACAGCGACAGCGTGTTAGTGGCGGAGCATAGCTTTGTGCTCAACACCACACTGATGAACGGCGAGGCGCTGAGGGCGGCCGGGCTGCGGGAGGAGGATGTGCTGCTCAATCCGCAGAGCGGCGCCTATGATCACCTGCCGCTAGTGGTGGACTTTGGGATCGGGGAGTAAACACAACCCCCTCACCAGGGTGAAGGGGTTGTGGGGGCGACAACGGGGCGGTTGTCGATGGCGGACCCGACGGGCGTCCGGTTCGCGCCAAACTAACTGCCCACTCCCCCACCCTTCCCGCCGCCGTCTGGATCATCCCGCCCGGCACCCCTGCCGCCCGCCTACCCGTCGCCTCTGACGGCCCATAGCCTTGCCCCCGCGGCTTTGGGACTTGACAATGCAACAAAGTTTCCCTAAGAATATTAGAACAGATATGCTAATTGTTTCTGGGGAGCTAGAAATGGTGAATTCCGACGCAAATCGAAACGTACCGCCAGCCCTGCCCGATCTGCAGGCCGCCACGCTGGAAATGGTGCTCGGCTGGATTGGCGCCGATTGGGGGCCCGACTCTACCGCCAACTTCGCCCGGTATCTGCGGTGGCTCCTGGCCGAGCTGGAGCCGTCTGCGCCCGCAGAGGCTCCCCATCCCGGACCGCTCTGACTTTGTGTTGACAATCCCACAAACCGGCCTTAGTATCTGGCGTCAGATACTGTCAACACGTCGTCACCGGGAGGACGCGCGTGCCTGCCTACGCTGGATACAACAGCCTGGGGGACTACCTCGAGCGCCGCTGCGGCGAACGCGGCCTGTCCTTCAATCAGATGTCCGGCCAGATGGGCTGGACGCATTCCTACCTGGCCGGCCTCGCCAAGGGCGACTTCAACCCGTCCCGCCAGCGCGCCGACACTATCGCCAAGTTCTTCGGCGACAATCCCCGCCTCGTCCGCATTCTCGCCGGTCTGGAGATACCCCCCACCGAGGACGACCGCGACGTGGCCGCCATCCGGGACGTCGCCGCCAGCCTGTCCGACAGCAACCGCCGCGAGCTGCTGCGCTACGCCAAGTACCTCAAGGGCCAGCAGGACCGCTAGCTGCCGCGCTCTTGAGCGCCGAGGTGAATTCCACCTCGACCCGGTGTTCCTGGCCCCCCCGCGGCAGGAACAGCCGCATCCACACCGCGCCGATCGCCTTCGGCGGCTTACCCGTCTCCACGTGCCAGCCGCCTCCCCCATCCCGGTACTCGTCCTTGTAAGTCGGCGTACGGACGTGGTGCTGGATGTCGTGGTAAATCTGCCCGTCGTTTGTCAGCCGCTCCCTGGGCACCGCCACATAGTAGTTCTCGTGCACGTGGCCGTTGAGCACGATGTCGGCGTCGGGCAGGTATACCGCCTGCCGGTTGGTCTGGATCACGCCCCGCGTCACCGGCCCGCCCCCGCCCGACCCGTGGTAATACTTGAGCCTGATCTGCCGCTGGATGGTCTTGTGGATGTGGAGCATGAACCGCACCCAGCCCCCGTACCCGCCGGCCTGGGTGATCCCCCCGTGCTCGGTCCGCAGCCGGTAGGCCAGCCGGTCGGTCAGGTCGGTGGCGTAGTGCTTCGCGACGGCGGCCTCGTGGTTGCCGCGCGCGATCACCGCCAGCCGGTCCGCGTACGGGCCGTAGAACTCCGCCGCCGTTTCCACCAGCCGGTCGAAGTAGTCCGTCCGCGAATGCTCGTTGCGCATATGCTCGCGCTGGGCCCGCCGGTCGCCCGGCCCGGCCATGGCGTCGAACAGGTCGCCGGCGTCCAGGATCAGCGCGTCGCGCGCCCGCGCTTCCTCCAGGTGCCGCCGCTCGAAGTCCTGGTCGCTGAGGGCCGAGTCATGATGCGCGTCCGACCGCAGCAGCACCCACTGCTCCCACCCGGCCGAGATCCCATCCAGCCGCACCGTCAGCACGTTGGCCGACACGGGCGCGACGCTGAAGCGCGGACCCTTGCCCCGCCTGGTCATGGACGAACCGGGCCGAGTGAGCGTCTCTCTCGGCCCGGCCGATTGTATCGATCGGCGCCCACGCGCTGGTCGGCTCCCCCTACCCGCTCCCCGGCGAGCCGCCCAGCGCGGGCAGCTCGTCCCCGAACACCTCGCGCAGGTTGGCGAAGATGCTGCGCCGGAAGTCGTTGAGCACCACCAGGTAGGCCACGGCCGCCAGCCCGCCGCCCACCCAGGCCGCGACCTCCTGCGGCAGGACGGCCAGCGCGCTCCCCAGAGTCAGCAGCGTCAGTGAGAGCCAGCCCAGCACCTTGGGCAGGATGGTCTTGGCGTAGAACTCGTTGACCCGCTCCCACACGAACGCGCCCCGCCGCAGGGCGCTGGCCACGCCGCTCAGGATATCCACCAACGACAGCACCACCAGCACGCCCAGCGCCAGCAGCACCGGGCCGGCCGCGGCCTTGAGCCCCGCCAGCACCAGCTCCCACTCGGGCAGATCGATCACCTGCAATAGGATATGTAACGCCTTCATGTCTCGTCTCCTTTACGTGAACAAGATCTGAATCCGGCCAGTCAGCACGCCGCCCAGGAAGCTCAGCGCGGCCAGGGCCAGGAACGTGACCACCGGACCGCCGATCCAGAACACAGCCTGCCAGCGCCGTTCGTGCATGGCCGCGCGCTCGATCACGCCCGGCGCTCCGTTGCCGTTGAGCAGCGCGTAGATGTCGGCCAGGGCTTCCAGGACCACGCGCCGGTACGTGGTCTCGTCCACCCACTCGCTGGCCGACAGCTCCAGCAGCTTGGCCATCAGCTTGTTATTCGCCATCGAGCCCGATCCGCTCGGCGACGGCGCGTTTCTCGTCCTCCGTCAGTCCCCAAGCCGCCGGCGCCGGCCCAGTGTAGGGCGCGCCGCGGTCGCCCGCCATCGCGCCCACCAGGTCGTAGGGCATCTGCGCGATCAGGTTGCGGTTGGCCTGCTTGCCAACCGCCGCCACCGCGTTGAATACGCTCTGGTTGGTCAGCGCCGGCCGCGCCGCCGGCAGCGTGAACCGGAACTGCGGCCGGGTGGACATCCGCGCGCCGAACTGCGCCCCCACGCCGGACCCATTCAGCGCGTGCTGCGGCCAGGGCTCGCCGTGCGTGAACACCACCGCCCCCAGCACGTAGCGGTCCTGCAGCAGGTGGTCGTTGAGCTGCACCAGGTAGTCGGCGTACTCGCTGGCCGGCCGGCGCGGGTCGGTCGCCCAGGCGCGGTTGATGACCTGGCCGCCCTCCGACAGGTTCTCCCAGCCGGCCTCGGTGAGGGCGGTCGTCAGGTCCGGGTAGCCCAGCGCCGTGAAGTGCCGGTTGTCCTCGCGGTGGCGCAGGGCGTAGAAGACGGTCAGCGGCCCGTAGCTGTGCCGGCTGTTGATCGCGCCGTAGCGGGCGATGGCGGCCAGGGCTGGCGTGTAGTATTGCCACAGCCAGAAGTCCGGCGCGCCCACGCTCCAGTTGCCGGCGACGGCGGTGCATTGCAGCTCGACGTGGATGACCCGGATCAGCTCGGCCAGGAACAGCGCGAACCACAGCATCTTGTCCGCCGCGGCGGGGTCGTCGGACGGGATGACCGGCTCGTTGGGCGTGGTCAGGAAGCGGCACCACGGATTGGCCTTCACGAACGGCGCCAGCCAGCGGGCGGCATACACGCGCGCCGCCTCCACCGGGTCGGCCGGGTAGTTGCCGCCCTTGATCTGAAACTCGTCCTCGTACACGCGCCCGATCCAGACCATCTGGCGCCGCCAGGCGTTGGCGCCATAGTCGTAGACCTCGCCGGGCGGGCCGATGTTGACGCCCAGGCCCAGGGCCGGCTCGGCCTGCAGCAGCATGGTCGTCGCGTCCGCGTCGCCCCGCCGGTTCAGATGGATCCCCACCTTGCTGCGCGCCAGAATGTGAGTCGTCATTGGTCCTCCGTCAGCTCCACTGATGCCGGGTGATCGCCTGCCACCAGGCCGCCTCGGCCTCGGCGTGCTCCCACGACCACCAGCTCACCCCCGCCAGGTTCAGCCGCCAGGCGGTCGCGTGCAGGTCGTCGAGCTGCGCCACGGTCGGGCGCCACATCACGTCCACCGTGCCGTCGTCGTAGCGCTTCACCACCGGGAACAGGCTGGCCAGCGACGAGCTGGCTGCCACCCTGACCGGGTGCGGGCACGCCGGACCAACCGGGATCACGGGCAGGTCGCGCCGCGCCACGAGCTGCGCCACGCTCCGGGTGAGCTGCAGACCGAACGCCGTGGGGCTGGTCGCGCCCAGCGGGTAGACCTGCGGGTAGTGGAACGTGCAGCGGCTCAGGAACTCGTCCCACGGGATTTCCGGGTGTGAGACCGGATAACGGTAGGACGACAGGCCCAGGGGCCCGCCGTTGAGATTTAGCGCCAGCCGGTCCACGAACCGCTGGCCGCGCGCCTTGCGGTCAGGCCACGCCTTGTACTCGTGCTCGGCATCAATCACAAAGCCCGCCAGCTCGTAACGCCGGCACTGTTGGGCGGCGATGTCGGCCTCGCGCTCGGGCTGTTCGCCATAGACGTAGCTCCAGCCCCACACTTCCACCCCCGCCGCCGCCAGCGCCGAGACCCACGGCGCCAGGTCCAGCACCGGCCCGGTGCGGCGCGGCACGCGCGGGAAGGCGTCCCAGCCGTCCGCGATCTTGAGCACCACATGGCGCAGGCCAGCTTGCACGGCCATCTGCGCCATCCGCTGCGGACTGCCACCCGCGCACTGGTCCACGTTCCAGACGTACATGCCCTTGCCGGTCGGATGCGGCTTTGGCGCCGGGGGCGGCGGGACGTGCGGGGCCTCTGGCGTTGGGACCACAAGCTCATACACGCCGGCCGGCAGCGGCGCTTCAACCGTCAGTCTTGCGCTCATCGCTCTCACCTTTCATCTTCGCCGCCACCCGCGCCTCGGCCGCGGCCACCAAACGCTTGCGCACATACTGGCCAGCGCCGCCCAGCAGCTCGTCCAGCATCTGCCAGTCGCGCTCGCTGGCCGCGTTGCTCGTGATCGTGCCCTTGCCGGTCACCGGATTGACCGCCAGCGTCATCACCACCGGCCCCGGATCACCGGCGAGCTGTTGGACCGCCTTGGCCGCTGCTGCGACTGGCTTGGCGTTTTCCTGTTGTGGCTTTGCGCTGCTCCGTTTTCCCATAATTGATCTCCTGTCTAGCCGCTCATGCTTAGAATCATGGCGCGGAACTTGCGGTTGAGACTGCCGTGGCTGTTCTGGAGCACGTAGTTCGTGCCGTTGTGATAAATGTTATAGGTGCCCGCACCAGCGGCGGCACCCCACACGCCGGAGGGGTCGCTCAGCTCGAAAGCGACCGTGGTGCCGCCAGCCACGAAGAACAGCGCCACCTGCCCGACGTTCTGGTATTCGGCGATGGCGATGAAGGCGTAGGGGATGGCGACGTCGCACAGTTGGGCGGTGGCTCCAGCGTTCAGATCGTAATGCTTCCAGTAGATGCGGCCAGTCGTCCCGGAGGGGCGCAGGTCGGTGTCGCTGTAGATCGAGCCGGTCGCTTCAATGGTGCCAGTGACTGAAATGCTGTCCAATGCGCCGTTCAGGTCAATCGTGTCGGCGGTGATGGTCACAATTGAGCTGAGGCCGCTGTCGTCGTCCACTTCCAGCTTGATGCTGGCCGACTCGGTGTCGTCCACCACGTCGATCAGGATTTCCTGGTGGTGGATGCTTAGCGGCCAGGATGGATGCTCCAGGTGCAGGTTCATGAAGCGCGAGCTGGTGCTGGCCCCGCCCACGTCTGTCCCATAGCCGGACATCACAAATGATTCACCGCCCCAGTCAATGTAAGAGCCGGGAATATCCCCGTAGACGCTGGAAGTTCCGTACACCAGGTGCATACTGTCGGAGTCGAAGGTGATGCCCCCGCTCCCCGACTTGATCACCAGGCCGGCCGTGGTGTTGTAGGACAGGTAATTCCCGCCCGCGTAGTCCCCCACCCCCAGCCCATACAGCTCACTCACCACCCCGAACGCGCCGTTCATATCCCCGATCCGCACCAGCTCCGTCTGCGCGTTGTAGCTGGTGCCCTGGCGCAGGATGCTGATGCGCGGCGTGTCGCTGGCGTTCAGCTCGATCCGGCCGTCGCCGTCGTAGCCCAGGTTCACATAGGGAGTGCCCTGCGCCCAGGTGTTGGCCCCCGAGCCGTCCACGTTGCGGGTCACGTTCCAGGTGTTGCCCGAGACGTTGGTCCCGATCTGCATGTACTCGACCGCGCCCGCGGCCCGGAACAGCACGAAGTCGTTCTGCGCCAGGTTCCCCCCGGCGCCGAAGTCGATCTGCGTCTCGGAGTTGTCCACATCCTCCTCGACCGTGCCCTGCCCCATCGCCACGAACAGCCACCCCCCGACGATACTGATGGTGTTCTCCGCGAACACCACCGCGTCCAGCTCGCTCAGCCACCCCTTGCGCCACAGCTTCGTGCTGCTGCCCAGGTCGTAGGTGTCGGTGCTCTCCGGTACGAGATCGCGCGCCGTGACGGTTGCTTGAAACGTGTGCGCGGCCGTCCAGGTGAACGTCGCGCCCGTGTTCACGGCCACGTCGTTGGCGTTGACAGTGATCCCGGCGCCCGCGCCCACGTCGAAGGTCCGGTCAGCCGCCAGCGTGCCGCCCCCGGTCAGTCCGGCGCCGGCCGTGAGCGTGCGCGTGGTCCGGACGACGCTGGAGTCGACCGACACGGTGTAGGTCGCCCCCACCCCCGCGTCCGCCGCCTGCAGCCCGTCGCCGGCGGAGAACACGCGCTCGGCCTGCAGGTCGGCGTGCGCGCTCAGCGTCAGGAACGCCGCCTGCGCCAGCGCCACGGGCGCGCCGCTCTCGGTGCTCCCGCCGGTCACCAGCGTCGCGCTGCCGATATTCAGCCGGTTCTGTTCGTCCAGGTAAATCTCGGCCTGCAGGCTGCGCGAATCGTCGTAGAACCGGACACCCTTGAAGTTGTTCCCAATGACCCGCACGCCCAGGTCGTCGATCTCGATCGGCATTAGCTTCGGCGCTCCCAGCGGAACCAGAACTCGGGCGAGAAGTTGCCGCTGGCCAGCACGTTCACGTCCTGGCTGGTCCACACCTGCAGCTCCACGTAGTCGGCGGCGGCGAGCGCGTACTCGGTGGCCAGGCAGATCGCGAATTCGATGGTGGCCGCCATCTCGCGCATCTCCTGGGCCAGGATCGTGGCGCCGTTGAGCAGGACGCGCAGACCGTACGTGCCGCCGTTGCCCGCCAGGCCGTCCGTGTCGAACTGCGCGCACCCGCCCATGCTGTAGATCCCGCCCCCGTTCGCCGGCACGGTCAGCCGCCCCGTGTTGGAGCTGGTCGAGTGGCAGGCGTCGGTGTCATACCGCTCGCTGTTGAACGTCAGCGTCACCCACGAGCCGGTGGCCGGGTCGATGGCGGCGTTGTTGTACGCGCGCGCCGCCGGCTGGATCTGCCAGGCCAGGCCGGCGCTCTGCGCCGAGTCGGCCACCAGCGTCGCGTCGTCCGCGCCCACCGCCACCCGCGCCGCGGCGTCCGCCCCCGTGGCCGCCGCCAGGTCGCCCTTGGTCGTGAAGATGTCCGGCACGCCGGCTTCGAAGTTGCCCTTGATGGCGTCGTAGTCGCCCAGGTCAATCGTGTCGGTCGAGACTTT
The DNA here is from genome assembly GCA_964497615.1 of uncultured Anaerolineales bacterium. Taxonomy (GTDB): domain Bacteria; phylum Chloroflexota; class Anaerolineae; order Anaerolineales; family UBA6663; genus CAZCEC01. Next base: position 32,739 of record CAZCEC010000032.1, on the reverse strand, counting down.
GGAAGGCAGTGCGCTGTACGGCATAGGCAGTCCCTGTCAGTAGATCAGCACGTGGCCGCTGTTCAGGGTCGAGGTGTCCAGCCGGAACGGCGTCCCCACCGGGTAGGCCGTCTCCACGTCGAGCGACAGCCAGTGCTGGTGCTTGTTGATGATGTTGTGCCGCATCGCCATCACGTGCGCGGCGTATCCGGACAGGCCCGTCTGCGACTCGGTGATGACCACCCGGTCCAGCAGCTCCAGGTCGCGGGCCGCCGCCAGGAACGTGGCGCTCCGGTTGGCCAGCAGCTCCACGCCCCGCACCACGTTGCGGGGCGTCTTGTACACGTCCAGCAGGTAGTCGGCCAGGCGCTGGGCCTGGGCCTGCATGCTCATCAGCGGCGCGTCGATGGGCAGCCGGCGCTTCTGGTAGGCCGTCTGGCTGGCCGAGTCCTCGGCCCGCACCGTCACCGGCTCGCGCGCCCGCACGGCGTACCCCCGCACCTGCAGGGTCTGGATGTAGACAGCGGCGCCGCTCGTGTTCTCCAGCTCGACCTCGGCCCGGTCGCCGGAGAGCGTCAGGCTGGCGGAGACGCTGGCCGTCACGTCCGTGCCCTCGCCGGCTTCGTCGTCTGTCGCGGTGTAGTCCGTGCCGGACACCGGCGTCAGCACGCCCTTGCCGCCCACCGGGTCGCCCGTCGCCGGGTCTCGGAAGGACAGCGAAAACACCTCGGTCGCGCCGGCCTCGATGCGCGGCGCGAAGCCCTGGCTGATCCGGCCCAGCACCTCGTACACCTGGCCCACCGACCGCGGGTAGCAGGTCACCTCGACCAGGTTGTAGACCTCGGTCACCGGCTTCCCATACCGCAGCCGCTTCATGTCGTCGCTCAGCGTGAGCTCGGTGCTCGCGTCCAGCGGCATATGGTGCCGGTTGAAGAACGTCGGCGCGCCGGCCTTGCTGATGAAGAACCGGCCCCAGTCGCTGGCGCAGGCGTCCTGGATCTTCTGCGCGGCCGTACCTGACTCCATGGCCGGCTGCGCGCGGCCGTTGGCCGTAAGGCCCGATGAGACGGTCCAGCGGTCGGCCGAGAATGGGAAGCGGTTCTTCCCCGGCTCGTAGTTAGTCGCCGGCGGCGTGTAGACGGCCGCCACCACGTCTTCGATGACCTCGTCGGCATAGACCGACTCCAGGATGGGAATGCGGCCGCTCTCGACATCCATCAGCGCCAGCGCATCCACGCACTGGAGCACCGCCCGCCGGTCCAGCCTGGGCCCCGAGCTGGGCTGGATGTCCTCGACGAAACCGCGAAACAGCACGGCTGGTGTGCCGCCGTAGTCCATCGTGAACCGCACCTGCCGGCGCGGCAGGGCGCCGGCGTTGAGCGGCGGCGAGTAGTCCTGGCCGGCGTTCTTCAGCACGAAGTCCGCCCGCCCCACCTGCGGCATGCGCGCCAGCGGGTCGGCGAAGCCGCGGCTGATCGTGGCGCTCATCCAGTCGGCGCTCACGTCCTCCGCGCCGCCCTCGAAGCTGCCGTCGCCGTCCCAGTCCACTTCCAGTGTGTATGTCGCTGCCGGCACAGCCCTTATCTCCGCAAGTTCTTGGCGACGATCCCCCGGTCCTGCAGCACCTGGATCACCGCCCGCGCCGCCTCGTGCGGGTCGTTGGCGTAAATGTTCACGTCGCCGTGCCAGGTGCCTCCCCCGCCCCCGCCATCCACAGCGCCCCCCCCTGCCATGGGCGTGAAGGTCGCCCGCTCCGGCACGCCGGCCTCGCCGGCCAGGAAGAGCGTCGGCCGCGTCACCATCCAGTCGCCGCCGGCCGCCATCGGGACGGGCGCAGTGCTGTTGGACGGGTCGCCGGCCAGCGCGCTGGGGCCGGGCACGTTCCCGTGGAAGTTGAAGTAGTAGTCCCACGTCGTGCCGGTCGGCGGCATCAGCCCGAGCTGCGTGAACAGGTCCGCCAGCGCCTGCTCGGCGCCGGCGATATTGTCGTCGGCCAGCGCGTCCAGGGCCGACCCCACCCCGAAGATTGCCAGCGCCGTCTCCTCGCCCTTGATCCCCCACAGCTCGGCCATGCTGGTCAGGAAGTCGCGCTCGGTCGCTGTGAACTCGTCCTCGGCCGCCTTCTGCATCAGCATGTCGAAGATGATGCGCTTGGTCATGTCCTCGTGCGCGGCCACGTTCTCGGCATAGGCGGTTTCCAGCTCGCCCAGGTGCGCCTGCAGCTCGCCGATCCTGGTCCCGTAGTTGGCCGTGAACGTCTCCACGCCGCCCAATCCGGCGTGCATGCTGTTCACGCTCTCCGCCGCCCGCTCGAACGCCACCTGCGCCGCCAGCACGTCGCCGGTCAGCTCGTGGACCTTCTCCGGATCGGTGTTCTCAGCCAGCGCCTGCTGGGCCACCGCCAGCTTAGCCGCCGCCTCGCCGGCCCGGAACTGGGCCAGTTCGTACTCGGCCTGGCTGTTGGTGGCCTCGTTGACCACCGTCACCGTCTGCCCCTGCACGGCCAGGTACTTCTCCAGCTCGGCCTTGGTGGCCGCGATCTCTTCCGCCAGTTCAGACTGCCGCTCCGTGTAATCGGCTGTCGCCGAATCGAGCCGGCCGTCCACGATCACGGCCAGGTCTTCCATCTCGGCCTTGATACGCTCCGCCGAGGTGATGAACTCCCAATTGGCCTCGCCGGCCGCGCCCAGGGCGTCCGCCTGCCCCTGCAGCCTGGCCGTCCAGGCGGCCGACGCCGCCGCGCCGTCGTCGATCGCCGAATTGACCGACTCGTAGTGGCCCGCCAGGCCGGTCAGCCGCAGGCCCCAGGCGTCCAGCGCCGCCTGCCCGTCCATCAGCCGGCCGATCAGCTCGTCCACCGTCTCGCCGTGCCGCTGCGCGTTCAGGATCGCCTCGATCTCGGCGGTCGAGAGCTTCCCCTGTGCGTCCAGCTCGCCGAGCTTGGCTTCCGTCAGGTCGCCGTAGCGCAGCGTCAGGCTGGTCAGCACTTCCTCGGCGGTCGCGCTGCGGGCGTTGGCCTGCGCCTGGGCCTCGTCATAGGCCAGCGCGGCCTCCTCCAGCACGCGCAGCTCGTGGCTGGCGTCGAACCCCGCCAGCCCCAGCGACGCCAGGAGCGACGCCGCCTTGCCCGCGCTGATCGAGCCCTGGTCCAGCGCCTGGAAGATCTTGTTGACCGCGTCCAGCCGCTCGTTCATGCCCTGCAGGAAGTCGGTGCCCGCCGGCAGCGCCAGCGAGCCCAGGTTCACCTTCAGCAGCGCGATCTGGTCGCTGAAGTTGCTGGCCGCGCCGGCGGCCGTGTCCATCTGGTCGGCCATCATCCCGCCGAAGTCGCGCTGCATGCCGGCCAGGATCGCGTCGATCGCCTCGCCGGCCGGGATCAGCCCGCGCTCGCTCATCTTCATCACTTCGCCGGTCGAGACTCCGATGGACTCGGCCAGATACCGCCAGGCCGGGATGCCGGCCTCGGTGAGCTGCAGCATCTCCTGCGCGCTCACCTTCTGCTTGGCCTGCATCTGCCCCAGCGCCAGCGTCACCCGGTCGATCATGGCCGCGCTACCGCCCATGGCCGCCACCGCGTCGCCGATGTTGGTCAGCATCGGGATGATCTGTTCAGCCTCGAAGCCGAACGCCATCAGCCGGCGGCTGGCGTCCGTCAGCCCGGTGAACTCAAACGGGGTGCGCGCGGCAAAGTCGCGCAGTTCGTTCAGGAAGGTCCCGGCCCGTTCCGCGCTGCCCAGCATGTTGGTGAACGCGATCTCGGTCTGCTCGAAGTCCATCGCCGCGCGCACCGACGAGGCCCCGAACTTGACCACCGCCGCCGTCGCCCCGGCGATCCCCAGGGTCAGGCCCAGTGAGGCCGCCGTGCCGCCCAGGATGTCGCGGCTCAGCCGGCTGAACGCGGCCGACGTGGCACTCGCGCCGGCGTTGGCCTGTTTGGCGCTGGCCGCCGTCTGCGCGCCCATGTCCTTCATGGCCTGGCCAGTCTTGGCAATGTCCGTCTGGGCGGTCTTCAGCCCGGCCTGGAGATTGCTGACATCTGCTTTCAGAATCGCGTACAGAGACGCTATCTCGGTCACTTCGATTCCTTCAAATTCCTAGCGTGAGAACGTTTCACTTGGAATGCGAAAATACGCCTCACGCGTCGATCAACTTCCATTGCGCCCATGCAAGTATTGCGGCCACTCCTTCAGGGCAAAGAAATCAAGGACAGCCAGCGGGCGACGGGAATTCTGCTCGCGCAAATGCCGTGACACGTTCATGGCGTCCAAGAGTCTGCGCATTACCCGCACTTGCGAGAAGTGTGGTCATCCATTCACCGTTTATCCTTCGCGCCTCGCAAAGCGAACCTACGCGGTAAGCAGTGCGCGCTTCTGCTCTTATGCTTGTGCCGGGAATGCTCCCAGCCGGGTCGCGAAAACCTGCATTGTGTGCGGTTCCAGTTACACCAAGAAAGCGTGCCTTGCCGGAAAGAGCAATTACTGTTCGGCCAAGTGCCGCGCCAAGGGCGTCGGTGACAAGAATCGCAAGCACCCGATCAACCCACGAACCCGCTGTGGTCGCGGCGCCTGGAAGAAGCGCCGCGACCAGGTAAAGGCCCGTGACGGCTATCGCTGCACACGCTGCGGCTCGACCCATCAACTGGTAGTTCATCACATCGTCGCCTGGCGCAAGACACACGACGACAGTCCAGGCAACCTCACGACGCTATGCCGCAAGTGCCACCATGAGATTGAGCCTGCGCCCGGCAAGAATGGGCACGCAAAGCCGGTCACTTAGCCTCTTGCCGGTCGTGCAGCTCCACGATCGCGCGCGCCCACTCCAGCGCCTCGGCGCCGGACTTGCCCGTGCGCATCTCCTTGCGGATCAGCCCGTCCACTTCGTAGAACGCCATCCACTCGATCATCTCGGCAGCCGGCAGCCGCCGCTCTAGCTCGGCGACGGTCCGGCCGAGGTCTCGGGCGAGTCCGAAGATGAACCTTCGCCGGCCGTCGCCGAGGAGTTTTTTCGCGCCTCCGCCAGCGCCTGCGGATCGAACCCGCTCAGCCGGTTGAAGACCTTGATGATGGGCCCGACCGCCGCCAGGCTCTTCTTCGCCAGCCAGGCGGCGTCGTCGGCTGAGAACTTCGGCTCCACCACGCCGAACAGCAGCGCGTCGAGAGCGCTGTTCTTCTCTTCGCTCAGGTCGGCCCGGCGCTGGCGGTCCCGTGACAAGGCCACCCAGCCCTCCACGCTCAGCCCCTGCACCACCACCGTGCCGCCCCACTCCGGCACCTCCACCACCTCGCGCGGCAGGTCTTCCGCCGCCCGGATGTCGTCGACCGTTAGATGTGCCATCTCGCCTCTCCCGGACTCCGCCCCTTAGTTGACCGTGTCGGTCACGACGCCGCTGAACTGGAAGGTGATCGTCGCCTTCACCGTGTCGTTGTACGGGAACTCGCGGTCCCGCCCGCGCACGATCGCGTTCACCCAGTGCTTGGGGTCGTTGGTGGCCGTGCCTTCCGGCTGCCACTGCAGCGTGCCTTCCGCGCCCTTGTCGCACAGGTTCCACAGCGCCAGCGCCGCCGTGCCGTCCGCCTGGTCGAGCACCTCGAGCTGCGCGTCGCCGTCCTCCAGCTCGGTCAGGTAGGTCTTGGCCACATCGTTGCCGGCGCTCTGGTCCACCAGGCCGATGCTCTCCTTGGTAGTCAGCCGGCGGAACTCGCCGCTGATCTCCGTGCCCTTGAAGCTCACGACCAGGTTCTTGCCCGTGTACTTTGCCATCCGTGCCTCCTCTCTCAGTCATCCAATCGAATGCGATAGAACGCGCCGGCGTGGTAACGCCGCGCGCTGCCCACTTCGTCGGTCTCCGTGAAGCGGATCGCCTGCTGGCGCGATGTCCAGAAGTTGGTCCACCCGCTCACCGTCAGCGTCGCCCCGTGCAGCCGGGCGCGCACCGAGTCGTCGATCGCCCCCGCCGCGTCCGGGCTGGTCCTGCTCACCCCGCGCACCTGGTAGTACAGGTCCTGGCTGTCCGCCGGCGTCAGGTTCTCGTCGCCGCCAGCGTGGTGCTGCAGGATGATGAAGTCGCCCGCCTCGCCCTCCGGCGCCGCCTGCCGGTAAATGCGCGTGCCCACCAGCGCCGCCACCCCCGCGTCCGCCGCCAGCCAGTCGTACAGCGCGTCCTCGACCGCATTCACGGGAACAGCCTCGGCTGGATGAGCTGTGCCCAGGCCGACTCGAGCCGCGGCGCCTCGGCGTAGGCGGCCGGCCCCAGGAACGGGTAGCGCAGCTCGACCCAGTAGCCGTACTCGACGGCCACCCCGATCACCCGCTCCCACCGGTCCGCCGGCTGCACCTCGTCCGCGAACTTCGCGCCCGGCCGCAGGGCCGCCGCGGCCGCCGCCCGGTCGCCGTACTCCGAGGCCTGGCCGCTCGCGCCGGCCACGTAGATCGAGCTGCGCATCGCGCCCGTGTCCACGCGCGCGCCCAGCATGGCCGCCGCCTGGATGTTGAACGCGCCCAGGTCGAGCAGCGCCTGCGCCCGCGGCTCCAGCTCGGCCGCCATCAGGTCCAGTACCCGCGTGTCCAGCTCAATGATGGGCGGGTTGATCACTGGACTCTCCGGACCCGCGCGCGCCGCGCCGTGCGGTAGCTGCCCTGGTCGTTCATCACCGAGACCACCTCGTACGTCACGCCCTCGTGCACCACCCGGTCGGTGTGCCCCACCGCCTGGTCGTATGGGACTGTCAAGACAAAGTCAGTCACCGCCGACAGCACCGTCCCGATCGCCTGGTCCTTGGCGTCGATCTGCACCGCCGCCAGCCGGCAGGGCACGTCCGTGTACGTGTCGGCGTAACTCTTCGAGATCGACCCCTTCGTGTTCGTCTGCGTCAGGGTCTGGATCGTGCACGTGTCGGGCAGCGCCCGCTCGGCCTCGGCCCGGACCGCGGCCAGCTCGTCAGCGGGCAGCATGGCGGATCTCCCAGGCCAGGTTGTGCAACGCCACGCGCGCGCCGTAGCGCCGCCAGTCGTCCACAAAACCTGTGAACGCGTTATCGCGGCGCTCGATCCACCCGAACATGCCCGAGGCGCTCGTCACAGGCTTCACGTGCCGACCGTACCGGAACAGTCGGCGGATGACTCGAACCGCCTTACCCTGCATCGCTTCTGAACAGCCTTCCCACCTTCACGCCCCCCTGCCCCCGGTAGTGCGCCGCCATCTTCAGGCAGTGCTCGTACACCTGCTCGCGGTGGAAGCTCGCCCCGTCCGCCTGGAAGAAGTAGCCCTTGGCGGCGTGCGCGGCCTTGCGCTCCCACACGTCGGCGGCCGCCCGCTCCAGGTTGTAGGCCCGCCCGCTCAGGTAGAACGCGGAGCCTTCCGTGTCGGCCGTCACCCGGATGTGGCCGGCCTCGTAGTTCACGGTGTAGTTCGCCGTGCCCAGCGTCGCGCCGCTCCCGTCCTCCACGTCCCACACCGCCGAGCCGCCGGCCGCTTCCTCCAGGTTGCGCCGCCCCTCGACGTAGTAGTCGTGGTACTCCAGGTCGCCGTCGCCAACGTATTCGGGCTCGGAGCGCAGCGGCTCGCGCACGAACGTCTCGCGGTGACCATCGAGCACACCCTGAAGCTGTTCATCGCTCCAGTGCGTATCGCCCGCCAGGGAGTAGTCGGCCGTGCCCGCTTCCGTCATGGACCGGAGCCGGGTGATCAGATTCCCCATCCCCGCGCGAGCCGCCATTGATTAGCCTTGTGGCCTAAAGTCGCCGCTGGCGTCGGTGCGGTTGCGGCCTTGCTGGGCGTTGAGGGCCGCCAGGTGGGCGACGACCTCGGCCTTGATCATGTTGCGCCAGGCGGCGGGGGTGCGGCCGGCGGTGTAGGTCCAGGTGTGCTCCTTGACGTCGGGGTTGGCGGGGTCCGTGGCGTCGACGAGGCGCACGACGACCTGGTCGCCGAGGGCGGGGTTGGCTTTGTTCGCGCCGATGAACTCGGCGGATTGGAAGGCATAAGACATGGGGGCGCTCCTTTCAGTTGATGTAGTTGGCGCTCACGCTGTAGGTGATGGGGTCGGCGTCGGCGTTGACCACGCTCACACGCCATAGCCGCGGCAGGGGCTGGCTGACGGCGGCGTTGGCGGCGGGGGTGACGCCGGGGTAGACGATCATGCGCGTGACGCCGGCGCCGGTGATGGCGGCGCTGGCGAGGATGTCGCTGTAGTCGCTGCCCAGGCTGCTCTTGCCCTGGATGGTGAGCACCATGCTGGGGGTGTCGACGACGGCGGTCACGTCGATGGTGACGATCACGCCGCGGGCGTTGTAGTTGGTCAGGTCGGAGGAATCAACGCTGGCGGTGCGGGCGGCGGAGGCGAGGGCGGTGACTTCGTGGTTGTTGCGCTGGCGTTCCCATGTGCCGGCAGCGGCGTTGAAGAGATCGTTGAAAACTACAACGGCGCGTGTGATGGTACCGGCAATAGTAGCAAAGCCAGTAGAAGCGTTTGTTTCCGCATCGTTGGGAGACAGGCTGTCACCAGCAATAACCCGCAATTGCCCTGCCGAATTTACAAGTAGGGGCGTATCCCCGACCGCCGTCGCCTTGCCATACAGGCTCACCGCCAGTTTGTCGGTGTCATCTAGTTGAACGGGGGTGCCGCCGGCGCCGGCGATGATGACCACTGGCTTAATTACGGAATCAACCAGCCAGTTGAGAATTGCCTGCATCCAAGTTTTTGATCCCATACTTTAGTCCTCCTTCTTCGCCCGCGACTTGCGCAGCGCCTTTCCGGCTTCGCTCATCTCGGCCGGCGCCGCACTCTCACTCAGCTTGGGCGGGTTGGTCCAGATGAAGCCCGCCGCGATCAACTGGTCGCGCCGCGCCTCGCGGCCCTCCGGCACTTCGACCCGCTCCCCGCCCTTGGTCAGCACGTAGATCACCATTCCGCCCGCTCCTTCTCTACCAGTCGCGAGACTATTCGATGACGATAGACTCGTGCAACAAGCGCGAGAAAGTCATCCCGATTCAGAGCCGACTTAGCCGTGTTGCATTGCCGGCAACACGGCACCAAGTTTTCGGGCTCGTATCCCCTAGCGCTGTCAATTCGGTCAAGGCCGTTGTATGTGTATTGCCCATTCACGCCCTTGAAATTCGTCACCGTCTTGGGGGCTTCTCCGCAGTAGTGGCACGGTTCCTGAGTCAGGCTTCTGAACAGGTCAATTGAAATGTCGAAGTCGATGCCGCGCCGTCTCGCACTTCGAACATAGTCCTTGAACAGAAGCGCTGAAGCGGTCTCCCCGAGTGGGCGACGGGTCCACCGACACGAAAGCCCGCCGCACGACTTGACTTTCCCGCCGCGTATGTTTCCGCCTTTGCATACCTTAGTCTGACCGCAGTCACAGACGATATTCCAGTACGAATCGTCACTCGTAATTCGTTGCAGACTGACGACGACCATCTTTCCGAACCGCTGTCCGGTGAGATCACGAAAGTTGTGTGCCCGCTTCATGTTGCCTCCTGACTTATCAGTCAGTTCAGAAACGGGCCGCAGTCGCCGGATTGACAACGCCCAGCCACTCATTCCAATTCCCGCTCGACCAATTTCAAGGCAGCCGCGATGCATTGATGCATATCTAAATAGCGGAAACTCCCCAGCCGGCCGCCCAGCAACACGTGCGGCAGCCTGCCCGCCGCCATACGGGCATAGGCTTCGTACCGCTCCTGGTTGGCGGCGTCGTTGACCGGGTAGTAGGGCGGCGCGTCCGGTCCCGCCGCCACCGGGTACTCGCGCGTGATCCAGGTGTGCGGCAAACGAGCGGAGCTCGTTTGCTTAAGCGAAGCGCCTTGCGCTTCGCCGTAGAAGTGCTTGTGCTCGTGGATCCGCGTCCATGGCACGTCGGCGTCCGGGTAGTTCATGGTCGGACAGCCCTGGAAGTCGGACTGCTCCACCCGCTCCCACTCGAACCGCAGACCCCGGTACTCCAGCCGGCCGAGCTGATAGCCCAGCAGCGCGTCCACCGGCCCGGTGTAGATCACCCGCCGCGCCTGGCCGTCCCAGTACGTGCGCCGCGCCAGGTAGTCTTCGTTCAGGATTACCCGGATGCCTTCCAGCATCCGCTCGATCAGCGGCGTGTAGCCTTGCGAAGGCAAGCCCTGATAGTCGTCATCGAAGTACCCGCCCTCCCAGGTCAGCCGCACCGGCAGCCGGCGCACGATGCTGGCCGGCAGCTCGCCGGGGTCGCGCCCCCACTGCTTGCCCGTGTAGCCCTCGACGAACATGCGGTACAGCGTCGGCCCAATGTTGGCCAGGCACCACCCGCGTACGTCGGCCTGGTTGATTCCGGCCAGCACCCGCGCCCGCTCGGCGTTCAGCCGGCCGCGCGCTTCCTCCGGCGTCTGCACGCCGAATACCGCTTGCAGCGTCATCAGGCTGATCGGCAGCGCGTACACGTGCCCGCGCACGTTCGCCTTGACCTGGTGGTGGTACTGACGGAACTCGCTGAACCGGTTCACGTAGTCCCACAGTCGGCGGTCGTTGGTGTGGTAGATATGGCCGCCGTGCGACTGGCAGATAATGCCGTCGCGCACCTCGGTCCGGCACGCCCCGCCGACGTGCGGCTCGCGCTCGACCACCAGCACCCGCTTGCCGGCGTCCGCCAGCTCGCGCGCGCACACCGCCCCGAACAGCCCTGCCCCGACCACCAGGTAATCTAGGCTCATGCGCGCACCGTGTCGTCGGCTGTCTTCAATCCGTGCCAACGCTTCAACGCCGCTTGGCGCAACTTCTCTTTGGTCTCTTCACTCAACACTTGACCGCGCCTCTTCTTCCAACCCTCACGCATATTGGCTTTGGCTTGTGCTGAACGTTTCAGGCCGGTATGCGCCAGTGACAATCTGAGACTCTTTTCTGGCGATCCCTTCTTCCCGAGATTGCACTTGTTGCCCACTTTGGCAGCGGCACACTTAGCCTTGGTTTCCACTGAGTGCTGACGCCCGCTGAATGTTTCGCCGCCATCACCGCCAGCCGTGCCGTTTACAAGGTCAACTCCAATGTGCCGAAAAAAACCGATCCAAAAGCGCTCGGCGGTCTGCCATTCGGATGTTTTCACCTCTTCAATCACAACCATCTCAGGTCGAATGCCCGCATTACGCAGGGACTCAACCCAGGCTTCCTTGTGCCCGCGCAATCGCTTGGCGCGTGATAGATGCACGACGTAGCGGCGACGCGGGTCCTTGGCCTTCCCGACATAGCGCAGTGTTTGAGTGCGCGGGTCAACCAGACCATAGATAAAAACGGTGTCCGCGGCGTCCATTAGCAATGGTGGCGAAAAACTGCCAACTTTCCGTTGGCGTGAACGCCGTCTGGCCGTACTTCCATTCCAGGCTTAAGTCCGAAATGCCCATGGGCATGTAGCTGCCAACTCATGATCTGCACGTCGAGGCCGAGGTGCTGCCAGGTCCAGCACATGAGCCACTGCTGCCGGGCCTGGTGGCCGAACGACGCACACGCCAGGTCCCAGCGATCCATGTAGCCGGCGTAAGCGGCTTCCCACGTCTCACGCCGCGCCGCGACGATGCCGGCATTGAGCGCCGGCGCCGTGTCGATCCAGGCGCCCCATAGCACTCGCAGTCCGTCGTCACTCTCGCGCGGCCCAAGCGCGCGCGCCTCTTCGATCAGCGTCTCGCCCGTCCTGTTCCAGGCGGCTGACACGGCGCCCGCCGGCAGCGACTCCAGCCAGGCCAGCTCGCCGGCGTCCAGCGGCCGCTGCATCGTCACATCGCCGTCCAGGTAGACGATCACGTCGTCGGGTTGGCCCGGCGCGACGCGCAGAAACGACCCGTGCTGGATGCACTCGGTCTCCGGCGGCGCGCCGTGGTTTTGCTCGCGCGAGAGCGGCAGCCAGCCACTCTCCACGAAGCCCACGCTGACCCGGTGGGCGATCACCTGCGAGTGCTGCGCCAGCGACTGCCGGCACGGCTCGAAGCGGGCGCGATAACGCTCGTTGCAGCCGGCGACGATGCGGATCACTTTCGCTCCACACCTTGGCGGGTGTTTTCGACCTTCACGCCGAACCCGGCGATCCACGCGCCGAGCTTGATGACCTGCACGCCGAGCCACAGCAGCAGGTTGATGGGCGCGGCGATCGTCACCCGCAGGGTCAGCCGCTTCATGTCTTTCCGCTCGATGCGCGCACTGGCCATGTTCACCTCACCGCGTCCAAGTACAGGCTGATGGCGTGGTAGGCCGGGTTGTCCAGTGGGCCTGGCTGCCGCCACCAATACTTTGAGAACCCGACGCCCTCGAGCGTGTAGGCCAGGCTCTCGAACGAATACATATGCCTGTGCCGTTGGTGCGGGTTCGGCTCCCGGTCGTCGCCGCCCAGGAAGTGGTTGAAGTCCCGCCAGCGGTAGCCGTACAGCGGCGACCAGTCGCCCGCCAGCCGGCAGGCGATGAACTTGTCCATGTCGGGCACGGCCAGGCGCAGCAGGCCGCCCGGCGCCAGGATCCGCAGGCACTCCCGCAGGAAGATCACGCCGGCCGCCTTGTCGAAGTGCTCCAGGATGTGGGCAGCCAGGACTTCGTCCGCCGACTCGTCCGCGAAAGGCCACGGCCGCACGCTCAGGTCGTGCTGCACGTCGGCGCCGGCATCCAGGTCCACGCTGACGTACCCGGCCGGCCGCCACTCGCCCGCGCCCAGGTTGAGCCTGACGTTCATGCCACACCCGCCAGTGCGGCCCGCGCCGCCCGCACGCGTTCCACCACCAGCGCCCGGTTGTGGTCCACGTGGTCGTAGGCGCCGGCCGTGTCGCGGCTCGTGGTGTTGCTCAGATGCCGCACCTGCCAGCCGGTGCGCTCGAGCGCGTACCCGGCCAGGGATGCGCGGTGGCACAGGTCCACGTCCTCCCAGTACCGGCCCTCGAACGCCTCGTCCCACCCCTCCAGCGCGTCCCACACGTGCCGGCGCGCCGCGATGCACCAGCCTTCGATGTAGGGCACAAGTAGGCCGTCAACGAAGGCATCCGGATTGGATGGCCCGTACAGCGTGCCGCCCAGGACGTCAGCTGAGACCTGCGCGATGAAGCCGGGCGCGGCCTCGATGTCGTTGTTCAGGAACAGGACGATGTCGCCGGCGGCGAACGCCAGGCCGTGGTTGTTCGCCTCGGCGAACCCCAGCGGCCGCTGGCTGCAGATGTGCTTGCTGCCATTGCCCAGCCGGCGCACCATGTCCGCCAGCAGCTCGGAGTTCTCCGGCGCGCTGCCGCTGTCCACCACGATCACCTGCGCGCCCTCGACCGCGGCCTCGTAGGCCGGGATCAGCTCAGGATGATCGCGCCAGGGCGTGATGACGCTCACGGCCGGCTCGATCTTCACCTTCAGCGTGCCCAGGCTGGCCAGCCGCGATTGAGTCGCGGCCTGGGCGTCGAGGTCCCGGCCCAGCTCGTCCAGCAGCGCGTCCCACATCGGCGCCACGACCCCGCCCCAGTCGTACAGCTCGGCCCTGGCCCGCGCCCTGGCCCGCCGTGCCTCCCATTCGCTGCCGCCGTTCCAATGCTGGGCGGTGTAGGCGTCGTTCAGCGCCTCGACGATGGCCGACACGTGCGGGATGACCTGCCACGACTCCTGCTGCGTCCACCACTTCTCGTACTCGGTGATGACCCACCCGCCCGAAACGAGCTCCGTCATCGAGGTCCAGTCGGTGGCGATGACGGGCGTGCCGCAGGCCTGTGCCTCAACGATCGGCACGCCGAAGCCCTCGGCCATGCTCGGGCTCAGCAGCACGTCCAGGGCGGCGAAGATGTCGCGCATGTACGTCTCGGGGAAGCCCACCGCGTATTGGTACTGGTCGCACAGCATCACCGAGCCGTCGTTCAGGCCCAGGGCCTTCAGCAGCGGCTTGAGTTTGATGCCCTCGTAAATGCCTGACTCTTCGGTGTGCAGGTAGAACAGCGAGTCGGGATGGGTCTGGCGGAACTGCGCAAAGGCCTGCAGGGTCTGCGGGATGCACTTGCGGTTAGGGAAGTACAGGTTGGCCCCCACCTGGCCGACGATGAACTTGTCCAGTGGCAGTCCCAGCCGCTCGCGCACTTCGCGCTGGTCCTGACGCTTGTAGACCTCGGTCTCCACGCCCAGCGGGATGTAGCGCGGGTCGGGCGCGCCGGCGGCCTGCAGCGCCCGCAGTCCGTGCCGGCTGTACGCCACGCTGGCCAGCGCCGGCTGGCCGGGCCGTTTGTCGTCGGGATGGCCCTGCAGCGCATTGACCACGATCCGCGGCGCGGGGTCGTGATCCACCGGCAGCCATGGGATCCACGGCGTCTTGAGCTTGGCGAAGCGCAGCGGCCAGGCGTCGAACAGGCTGATGATGACGTCGGCGTTGAAGTCCTCCGCGTGCGACTGGACGATGTCGTTGCTGCGCTTGTCGTAGCCCATCGGGTACAGCGTGACGCCGTCCTCCGAGCCGATGGTCGCGCCCTGCAGGCCGTAGTTGCAGGCCACCGCCAGCTCGTAGCCGAGCTTCATCAGGTGGCGGACGGCCAGCTTCGTCTGCCCGGCGTAGGCGCTCTTGCCCCAGGGGGCGTTGCTGTACCAGAGAATGCGCTTGATGCTCATGGCGTGTTCCTCCCGGAAACACCTCCCGGAAGGATTGGGGGGCGGGGGCGCGGTGCGCCGGGAGGCCACACCTTCGGTCCGTATAGTCCCTGATCCAAGGATCAAGGATCGTTGGACCTTAGCCCCCGCCGCTGACCGGACGGAGCCGGATGCAGCCGCCTTAGGCCTTCGCGCCGACGCCTTCGACCACTTCCAGCACGACGGTGAAGCGGCCGGGCGCCACGGTGCCGTTCTCGTCGTACTTCAGGTTCAGGTACTCGCCCTCGGCGAGGTCGCCCGAACCGGAAGTGATCGAGATCTCCTGCGGCGTGTTTGCCGCCCAGCCCGCGGTGCCGCCGGCCGTGCCGCCGATGCCCGCCTGATCGGTGCCAGCCGTCCCGCCGTTCTCCAGCGAGGCCTGCCAGTAGTTGTCGGTGGCGCCGGTGACGGCCGTGTCCGGCACGACATAGGCCGACTCGACCGTGTACTGGGTCTTGCTCGGCACGCGCAGCAGCGGGATGCGCTTGTCCGCGCCGGGGTCGGTGATGTTGATGCAAACCGGGAAGCGATGAGCAGTCATGGATTGACCTCCTGTCGTGTTCGATGAGGCCCGCGCCCTCTCCAGGGCGCGGGCCGGTTCGGTCGGTGTGCGGGAGGCCTTAGCTCGGCTCGGTCGCGTCGGCGGTGTACTTCACGCCGTAGGTGGAGCGGATCACGCCGTGGGCGTAGCCGGCGCTCATGTTGAGCTCGGTGGCCAGCTTGGAGGCGTCGCGCTCGGGCTCCAGGGTCGGCTCCTTGCGGGTGTCGAAGCCCAGCGCCTGGGCGTTGAAGATCCCGCTCACCGCGTCGGCGTCGCCGTCCACCGCGATGTTGGCGCTGACGAAGTGCTGGATGTTGATCCAGTTGCCGACGTAGAAGTCGCGCAGCGCCTGGTTGGCCAGGTCGCCCAGGAACGCCTTCGTGGCCGCCGGCTGCCCCAGCTCGACCCAGATGTCGTGCCAGTGGTAGGGGTGCCACACCGCGTTGATGGGGTTCATCACGATGCGGTTGCGCAGCACCGACACGGCCGTAGCCGCCTTGGCGATGGTGGCCGTCTGGCCCGCGCCGGGCCCCTTGTCGGTCGAGAAGCTGGCGAAGTCGCCGGTCAGGTCGGTGTCGATCTTGGTGGCAATCGCGCCGCCCAGCTCGCGCTCGGCGTCGGCCGCGGCGCTGTCGGGGTCGGTGTCCCGGTCCTCGTCGGTCAGCTCGACCTGGGCCATCACCATCGCCGGGGTGAAGGTCGCCAGGAGCGACTTGCCGAACGTGGTCGGGTTGGCGAAGTCCACGCCTTCCGGCTTCACCTGCGCGGCGATCTGCGGGCGAGTCGAGAAGTTGCGGGTCATCCAGCCCTGGGCGTCGAAATTGCGCACCAGGTTGACCATGATGTTGGTCTCGCGGGCGACGAACAGCGCGCCCTCGTAGATTTTGTTGAAGAGATCGTTAAGGTCCGCGACCTTGGTGATTGCCATGTGTTACTCCTTCAGGGGAATCACACCCCCGTCTTTAGGCTCAAACACCCGGCTTCCGCCGCCGCTGAAATGGCGCTGACGGAGCTCGTCTTCGCTCCGGCCCTTCTGGCCGCCGGCCGCCCCGTTGGTCTTGCCCAGGCGCGGCGCCTGCTGCTGGCCCTGCTGGCCCTTCGGCAGCAGGGTCCAGGGCTCGGCCTCAGCCAGCGCGTTCAGGGCTTCATCGATGCCCTCGAACCTGCCGTCGTCGCCGAGCTTTACGGCGCCCAGGTCAGCCAGCTTGTAGGCCGCGTCCGGGTTGGCGAAGCGGCCAGCCGCCTGGCTGACGAAGGCCGCCTTGCGCAGCGCTTCGACTCGTTCGGCATCTGCGCGAATCGCTGCCGCTTGTGCTTTGGCTGCGGCTTCTTTGGCTTCGGCCAGAGCCTTGTCGGCAGCGTCCTTGTCGGCCTTCAGCTTCTCGGACTCCGTCATCTGCGCCTTGCGCAGATCGTCGGCGTCCTTGAGCGCCTTCTTCGCCGCATCGACGTCCTCGATGCCCAGCTCTTTCAAGAGCGCAGCGCGCTCGGCGCTCTTGGCGTGCTTGGCGCGCTCAGCGGCGTGCCTGTCGAGATCGGCCTGGGTGAACTTGGTCTCCTTGTCGCCGGCCTTCTTGTCCCCGGCCGTGGGGTCCTTGGGAGACTCGTCCGCCTTCTGCTCGGCCTTCGGGTCGGGTGTCTGATCGGTCTTCTCGTCCTCGTTCATCGTGTGCCTCCCCCGATTGCCGCTCGGGTCGCGTAGACTCATCGGGCAGGTCGCCCGCGTTGGCCCTATCGGTTTGCTCGAGCAAGGCCAGAGCCTCGTCGAGCTCGTCGTGCCCGGCGCCCAGCACCGCCAGCGCCAGAATGTGCTCGATCCCCCCACCCCTCCGCAGGTGCGCGATCTCGTTGACAACCGCCTCGGCGTTCTTCCAGTCCGCCGGGTTCCAGTTCTTCGGCGCCAGCGTCTTCAGCCGCCGCACCTGCATGGACCGCTCGAACTTGCAGAGCGCCGTCAGCTCAGGCCGGTCGCGCCGGTAGTGCTGGATGCGGTCGGAGACCGCCAGGACGCGGTCAGGTCCCATCTGAACGGCGGCCGCGAATTCCTGGGCGATGGCCTGGCGCTGTGTCGAGTCCATGAATGCAAAACGGGGCTGCCGGCCTCGTAAGGTCGGCAGCCCCGTGTGTCTTCTTTCGCGTGTGTCCGCGGTGTGGCTCCTGTCAGAGTTCCACGCGGGCGCTCAAAGTTCCTGGGGCCTGGCGATGCTCCTGCCAGGTATTTGGTTTTTTGCGGGCCGGTGCTCGGCTGACTGCGCCGTTTTCGCCGATGTCGGCGAAGCGCTGGGCTTCGCTTTCGCCCCCTGTTACCAGGGGTTGGACACACCGGCCCGCGAGCAAAAGGGTTATTAGCGTCAGGTCGGGGCTTCAGCGGCCTGGCGCAGGTAGCTGCGCTTGCCGCTGCTCAGGACGGTTACGCTGTCCAGTCCGTCTGCCCTGATCGACAGTATAACCAGATGATCGCCGGCTGTCAATGACCGCAGTTTCTGGATCAGCGCGGCCTCGGCCGGGCTGACATGCAGCGTCACGGTGATTGGCGCCGGGTACGGCGCGGCGGGCTTACCGGCCGTAGGCCCTGGCTCGGTCACCCAGCAGTCCCTTCAGCGACGCCTCGCGCAGCATCTCGCCGTACACGTCGTTGGTGTACGGCTGAGACAGGTCCCGGAAGTCGAATGCGCCCGCCTTCCAGGCCTTCCACATCCCCGGCCCCATCATCGCCCGCTGCTCCTGCGCGCTCAGCCCGCGGAACCAGTCCTCGCCGCGGCGCACCGCCGGCCGCGAGTCGCCGCGGACCCCGAAGCCCAGGTCGGCGTAGCTGGCCGTGATCGGCGCCGGCGCGCACCGGCCGGCGTGGTGGTCGTTGAGCGTCTCGTCCAGCGTGTGCTCGCTGCCGTGCTGGTTGATGCAGCTCAGGCACGTGCGCGGCCCCAGCTCGGCGATCCAGATCCAGCCCTTGACCACGTGCGAGTTCTTCAGGTACGCGGCGTGGCTCGTCAGCCGGTAGGTCCACAAGTTCGCTGTGCGGGCCGTGTTCAGCGACCAGGTCAGCCCCTGCCCCGCCGAGTCGCGGATGATGCGCGCCACCTTGCGCGGGTTCCAGCCCAGCGCGATGCCGTTGCGCAGCGCCTCGGCCGTCGCGTCCGCCACCGACTGCCCCAGCCGGCGCAGGTTCAGGTACAAGGGCGAGTCGGCCTCCAGGAAGCCCAGCATCGTCGTCACCGCGTCCGGGTTGAGCTGCCGCCACAACGCCCGCATCTGGGCCGGGTCCAGGGCCGGCAGCGCGATCTGCGCCAGCCGCGCCGAGTCGCGCAGCCCCGCGGCCAGCGCCGCCCGCGTGCTCTCGGCGATCTCGTTCTCGGCGATCACGGCGTAGCGGTCTATCTCGCGCTCAATGCCGGCCAGCAGCGCGCGGTACAGCGAGAGCCGCTCCACCTGCCCCAAGGTCGGGCCCGGCAGCTCGCCGATGGCCCGGATCAGCGCCTCGATGTCGCCCAGCAGCCGGGCGTAGGCCTGGCCGTAGGCGCGCACCAGGCGCGCGGCCGAGGCCCGCTCGCCGCGCAGCACCGCCGCCCGGAAGCGCTCGACCGCCTGAAACAGTGTCAGCTCTGCCGCCACGCTCTGGCCTTGCTAGGGCAACTTCACTGCGGCCGCATGCGCAGCAGCCGGCCCAGGGCGCCGCGCGTCGGCTGGCGGTGCAGGGCCTCGGCGAACTCGTTGCCCTGCCGCTGCTCGACCTCGTGCACCCACTTCTGGAACTGGCCGGGCAGCAGGATCCGCTTGACGTGCGGGCACTCGCGCTCGCGGCACGGCGGGCCGGACCCCTCGGCCACCTGCGGACACACCAGCGCCTGCGGGTCGGGCGCGCCCAGCTTCCACAGGTCCACGATCGCGTCGTCGGCCCAGGGCCAGGTCGCGTACAGCGGCAGCAGCTTGTCGCGCAGCTCCTTCAGCGAGATGGTGCGCGGCCGCGTCAGGTCGTCGAGCGTCAGCAGGCCGGCCATCAGAGCCGCTCCTCCGCGGGCGGGCCCGCGCCCTCGCGCGTGTAGCCGTACCGCTCGAGCCCTTCACCGCCCGGCGCCGCGGCCTTGACGAAGGCGGCCTCGGCCTGGCGGTCGCTCCGCTCATAGCCAATGTCCTTGGGGTCGTCGGTCTGCTTGCGCCAGACGTTGCCTCCCACGCTGACCACGATCTCCCGGCGGTCGAAGTTGTACTCCATCTCTCCAGCGAGCATCTCAGCCTCCTTGCTCGTTAGCCGCTGCCGCCGGCGAGCGGCGCGGCGACCGCAGATCGCGGAACGTGCCGCCGCGCTCGAACGCCGCCAGCATCGTCCCGCCCAGGTCCTCGGCTTCCGACCGCTCCTGCTCGATGCGGTCCTTCTCGGTCTCCCAGTCGCGCCCGCGCTCCTCGGCCGCCGTCTGCTTGCTGACGATGGCCATGTCGCGCTCGATCTGGAGCCGCTCGACTTCCTCCTTCTCGTCCTCCGGCAG
>CAZCEC010000032.1:0-13134 GCA_964497615.1 uncultured Anaerolineales bacterium | reverse complement strand
CCCAGCTCGAGCAGCGCGCGGTTGATCTTGATGATCGCCTCGCCGTAGCTCAGGCGCTTTTCGTCCAGCTTGCTCAGCGCCAGGTTGGCCAGCACGCGCAGTCCGAAGTTGGTGACCTGCCCGATCTTGTCCTGGAGCGAGGCGATGTCCAGGTCGCGGCCGATGTTGTAGAACGATTGGCTCAGGAACTGGATGAAGGCGAAGGCCGAGCCCAGGTCGCTCTTCATCTCCAGGTTCTGCACCTTGGCGTCCTTGTTGGCGATGGTCCAGAACGAGTCGATGGCCGTGTCCTGCACCTCGCCCGCCTCGAAGCCCGTGCCCACCGTGCGCGGGTGGCCGTGGATGTACAGGATGCGGTTGGTGTTTGAGACGGCGAAGTTGATGGCGTCGTTGATGACGGTGAGGTCTTCCAGGTCGCTCAGGCCATAGTAGCCGTCGTCGTTGGGGATGTTCTGCCAGTCCACGATCGGCGCCCAGGCATACGGCCACGGGTCCGGCCCCTGCACGATCACCCACCGGTCACGCCCGCGCCCGGTGTCCTCAAACCTGGCGATCGCCCAGGGCCGCTCGCCGTCCAGCGCCTTGGCGATGATCTGCCGCACCTTGACCTCTGTCAGCCGGCCGCCGGCGCTCAGGCGCTTCTCGGTCCACTGGATCACGTAGGCCTCGGCCGTGTCGGTGTCGTGCGGCTCAGTCAGCACCGCGACCATGTCCAGCTTCTGCGGCACGATGGCGGGCACGTCCAGCTTGTTGTCGGGGTCGTCCGCCGGCAGGATCTTCACGAAGCCGTGGCCGCCTTTGCTGGCCCGCCGGCCGATCCGCTGCAGCAGCCGCGCGCCGCCGTTGGCCTGCCAGACCTGCCGCAGCCAGGCCTCGGCCTCCGACTCGGCCCGCTCGCCGCCGGGTTCCAGCTCGTCGTCGTCGTCCGCGGGCTCGTGCTCTTCGCCCTCCTCCAGCTCCATCTTGAGCATTTCGCCCGTCTCGTTGCCGCCGAACAGCCAGGCCACCGAAGCGTTCACGATCTTGCGGCAGAAGTTGACGATGACGTTGGGGTCCTTGTCGCCGCGCCGGACCTTCAGCGGCCTGGGGTGCTTGCCGTCGTAGTAGTCGCGCGCGGCCTTCAGCATGGCCAGGCGCTCGCGCCACGCGCGCTGAAAGTCGTCCGCGTTGATCCGCTTGTTCAGCAGCTCAAAGGCCGCCGAGGTCTCAGCGCCCTCCAGGGGCATGTCCGTCATATGCACCTCCCTACCCGTAGAACGGGTTCTCCTGCGCCTTCAGCTTGTCCGCTTTGTCGTTCAGGTAGCCGATGATGTAGCGCTCGGCGTCCATGAAGTGATAGGCATTCTTGTTCTCTATTTCGTCCGTCACCTGCCCGGTCTTGTCCCGCTTGCGCTTGTACGTGCCCTTCTGGTCCAGCACCCCCTCCAGCGTGTCGAAGTAGATGATCTTCCCCTGCTTGTGCATCCCGTACACGCGGTTGATGCCGACGTTCACGTCGGCGATCTTCGGCTCCCGCACCGGCAGGCCGGCGGCGCGGAACTCGTCGCGCCACTGGTCCTCGCTCTTGCTCCCGCCGACCGTGAACGGCAGCATCGGCTCGCCCTTCACCAGCTCCTCCTTGTGCTCGGCCGCCGTGCGCCGGCCGGCCAGGTACTCGCGATAGCCGTACAGGTTGCCGGTGCCCGGCTCCTGCGCGTAGAAGATGCCCGCCGTGTGCACCCCGCCGAAGTCCATGCCCATGTACCGAATCCATTCGTCCGGCAGCTTGAACGGCCGGCAGGTGTGGCGCGTCCGGTCGAAGCAGTCGTAGATGAGCGTGCGCAGGCTGGTGACCCGCCCGCGCCAGAACATCTGGAATTCGTCATCCGGCATCGTCGCCTGGGCTTCGTCGTACTCCTCCTTCGGGTAGGCCGGGTTGACGATCGAGTCGTACTGCACCAGGGCGATGCTGGCCGCCGCGTTGTCGGTGAACTCGATCTCCGAGTCGGGCGTCGGGTGCTCGATGGCCACCTGCCCGCCGGCGACGGCCTTGTCGATCACCTGCTGCTTGAGCCAGCCCAGGTTGTAAAGGGTTGTGGTGATAAGGACGGTCGCGCGGTGGATCGCGCCGCGCCGGCGCAGCGCCCGCCAGGCGTCGATGGTGAAGTCGTCCTGGCCGGCCTCGTCCAGCCACATGCCCTTGACCGTGGCTGACTCCAGCCCGCCCAGCGACTGCGCCGACCGCAGGATCACCCTGCCCCACATCCGGTCGGTGGACTTCTTCGCCCAGAACTGGCCGGTGGCCGGGTCGCGCAGCTCGAAGATCTTGTCGCCCAGCCAGAAGCGGCCGCGCTTCAGGATGTCCTCGAAGACGCGCAGGAACTCCGGGAGCATCTTCAGTTTGAAAAGATCGTAGCTGGCGGTCACCGCCAGGTAGTCGCCGCCGCCGAGCTGCTTGATTCGGTCGTCCAGCCACCACGGGCCGAACGACGTTTTGCCGCCCTGCGTGCCGGCGATCATCGCCACGTAGCGCCGCGGCGAGTCGAAGGCCAGGGCCTGGGCCCGGTGGAACGGCAGCGGCTCGCCGTCCGGGCCCGCGATGTGCCGCTCAGGCCAGGCGCGGCCCGTTTCAGTCGCTGTCTGGCTGAGCTGCTGGGCTTTCCACTTCAGCTTCTCGCCCCGGAGCGATTGGGACCCCTGCGGCGATAAATAGCTCTCGAGCAAGTTCGTCACCCAGATCGGCCCTCACCACCTCGGGCGGCAGCTTGCCCGCCCTGAGCAGCGCAACGACTTCGTCGCGCCAGTCCTCGACCTTCACCACTTCGCGCCGCTGCCCCAGCTCGGTCGCGATGTCGTCCAGCGTCTTGCGGAACTGCTCGATCAGCGGCGCGTTGAAGCGCACCAGGTCTACCCGTTCGGCATACTCGCCCGACCCGATCTGCTTCACATCCGGCAGCCAGCGTTTATCGGTGGTCAGCACTTCCGCCAGCAGCAGCTCGCCCACTTCGTTCAGGCTCTTCAGCCGCTTGTGCATCAGCGCGAAGCCGGACTGAATCACCTTGATCCGTTCGGCTTCCAGCGCCGCCTGCTCCTTGGCGGCCAGCTCCGCGTCCCGCGCCGCCACCCGCGCCTGCCAACCCAGCTCGGTGGACCATTTCTTGAGCTGAGACATTTGGCGCGTTGGCGGTCTGGCTTTGGTCTGCTTTTGGTAGCGCCTCGCCAGTGCGGCCAGGCTTCGCCCCGGCCCCAGGTTGTAGTAGTCCTCGAATGCGCGCCGGGCGCGGCTCGACTCTTTCATGGCATGTTGTCCGCATGGCGATGCGCATGCCGCGCCTTAGAGCGCGGCGTCGTCGCCGGCCGTGGCGGGCCGCGACCGGCCAAATGCGTTTTCGGAAGCGACCGCCCACCACTTGACCCGCCTGCCCTCGTCTTCAAATTCCATGTGCAGTCCCAGGTGCGCCTCGATGACGGCCCGGTCTTCCGGCGACGCGTCCTGGAGGTGCACACTGTAGAACTTGCCGCCGGTGGTGGGAGCCGCCGGCTTGCCAATCTCCCTCCAGGTATATTCAGGCTCTCCCGTGTAGGGGTTGTAACTGGAATGGACGCGGCGCCAGTTGGCAGCTTCTGATTCGTCCGGCGGCCAATTGCGGCCCGCGCGGCTTTCCAGCAGGCCCGCGTGCGGGTTGGGCACGCCGTCGAAGTAGGCTTTGTGCGGCCAGCCATACTTGCGGTCAGCCCAGGACCCCACGGCGCCAGCCTTGATCGCGGCGGCCACGTCGGCGGGGTGCATCGAGCCGCAATAGGCGCAGGCGCGAAGTTGTCCGGTGGTTTGCTCTCTGGGCTTGCCGGTCAGGCTGGGCGGGGAAGCGTCCAGCCAGGGCACCAGGCCGTCGGGCCACTGTCTCAGACCAAAGTGATTCATGTCGTGCCGGTGAGCAATGCTGCGGGGTTCGTTCATCGCGCCGTCATCTCCTTCAACGCCATCTGCTCTCGGACGGTTTTCTTGGCGTGGCATTTACAGCATAGCGCCTTAAGATTCGCCAGGTCGTCGGTGCCGCCACTGAACCGGGCCTTGATGTGGTCCACGTGCAGGCCGCACCGATACCGCGCCAGGTGCTCGGACTGCGGCAAGCCGCACTTGCGGCAGCGCCCGTCACGCTTGATGACCTGCACCCGGATGCGCCGCCAGCGCGACAGGCCATAGTGCCGGCCCGGCAGCTTGATGTCCGACCGCCGCGCCAGGCTCGCGCATTGCAGCGAACAGTATTTCGCGCCCACGGACTGCGACGGAACCCGATAGAACTCCGTCCCGCATAGCCGGCAGCGGAACAACTTGCGGTCGAACTGCCGATGTTGCTTGCCGGTGTGCCATTGATACCAGCAGCGCTTGGAACAGAATTGCTGGGTCTGGTGATCGCCGGCGCTGAATTCCTTGCCGCACTGCCGGCACGCAACTAGCGGTTTGCGCTTGGCTTGACAAGCACAGCGGTGAGAGCAGAAGCGCTGCGTCCTCGATGGATACCTGCGCCAGAACTCGCGGCCGCAGTGCTGGCAATTTGTCGCGATACCTGTAGGTCTGCCAGTTGACTTGCCCATGATCGAAACGATTATACAGTCAAACTGTCGGTGTCGTCATTTTCAATAGACGCGTAAATTGCGGAGCTTCGTCACTTTACTATACTATATGGCATACTAAAACCGCAATTGCTGACTATCGCATTCAATTGGGACCGTCGGCGCCGTTTCTGGTGGTGGACCATCAAACCCGGAACGGAGCCCCCATGGCCAGCATTGTTCAAACTGAGATTGTCGAGAGTTTCGAGTCGAGCTCACGGCCCGGCACGTACTACGAGGTGCGGCGCAACACCGACAGCGACCGGCACGTGTATCTCTCGTGCAACTGCCGCGCCTGGACGACCAGCACGAAGAACCGCGGCAAGCAGGCCTGGGAGCGTTTCTGCAAGCATACCCAGGCCGCGGAGCGTGGCGTGCCGGCTGGCAGGCGGACGGCTGCCGCTGGACGCCGTCCTCGTAGAGACAATACCGAGTCGGGCCGCTTCGACGCACTGGAGCTTTAGGAGGATAGGATGGGACAGACGACAGGCATCAGCTGGACCACGAGCACTTTCAACCCCGTGTGGGGCTGCGTCAAGGTTAGCCCTGGCTGTAATTCGTGTTATGCAGAAACTCTCTCGAGGCGCTACGGCCACAATATCTGGGGGCCGGCCAAGACGACCCCGCGCCGCACGTTCGGCGACAAGCACTGGAACGAGCCGAGATTGTGGAACATAAAGGCCGCCGCTTCCGGCCAGCCGTGGCGCGTGTTCTGCGGATCGATGTGCGATGTCTTCGAAGACCATCCGCAGCTCACCCCCGAGCGCGCGAAGCTGTGGACTCTGATCGACGAGACGCCGGCGCTGACCTGGCAGCTGCTGACCAAGCGACCCGAGAACATCCGGCGCATGCTCCCCACTCGCTGGCACGGGATGGCGCCGGAGAACGTCTGGCTGGGCACCTCAGCCGAGGACCAGGTCCGCGCCGACCAGCGCATCCCCCGCCTGTGGGACGTTGGCGCGCCGGTCTACTGGGTCAGCTACGAGCCCGCGCTGGGCCCGGTGGACTTCACGGGCTTCATGTCCCACGATCCGATGAACCCGGATCCTGGGATCATCGGACGCCGCCACACGCCCGGCATCCAGTGGATCATCGTCGGCGGCGAGTCTGGCCCTGGCGCGCGGCCGTTCAACCTGTGGTGGGCCGAACACACCATCGCGCAGTGCCGCGCAGGCGGCTCGGCGCCGTTCGTCAAGCAGATGGGCAGCCGGCCGTATTGGGGCGACGCAAAGGTCGCCTTCCAGGACCGCAAGGGCGCGGATCCGGCCGAGTGGCCCGAGCCGCTGCGCGTGCAGGAGTTCCCTTCGTCTGCGCTTATTTCAGCAAGCCCATAGGTAGACATGCCGCCGATTCTCGTTACAATGGCTGTAGTGTCCAAAGATCCGAGCCGAAGGCCCCCTGTGGGCAAGAGCCGGGCTCATCGGATCTTGGGAAAAGGTGCAGCCATCATGCCGGAACCGTATTCGCTGAAAGAGATCGCCGAGGAACTCGGCTGGCATCCTGCCACCGTCAAGTACCACCTGTACGAAAGCGGCTACTTCAAGGGCATGGGCAAGCTGGTCGGCCGAAGCCTGACCTTCACCGAGGAAGAGCTTCAGCGCATGAAGCAGATCAAGGCCAATATGCCGCCGCCGGGCCGCAAGCGCAAACCACCCGCCAAGCAGAAGGGCGCCCGCTAGGGGCGCCCTTTCTTGTTTCCCAAAAAGTCTTGACCGGCCTCCCGATTTGCTATACCATCCAGACTAGTAATGCCGCGCCGGGACGCCGATCTATCCACCATGGTCCGCATCGCCATTATCTCAATCGCCTTCACTGGCCTGGCCGCCTGCGCGCCCGTGGTCGTTACGCCGGTCGTGCGCGACGTTTCGGCGCTGGAGGCCGGCTGGATCGTCGCCGATGCGACGAACACCGCACTGGCTGAAGCGACCCGCGTCGCCAACGTCACCGCGGCCGAAGCCGCCGCCCGCGCCACGTCCACCACCGCCGCTCAGCTCACGCGCGATAGCCTGGCGGTCGAGCAGACCCGCGCCGCGCTGTCGCTCACCCAGGTCGCCGGCGTCGCTCTGGCCACCGACGCGGCCGCAGTCCGCACCCAGTCGGCTGCTGCCACGTACGGCGCGCAGACTCCCGCCGCGGCCGCGATCGCCACGCAGTCGGCGGTGCAGGCGGCTGAAGCAGCCGGCCGGCAGGCGCGATCCGAGTCGGCCGCCGAGTTCTGGGCCTGGCTGCGCTGGACCACCGTCGTCGCCCTGGCCGCCCTCGCCGCCAGCTTCTGTGTTGTTGTGTTGACGCGTGGATTGGCCTACGTCGTCGTCGAATATCAGCGCGAGCAGGCCCGAACCGCGCGCGAAGCCTTCAAGCTGCTCTCTCCCGGCCATTGGGCGGAGTGGCAGCCCGGCGACGGCTACCGGGTCTATCCCCTGCCCGGTCTGCTCGACGCGCCGCCCACTGTCATCGAGCAGGCGCCCGCCACGCCCAGCCGCGAGCACGCGTGGCGGCACGCGGTCCGGCTCTTCTGCTGGTGGGGCGACCGCTACGGGTTCGGGATCCGCGACCTGGGTGCTAAAGGCGCGGCTGTGGTGAGCGATCCGGACTGGCGGCGTTTGTCCCGGCTGGGCAAGCGGGCGGGCGTCCTGGCCGAAGTCACACTGCCGGGCAAGAAAGGGCGGGGGACTGCCTGGGCGCCGGACTGGAACTACGCGCGCCTGAGTGACGAGCTGCCTCGTCTGGCGCTGCCCTACCCCACCGGCGACGATCCGCCAAACGTGGCCTTCGCAGTGCCGACACAACACCACAGCCAGCCGCAACACAACACGCCAACAGAGCCGAAGGCCCCCTATGGGCAGGAACGCCCCTCTGCGTGGGATCTGG
This sequence comes from uncultured Anaerolineales bacterium, assembly GCA_964497615.1. Classification (GTDB taxonomy): domain Bacteria; phylum Chloroflexota; class Anaerolineae; order Anaerolineales; family UBA6663; genus CAZCEC01. Next base: position 5,670 of record CAZCEC010000032.1, on the reverse strand, counting down.
AGCAGATCGCCTCCTGACCCGTCCTGCTTTTTCTGTGAGATTAGGAAGGCAAGCTCAGAAACGTTGACAGGGCCAGGGGAATGCCCTAGTATGACCGTGGCTGTCCTTTCAGGACATAAACCGCCCAGGAGACGGCATCTCCTGGGCGGTTTGCTTTGGGCATCTCACCTAGCTCTCGCACCCAATGCCGTCATTGTCCCGATCAAACCCATGCGGATCGGGCGGCAGCACCTGAAACCTGCGATACGGAATATCGCCGCAGTCCAGGTCCGGCGGCGGCGGTGGGATGCACACCGTCGGGTACGACGGGTCGCAGTTCTGCGCCGGCGGCTGAGTGGGCTCCGTCGTTGGCACAGGCGCCGGCGTATCACTGGGAGGCGGCGGCGGCGGCGCCAACACTGTGTCCGTGGCTGAAGGCAGGGGGAGCGCTGTATTGGTCGGCGGCGGTGGTGGGGGTTGTGTGCTGGTCGGCGCGGGCGGCCGGGTATTCGATGGGGCCGGCCGCGGTGTATTTGATGGCTCGGCCGTCCGCGTGGCGCTGGGCAGCGGCAGATCAGTGTAGGTGGACGTCGCAGTAATCGTGGGCGTCATCGTGGCTGTCGCTGATGGCGGTGGACTGGTGCGATTTCGGGAAGCCGAGGCCTCAACCGATGCACGTGGCGGAACTAGAAGATCAATCGCCTGCGTCGGCTGTGGTGCGGGTGTCAAGCTCGCACAAGCGGTCAAAGTCAATGCTGCGACACCGGACAGAAAAACAACCTTGAACCAGCGAACAACTTGGAGCATGTGTCCCCCCTGAGTTTATTCATATCCGGCATCGATCAGCCGGCGCTCTTGGATCTGCCCGACAAGTCCCAGGAACGCAGCCGCGGCTTCCACCGATTCATCATCGTCAATTCCGGCGAGGGTCAAGAACGACAGCACCATCACTGGTCCGCTTGAATAGCAATAAACGATGTGTGAGCCTATGTCGCGTGCCCAGGCGTTGGGAGGCACACTTAACCGTGCCGGCATTCCTACAGGATCACCGTCTGGCTCATACGTGATGTTGCCCGCTGAAACTGCTCGGTTTGCTGTCGCGCGATTGGAAAACCGGTACAGCTCCATCAAGAGAGTGCCGTAAGCACCTCCTGTGAGGAACATTCGCGTGTAGATTTCCTCAGCCTCAATACCACCAAGCACCGGATCAACCTCCAGGTAAGTTGCCCGATATTGGTTGGGCAAGAGAGCGTCCACATCCTCGAATGTGACCGCCACCATCTCGAGCGATGGCATGGGCGTTGCTGACGCCTGTATGGTTTCGGTCGGTGTTGGGGTGCTAGTTGAGGATTGGGTGGCTGACGGCGGAGGCGTTGAAGTGGACGTCGAAGTCGGAACGGTAGGAGTCGAACTTGGTGTGGACGTAGACGCCGCGATCTGAGTCTGCGCTATGGCGGTTTCCACACTTGCGGCCGATGGCCCGCAGCCGGACACCAAAAGCGCCAGGCCGATCAAGCTCACTGTTGTCAGGTTGATTCGCACACCGATCCCCTTTCCCCGCTGAATTGCGCCCGCCAGTCTAGCCCCGTTCCCCGTCCCGCGCAACTGGGTTTGTCTCCCTACTTCCAGACGCCAGGCTATTTACTTGTCCTGTAAAACTGTCTATTATGACACTTGCTAAGGACAAGTGTATCTGCCTCCTGGTCTCCGCGCAGCATCGAAGCCCCCCGGCGAAGCGATGTCCTTAGCAAACCTCCCCCAGCCGGCCCTTCCGTGCTGATCGGAGGCCAGGAGCGACAAGGATCACCGCATGAATCTGCCCGCAACTTTCCTCGAGATGGCCGCCGCCCGCGGACGCGCCCGCGACGAAGACCTGCCCGCCAATGTCTACCGCCTGTTCATCCTCTGCCCCACCTGCCAGGCCATCACCGATCACGACGCCGACGTCACCATGGCCCATGACGGCCTTCACACCGAGCGCGCGGCCTGCCGCGTCTGCGGCCACGTCAAGGAGATTCGCTGGCAATGACCAAGAAAGTCCCGCTCAAGAAACTCATCGCCGACCGGACCTTCCAGCCGCGCTTTGGCACAGATGCCGACGCCATCGAGCGTTACGTGGAGATGTACCAGGCCGGTCATCAGAAGGCGCTCAAGGTGCAGGCCGGCACCCTGCGCATCGTGGACGGCTTTCACCGCCACGAAGCCGCCCGGCGCGCCGGGGTTGACGCGGTGATTGTTGAAGAATTGGACGTGCCCGATCACCAACTGCGCCAGACCGCCTACAGCCTGAACGCGGCTCATGGCGTCCCCTTGAGCCGTGCCGAGCGCAACCAGCTTATCTGTGACCTATATAGCCGCGACGGCATGACCCAGGCCCAGGTGGCTGATCTGGTGGGGCTGGCGCGAAATACCATCACTGAAATTATCGGCAGTGTCGGAAACCGACCTTCCGATAATGGCGGAAATAACGGCAAAAACGGCGACAAGCGCAAAACGATTGCCGATAAAGATTGGCCCGCCATTGTCCGGCAAGCCCTGGCGGGTGAGAAGCAGACGGTCATTGCTAAGGCGCGCGGCGTCAGCCAAAGCACGATTGCCGAAGGCATTGCCCGCTTCAAGAACAACCTGCTCGAAGCCTACACCGGCGGCCAGCGCAAAGCGGCCGTGGCTGAAAAATTCGGACTGACCACCAGCGAAGCCGATACCATCCTGGCCGAGTTCGGCGACCCGCTCAACTTCGTGCTTCCCTATCACACCGTCTGGACCGGCGGGCGCGATCCCGAGTTCGGCGTCAAGCACCCCGGCAACCTGCCGGCCATGATCGCCCAAAACCTGTTCGCCCTGTTCACCAAGCCGGGCGACCTGATCCTGGACCCGTGCTGCGGCGGGGGCATGACCCTGGATGTGGCGGCCGATATGGTGAACCGCGCCTGCGTGGGATACGATCTGCACCCCACGCGCCCCGACATCCGCAAGCACGATATTTCGGATGCCCCGCCAAAGCTAGACCGCGCCCCGGACTTCGTCTTCCTCGATCCCCCGTATGGCCCGCAGAAGCAGGGCGAGTACAGCGACAACCCCAAGGATCTGAGCAATAAAGACCTGGCCGCTTTCTGCACTCAGATGGGCCGCATCTTCGGTTACTGGACGCACGGGCGAATCGCTGTCTGCATGTCGAGCTTTCGTCACAAAGCGAGGTTCTATGACCTGCCCGTCATCATGGCCGACCTCATGCGCACCAACGGCTGGCAGCTCATCGAGCACATCATCAGCGTCTACAACGAACCCGCCAGCGAGACAGGGTTCTGGATCGAGAGCGCGCGCAAGAACCGCTGGCTCATGCGCAAGCATCTGCACATCCTGGTAGGTGAACATGAATGAGATGAATCGTGTCATGCAGGGCAAGCACGACCGGATGAGCGAGCGCATCAAGCGGCGCCTGCGCCAGGCCGGCATTGTCGTCGTTTCGATGGGCGTGGAGAATTTGCGCGATCATCCCCGCTGGGAGGTCAACACCCCCGGCCGGGCCTACCTCAGCCACCTTCCGGACCTGCTGGCTGACCACGCCGGACAAACCGTCGTAGTCGATGCCAAGACGACGTTCCGAACCGAAACCGGCAACCTGAGCATTGACCTGTTCTCGTATGCCCATCTGCTGACTGCCGCCCGGTTATGGGGTCTGGATGTCTTTGTGTACACGCCGCGCTTCGGCGCCGTCAATGTCCTGCACCTCGACCCGTTCCAGGTCAACGTGCCGCCCAAATGGGGGGGCGAGATGTTTACCCTGGCGCAGCGCATCGCGGGTTGGGCGGCCAAGCGCTGCCGTATTCAGCGCGTGCCCACTGGCGGCAGCAACGATCCCTACGTCCTGTTCCGATTCATAGATACGGACTATGGCACGCCGCTCGTGCCGGTGGCTCGCCTGGACGAAATCTTTCCCAGCGCCCGCTTCGACTGGGACGGGTCCCACGATAGCGCCGGAGAGAACGCGCCGTACTGGGCCGCGCTGGAAGACGGCTTCCGGCCATGAGCGACCAGCAGATCATTGACCGCTCCGACCTGCGCAAGTACCGCACCGAGCTCCCCAACCTCTACGACGACGCCGGCCTGGATCCCTACGAATTCAGGCTCCTGGCCCACTACAAGCGCGTCGGCACGTGCTGGGAAAGCCTGTCCACTACGGCCACGAAGTGCTGCATGAGTGTGGCTCAGGTGTCGATCAAGCGGCGCGCTCTGGCCGATAAGGGCTGGATTGAGCTTGACGATCAAAAACCGCACGGCGTCATCATCGCCGTGGTCGATAAATGGTCCGAGAACTTCACGCGCTATTCGGGCCGCGAAGCGCCCAGACGCAAGCTGATCGCGCCCAAACCTCAACCTCCGGCCAAACCATGGACTCTGTCCGACTTCGAGCAGGCCAAGTCTTTCGGACTGAGATCCGAAGTGTGCGTTTTCTGCGGCGGCGAGTCACAGGTTCTCGACCATTGGATGCCTAAATCCCGCGGCGGCACCGATGATGAATCCAACCTGGTCGCCAGTTGCTCGGTCTGCAACGCCGCCAAGGGCGCCATGACGGGTCAGGAGTTTGTGTCCCTGCTCCTACAGCGCGGCTGGATGCAACCCTCACCAGGTGAAAGCGGCCCTCACCAGGTGAAAGCGGCCCTCACCACACGAAAGAAGCCCTCACCAGGTGAGGTAAAGAATCAACCAATTAAGAATCAACCAGTTAAGAACCACCACCACGGAGCGCCGCCGGCCCCTTCGGCCAGGTGGGATCGCCCGCAGATCAAGCTGCTCAAGCAGATCGCCGGCCTGATGGTGCCGGACGGCTTGATCGACGAGCTCACCGACGTTCTTGGACCCGAACCCGACGCGGCCAAGCTGCGCGCCTGTTACCGCGAGTGGCATTCCCGCGGCAAAGCTAGCCAGGGATGGGGCTGGGCGCTGGAGTGGTATCGCGACGGCATCCCCCCACGAATCACCAACGGAGGTCAGCATGACGGACAAGGTGCTCGCCGCGGCGCTCGAAGCGCTGGCGGAGTCGAGATCGGCCGCAAGCCAGCCACGTTCAAGATCCCGCCGGCGCGCTGAGCGCGAGCCGCTCGACGACGATGCGCGCGCCTACGTGGAGTACATCCGCGGATCGCGCGAAGGCCGGCCCGTCGTCGAGCCGCGCGTCCCGACTCAGGCGCGCGAGAGCGCCGTCTGCGCCACGTGCCACGATGTCGGCCTGGTCCGCGTGCCGGACCTGCCCGTCGGCCATGCGCAGTATGGCCGGCTCGTCCCGTGCCCGGACTGCGGCCTGAACACGCCCGAGCGGCGCCAGCAGTACCAGCGCGCGTCCAGCCGGCTGACGGCCGATGAGCTCACCCACACCCTGGCCGGCTACTGGACGCCCACGGCCTCCCGCTCAGCCGCGCTCGTCGGCGCCAAGGAGCTGCTGGCTGCCGGCCATGGCTGGCTGACTCTGTGGGGCGGCAACGGCAGCGGCAAGAGCTACCTGGCCACCGCCGTCGTCTGCGCGGCGCTGGAGCATGGCATCGAAGCGCAGTATTGGATCCTGGCCGACCTGCTCGACACGCTGCGCAACGCCTACGATCCCGACCGGCCGCAGGACGCCTACCCCGCCGTCGTCGAGCGCCTGGCCGCCCTGCCCCTGCTGGTCATCGACGAGTGCCACGCCTTCAGCCC
>CAZCEC010000031.1:0-71471 GCA_964497615.1 uncultured Anaerolineales bacterium | reverse complement strand
TTCAGGTTGGAGCTGGCCAACTGCGTACGGATGAGCAGGGCCTCGATGCCGGCCACAATAAAGAAGGTGAAGGTCAGCACCAGGTACATGATGCCGATCTTCTTGTGGTCAACCGTGGTGACCCAGTCGAGGATTTCGGCCAGGACCGAGCGGCGGAGGGGCGCGGCTTGCGCGTGAGTGGTCATAGGCTTCCTTATGGCGGGCGCGACCGGCCAGGTTTCCGGAAACCTGGCCGGTCTGGCGCTCCTACCGAAGTGTCTCCAAGTACGCCACGATATCAGCCACCTGCTCGGGCGTGAAGGTATTGACAAAGCTGGGCATGATGGTGCCGGGTTTGATGCTGGGCGCGTCGTGCACCCAGGCGGTGAGGTTGGCCGTCGTCCGCGCCCGCACCCCGCCGGCAAAGAACGTGCGGCTGGCGAGATGGGTCAGGTTGGGGCCGGTGACGCCCACGGCGTTGGTGCCATTGACGGTGTGACAGCCGATGCACTGGCTGGTGGGGGCCAGAAACAGCTCACGGCCCGCGGCGGCATCGCCGCTCACGGCGGCGTCGCCGGCCTCCGGCTGCTGCATGTTGATCACCCAATTTTCGAAGTCGCCGGCCGAGACGACCTGGATGGCGAAGCGCATCTGCGCGTGCTGCCGGCCGCAGAACTGCGTGCACTGCCCGCCGAAGTAGTCACCCCGAATTTCGGTCGGCGTGAAGCGCACCCGCGTGGTGTAGCCCGGCACCGCGTCCACCTTGCCAAATAGCTCCGGCGCCCAAAAGCCGTGCTCCACGTCCACCGACTCCACCGACACTTCGATCACCGTATTGACCGGCACAACCATTTCGTTGGCCGTGACGATCTGCTGATCGGGATAGCGGAACTCCCACCACCACTGGTGGCCGATGGCCTGCACGTGCATGACGTTCTCGCCGGTGACAGCCTTGACCTCGCCCATGGTCTGAAAGGTGAAGCCCAGCAGCACGGCCAGGATGACGGCCGGGGCGGCGGTCCAGGCAATCTCCAATTTAGTGTTGCCGTGCACTTGAATGGCCGACTCGGCGGGCCGGTTGCGGAAGCGCCACACAGCGAAGAACAGCGCCCCTTCCACCAGCACGAAAATGATGCCGGCGATGACCAGGATGAAGGTAAACAGCGCCTCAATCCGCTCGGCCTCGAAGCTGGACGGATTGAACATGTTGGGCGTCTGGAAAGACACCATGCAGTCCGGCGGGCAATCGCTGCTTTGACCGGCCTGGGCCAGCACCCCCGCCATGGGAATCGCCAGGGCCAACAGCAACAGGACGAGCAGGGCAATCAGCCAACGGCGGGAGAAGCGTTTTTTCAAACTGGCCTCCGAGCAAGGTTTGGGGAATGGCACGCGGCTTTCGTGCGGGGATTATATGCAAACGGGGAGATTGCGTCAAATTGCACCAACGATGTCCGCGTTTTCCATTTGCCGGGGAAAATGATAGAATGCCGCCGTTACCCAGCGCTGGGCGGCCCGGCATTGGCCGCCAACCCGGCTGGCAGCAGAGGAGCAGCACGCATGAGCCAATCCGTCGAGCACCACCCCGCCGACCATGGCGGCGGCATCCACCTGCCCAAGCCCTCCATCACGCCTCTGATTTGGGCGGCGGGCTTCATGCTCATCGCCTTCGGCATCATCACCGGCGGCGGCATCGACCCAAACCTGTACTGGCTGTCGGCGGGCGGGCTGGGCATCATCCTGCTGGCCACCGGCGGCTGGCTGGTCGGCAACATCCGCGAGCGCATCCACGGCAGCGAAACGCCCGAGGTGGCGGCCAAGTTCGCGATGTGGTGCTTCCTGGGCACCGAGGTCATCATCTTCGGCGCGCTCATCGCCCGTGTGCTGGTCATTTGGGTGCACGAGCCCGAGGCGCACGCCATCCTCACCGAGCCGATCTGGCCGTCGCTGATCCTGGTCTCCGTCAACACCTTCCTGCTGCTGGTCAGCAGTTTGGCCGTGGTGCTGGGCCTGTCGTCCATCCAGGAGGACAAGCCGGGCGGGCTGGTGCTGTGGCTGGGAATAACGGCCCTGCTGGGCGCGACCTTCGTGGGCATCCAGGCCTACGAGTACAGCAAGCTGATGCACGAGGGGGTGGTGTTCGGCGAGACGCAGTTCGCCTCAGCCTTTTACATCCTGACCGGCAACCACGGTCTGCACGTCATCATCGGCGTCATCTGGTGCCTGGTCGTGATCGCGCGCGCCCTGCGCGGCGGCTTCACGGCCAAGTCGCACCTGGGCGTCGAGATCTTCGGGCTGTACTGGCACTTCGTGGATGTGGTCTGGATTTTGATCTTTACGCTGGTCTACTTGATCTAATGCCAAGACCTGCCAGGTTTTGGAAACCTGGCAGGTTTGTAGTAGGAGCCGACCGATGACTCACGCCGCCGAATCAACCACCCACCACATCCCGCGCCGCACCTACCTGATCGTCTTCGCCTGGCTGGCGGTGATGACGCTCGTCGAAGTGCTGGTGGCCGCCGTGCCTCTGCCCGAGATCGTCACCATCATCGTCCTGGTCACGCTGGCAATTATCAAGGCCGCGCTGGTGGTGCTGTACTACATGCACCTGCGCTACGACAGCGGGTACTATTGGATCATCCTGCTGGTGCCGGTCTTCTTTGTACTGCTGCTGGCGCGCTACCTGCTGCTGCGGTAGCCGCAAACCCTCGGATGTGACAGCGGCCGGGCAATGCCCGGCCGCTGTTGCGTCGGAGATCTGCCAGGTTTTCCGCTGCGTGCCTGCTTGTCAGGCAGACTTGAAAAACCTGGCAGGTCTTGTATTTAGGTCAGGCTGCGCGCCACCACCGGCCCAATCCACGGATAGTCAAAGTCCTGCCCGTGGTAGGTCAGATAGGCGGCGCGCAGGGCATAGCCCAGCCCCAGCAGCGGCAGCCCGCCGATCAGCACGCCGGAAATGAGGGTCACGCCCAGCGCCACCGGCATCAGCAGCACCCCCACCAGGATCATCGTCAGCACGCCCGCAATGGTCCAGGCCGCGGCGATGGCGGCCCCAGCCGCCCCAGCCACAACCACGTACACCACGCCCGCCAGCGCCTGAAAGACGGTGGCTTGCAAGGCATGATAGGCCACGTGGCGCGAGCGGCCGGAGAAGTACAGGTAGATCGCCAGCGGCGCGAGCAGCGCGAACACATAGCCCACCCCGCCGGTGGACATGGCCACGAAGGCCGAGAGCAGCGCCGTCAGGTGGGCCAGCATGGCCCAGTTGCGTTCTTCCTGGCTCGGCCCCACGGCCGGCGCAGACGCAGGTATTTGAGGTTCAGTCATCATGGTTAGCACCCTTTCTGGACACCGTTTCTGCCAGTCAATACGCTTCCGCGCGCCTGGGGTTGCAGGCCCAATGCTATAATCGCGCCGTGTTCTCCGATGCCCCGCTTACCAAGCGACAACTCGGATGGCTGTTCGTCCTGGCTGGCGGCGGGCTGGCGCTCGTCACCCTGGCCGCCGATCTGGTGGGGGCGGGCCGCTTTGGGGGCCTGGGCCCCGCCCAGCGCCAGGCGTTGGCAGGCGCGGCGGCGCTGCTGGTTTTTGGCCTGAGCCTGCTGCCGCTGGGCTCGCGGCCCGCGTGAGGGTAGTCATCCCCAGCCGTTCGCCCTCCCACTCCACTGCGTTCCGGGGACCATGGTCACCCCTGCCCCTTTCGCACCGGGAGAGGGGAGCATGAGGGCTATCAGTACCCTGCCCCAGCCCTGGCGCGGCGTGGTCATCGCGCTGTTCGCCATCGCCCTGCTCGCCCTGCTGGCGCAGTTCGCCGTCTACGTGGACTATGCCGGGGCGCTCTTCCGTTTCCCCTACGACTACGATCAGGGCGAGGGCTTCGAGCTATACGATACAGTCCTGCACTCGCAGGGCCAATGGCCCTACCAAGACAGCCAGGTCTACCCCTTCTATACGTCCATCTACCCGCCCCTCTTTCACCTGATGACGGTGCCGCTGGTGTGGGTCTTTGGCCCGCAGTTGTGGACCGGGCGGCTGGTGAGCTTCGGCATGTCGCTCGTCGCCGCCCTCGCCATTGGCTATGGGGTTCAGCGCGCCTCCGGTCACCGGGCCATCGCCGTCCTGTCTGGCCTCACCTTCCTGGCCTCCAACTACACCTTCCACATCGGCCCCCTGTTCCGCCAGCACATGACGATGGTGGGGTTTGAGGTGCTCGCCATTGTGGCGCTGGCCCAGCTTGACCGGGAGGCGAGCGCTGGTTGGCGCCGCCGTCCTGCCTTCTGGCTTGGCCTGGCGGGCCTCCTTGCTGCTGGCTATTCCAAACAACTGGCGCTGGCCTCCGTCATCGCGGGCCTGGGCTTCTTGTTCCTGCGCGGGCCGCGCCGCGCGCTGCTGGCCGGGGGCGGGCTGGCATTGGTCGCGGGCGCGCTCTACCTCGCCATTGACCTGGCGACCGGGGGCCAGTGGACCATCAGCATCATCCGCGCCAACATCAACGCCTATGACCTGCGGCAGACCCTGCAATTCTTCCGCCAGTGGATAGAACTGCACCCGTTCATCCTCGCCGTCGCCTTGCTGCGCCTGCTCCACGAGACCTACCGCGGCCGCCTCTCGGCCTACGCCGTGTGGTTCGTGTGCGGCATTGCCAACGGCGCGCTCTCCGGCAAGTTCGGCGCGGGCGAGTCGTACTTCGTCACCGCTACCGCCGCCGCGTGTGTCCTCTCCGGCATCGCCCTGGCGCGGGCGTGGCAGTGGGCCACAAGCTCTCCCTCCCGCTCCGCTGCGCTACGGGGACCATGGTCACCCCTGCCCCCTCTCCCTGGGGGAGAGGGGAGCGCCCTCACGCCGCTTGTGGTGCACGCCAAGCGAGGCCCAGAGGCGCCCGCACTTGTGGCAACCCCCTTACGCACATACAAACCTACACACCTACTCACGCTCGTTGGCATCCCCCTCCTCTTCCTCCTGCAAACGCGCCTCAACCTCCACCTCCCCACCACCGGCCCGATCTACGGCCCTGTGGCGCGCGTGCTTGAGGTGGCGAACGACAGCGGCTACTACGACTCGCAGGGCTACACCCAGCTTGGCCCCCACCCCACCGCCGCTGACGTCGCCGCCGGGGACCGCATTGCCGCCCTGGCCCGCGCGGCGCCGGGGTCGGTATTTTCGGAGGAGGCTGGCTTCATGTTCCGGGCCGGCAAGCCCGTCGTCACCAACCCCTTTCCGCAACTGGTGATGTACCAGGCCGGGCTGTTCGACCCCGCCAACGAGATCGCCATGATCCAGGACCAGGCCTTTGGCCTCGTCATCCTGCGGGCGCAGTTCTACCCGCCGCCGGTGCTGGAGGCCCTCGGCGCAAATTACAGGCCGTTGACGGAAATCGAAATGAATGGTTTTATCTATCGGATCCTTGAGCCAAGATGATACTCTCTGAGATTCCGTGCTCCAATTGCCAGGGCCACGGCCTAGAAGTCCACGCCCTCAGCGAGGCCGCCTGCCGCTTCTGCGGCACGGTCAACACCGTGGACGGGGTGATCTGCCCGCGCTGCGACTTCGTGTCGCCGGCCGGGTCCGGCGCCTGCACCAACTGCCGCCAGGCCCTCTACCGCCGCTGCGCCAACTGCGCCGCCCTCAACTGGGTGGGCGGCGAGCAGTGCGGCAACTGCGGCCACGCGCTGGATGCCTTTACCCATATCAGCAGCCGCCATGGCGTGGACCCGGCCAACCTCCGCAACGAACTGGCCCGCGACTCGCACGGCCTCAAGGCGCGCGAGGCGGCCGACTCGGACGTGCGGATGGGCCAACTGGAGGCTGTTGAGCAGCGCCGCCAGGCCTTTCTGGCCGAGGCTCGCCGCCGCCGCGACGCCCAACAGCGCTTGATGGGCATGGGGCTGGCGGTGCTGGTGCTGCTGGCCGGCGCGGTGGTTGTGGTGATGGTTTTCATCAGCTTGTCCACCAACTGAGGCCGCATGGAAGCCCTGCCCAATTACACCGTTCAGTTGCCCGTCTACGCCGGTCCGCTCGATCTGCTGCTACAGCTCATCGAGCGCGACGAGCTTGATATCACTCGCGTGGCGCTGGCGCAGGTCACCGATCAGTTCCTGGCCCATCTCAAGGTGCTGGAAAAGCTCGATCTGTCCGACATCGCCGATTTCCTGGTGATCGCCTCGCGGCTGGTGCTCATCAAGAGCGAGGCCCTGCTGCCGCGCCCGGTGGAGCGCCAGCCCGGCGAGGAAGACCCCGCCGACGAGCTGGCCCGCCAACTCATCGCCTACAAGCGTTACAAAGAGATCGCCCACGGCCTGCACGAGCGCGCCGCCGCCGGCTGGCGCACCTACCTGCGGCTGGCCCCGCCGCCCAAGCTGGAGCCCAAGCTCGACCTGAGCGGCGTGACCACCCTGCACCTGCTGGAGGCCGTGCGCCGCGCCCTGGCCCTGCACCCGGAGAAGCCCGTCCTGGGCACGGTCGTGGCCCCGCCCAAGGTCACGATCCGCGACCAGATCCGCCTGATTGCCCACACCCTGCGCGCCGGAGAGGGCCGCACCAGCTTTCAGGGCATGCTGGCCCAGGCCACCCGCCAGATGGAGATCATCGTCGCCTTCCTGGCTGTGCTGGAGCTGGTCAAGCGCCATAAGATCGAGTGCCGCCAGGAGGGGCCGTTTGGCGATATCATGCTCATCTCGCTGGGCGAGTGGACGGACGAAGAGATCGCCGAATTAGAGTTCGAGTAACCGGAGGATATGAGTTGGAACAACTTTCGACGCAGGAACGCTTCAAGCGCGGCGCCGCCGACGCTCCACGCTACTTTCAGTTCATGGCCGACTTCATCGGCTTCACCCCCGAGGATGCCGCCACCATCCGCGAGACACGCTTCATCATCGAGAAGCACATCCCCAGCATCGTGGCGGACTTCTACGCCCAACTGCTCAAGTACCCCGCCACCCGCCGCCACTTTCTGCACAAGGATGGCCGCCTCAACCAGCCCTACCTGGAAATGCGCATGCAGCACCAGGCCGGCTTTTGGCGGCGCACCGCGGCCGGCGTATATGACGAGGACTACGTGCGCTTCGTGGACTATGTGGGCCGGGCGCACACCTCGCACGGCGCCGACCCCAAGATTTACATCCCCGAGCGCTACGTGATGGGCATGATCGGCTTCGTGCAGGAGCGCATCGGCCGCGCCCTGGCGGCGGAATTGCACGTGCTCGACCCAGAATTGGAAATGCGCGGCCTCAGGGCCTGGAACCGGCTGCTGATGGTGCTGCTGGAGGTGCTGGCCCGCCCCTATGGCCACGGCCGCGAAGGCGAGACCTTCGAGCCGGGCGAAGCGATTGACACCGAAGCGGTCTACGACCTGGCAGTTGACACCTACGAGCGCGCCCTGGGCATGGCCCGCGCCATCGAGCGGCACGTGGTGCACGTGGGCGCGCTGGCCGATATGCCCCCCGGCACCCGGCGCGTGGTCGAAGCGGAGGGCATCTCGGTGGGCGTATTCCATCACACCGACGGCCAGTGGTACGCGCTGCACAATAGCTGCCTGCACCGGGGCGGCCCGGTGTGCACCGGCACGCTGGAGGGCGATACCCTCACCTGCCCCTGGCACGGCTATCAGTACGATGTGACCACCGGCCAGTTGCTGCTGGACCGCGACGCCACCTTGCCCCGCTATCGCGTGGAACTGCGCGACGGGCAGGTGTACGTTGAGATCCCCGTACTCATCCGCGACAATGAGCCGGTGGAACTGGCGATGCCCGGCCAGCCGCGGCCCGCGCCCGCCGCCCCCGCCCCCCCGGCCGAGAACGAGCTGCGCGCCGCCGACCTGCCGCCCGGCCAGGCCCGCCGCGTCACGGTGGAGGGCGAGGCCGTGGCCGTCTACAACGTGGACGGCGTCTACTACGCAACCCACGACGTGTGCACACACGCGGGCGGCCCCCTCAGCGAGGGCGAGTTGAAGGGGACGCAGATAGTCTGTCCGTGGCACGCCTCCTGCTTCAACGTCATCACTGGCGCAGTGGAGTGCGGGCCGGCCAAGGAGCCGGTGCGCACCTATCGCGTTTCCGTAACGGACGGCCTCCTCCAAGTACATTCGTCACCCTAGCCAAAGTGAGCCCCTGTGGCGCCGGGCAATAGCTGTCCGGCGCCGCAGACCCATTTCGCGGCCGGGTGACATTTGACACTGGCCCTCACCCCCTAGCCGACCTTACAATTCGCTCATTGCATTACCCATCCGGTGCCCACCGGATTGCCTCCCTGGGGGCCGCATGAGCGTCTTTCTGTCCGAGCAACCGCAAAATCCGACCCTGCCAGCGCCGTCCGGCGAGCTGCCGCCAGTAACGCCGGCCCGACCCGGATGCATCACTCGGCTGTTCGGGGCGCTCATGAGCCCGTTCCGGTCCCCGCGCCTGCCGGGCTCGCTGGTGTTGTTTGTGGTGTTGCTCATCCTGGCCGAAGGCGGCCTGAGCCTCATCAACCAGCCCACGGACTACTGGCTCGATTACGAGCGTACCAGCTTCAATGGCATCATGCGGCCGATTTTCGTGGCTGGCCCTGCCATGGTAGTCGTGAGTTACTTGGGCTTTGCGCTGGCCGCCGTGCTGCTGTTGCGCCTGTTCAACCTTCGGCTGGCCCTCATCCTGTGGGCTGGCCTCGCCTACTATCAGTTACACGGCGTAGAAGGCTGGCTCAACTGCGGTTTCGGCGAGTGGCTCACCGTCTCGGACAACAGCATGGGCTGCATGACCTACCGAAAGACCGTGGCCATCACCCTGGCCGCGGTGGGTGGCTTGCTGTTGACAGCGCTCCTGCGCCCAGCGCTGCCTGCATTGGCCGCGGCCGTCCGCCGCCGCCGGGCCTGGCTGCGTGCGGGTGCGGCGGCCTTGTTCTCCATCATTTGGCTTGCCGGGCTGGGTGCCGGCATTGTCCGGTCGGCCCAGGTGGAGCCGTATGGCTGGATGCTGGTCGAGAGTACCCACCATCCGAGGGGCCGCGCGTCCGGCGCCATCGCTTACGACACGCTGCGTAACCGAGCCGTTCTTTTCGGCGGCGCAACCGAGTACTACGGTTCCGGCCGGTGGAACTACCAGGACGACACCTGGGAGTGGGACGGCCAGGACTGGGTGTTGATGAAGCCCGAGACCCGGCCCCCGGCGCGCGTGTCGCACGACATGGCCTTCGATGAAGCGCGGGGAGTCGTGGTCATGTTTGGCGGATATAACAATGATGGCCCGATGCAGGATACGTGGGAGTGGGACGGCGAGAACTGGACCCTGTTCTGCCCAGCCTGCAGCCCGCCGGCCCGCGAGGGACACCAGATGTTCTACGATCCCGAGCGCGGCCGGGTCGTCGTCTATGGCGGCTATGACCACTATTCCGTCTTTTTCCATGATGCGTGGGAGTGGGATGGTCAGGACTGGAGCGAGATTACATTCAAAGGACCCGCGCCTGAAGCGAGTGCGCATAGTGCGGCCTATGACCCGGCCCAGGAGCGTGTTGTCGTTTTTGGGGCCGGATGGCCGCTTGTCACATGGACCTGGCAGGACATGACCTGGACCGAGAGCGCCACGAAACTACAGCCGGAAAGCCGCGGCTCAGCCGATATGGTCTATGATCCTATCCGGCAGCATATGGTCTTGTTCGGCGGCGACAGCAACGGCCGCCAATTCGGCGATACCTGGCTGCTGCGCGGCGATACGTGGACGCGCACCGCGTCGGCGCTCCATCCCGCGCCGCGCTGGGGGCACAACCTGTTCTTCGACCGAGTGCGAGGCCGGGTGATGCTCTTCGGCGGCTTCGGCGACGACCAGTACTTTCACGAGCTTTGGGAATTAGTGTTGCCTGAAACGCTCGACGACTAACAGGTCCGCGCCGGGGGCTTGAGGCTGGCACTGTGTGCCGGCGCTGATCTGCCTCAATTCCGCGATCTCCAATCCGAAAACTCCCTATTGACTCTCCCCCCGTTCTGTTGTATTTTACCAATAAGCTAAATAAATCATTTGTTCTAGTCCTGATGCGCCAAACCGATGCTTTGTCTGAGACTTTTTCCGCGCTGGCGGACCCCACCCGCCGGGCAATTCTCGCGCGCCTCAGCCAGGGCGAGGCCACGGTCATGGAGTTGGCCGAGCCGTTCAAGCTGAGCCTGCCCGGCGTCTCGAAACACCTGCGCGTGCTCCAGAGGGCCGGGCTCATCACCCAGGGGCGCAAGGCGCAGTGGCGGCCCTGCCGCCTGGAAGCGAAGCGCCTGCAGGATGTGGATGCCTGGCTGGAGCGCTATCGGCGCTATTACGAAGACAGCTTCGACAGGCTGGACGACTACTTGAAAGAACTTCAGCACAAGGAAGAGTGATGGCCCCTGACCAGCCCCCTGCCCCCACCCGCACCGTCACCGTCGAGCGCACTTTCAGCGCGCCACGCGAATTGGTATTCCAGGTCTTTGCCGAGCCCAGGCACCTGCGCCGCTGGTGGGGCCCCAAGGGCTACACCTCGCCTGTCTGCGAGGCGGATGTGCGCGTGGGCGGGCGCTACCTCTTCTGCATGCGCTCCCCCGAGGGGCAGGATATTTACAGCACTGGCACCTTCAAGGAGGTCGTTCCCAACGCGCGGATTGTCTACACCGCCTCCTTTGCCGACAAGCGCGGCAATGTCGTCACCGGCGCTTTCTACGGCCTGCCCGGCGACTTCCCGCTCGAACTGCTGGTGACCATCACCTTTGCCGATGCGGCCGGCGGCGGCACGCGCGTCACCCTCGAACATGCCGGCCTGCCCGTGGGCGAGATGGCCGACGGCGCGGGCGTGGGCTGGGCCGAGTCGCTGGAAAAGGTCCCCGCCGCGCTGGCCGGCCGCAACCCATTGATGCTCCTGCTGCCCTCCGAGCTTGCGATTCAGGTGATGCGGGTCGTGGATGCACCGCGCGAACTGGTCTTCCGCATCTTCACGGACCCGCAGAGCATCCCGCACTGGTGGGGCCTGCGTACCCTTACGACTATCGTGGACGAGATGGACGTGCGCCCCGGCGGGCGCTGGCGCTACGTGCAGCGCGGGCCAGACGGCAGTGAGCACGGTTTCCGCGGCGAGTATCGCGAGATCACGCCGCCGGAGCGGCTGGTGGCGACTTTCGAATGGGAAGGTTTGCCCGGTCATGTTTCCGTCGAAACGACGGACTTCCAGGAGCACGGCGCCGGGACGCGCCTCGTCTCCACCACGGTGTTCGCCTCGGTCGAAGACCGCGATGGCATGCTCCACTCCGGCATGGAGGGCGGCGCGGCCGAAATGTGGGACCGGCTGGAAGAGTATCTTCAATTGGATGAGAAAGGGTAAACGACAATGCGCAAACTCAGGTCTGGACTCTTCATTTCGCTGGACGGCGTGGTCCAGTCGCCCGATAAGTGGCAGTTCGACGTCTTCGACGCGGACATGGGCGCGGCGATGACAGCCCACCTGGCCGCCGAGGACACCCTGCTGCTGGGGAGGAAGACGTACGAGGAGTGGGCCAACTATTGGCCCGCCGCTGGCGACGACGAGTACGGCCGGCACATCAATGGCGTCCCCAAGTACGTCGTCTCCGACACACTGGAGAGCGTCGCCTGGGGCAGCCACGGCAACGTCACCCTGGTGCGCGGCGCGGATCTGGCGGCCACGGTCCAGCGCCTGAAGGAGCAGCCGGGCAAGAACATGGGCGTGGCCGGCAGCGTCACCCTGGTGCGGTCACTGCTAAAGGCTGGCCTGCTGGATGAGCTGATCGTGATGATCCACCCCGTCATCGTGGGCTACGGCCAGCGCCTCTTTCAGGATGGCGATGCCCTCCAGCGCCTTACGCTCGTCGACAGCATGATCACTGGTTCCGGCGTCGCCTTTCTCACCTACCAGCCCCGATAACCTTGTAGGGGCGAGGCAATTGCCCGCCCCGCTTCGGGACTAATCCTTTCTGGCAAACGCCTCGCCCCAACCCCTGGCCGCGCCGGTCGATGGCACCGGCGCGGACCTGCCCACAGGTCCAGTTGACGCCCTAGAATATTTGTCCTATTGTGCGGAAGATAGCTTGTTGAGGTTGAGTTGAGATGAAGACTTTCTACACGGTACTGGCTAACACCCTCGTCGCCTCGGTCACCAACAACTTTGTCTGGTTCGCCATCACGTTCTGGGTCTATCTCGAGACCCAATCCGTCATCGCCACCTCCATCATGGCCGGCGTGTACACCACCACCGTCGCCATCTCCGGCTTCTTCCTCGGCTCGCTGGTGGACCGCTTCCCCAAGAAAGCCGTGATGCTGGCCTCCAGCCTCGGCACCCTGGCCCTGTTCGCGCTGGCCTGGCTCTCCTTCGCCACCACCCCAGCCGCCGCCTTCGCCGACGCCTCCAATCCGCGCCTGTGGGTCTTTGTGGTGCTGGCGCTCGCGGGCGCGATCCTGGGCAACCTGCGCGGCATCGCCCTGGCCACCCTGGTCACCCTCCTGGTGGCCGAGGACCGGCGCGACCGGGCCAACGGCCTGGTGGGCACCGCCACCGGCATCGCCTTCTTCTTCGCCTCCATTTTCAGCGGCCTGGCCGTCGGTTTCCTGGGCGTAGACTGGATGCTGATCATCGCCCTGGCTGCCACCGGCCTGGTCGTGCTGCACTTGTGGACAGTACCCATCCCCGGCCAGCCCCGGCCCGAGGCCGCGCCCGGCGAGGCGCAGTCCGCGGCCGGTCACCTGGACCTGCGCGGGACGATCCAGGCGATCCAGGTGGTGCCGGGGCTGTTCGGGCTGATCTTCTTCCACACCTTCAACAACTTCCTGGGCGGCATCTTCATGTCGCTGATGGACGCCTACGGCCTGCTGATGGTGTCGGTGCAGTTCTGGGGCACGCTGTGGGGCTTCCTCAGCCTGGGGTTCATCGTCGGCGGCCTGGTCGTGGCCCGCCAGGGGCTGGGCCGCAATCCGCTGCGCACCCTGTTCCTGGGCAACATCATCATGTGGACCATCTGCGCGGTGTTCACCCTGCAAGCTTCCATTTGGCTGATGGCCGCGGGCATGTTCATCTGGCTGTGCCTCATCCCGGCCGTGGAGGCCGCCGAGCAAACGATCTTGCAGAAAGTGGTGCCGCCCGAGCGGCAGGGGCGCGTGTTCGGCTTCGCCCAGAGCGTGGAGCAGGCCGCCTCGCCCATCTCGTCGTTCATCATTGGCCCGGTGGCCCAGCTTGTCTTCATCCCGTTCATGACGACCGGGGCGGGGGTGCGGCTGCTGGGCGGTTGGTTTGGCGTGGGCACCGACCGTGGACTGGCGCTGCTCTTCACCGTGGCTGGGCTGATTGGCTTGGCCGTCACGCTGCTGGCCATGCGGTCCTACGCTTATCGCGCTCTATCCAACCAGTATCTCAAGCCGGAACTCGCGCCCGCTTGATCCGAATTGGAGTGATACGAATATGGCTGCTTCTCTCTCGCCCGCCGCGCTTGCTGGCCTTCAGGGCCGCGCCATCCGCCCGGGCGACGCCGATTACGACGAGGCCCGCACCGTCTTCGCCGGCGGCATAGAACGCCGCCCGGGCCTCATCGCCCGGGTCGCCACTGCCGCCGATGTCGCCCGCGTCATCGCGCTGGCGCGCGATACCGGCCTGCCCCTGGCCGTCCGCAGCGGCGGCCTTAAACAGCGGGCGGGCCGTTGGCCCGCCCGCTCACCGGTTGCCGGATTGCCTGGCCGGCGCGATCAGCGGCGCGTGCGTTCCCACGCCCACCAGGCCCCCACCCCCAACGCCGCGCCCAGGGCGTCAATCCCCACATCCAGCACATCCGCCCCGCGCCCCGGCACGAACGACTGGTGAAACTCGTCCGTCGCGCCGTAGGCCGCCGCCAGCAGCACCGCCAGCACAGCCTGCCGCGCCGCCGGGCGTTGACCACCGGTCAGCCCACGCAGATAGGCGAGGCCCAGCAGCGCATAGCCGAACAGATGCCCGCCCTTCTTCACCGGCCAGTCCCACTCGGCCAGGTCGGGCACGGTCGCCTTGGTCTGCGCCGAGGCCACAAACAGCACCGCCATCATCAGGATCGCCGGTCCCCAGCGCCACAGTAACGGCTTCATTTCTACCCTCAAATACAACTTCCGTCAGACGCCGCGCCACAGCCCACACGGTACGCTGACAGCGCGATTACATTACTGTAAAAGGAGTATCACATGCTCACCCAGCGTGTCCGTCTGCATTGGTTCGTCGTCTTGGCCGTCGGCACGGCCATCGCCCTGGGAGGCTGCGGCCTGCTCCGCGCCGAGGTCGTTACCGGCTCGGGCGACGTCGCCACCGAGACCCGCAGTGTGGACAACTTCACCGCCGTCGAGCTGGCCGCCAGCGGCGACGTCAGCATCGAGTTTGGCGAGACGGCCGCGCTCACCATCGAGGCCGACGACAACTTGCTGCCCTACCTGACCAGCGATGTGCGCGGCGACCGCCTGGTCCTGGGGACGCGCGCCAACGTCGACCTCGTCACCCAAAACCCGATTCGCTACTTTGTGACCCTCCGCGAACTGACGTCCGTCGCCTTGCCCGGCTCGGGCAACATCAACATTGACTCGATGCAGGCGCACAACGTCGACTTCCTGCTCCCTGGCTCCGGCAACATTGCGGCCGCGGGCCTGGCCGATGACGTGGAAGTGGTCTTGCAGGGCAGCGGCAATGTGGACCTGGGCGATCTTCAGGCGGCCACCGGCAACGTCCGCCTGAACGGGTCGGGCAATGTCACCGTGTGGGTCACCGACCGGCTGGAGGCGCAGTTGCCCGGTTCCGGCAACATCTATTACTTTGGCCGCCCGACCGTGGACGACAGCCTCACTGGCTCAGGCAACATCCAGGGCCTGGGCGACAAGTAGCGCCGGTTCAGCGGTCACGCCAATTGCTCCTGGATTACGGCCTCTAGCTCCAGCGCCCGGCCCCGCGTGGAAGCCCGCTGGACCTCGACCGCGGGCAATCCGCGCGCGGCCAGGTCGCGGAGGGCGTTGGCCTGCGTCCGGACCTCGTTCCAGGCGGCCGGGTGATGGGCGATGAAGGCGGCCAGTTCCACCGCCTTCACTGATTCCCCGGCCTGCACCAGCAGCAGCGGCGCGGCCAGCAGGCTCAGCAGCGCCAGGTCATATTCCGCCCAGCCGCGCACGGCAGCCAGGGCCGTCTGCATATAACGCCGTGCTGCCTCCCAGTTCTCCAGGTAGGCGTTGACCAGCGCCAGCTTGCCCTGGGCCTGGGCAATGCTCCACAAGTGGTTGTCCTCCTGCGCATATGCCAAGTAGGCCGTGTAGTGCTCCAGCGCCTCGGCGTACTGGCCGGCCTGCAAGGCCAGGTCGCCCTGGGCGCGCCGGTCGAACCCCAGCCCGTTGATCAGGTTCATCTGCGTGAAGGCGAGCCGCGCCAGCGCGAACTGCTCAACCGCAAGCGCCGCAAGGCCAAAGATGCGGTAGACCTCGCCCAGCTCAAAGGTCTGCCAAGCCACATCCGAGCGGACGCCCACCCTCGTCGCCAGCTCCAAACTGCGCTGCCGCGTCTGCAGCGCGTGCTCGTAGGTGCTGTATCGGGCCGCGTGCAGGCTCTCCCAGTGCAGGCTGTGGCCCAGCAGCCGCGTGTTGCCGGCCCGCTCCAAGGCCCGCTGCTCGGTGTGGAACAGCTCCATGGCCAGGTCAACCTCGCCCTGCTGCAGGTAAATCCCGGCCAGAAAATTGGAACTGCCCGTGATGGGCGCACGGTCGCCCAGTTGGGCATAGAACTGATTGGCCTGCTCGAAGTAGCGCGCCACCTCCCGCAGGGGGCGCCGCTGCTGGGCGGCCTGCCGCCCAAGCTGCTCGGCCACCAGCCCGCGCTCAAAGGGCGCGTCCAGTTGCCTGAAAATCTCCTCGGCTTCCAGCAGCTTGGCATCGTCCAGCGAGAAGAGCGCCCACCGGTTCGATTCGATGATGAGGCTGATGCCCACCAGCCAGGGGTTGCCTTCGCTCCGCACTTGGTCAATGGCTGCCTCCAGCAGCTCAGACGTATCCGGGTCGAGGTTTCTGACCCGCACCAGGCCAAGGAGCAGTACCGCCCAAAAGCCCATCGCCGGCAGCAGGTCATGCGCCCGCACCATCTGCCACAGACTGGCGAGGCGCCCCACCGGGTCGGCATCCTTGATCTGCGTCGCTTCCTCGCAGAAGATCTCCAGCAGCGCCAGGATGGCATACGCCAGCCGTTCTTCATCGGTGGCATGCGCCGCCAGCCCGAGCCGGACGGGCCGCAGCCAGGGGATCAGATCGGCATTCCGCCAGCGGATTTGGGCATATTCCACGAGCCCCTGATACATGGACTCGTTCAGGTCGGCCCAGCGCCGCTCGGCCACCAGCCAATCCCAGGCCACCCGGACATTGGTGTCGAACTCCTCGTCCATGGCCCGCGCCGCGGCCGCCTGCTCCGGGCCCTGCATGCGGCGGAACTGCTCGGAGACGAAGCCGGCGAAGTAGCCGGCATGCCGGTCGCGCGCAGCCCGCCACGCGGCGGCATCGGCCCTAAGCTGCTCGGTGCCATAGTGCCGCAGCACCTCGTGCAGTTGATAGCGCCCGCCCTCCACCGGCTGAAGCCAGCTCTTATCGGCCAGCGCCAGCAGCGTGCGCAGGCCCGCGCCGCTGACGTGCTCCGCCACCGCGCGTGAGAAGCTGCCGGCGAACACGCACAACCGCTGAAACGCTTCGCGCTCAGTCTCGCTCAGCAATTTCCACGAGGTCTCGAACACTGCCCGCAGGCTGCGCTGCCGGTCAGGCACATCCGCCTGTTCGGTCTCCAGGAAGTCCAGCCCGCGCGCAATCTCAGCCGCGATCTCTTCCGGCGGCAACAGCGCCAGCCAGGCCGCGGCCAGTTCCAGTGCCAGCGGCATCCCCTGCACCAGCCGGCAAATCTCCAGCACCGGCCCGGCGTTCTCGCGCGTCAGCACGAAGTTTGGCTGCACGCGCCGGGCGCGGTCGAGGAATAACTGCACCGCGCTGAACGGCTGGGCCTGGGCCGCGGGGTCGGCCCACGCCTGGGCCTCGGCACGGTCGGGTGTCCGCATCCCGCTGACGGGGTACAACTGCTCGCCTTGCAGATTAAGGCGGACGCGCGAGGTGACGAGCAGCTTGACGCCCGGCGCGTGCGCCAGGATGTCGGCCACCAACGCCGCTTCCGATTGCAGATGCTCGAAGTTATCCAGGATCAGCAGCAGCCGCTTCTCGCGCAGAAAGTCGAGCAACTGCTGCCGCGGCGACTCTTCTTCCCGCAGGAACGCCAGGTCTAGCGCCTTGGCCATCACCGGAATGACGCCCTCCCCGGCCGGCGCCAGCGCCAGCGAGGCGAAGTACACCCCGTCTGGGAACAGGGCCGCGGTCTCACTCGCCGCCTGGATGGACAGGCGGGTCTTCCCGGTGCCGCCCGGCCCCACCAGGGTCACCAGCCGGTGCTCGGGCGCGCTCGCCAGCGCCTTCACCTGCTCCACTTCGCGCCGCCGCCCAATGAAGGGCGTCGGCAGCACCGGCAGGCGGACGGCCGCGAGTGGCTCATCCTTCGCGGGCGGGCGCGGCTCTTTGGCCGGTGGCCCGCCGCGCTCCCTGGCACCGGCCAACGCGGCGCCCTGCCGGATGGACTCGTAGAGTTCGGTCGTTTCTGGCTGCGGGTCCACGCCCAGTTCGGCCTTGAGAATCTGCACGCAGCTTTCGTACTGCCGGATCGCCCCGGCCCGGTCGCCCTGCGCCGCCAGCAGGCGCATGATGGCGCGGTGGGCGGCCTCGTTCAGCGAGTCCAGCGCCAGCCAGCGGCGCGCGTGCGCCAGTGCGCCACCGTAGTCACCCGCCTCGGCCAAGGCATCCCCCAGCCATTCCAGCGCCTGCGCAAATTCACGCCGGTAGTATGCGGCTTGCTCGCTCTGCCAGGCTTCGTAGGGCGCCGTGTCGGGGAGGCTGAATCCTTCGAGGAAGTCGCCCCGGTACAACCTCACGGCTTCCGCCAGCGACGCCGCGCCATTCCCCCGCTTCGTGAGCGCAGCTTCGAACGCGGCCGCGTCCAGCCACAGGTCGCCGTGCGGGGCCAGCCCCACCGCCTCGCGCTCCGCGTCCAGCCAGCCCTTGCCCAGCATCTGGTTGATTTCCCAAACCGTGCGGCGCAGGTAGGCCAGCGCGCTCTCGGCGGGGTAGTCGGGCCACAGCAGCGCGGCCAGCCGCTCGCGCGGGTGGCTCTGACCGGTGGCGGCCAGATAGGCCAGCAGCGCCACCGCCTTGCGGCGGTCGGTCCTGACTTCTTTCCCATCCAGCCTGATTTCGGGTGATCCGAGAAGGGCGATCTGGAGTTGCGGCACGGCGGCATTATAGGCCGTTTTCGCGCAACGGAAATTGCCTCTTGCGTTTAGAACAAAAATGCGGTATAAATGTTCTGCGAACAAGCGTTCTCGCAGCACTGCACTCCCAGGTCACCGGCGCTCCGGCGCCACAGGAAACCTCAGCGCGCTTGTTCTTATCCGTAACCTATCTACCTGGAGGCTAAGATGTCACCTACATTCCTCGACGATTTGGATATTGTTGATCCCACGACCGTGGAGGCGGCCGGTCCGGCCTACCCCGTGGCGCAGTGGCTCAACGGCGACCCCAAGCTGGCCGCGGCCGGCGGCGTCGCCCATACCGGCGGCCTCATCCTGCCTGGCAAGTACCTGGATGAGACTCTCGCCCCCGCCCCCGGCTGGACGCGCACGACCGTGGCGTTCTCCAGCGGCAAGAGCGAAGCCGTGCTGGCCGCGCAGAAGCCGCGCCTGGCCGTCATCCGCACCCGCTTCCGCTGGTTCGTCGTCTACAACGGCGTGACCACCTTCTACCCCCGCTCCGGCTATCAGGCCGAGACCGGCATGCGCGGTCACACCCAGGCTCTGTGCGCCGTCCACGGTTTCGACTTCCCCATTGTGGTCACCTTCAAGGGCAAGGCCTCGCAGGAATTCGAGCGCCTGCTGCGCGACTTCTCGCAGAAGGTGCAGGAAGCCGCGCACCGGCTGAACGGCGGGCGCGTGGGCGCCAGCCCGCCCCGCCGGACTGAAGTCCGCTCGCTGTGGCCGCGTTTCGCCTTCTACATGCGCCTGGCCCCCGGCCCGCACGTCAAGGTTGGCCAGAAGGGGCAGGAAAGCATCATCACCCCGCCTGTCCTGGAGCTGCCCAGCGTCATCACTGAGGACTACCTCAGCAAGACCTACGTCGGCCGCGACCGCTTGCAGGAACTGCAACAGGTGTATCACGACGCCGCCGACTGGGCCGTGGCCTGGGACCGCCCCGGCGCCGAAGAAACCGCCGACGACCACGAGGTCGAGGCGCCCGTCGCCGACCCTTTCTAGAATCCAGGCTCACGCGCCGCGCGGAGACCGCACCCTGGTTCGACCGCTTCCTGTCTTGGCTGCTTGCTCCTCGGCCCCCAGCAGAGCCTTCCTCACGTGGTACACGGCACGCCCGCCGGCGGAAGTACCGCCGGCGGGCGGCCGAGGCTTTTTTCCTCGAGCTCATTGACGATCTCGGCTAGATTGGTACCGGCATGGAACAACTCACCGGCAACGTGACGCGGCTCGTCTTTCACAACCCCGAGACCACCTACACCGTCCTGCGCCTCGCGCCCGACCGCAACGTCAAGCTCCGGCTGGCGCCCATTGCCAGCGGCGCGGTTGACCTCCCCACCACACCCCTTGGCCCCGCCAGTTCCAGCGCCGCCAGCTCCCCGGACGAGGCCACCACCGCCGCGCAGACCAGCTTCATCGTCAACGACACCCTGCCCAAGCTCATCACCGTCGTCGGCGACTTTGCCAGCATCGAGGTTGGCCAGCAGCTTTGGGTCCAGGGCGATTGGATGGAGCATCCCGCCCACGGCCGCCAGTTCCGCGCCAACCGCTGGAAGGTGCAGCTCCCCACCACGCAGTACGGCATGCGCGCCTTTCTCGCTTCCGGCCTGGTGCGCGGCATCGGCCCGGCCCTGGCCGCCGCCATCGTGGAGCGCTTCGGCGAGCAGACCTTTGACATCATCGAGCACGAACCCCGCCGCCTGCTGGAAGTGCCCGGCATTGGCGCGAGCCGCGTCCGGGTCATCCGCGAGGTCTGGGCCGAGCAAGCCGCCGTCCGCGGCCTGATGGCCTACTTGCAGGATCATGGCCTGCCCCCCACCCTGGCCCTCAAGCTGCACCGCGCCCTCGGCCCCGCCGCCACCCAGATCGCCCAGGCCAACCCCTACCGCCTCACCGAGGTGCGCGGCGTTGGCTTCCGCACCGCCGACCGGCTGGCCGCTCAGGCGGGCCTACCGCGCGCGTCCGCGGCCCGCCTGGAGGCCGGGCTGCTCTACACCCTGGACGAGTTCTCCGAGCAAGGCCACACTTTCATGCCGCGGCCGCGCCTGCTGCAAGCCGCCGTGGAGTTGCTCGACGCGCCTACCCCGCTCGTCGCCGACGCCCTGGACGAGTTGGCCGCCCGCGGCGACCGCCTGGTCGTGGAGAGCGGCCTCCCCCTCGACGAGACGGCCATCTACACCGCCTCCTTGCACCGCACCGAAGCCGAGACCGCCAGCCGCTTTGCGGCGCTGGCCCGCGACCCCGCCTCCGCGCTGGCCGGCCTGCGCGCCGACCTGAGCGACGAGAAAATCCGCTGGGCCGCGTCCATGGCCGGCCAGGCGGAGCTTTCCGCCGAGCAGCACCGGGCCGTGCGCCGCGCCGTGGAGGCCAAGCTTAGCGTCATCACCGGCGGCCCCGGCACCGGCAAGACCATGTGCCTGCGCACCCTCGTCACCCTGCTGGAACTGCACGGCCTGCGCTGCGCCCTGCTCTCGCCCACCGGCCGCGCTGCCAAACGCCTCGCCGAGGCCACCGGCCGCCCCGCCCACACCATCCACCGGCTGCTCAAGTTCAGCGGCGAGAGCTTCGCCGCCGAGACCATCGACGCCGACCTGGTGGTGGTGGACGAAGCCAGCATGATGGATCTGCCCCTGGCCCGCCAACTGCTGAGCGCGCTGCGACCCGGCACCCATCTTGTCCTGGTAGGCGACGTGGATCAACTCCCGGCGGTGGGTCCCGGCGCCGTCCTGCGTGATCTGCTGGCCTCGGGCCTGGCCGCGGCCACCACCCTGACCGACATCTTCCGGCAGGCCCGCGACAGCTTCATCGTGACCAACGCCCACCGCGTAAACCTGGGCCAGATGCCCCTCACCCCCCAGCGCGACTGCGACTTCTACCTGTTTGCGGCCCGGAACCCCGCCGAGGCTGCCGACCTGGTGGTGGACGTGGCTTGCCGCCGCATCCCCGATCAGTTTGGCCGCACCATGGGCCTGGCCGACCCGTTGCGCGACGTGCAGGTGCTGGCTCCCATGTACAAGGGTCACGCCGGCATCGACCGGCTGAACGCCCGCCTCCAGGCCGTGCTCAACCCGCCCGCGCGCCACAAGGCCGAGCGCTCCCTGCCGCGCTGCACCTTCCGCGTGGGCGACCGGGTGATGATCACCCGCAACGACTATGAGCGCGAAGTCTCAAACGGAGAGATTGGGTCCGTGGTGGACATTGACGAGGCCGATCAACTGCTGCGCCTTGACCTGGATGGCCGCGTGGTAACCTACGACTGGCTGGAAACGGACGACCTGGTGCACGCCTACGCCATCAGCGTCCACAAGTCGCAGGGGTCCGAGTATCCGGCCGTCGTCATCCCTCTGTTGGTCGAGCATGCCGCCATGCTCTACCGCCAGATGCTCTACACCGGCATCACCCGCGCCCTGGAGCTCGCCATCGCCACCCAGCGCGGCCCCAACCGGCACTCAGCCCTCGCCGAGCGCCTCCAAATCGCGTAAGCCCCCACCGTGGAGACGCGGATGTGCCGCGTCTTGGTGGCGCCGCGTCGCAGGCGAAAGCGTATCTCACGCGCCGCCGCTTGGCCGCCCCTTCGAGACGCCCCACCGGGACGTCTCTTCCCCCTGCCCGTAGAGACGCGGCTGTGCCGGGTCTTGGGAGGCCTGGCTCACGCCCCAGACGGCGGGCAGCGTGTTCCTCCGGCGACTACCCGCCCTTCGACCGCAGCACCGCCCGCGCTGCGTGATAGCCGCACATCCCGTGCACCCCGCCCCCCGGCGGTGTGGACGATGAGCAGATGAAGAGGCCGGGGTTGGGCGTGGAATAGGGCACGGCCCGCAGCATCGGGCGCGTGTAGAACTGCCGCCAGTCCTGCACCCCGCCGTTGATGTCGCCGCCAATGTAGTTGCCGTTGTGCTGCTCCATGCCCGCCGTGTTGAAGGTGTGGCTGGCCAGGATGCGGTCGCGGAACCCTGGCGCGAATCGCTCGATCTGCGCCGCGATGGTGTTGGTCATGTCCACAGTGGAGCCGTTGGGCACGTGGCAGTAAGCCCAGGCGGTATGTTTGCCGGCTGGCGCGCGCGTATCGTCGAACAGCGACTGCTGCGCCAGCAGGATGAAGGGGCGTTCGGCGTGCCGGCCCTGCCATACCACCTTCTCCGACCTCGCCACCTCCGCGAAAGTGCCCCCAAGGTGGACGGTCGCGGCCCGCGCGCAGGCCGGGTCTTTCCACGGGATCGGCCCATCCAGTGCCCAGTCCACCTTGAAGATGCCCGGTCCGTAACGAAAGCCATTGAGCTTGCGCACATAGCCCGCCGGCAGTTTGTGCCCCGCCAGCCGCGCGATCTGGCGCGGAGTCAGGTCCAGCAGCACGTGCCGCGCCGGGGGCAGCTCGTCAATGTTCCCCACTGGCATGCCGGTCTCAATCACGCCGCCCAGGGTGCGCAGGTAGGCGGCCATGGTCTCGGTTATGCGCTGCGACCCGCCGCGCGCCATCGGCCACCCCACCGCATGCCCCGACGAACCCAGGATGATGCCAAACGACGCCGTCAGCGGCGCATCCAGCGGCAGCATGGAGTGCGCGGCATTGCCCGCAAACAGCGCCTTCGCGCGCTCGCCGCGGTAGGCCAGCGCCGCCATCCAGGTGGCCGGCCACAGCGCGTTGATCCCAAAACGCGTCAGCAGGATGGGGTGCCGGGGCGGCAGGGGCAGCGGCCCCAGCAGATCGTGCGTCATGGCCGGCCAGTGGCTGGCAAACGGCTCCATCAGCCAGCGGTAGGCGGCGGCATCCGGCCCCAGCGTCTCGGCGGTTGCCGCCAGAGAACGCTCGACGATGACGGCCGGGCCGTCGTCCAATGGATGCGCCACGGCGGCGGGCGGGTCCACCCATTCGAGGCCGAATTCGGCCAGGGGCAGTTCGCGCAGAAATGGGGACAGCCGCGAGAGCGGATGGATGGCGGAGCAGACGTCGTGCTTGAAGCCGGGGAGCGTTAATTCGGCGGTGCGGGTGCCGCCGCCCACCTGCGCGTGCGCCTCACGCACCAGCACCGACCTACCCGCCCGCGCCAGGGTGATGGCGGCGGCGAGCCCGTTGGGTCCAGCCCCCACCACCACGGCGTCGTACTCGGTCCGCCGGGTCATGGGCCGCAGGCGCGCCTGTCGCGCGCGCCGGACGTCATCCCGTTCGGCGCAGCCGGCGCGCCACCCCGCGGAAGGGCGCCCCGAGCTTGTAGAAGAACGTGCGGACAATGGCGTTGTGCCAGACGTTCGTGACCTGCCGCCATTGCAGCGAGCTGTCCAGGCAGTTGAGCTGCGTCTGCACCTGCCCGTTGACGCCAAAGTGGGCGGCGGCCTGGGTCAGCACATGGGCCCAGATGCACTCCTGCTGCTTGGCCCCGCCCAAGAAGCGAAAGCCAAACTCGTAGATCGGGTCGTTGGTGCGGCACATGGACTGGATTTGCAGCACGGTGGTGCCGCCGTCGTCATAGGCGCTGAACGTGTTCCAGCCGGCCTCGGGAAAGCCGGCCGGTGTCATCACCGTGAACATCTCGTCGTCGGCGTACAGGATCATCACGCCCGCCGCGACCGGGAAGCCGACCTTGGCGCCGGGGAAGGGCGGCACCTGGGCCTCGATAAACAGCACCTCGCCCGGCTTGACCCCCGACATGGTCGGTAAGAAACGGTTCTCCGGCGGCTGAAACTCCGGGAAGTGCTCCTTCCAGGCGCTCATCGCCTGGGCGGGCGCGATCTTGATGCCCGACAGCCGCACCCGGTAGGTCTTCTGCCACAGCGGGCCAAAGCCCTGCATCGGGCTCACCACTTCGCGCCCGTCCACGTTCAGGTTGACGGCGCCCGCCGGCACGTCCGTCACCTTGATGCGGTCCATGGGCTGCGCCCAACTGGCCTGGTCGCGCGCGGGCGGCTGCTTGTCGGTCGGCTCAGAGGTCATGGCTGTTCCAGTCTACCGAGTGCGCCTCGACGACTGCGGCGTTTGGTCTTACCCCGCGGCGGCCAGGGCTTCGGCTTCGCTGGCGTGGATGCCAATCGCCTCATCCAGGCGCGTCAAATCGAAAATCTGGCGGTAGTGGTCGCTCAGCCCGTAGGCCATCAGGCGCTGCTTCTGGCGGTTGACGCGGATGAGCAGCGTGACCAGCAGGCCGATGCCGCTGCTGTTCATGTACTGCAAGCCGCTGAAGTTGAGGATGATGGCGCGCGTCTGCGGCCCGGTCTGGGTATAGGCATCCATCAGCCCGTTCTCAGCCGCGGCGGTCACTTCGCCGGCGATATCAATCACGCTCACCTGGTCGCTCAACTTGCGAATCGTCATCGTGGCTATGGCTTGGGACATGCTGGCTCCTTTGGCAATCGTAGGTTGGGTCACGCGACGGCGTTTGCCAGCGCGCTGGTTTCGTCGGGATAGATGTGCATGAAGTCCGCCAGCCGGGTGATCTGGAAGATCTCCAGATAGTGGCTGCTCAGCCCGGTGGTCATCAGCCGGCGGCCCGTCTTGCGGGCCCGCGCCAGCAGGCTCACGATCAGGGCAATGCCCGTGCTGTTAATATAGTCCACCGCCGCGAAGTTGAGAAGGATCGCGCTCGGGCTGCCGCCCTCGGCCTCGTCATAGGCGCGGTTGAGAGCCTCCTCGCCGAACGCATCGATCTCGCCCCGCAGGTCGAGCACCGCCACGGCGCCTTGCCGCCGCACAGTCGCTTCCAGTTGTTTAGTGGCCATTGCCTGCTCCAGTCCGGTACATGATCAACTCAACGGTACGCGTGTCGCCGTTGCTGTCTACGCGCATCTCATCCACCATCTTTTCAATCAAGAACAACCCCCAGCCGCGCGGCTTTTGCAGCCCGGCCAGCTTGGCCTCCAGGTCGGGCGTCACGGCCTCCGGCAGCTCGCGCTCGCCGCCGTCATCCGTGATGAGCACCGAGACGGCCTGCGGCGAGGCGCGCACCACAAAGTGCACCGGCACCTCGGCCTTGAACTTGTTGCCGTGCTCCATCGCGTTCATGGTGGCCTCAGCCACGCCCGTCTTCAGCCGTTCCAGCCGCGCCGGCTCCAGGCCCAGCGGCCCCACCACTTCGGCCACCTTGGCCATCGCCAGCCGCTCGTTGCCCGGCTCGCTGGACCATTGGAAGGTCGCCAGCGTCTCCCAGGCTTCTTCTCCGCCGCCCCCCGCCCCCGAGGCCCGTTCCAGGGTCACCAGGGTCACGTCGTCTTCCTGCTCCCAGCCCGGCCCGGTGAAGGCCGACAGTTCGCCCAGCAGAAACTCGATCAGCGCCGCGCCGCCCGCGTGCCCGGCCACCAGGTTTTGCAGCCGCCCAAAGCTGAACATTTCGCGAGCGGTGTTGTGGGCCTCCACCAGCCCGTCGCTGTAAAACACCACCGTCTCGCCGGGCTGCAAGGTGGTTTCCTTTTCCTCGTAGCCCATGCCGGGCAGCAAGCCAAGCGGCATCCCGGTGGCCCGCAGCTCGTCCGAGCCATTCGCGTTGCGCCGGTAGGGCAGGTCGTGCCCCGCGTTGGCATAGATGAGGTGGCCGGTGGCCGGGTTCAGAATGGCATACAGACAGGTCACAAACATGTTGCGTGGGATATCCGGCACCAGCAATTCATTCGCCTGTTCCAACACGCGTCCCGGCCGGTCGAATTGCAGCGCCGCGCCGCGCATGATAGCGCGCGTGGTGGCCATCACCAGCGCTGCCGGCACGCCCTTGTCTGTCACGTCGCCCACCACCAGCCCCAGCCGGCCATCCGCCAACTGGATGAAGTCGTAGAAGTCGCCGCCCACCGCACGCGCCGGCTGATAGTAGCCGGCGATCTGGTACCCGGCCAGGGCCGGCATTTCCTTCGGCAGCAGGGTCTGCTGGATCAGGCGCGCCACGCGCAGTTCCTGTTCCAGCCGCTCACGCGCCTGGGCCTCCAGTTGCTGCTGGCGCACCAGTTGGGCTACCCGCACGGCCGGGCCGGCCTGCGTCGCCAGGTTGCTCAGCAGCGCCCGGTCATCAGCGGAGTAGTCCTGCTCGCTGAGCCGCGGCCCCAGGTTCAGCAGGCCGATCAGCTCGCCCTGGCTCACCAGGGGCACGGCCAGCTTCACCCCGGCCGTCTTTAGCGCCCGCAAGCCGGCCGAGTCCATATCCAGCTTGTCAATCTCCACGGCGCCGGAAGCGCTCTGGAAATAGGCCAAAATGGGGTCGTTGGGGGCGATATCCACCTGCGGCGCGGGGGCGCGCAGGGCCGCCTCCACCACCGCTGGGGCGCTCTCCTGCTCGTCGCGCCGCCCGCCGCCCGTCAGACTCTGCCAGAAATTGCGGATTAGGGTTGTCATCTTGGCTCCAGGATACGGCGTGACCGTCCGGAAATCGTTACGAAAAGCGTTACGGGACGAAGTCCACTGGCTTGCCCAGCGCATATTCCAGCACCGACCGCGTGATTTCCGAGTACGTCGGGTGGGCGTGGATGATCTCGGCTACGTCGTTCAGCGGCGTCTTCAGGGCGATCATGTTCGCCAGTTCCTGCATGATCTCCGACACATTGTGCCCGATGGCCTGGGCCGCCAGCACCCGGTCGTCCTTGACCCAGAGCTTGATGAAACCGCTGTCGTACGCCTCGATGCGGGCGCGCAGGTTGACGGCGAACGGCACCTTGAAGACCCCCACCCCGCTCAGGTCGTCCGGCACGTGGCCCACCCCCACGATCTCCGGGATCGAGTACACCACCGCCGGGATCACGCTATAGTCCATCGCCCGCATCGGCTGCCCCTCCGGGCACATGATATTCTCCGCCGCCACGATGCCCTGCTGCATGCCCACGTGGGCCAGGATGGACTTGCCGGTGGCGTCGCCGACGGCCCACACGCCCCGCGCGTTGGTGCGCAAATAGTCGTCCACGCCGATCCCGTGTTTGTCATAGGCCACCCCCAGCCGCTCGAACATGCCCGCCTGCACCACCGGCCGGCGCCCGGTCGCGATCAGGATCGCGTCCGACGGCACTTCCACCGTGTTGTGCTCGGTGCGGTCTTCCACATACGCCACGCCATTGGCAATCGAGTACACCCGGTGTCCGGTCAGAATTGTCACCCCGGCGGCCGTCATCTCCTCGGTGATGGCGTGCGAGATTTCGTGATCCATGCCCGAGAGCACGTGCTCCAGGTACTCGATCACCGTCACCTTGCTGCCCAGGTTGGAGAAGATCGTGGCAAACTCCAGTCCGATCACACCACCGCCCACGATGGTTAACCGGCGCGGCAGCTCGCCGATGGTGATGAGCCGGTTGCTGCTGACGATGAAGGGGTCATTCGGCTGAACGAAGTCCGGCATGGCCGGCATGGAGCCGGTGGCCAGCACGATGTGGTCGGCCTCGATCTCGTCCACGCGCCCGCTGTAGTGCATCACCGCCCCGTCCAGGTCCAGCTTGCCGCGCTTCACCCGCACGCGGCCCGGCGTCTCCACGTCCGCCTCGCCGTGATAGACGTCCACCCCGTGATGCCGCAGCAGGTTGAGAATATCCAGCCGCGCCTCGCGGATCACCTCGTCCCGCCGCTCGGCCACGACCTTGAAGTCCACCGAGAACTCTGGCACGCGCACGCCGTACTTGGCGCTCTCGCGCACCACTCGCGCGATCTTGGCCGACTCGATCATGCTCTTGCTGGGGGTGCAGCCCCAGTTGGTGCAGATGCCGCCGACGTAGTCGCGCTCGATCACTGCCACCCGCCCGCCCAGTTGGGCCAGGCGCACGGCGCAGGTGTGTCCGGCTGGGCCGCTGCCGATGACAACGGCCGTGTAGTGCTGCATATCAGTCCCTCCGAACTAGTGAAACTGCGTTAAGCCTATCACTATTTTACTGTGAGCGTGCCCCGCATGCCGATCAGGGCATGGCCCGGAATGGCGCAGTAGAAGGCATATTCGCCCGGCGCGGCCGAAAAGGTTACCAGCCGCTCGCCGCCCACCGGCGCCTGCACGTTCACGTCTAGCTCATCCACCGTAAAGGTGTGCCAGAACAGGTCGCTGTTCGACAGCCGCAGCGTGATCTCCCCGGCGGCGGCCGCCAGCTCGCTCTGGGAATACGACATGTTGATGGTATCCAACTCGAGCGCACTGGGCGGGGGCGTCACTGGCGCGGTCCGGGCCACCAGCAAGCCCGCCCCCAACAACGCCCCAAACGCCGCCAGGCCCGCCGCCGCTGTCCAGCTTGCCCCGGCGGCGTCGGCCTCGGGCTCCGGCCGCCGCACCCACACCGCCATCGCCGCCGCCAGCCCGATGACCGACAGCACCCCCAGCGCGCCCGGCAGCGCGTAGTCCGCAAAGGCTTCGCCGCTGATGACGTTGCTGTACGCCCCAGTGAGGGTATAGGCGGCGATATCGGCGAACACCAGGGCCAGCACGATCAGCCCGGGCGCGCCACTCCCCAGCCAGCCGCGCAGAGGCAGCCGCTGGCCGCCCAGCCACTCGCGCCCCAGCCACAGCGCCAGCCCCAGCCCAATGATGAGCATCAGGGCCAAGGCCAGCAGGTCGCGCAGGCCCGCCACCAGCACCGCCAGCAGCACTGCCTCCAGCGCTACCGCGCCGTAGAGCAGCCGGCGCCAGTTCAGCAGGGCTTTGGCCCCTTCTTTGTTTCGAATTGCGGTTACCATCCTAGCCTCAACTTCGCCGCGGGCGCCCATCGCCCACGGTTGTCATGTCCGTTTTATCGAGCCATCGTCACCGGATCGTTACGACCCCCATTACGGACCGGCGCCGCTCGCCCCTGGCCCGGCATCCACAAGTCCGCCCGCGCCGGCTGCATTGTGTCCTCCACCACTGCCAACAACCGCGCCTCCAGCGCCTCCAAATTGACCTCGTCGCGCACGACCGCCCCAAATGCGGCCAAGGTTTGCGCCGCATCATACTTGCGCCGGTAGAAGCGCCGGTCAATAAACCCCTGCACGCGCCGCCGCAGCGGCGCCGCCAGCGCGGCGATGAGCAGGGTGGACAGCACCGTCACCAGCGGCGACCGCCCCTCGCCGGTGACGGCGCGCACGGCCGCTTGCAGGACGATCACGGCGCCGAAGTACACCCCAGCCAGCACCGCCGACAGCGCGCCGTACACCAGGGTCCGGTTGATCAGGACATCAATGTCAAACAGGCCTTCGCGCAGGATGGCAATGGCGATGGTGGTGGGGATCAGGCACCACAGCAGCCCCACCACGGCCGAGGGCAGCAGGCTCTCCCGCCCGAAAAGCTGCGGCCCGGTGGACAGTGCCAGCCAGGGCCCGATCGCTGCCACTATACCCCACACAATCCAGCGTAATTGCCGGCGCAGGTGGGCCTCGGTCGTCCGCCGGTAAACGAAAATTGCCGCCGCCACCGCCAGCGGAAAGTACGCTGCCGTCATGCCAATCGTCGCCGCCTCCACCCGCAGGAACTGCGCCGTGGGCGGGGCAGCCGGGTCCCAGCCGGCAAAAAAGAACCCGGCGTAAGGCACCCACACACCCAGATACAGCAGCGGCGCCAGCCACGGCCGGCGGGCGAACAAAGGCTGCGGCGCCGGGAACACGAGCGTGAAGTGCAGCAAGCCGGCGGCCAGCAGCCCAAACAGCGGCACCGTGCTCCAGACATACAGGAGAAAGAGCCAGCCCATTCGCAGGTCGCTGGGTCGCAGCCCCAGAAAGAACACCACGCTGCTGCTGGCAATGGCGCTGGCCAGGAGCATCAGGGCGCGGGCCGCGGGCAGGTTTGGCCGGCGGATCAGCAAGAAGGTGCCGACCGCCAATAGATAAGTGAAAAAGACAAAGTAGCTCCACGTCTCGCGCAGGGCGGGACCCATCGGCAGCCGCGTCAAAGCCGGCGTTAGGGTCAGGGTCTCGCCCTCGCGCCGCACCTGGTAGGTCAGTTGTTCACTCGACCGGGCCGCCGCGTCGAACGGCGTGCTCAGCCCGCCGCGAATCCAGTCATCCACACGCCGGCCGTTGATGGCCAGCACGATATCGCCGGACCGCAGGCCGCCCGCCGCCGGCGCCCTCACCAGGACCGAAAGCTCGGTCGAACTCCCGCGCTCATCCACCAGGATGACGGCCTGGTCGCCCGGCACGAGCACTTGCGCGGCCACAAAGATACCGGCCGTCAGCAGCATCAGCGCCGAGAGACCCCATACCGCAACGAGCCGGCGCGACAAGCGGGACTGGACCTCGCCGCCCATCAACCGCCACCCTGCTCCCCCCGAATCCAGAGCGACGCCCGAACCGGCTGCATGGTCTCATCCACCACATCCAGCAGCCGGGATTCAAGCGCCGCAAGCTCCACCTCGTCCCGCAGGGTGCCGCCGAACGCCGCCAGCGTTTTGGCGGCGTCATACTTGCGCCGGTAGAAGCGCCGGTCGATAAACCCCTGCACCCGCTGCCGCAGCGGCGTGAACAGCGCGGCAATCGCCAGCGTCGAGATGACCGTGACCACCTCCGAACCGGCCTCGCCCGTCAGCAGTCCCACCGCGCCTTGCAGCACCACCACGCTGGCGAAATACGCCAGCGCCAGCAGCGCGGTCAGCGACCCATACACCAACGCCCGATTGATGAGGATGTCGATGTCGAACAGCCGGTAGCGCAGCACGGCCACGCCCAGGCACAGCGGCAAGATCAAAAACAGCAGTTCGGCCACGATGGCGAACAGGCCGCTAAACGAGAAGAACAGGGTCGCCACGGTCCAGGCCAGCGCGCCCAGCATGAAGCCCGCCAGCACGCCGAATGTAATCCAGCGTAATTGGGCGCGGGCGGTGGCCTCCTTCAGGGTCAGCCAGCTATGCCCCACGCTGACCAGCAACAGCAGCAGGGCGGCCACCGTTTGGATCGCATAGACGGCATAGAACCCGGCCAAAGTCGCCGCTGGCCGGCCCCACGTGGCGAACAGAATCGCCAGCATCACGGCCTGCCCAGTCCCAAACAACACCAGCACGACGAGGCGCGGATAGCGGCGCACGACCGGCTTCGGCACTGGAAACACGAGCATCAAGTAGACAATGCTGGGAATGATGGCAAACTGCCAGGGCGAGAGGCCCACGCCCAGCAGCGCGCCCGGGCCTACCAGCGACGCGCCCGTAATCGGCAGGTTGGTCAGCCCACTGCCTACGGCCGCGCCGAACACCAGCAAGACATGGGCCGGCGGTTCATCGGGCCGCCTCCAGAAGACAAACCCGCCAATGCCAATGAGGGTCAACGAGATCATCAGCGAAGCCACGGCCTGGTGCCAGGTCGGCCAGGCGTACCGCAGCGGCGCTGAGGCGGGCGGGCGCACGATCGGCATCAGCACGTCCGCCACCTCCCCAGGCGGCTCGGCCCGCCGCACGCGGTAGATCACCTCCCCGCCTGCCTCCCAGCCCGCGGGCCGCTGCCACGAAAGCGTGAATGCGCGCCGGAGGATGGTTTCAGCCGGCACGCCCCCGATGGCCAGCACTTCATCGCCGGGGCGCAGCGGGGATGGAAGTTCGGGCATCAGGTAGCGGCTGGCGATGAGACGCACCTGGCCGTCGCGCGGCACGAGGTCGGCATAGACCCAGCCATCCCCGGGCTGCCACAACGGCCACACCCAGGCGGTGAGGTTATAGATGGTCACCGCACAGGCCGCCAACAGCGCCACCCATGCGCCGCGGTTCAGACGCCGGGTACCCATCACCTTTCGCGCCGCCACAAGCCCACATGCGCCGGCTGCATGGTTGTCTCGACTGCCTTGAGCAATCGCCCTTCCAGAGTGCTCAAATCCACTTCCTCCCGCAAGGTCGCGCCAAACGCCGCCAGGGTCTTGGCCGCGTCATACTTGCGCCGGTAGAACCGCCGGTCGATAAACGCCTGCACCCGCTGCCGCAGCGGCGTGAACAGCGCCGCGATGGCCAGGGTGGAGAGCACCGTCGCCAGGGCCGAGCCGCCCCCGCCCGTCAGCCAACCCAGCAGCCCTTGCAGCACGATCACGCTCAGGAAGTACACCCCGGCCAGCCCAACCGTGAGCGTGGTATAGGCCAGGGTGCGGCGAATGAGCAGATCAATATCCCACAGCCGATGGCGCAGGATGGCGACGCCGAACGTCACCGGCAGCAGCGTAACGAGCGCGAACGACACGAAGTCCAGCCCGATATCGGTGACGGTCCCCGAGGTGAAGGCTGCCGGGTACAGGAAGTCCGCCACCAGGGTGACCGCCAGCAGCACACCCAGCAGGCACGCAAACCCAAACACCACCCACTTGGTCTGCTGGCGCTGCACCGGCGGCGAGACGCGCCGGTAGCGATGCACCTGGGCATACAGGCAGCTCACCAGCAGCAGCACATACAGCACCACCTGCACGGGCGCGGGCCAATCGCCGGGGTTGAGCACCACCAGCGGGCGGTGGATCAGGGCCGCGAAATAGGCCAACTGCACATACGCCCAGGCGGGCACCAGCCACACCGTCCAGCGCGGCACAAAGCGCCCATCCGGGAAAATGTAGAACAGCGTCGCGAACGTCACCCAGAACACCGCCTGGAGCACATCCACCCACAGCGCCCACGCCGGCCCCAGGGTGTCCAGCGCCTCGATGTAGGTGTTGATGCCGACGCTGAGCAGCACCAGCGCGAAGGACACGTACAGTCCCACCGGCTCGTCGGACCGCCGCCAAAAGATCACCAGCGCCACGCCCGTGTGGATCGCCACCAGCGCCGCCGCCAGCAGCGTGTTATAGAGGGCGTACAGGTCAGGCGTCAGGCCCGCGGCCTCCAGCGCCGCCAGCCCGTCAGGCGACAGCCGGTCCGAAGAACAAGTCTCGGCGGCAGCCTCCGCGGCGGTGCATGGCACCCGGAAAGCGGCGTAGCCCACCGGCACGGCCACCAAGAAGCTCGCCAGCACCACCCCCACAGCCAGCAGCCAGGCGGCGCGCGCCAGAGTCAGGCGGCGCCCGTTGAGATGGCCCGCCATTTGCGCCGGGCCAAAGCCCGTTGGTTTCGAGTTCCGCATGTGAAGTGTCCGCCCCCCTGCCGGGTCTCTGGCGAAGGCCTGCGGCAATCCAATCAGAATCCCCCCGGCCAAAGGATCGCCCGCGGCCGCCGGCCAGCCGTGCAATCATAGCACGGCGCCAGGGGAGCGGATAATCGCCTTGCGTGTCCCGGTCAGGCCCTGCGGCTGCGCCGCGCCACCCCCAGGCCCAGCGTCACCCCGTAAATCGCGTGCGCCACCCCAAAGTGGACCGGCGCCACATCTTGCAGCCAGCCGCCGGTCGCGCCGCTGGCCGTCACCACCGCCGCCAGCCCCCACAGCGCCATCCCGAACGCCAGCCCGCCCGCCCAGCCCGGCAGCCGCGGCCACAGCCCGCTTGCCACCCGCCACGCCAGCCCGAAGATCGCGCCGTACACGCCCGAGACGGCCTGGTGTGTCAGCGCCCCGTTGACGGGCTGCGGCGCCGGGCCGGGGTCGAACTGCGCCAGCGCCGCCTGCCAACCGGCCCCGCCCACCAGCCCCACGACGACCAGGTAGGCCCCCATGAGCACCCCCGCCAGTATGCCCGCCAACAGCCCGTCCACCGCGGCATCCCCCCACCCCCGCTCCGATTGAGAAATGCTGTGCGTGTTCATAGTTGGCGCCTCCCGTGCGCCAACCCTACAATAATCAATCGGCATCCCGAAAACGTTACGACAGGCGTTACGAAGCGGCTCGCGCGCGCGTTTCTCGCACCAGATTTCACGTTTCACGCTTCACGCGTTAGAATGCTCTCGTATGCCTCGCCTCCAACTCGCCCTGCTTGGTCCTCCTCGCGTCGAGCGCGACAGCGCCCCTATCCAGGTCGACACGCGCAAAGCGATCGCGCTCCTGGCCTACCTCGCGCTGGCCGGCGAATCGGGCGCCGCGCACGGCCGCGACTCGCTGGCCGCGCTTTTCTGGCCAGACGTGGACCAGCCGCGCGCGCACGGCGCCCTGCGGCGCACCCTCTCCGCCCTGAACAAGGCCCTCGGCGGATGGCTCCGCATCGAGCGCGACCTGATCGCCTTCGAGCGCGACGCGGACGCCCACCTGGACGTGGATGAGTTCAACGCCCGGCTGGCCGAGACCCGCACCCACGGCCACCCGCCCGGCGAGGTGTGCCCTGCCTGCCTGGGCCTGCTGGCCGCGGCCGCCGCTCTCTACCACGACGACTTCATGGCCGGCTTTTCGCTCCGCGACAGCCCCGGCTTTGACGACTGGCAATTCTTCCAGGCCGAGGCCTGCCGCCGCCAGCTCGCCAGCGCCCTGGAACGGCTCGTCGGCGGTCTGCCGCGTTTCGGCGCCGACCCGGCGGAGGCGCGCCAGCAGGCCATCACCTATGCCCGCCGCTGGCTGGCCCTCGACCCGCTCCACGAGCCTGCCCACCGCCAGCTCATGCTGCTCTACGCCTGGACCGGCCAGCGCACCGCCGCGCTGCGCCAATACCGCGAATGCGTGCGGATCCTCAACGACGAGTTGGGCGTTGAGCCATTGCCTGAGACGACCAGCCTGTACGAGGCCATCCGCGAGAACCGCGCCCCCGCCCCGCCCATGCCGGAGGCTGCCGCAACGCCCGCACCGGGCGCCGCGCCCGCGCCCGCGCCGGCCTCCACACCGTATCGCCTGGTGGGGCGCGCCGCCGAATGGCAGGCCCTGCTGGCGGCCTACGCCACTGTGCGGCCCGATGGGCGTCTCGTCGTGCTGGAAGGCGAAGCCGGCATCGGCAAGACCCGCCTGGCCGAGACCTTTTGGCAGCAAGTGCGTGCCCAGGACGGCCAGGTGCTCATCGCCCGCTGCTATGAGGGCGAGACCAACCTGGCTTACGGTCCGTTCGTGGAAGGCTTGCGCGCCGTGCTGGATGCGCGCCAGGGGGCCGGCTGGGCCGCCCCCCTCGCCCCGCACTCCCTGGTGGAGGCCGGCCGCCTGCTGCCCGAGTTGGCCGCCTCGCTGTCCATCGAGCCCGCGCCCGCCCTGGACGGCCCCGGCGCGCAGAGCCGCTTCTTTGAGGGTCTGCGCCAGGTACTGCTGGCCGCCCTCCAGCCGGAAGCCCTCGCCGGCCCGCCCGGCGTGATTGTGATTGACGACGCCCAGTGGATTGACGAGGCGTCGCTCGACTTGCTCACCTACCTGGTGCGCCGCTGGCGCGGCCAGCCGTTGTGCCTGGTCGTCACCTGGCGGCCGGAGCAGGTCGCCGCCGGCCACCGCCTGCGCCAACTGCTGGCGGAGGCCCTCCGCGCTGGGGCCGGCGTTCATCTCACCCTGCGCCGCCTCAGCCTGCCAGCGGTGATTGAACTGGTCACTCAGGCCAGCGCCCGTGAAGCTGGCGGCCAGCCTCCGCCCCGCGCCATCATCGAGCGGTTGTATCAGGAGACCGAGGGCCTGCCCTTTTTCGTGGTGGAATACCTCAACGCGCTCCCCGCCGACCACTCCGACTGGAGCCTGCCCGGCAGCGTCCGCACCATCCTCCAGGCGCGGCTGGCCCGCGTGGACGAGACCGGCTGGCAGCTCCTCACCGCCGCCGCCGTCATCGGCCGGTCCTTCGAGTTCGACACCCTGCACGCCGCCAGCGGCCGCACCGACGATGAGACCGTGGCCGGTCTGGAGGCCCTGATGGCCGCCGGATTGATCAATGAGCTGAATGGCCAGAAGCACGCGGCCGGCGCGCCCCACGCCGCGCCGCCGGCCTACGACTTCAGCCACGAAAAGCTGCGCGCGTTGGTGTATGAGGAAACCAGCCTGGCCCGCCGCCGCCTGCTCCATCGCCGCGTGGCCGAGGCCCTCGCCGGCCGCGCCCGGCGCGCAGGCGCCCCCTCCGCCGCCGCCAGCCAGATCGCCTATCACTACCAGCAGGCCGGCCACGAAGCTGAAGCCGCCGAGCACTACCGCCTGGCCGGCGAGCATGCCCGCGGACTGTACGCCAATGCCGAAGCCCTGGCGCACTTTCGCGCCGCGCTGGCGCTGGGCCATCCCGCCGCCGCCCTCCTGCACGAGGCCATTGGCGACCTGCTCACCCTCTCCGGCCTGTATGATGCCGCCCTCACCAGCTTCGAGCGCGCCGCCGCCCTGGCCGAGCCGGCCGCCCTGCCCGCCCTCGAGCACAAGCTCGGCAGCCTCTACCACCGCCTGGGCGATTGGGACCTGGCCGAGAGCCAGTTCCAGTCTGCCCTCGCGGCCCTGGGCGCGGACCCGGCGCCCGGTTTGCGCGCCCGCCTGCACGCCGATTGGAGCCTCACCGCGCACCATCGCGGCAACACCCCGCGCGCGCTGGACCTGGCTCAGCAGGCGCTGGTGCTGGCAGAGGCGGCCCGCGACCGGCGCGCCCTGGCCCAGGCGCACAACATCCTTGGCATCCTGACGGGCAGCCAGGGCCAGCCCGATCAGGCGCGCCGCCATTTGGAGCAAAGCCTGGCCCTGGCCGAGGCCCTGAACGACCCCGCCAGCCGCGTGGCCGCCCTCAACAATCTGGCGCTGGCGCGCGGCCAACAGAATGAACCCGGCCCGGCCATCCAACTGCTGGAGCAGGCTCTGGAGCTGGCCCGCGCCCAAGGCGACCGGCACCGCGAAGCGGCTCTGCTGAACAACCTGGCCGACTTGCTCCACGCCAGCGGGCAGGTGGCCGCCGCGCAAGAACGCGTCAAGCAGTCGGTCACCCTCTACGCGGAGATTGGCGCGGAGACGGGCACAGCCCAATTGCAGCCTGAAATCTGGAAGCTCGCGGAGTGGTAGCGTGACCCTCCCCGCGGACGAACCCGCCGGCCACGCCGCCGGCCCGGACCCCGACACTTCCGCGCCAGGCGGCCCCGCCCGCCCCACCCGCTACAAGGCCATGACCTCTCTCCGCTCGCCGGACCCGATTGACCCGGCGCTGTGGCAAACCACGCTGGCCCAGCACGCCGAGTTTCTCCTCAGCGGCGGCGCGGGCGGGGCGTGGACCACACTGGTGACCACCGCCGACACAGAAGCGGGCGCGGTGTTTGGCGTCTATCTGGGCGCGAAGGGCACGGCCGGCGCGCAGGCCAAGCTCTCGCATGCACGGCTGGAGGACGTGGACCTGCGGGGCGTGGACCTGTCGTTTGCCGATCTGTGCGGCGTGGGCTGTGTGAGCCAGGACCTCACCGGCGCCAATCTGCGCGGCTGCCTCGCCACCGACTCGGACTTCACCGGCAGCCGTTTCACCGGCGCGATGCTGGCCGGCGCGGATTTCTCCCGCTCCGAGATGGCGGGCTGCGATTTCCGCAACGCCGACCTAACCGGTGCGGACCTGGAGAAGGCAGACCTCACCCGCGCCGATTTTCGCGGCGCAACGCTGGACGGCGCGCGCTTCCCCGGCGCCCTGCTCGACGGCGCCCGGTTCGACGACCCGCCCCGCTGGTAGAGACGGCGCGGTGCGCCGTCGCCCAGTGCGCCGTCGCACACCGGCAACGCAGCGGCCGATCAGGCGTGCAGGCGGTAGAACCGGAAGAAGAAATTCTCGATGGGCAGCACCTCCACCCGCCGGAACCCGGCCTCCTCCGCATAGCGCTCCAGGGTCGGCGTGCGCATCACCGTGCCGGTGCCGGCCGTGGGATGATCCGCCATGCCCACCGGCAGGCAGTGCAGGATGCTCCAGCCATACATCATCCACTCCACGTCGTTGCCCTGCGCCGTGAATTCGTCGCCCACGCGTTCATCCACTACCAACACCGCCCCGCCCGGCGCTATCAGCCGCCGCATCGCGCTCAGCACGCCAACGGGGTTGGACATGTCGTGGACGCACTCAAAGGCCGTTACCAGGTCATACTGTCCCGCCAGCGCCGCGTCGCCCGCATCGCGCACGTGGAATTTCACACGGTCGCTCAGGCCGCGCTCGGCGGCAATGGCATTGGCGCGCTCGATGGAAGGCGCATCCAGGTCATACCCGTCCACGCGAACGTGCTCGTACCCGTGCCCCAGGCCGATGCTGGACCAGCCATAGCCGCAGCCGATATCGGCCACGCGCGCCGGGGGCAGCGCCAGCAGGCGGGCATGCACCTCTGGCATGGTGGGAATCCACGTCTGCGCCAACTCGGTCAGAAACGCCGGCCGGTTGATGGCCGCCTGCCCCTCCCGCAGGTCGTGGCCATAGTCGGCGTATGGCACGCCGCCGCCCGTGCGATAGGCCTCCAGCAGCGCCGGCAAGGGGCGCACCGCCCCCGCGAATAGCTGCGCCAGCGGCGCGATGTAGTTGCCGCTCTCCTCGTGCAGCAGCGGCTCCACGTGTCCCGCCGGCAGGCGATAGCGGCGCTCGGCGGCCGGCCGGCGCTCGTCGTCCACGGCCAGGATGCCCGCCACGGTCTGCTGCTCCAGCCACTCGCGGGCGTAGCGCTCGTGCGTGCCGGTGCGGGCCGCCAGCTCAAACGAAGTCTGCGGCGCCTCGGCCAGCACTGGGTAATATCCCAGCCGGTGACCGAGATATATCCCGAACACCGTGAACGCCC
The DNA here is from genome assembly GCA_964497615.1 of uncultured Anaerolineales bacterium. GTDB lineage: Bacteria > Chloroflexota > Anaerolineae > Anaerolineales > UBA6663 > CAZCEC01. The sequence continues at coordinate 32,806 of CAZCEC010000031.1, read as the reverse complement.
CGCCCACGGCCTGCAGCATGCGCTCAACGAACTGGTCGCGCTGCTGCGCGATCAACGTATCTGCTTCAGTGTTCATGTTGGCCTCCAGGAGATAAATGCCCGGCAGCGAGCAGCCCGGCGAAGAGACTACGTTTGACCTAATCTCGCCTGCACCTGCGCCCGAGCCTCGGCCAGCCTCAGGCTGCCGTTCGCCAGCCCTTCCAGTGCGGCCGCATACAGCAGCGGGCTGTAGGTCACCAGCGTCAGCACATCCTCGACCGCTTCGGCGGTGATGACTTCATCGCGCGGCAACGCCTGCACATAGCGGAAGTGCAGGCGCTGCGCCTCCGCGTCCAGGCCAAAGTGCCCCAGCACCGTTTGGCTGTTGATCTCCGGAAGCCACTCGCGCACCCGCCGCGCGCCGGCCGCGTTCAGCGCCACCGGAAGCAGCAGGTAATACTGGAGCAGCAGGCTGTTAGCAATCAGCGCTTCGTCCACCGGGTAGAAGTTCAGCGCGAGTTGGCGGGGCCGGCCCAGCTCGTCAGGCTCCAGGTTCACTAGCAGGGTGTGATAGGGTGCCTGTTCGGATCTTTCCACCAGGTGCGTGGCATAGCCCAGCTCCACCAGCACCTCTTGCAGGAACCCCAGCTCCACCAGGTGCCGGGCGTGCGTTTCTTCGAGGGTCATGCCGTGCTCCGTTGCCGGCCAGGGCTCATTAGCCCAGTTCGCGGCGCGCCAGTTCTTCCACCAGGATGCCGACCTGCTTGTCCGGCTTGCCATTGGCGGCATACAGCTTCTCCGGCGGGCAGCCCGAGGCGCGGATGTAGCCCTCCACCCGGCCCGCCTGTTCCTTCAGCCGGGTCACGCGCGTGTCATAGTCGTCGGCCTCCGGGTCCGGGATCATTGGGTGCAGCCTGGCGACCATGGTCAGGATGACGACCGCCTGCTTCTTGCGCGCCGTCAGCTTGGCGGCATCGGACTTGTCGGCGTTGAAGATCTTGTTGGACAATCCGGTTGTGCCCTTGGCCCGGTTGCGCGCCGCCGCATCGCGGCCCCGCTGCTTGATCCAGCGGAAGAAGGGCAGGCTGGCATCCACCCCGGCTGCGCTCAGCTTCAGCGCCAGCGCCGCGGGCGCCCCTGGGCCTGAGACGATGGAGGCGATGCTCCCCGCAATCTGCACCAGGTTCATGGCGATGTGCACCGCCTGGCGCGTCACCCGCCGCTTGTTGGCAATCGCCAGGTCGCTCGACAGCTCGCGCTCTTCCATCTCCCCGCGCGACGGCCCCTCCGACTCCGCCTCCGCTGACTGCACGCGCCGGGTGTGCTCGTCTAGCCGGTCCTGATAGTTTTGCTTCTTGATCTTCAGGGCCGCGATCTTCTCGGCCAGCACCTGGCGCTTTTCACGCGCCCTGGCCTGCTGCCGCGGGCTGCCTTCCACTTTGATCTTGTCGTGTTTCTTTTGGGCCGCGTCGATCTTGGCCTGCTTCTCGGCCACCATCTGCGCCAGCTTGGCGCTCATGGCCTCCTCGGTGCGGTATTGCTTGCCGGTCGACTTCACCTGCTCCGGCGTGTAGCCCTGGTCCACCAGCGCCTGGTTCAACTCCAGCTTGCGCTTGTGCATCCGCGACAGCTCCACCGCCGAGACGGCCAGATAGTAGCCCTGCGTGATGGACTTGACCGCGGCGATGGCAATGTCAAGCCCCGGGATCAACTGCTGGAACTGCGTGCCCACCGAGCCCGACAGCGCCTCGTTGATGTGCCGGATGGCCCGCAGCGTGCTCTTGGCGGTCTCCAGCCCGGCCGTCAGCAGTTCGCCGCCGGTGTTCACATACTGGCCCGCGCTGTACTTCTTGTCGTTGACCACCATCTTGATCAGGTCCACGACGCCCTTGATCGTCTTGACGGCGTTGGCCAGCCCGCTGAACATGTCCTGGTAGCCAAGCAGAAAGCCGCTGGTGGTGCTGGCTTGCGAGGCCGACGTCGAGCCGGACTCCAGCAGGCTGCTGGCGATCTGCGCCGAGCCGCCGGCCGCCCCCACCATCGAGCCCACCAGGGTAAAGTAGGCGCTCACCTTGTCCCAGGCCGACTTCTCGTCGTCGGCCAGGTCGCGCAGGGCGGAGGCCATGCCCAGCAGGCTCGCGCCGCCCCAGGTCGCCCCCTCGGCGATGTTCAGCCCCGAGCTGAGTGTGCCCTGCATGGATTGGTCGCGGACCATCTCGAACAGCATGTCGTCCGTCTTGCCCACCAGCCCGCCGGTAAAGGTGGTGGCATCCACAAAGCTGCCGACCTTGCTGGTGCCCATGTCGCCCGGTTCGGTGCTGGGCGACTGGCCGGGCTCGATGCCCTCCATCAGCTTGCTGCTCTTGATGTACTGGTTGGCGCCCTTGCCGCTCTTGATCCGCTTCCACAAGATCGCGCCCGACGAATCGCTGATGTGCGCCTGGGGCGAGTCGTACAAGTCCACCGTCTCCAGCTTGGTGAATTGCGGTCCCTTGCGCGCTTTTTCCACGGCCCTGGCATCGGCGTCCAGGTTATCGGTCCGCGGCCCGCGCCAGTCGCGGGTGTTGGTCTTCATGCTCACGAGGCCGCGCTTGCGCTGCAAGCCGGGCGTCGCGCGGCTGACGGCCAGCGAGGCCGCGCGCGCGTCGGGCGGCGGCGCCAGCCGGTCCAGCCCGCCGCGGCGGGCCTGGCGCTGCCACGCCCGCTGGACAGACGCGCGCCGCAGCGAGCGCACACTTCCGGCGCCGCCTTGCTGGATGACATGCGTCAGCTCATGCGCCAGCAGATGCTGGCCGCCTTTGGTGGCCGGATTGAAGTTCCCCGCGTTGAAGTAGATGTCGGACCCGTGGGTAAAAGCCTGTGCTTGCAGGTCGCGGTTAAGCTGCACCGCGCCGGTGCCGGTGTGAACCCGCACGGGGCTGAAGTCCGCGCCGAAGCGCCGCTCCATGTGGTCGCGCGTGCCGCTGGGCAAGGGCTGGCCCCCGCCCTCGTGGGCGCGCAGCCGGCGCTCCACGTCTGGCTCGGCTTCGAAGCCGGCCTCAGCCGAGGCGCGCTGCACCAACGGCGTGCCTCCGGCCGCTAGCGGCTTGGCTTGCGCCAAGTCATCTTCCTCCTCCAGCGCCGTCGCGCGCTGCACCAGCGCATCCTCGTCTTCGTCGGCCGCGGCCTCACGCAAGTCAGCCCGGTCCACCGTCGGCGTCGTCTGCGGCACCTCAACCTCGTCCTCATCCAGATCAACCGCGCGTTGAACGCGGGCTCTCGAGAGGAGCTTGGCCTGCGCCAGTTCATCCTCCTCCAGCGCCATCTCGCGTTGGACGCTGGTCTTGGGCTGGGCGGTATCGTCTTCGTCTAGTCCCAGGGGCTGCCGCGCGATGGCGGGTTCGGGTGCGGTGACGACCAGGTCGGCGAAGTGGTCGGCCTCGCGCTCAAAGGCATCATCGGCCGGGCCGACCATCAGCTTGGCCTGCACCCGCCCGGCCAGCAGCCCGGCGACGGCGCGGTTGCCGTGAGATTTTTGGAGGGCGAGGATCTCCGCCGGCTCGGCGGTAGCGGGGCTATCTACCGCCCGCTGCACGCCGGCTTTCGACGGCGCAGACACGGGCGGCGCGGCTGCTGGACCGCTCCGATCCGTTTGGCGGGTGCGCGGGGAATGCTCTTTGTCGCGGACGGCGTCGGCGCGGGGGTTGCTCACGAACGAAATCGGCTGAGGTCAGGCTTCGCCCAGGGTCTTGTCTGTGCCCTCGTTCAGGTATGCCACCAGGCGCGCCACCTTCACGACCATGTCCGCGAACACATCGGGTTCCATGGTGGGCAACGACCGCAGTTCCAAGATCGGCACATCGATCGGGCCAGCGCCCGTGTTCACCGTGTCGGTGCGGTCGGCATACGACCCCAGCCCCTCGATCTGGGCCTTGCCCTGCGCCGTCGGGTAGTTCGCCGGGGTGAGCTTGTCGGTCCCTGTCTCTACCGTTGACTTCGACGTCATGCTCTTGAGCCAGTCCTTGCGCTTCAGGTCCAGGTACCATTGGCTGGGCTCCTGGCTCTCGGTGATGCCGCCGCTGTAGATCGAGCCGCGCATGGCATACCAGCTATATCCGGCTTCCTTCAGCAGGTCAACGAACTTGCCGCCGCTGTCGCCTGCGTAGTAGTCGCGCTCAGTGGTCGGCAGCATGGTGAACATGGTAGCGAAGTCGGTGCGGGCCATGATGGGCGCGATGGTCTTGGCATAGCTGCGCACCAGCCCGCTCTTGCCCATATCCAGATAGGCGATCAGCAGTGCCGTCAGGCCCTTCAGCTTGTCGGAGGCCGGCGTAGGCGCGTGTTTGTGCTTCGCCAAGTAGGACGCAAGCGCGCGTTCTGCCTTGCCCGGCGCGTTGCCCATAATCGTCAGCAGCGGTCCCGCCTCCTGGGTGTCCTGATTGAAGCCTGTCCCCTTCAGCCGGCCCTCGGCGCGGCGGCCGCGCTCTTCGGCCGTCTCGTCCGGGTCGGGGAACATGTTTCGGATCAGGCTGGGCAGGGCTTCGAGCCGCACACCGGTGGTGATTTGTGGCTTGCCCGTCTTCTTGTCCGGATTGACCGTCGTCAAGAACGTTTCCGGCCGCTTGATCACCCCCGTCAGGTCGCGCGCCCGAAGCTGATGATAGGCTCGCGCCGCCGCCCGCATTTCGACGCCCATCTCGTCCAGCGAGTCCCCGACCAATCCGGCGGTGGCCGCCACCGTTCCCGCGTCCGTCTCGTCCATGGCCTTGGAGCGCAGCTCAAGATCGCTCCCATTGCCCCAGTCGTCCGCCGTCAGCTCCAGGTTGCCATTCTCCACCATGATGGCGCCCTTCGGCAGCCGCTTCCACTTGCTGCGGTTTTCGTCCTCCGCCCGGACCGCCTCGCGATACTCCTCGCGCGATTGCGCCGCCCGAGTCTTGATCTCGGTCTGATCATCCACCGCATCCGCCGGCACCGCCTGCCAGGTGGCCCAGTGGTTCATCTCAAACTCGAAGCCGATCTTGCGCTGGAGTTTCGTCTGAGCGGCGGCGCCCCCGCCCGTCTGCTGCACCACGTGCGTCAATTCGTGCGCCAGCAAGTGGCGCCCGTCGGTGGAGCCGGGGTTGTACTTGCCCTCCCCCATGTAGATGTCCTGCCCATGGGTGAAGGCCTGGGCCGAAAGCTGCCGGTTCAATTGCGACGCCTCGGTCCCGGTATGAACCCGCACCCCGCTGAAGTCGGCGCCGAAGCGCGGCTCCATGAAGGCCCGCACTTCGCCGCTGAGGGATTGGCCGGTGCCTTGCTGCGTGCTCAGGCGGCTTTCTACGTCGGTCCCGGCTTCGAAGCCCGCCCCCGGATCATCGCCCCTGGCTGGGGCGGCCGGGCCAGCGGCGCGCTGCGCCAGCGGGGTGATGGTCGCCGCCAGCGGCTGGGCCTGAATGTCGGGCTCGTATGCGCCAGCCAACCGCCCCACCGCCGGCCGCGGGCTTGGCGGCCTGGGCGCCGGCATGCGCATCACCTGCGCCGCCACCCGGTCCGCTTCCTGTTCGTAGGCGTCGCCCGCCGGGCCAACCATCAGCTTGGCTTGCATTTGCCCGCCCAACAGGCCGGATACGGCTCGATTACCGTAGGTCTTCTGGAGCGCCAGGATTTCAGCCGGTCTGGCGGTCGTGGGGTCGGCCACGGTGCGCTGCGCCGCCAGCGTCGCGGGCGCGTGGCCGCGCGGCGCGGCGGCCCGGCTGACCCGCTCCGGTTGGCGGGTGCGCGGGGAGCGGTCCTGGTCGTGGGCGGCGGCGGCGCGGTTTGTGGTCAAGTTACAATCTCACAGGAGCGGTTACGCTAAGTATAGTCAGGTCAAAGGGCCGCGCAAGCGCAAGTGCCGCCAGCCAACCTGCTTTATGGTAAAATGCTGCCTTCATTCACCACGGCAGGGCTGAGATTGACACTTGGCTCCCCGTTTAGCCAGGAGCATTCTCAGTGAGCTTTTCCAGTTTCAACTTCGATTCCCGTATCGCCCAGGGCGTCACCGCCCTCGGCTACGAGACCCCCACCCCCATCCAGGTCCAGGCCATCCCCCCGGTCACCGCCGGGCGCGACCTCATCGGCCTGGCGCAAACCGGCACTGGCAAGACCGCCGCGTTCGTCCTGCCCATCCTCCAGCGGCTGCTCACCGGTCCACGCGGGCGGGTGCGGGCCCTCATCATCGCCCCCACCCGCGAGCTGGCTGAGCAGATCAACGACGCCATCCGCGACCTGGGCGCGCACACCCGCATTCGCTCCACCACCGTCTACGGCGGCGTGAGCATGAACAACCAGATCGCCAAACTGCGGGCCGGCGTGGAGATCGTGGTGGCCTGCCCCGGCCGCCTGCTCGACCATATCCGCGAGAAGACCATCACCCTCAGCGGGCTGGAAGTGCTGGTGCTCGACGAGGCCGACCGGATGTTTGACATGGGCTTCCTGCCCGACATCCGCCGCATCCTGGCCCACCTCCCCAAGCAGCGCCAAACCCTGCTCTTCAGCGCCACCATGCCCGACGACGTCCGCAAGCTGGCCCACGACATCCTCCACCAGCCCACAACGGTGCAAGTGGCCTTCGAGAAGCCGCTGGAGACGGTGGCCCACGCCCTCTACCCCGTCCCGGCGCACCTCAAAACGCCCCTGCTGCTGCGCCTGCTGGCCGGCACCGATACCGAGAGCGTCCTGATCTTCACGCGCACCAAACACCGCGCCCGGCGCGTGGCCCAGCAGCTCAAGGCCGCCGGCTTCGCGGCCACGGCGCTCCAGGGCAACCTGTCGCAGAACCAACGCCAGAAGGCGATGGCGGGCTTCCGCGACGGGTCGTACCAGATCATGGTCGCCACCGACATCGCCGCCCGCGGCCTCGACATCGCCCTGATCTCGCACGTCATCAACTACGACATCCCCGACACCGTGGATGCCTATACCCACCGCATCGGGCGCACGGGCCGCGCCGCCCGCACCGGCGACGCCTTCACCCTAACCACGTCCGACGATGCCGACATGGTGCGCGACATCGAGCGCGCCCTCAAGAGCAGGCTGGAGCGCGTCAAGCTCCCCGACTTCGACTATGCCGCCCGCGACGAGCGCCCCCCGGCCCCGCCGCGCCCGCACTTTGGCCGGCCCCAGAATGGCCGCGCGCCGCGCCCGCAGGGCCAACGAGGGTCCAACCCCCAGCCGCAAGGCCGCCCGGCCAATGGGCACCAACCCGCCCGCCCCAAGACGAGCAGCACACCTGCCGTCAGCCGCCAGCCGCACGCTCAGCCAGCGGCTGCCGCGCACGCGCCTCACACCGGCGCCACGCCCGCCCAGCGCGGCCACCATCAGCCCGCTGGCGCGGGCGCCGTGGCCGCGCCCCGCACCCGCCGCGGCCGCCGCCAACGCTCCACCCACTAGGCCGGGTGGTGCTGGCGGCGGCTCAGGGCAGGCTTCGGCGAGCCTTACTCCACCGTCACGCTCTTGGCGAGGTTGCGCGGCTGGTCCACATCGCAGCCGCGCAGCACGGCGATGTGATAGGCCAGCAGTTGCAGCGGGATCACGTTGACCACCGGCTGCAGCAGCTCGGGCGCTTCCGGCACCACTAACGCCCGGTCGGCCTTGCTGAGGATGAAGTCGTCGCCCGCGTGCGCCACGGCGATCACCAGCCCGCCCCGCGCCTTGGCCTGCTCGATCTGGCTGATCATCTTGTCGTACACGGGATCGCGCGTCGCCAGGGCCAGCACCGGCATCTCCCGGTCAATCAGCGCGATGGGGCCATGCTTCATCTCGCCGCCGGCATAGCCCTCGGCGTGAATGTAGGAAATCTCCTTGAGCTTGAGCGCGCCTTCGTAGGCGATGGGCACGTTCAGCCCGCGCCCCAGGTAGAGGAAGTGCCGGGTGTGCATCAGCTCCCGCGCCAGCGCCTGGATGGCCTCATCCTGCTCCAGCGCCCGGCCCACCAGGTCCGGCAGACGGGCCAAGTCGTCCACACGCTGCCGCAGCGCCGCGCCGGTGAGCGTGCCCCGCAACTCGCCCAGGAGGCACGCTAACAGGTACTGATCCACGATGGAGGCCGTGAACGCCTTGGTGGAAGCCACGCCAATCTCCGGGCCGGCCTGCATGGTGATGTGCCCGTCGGCCACGCGCATCGCCTGCGACCCGATGGCGTTGACGATGCTCCACAGCACTGCGCCCTTGCCGCGCGCTTCCTCCATCGCGGCCAAAGTGTCCACCGTCTCGCCGGACTGGGTGATGGCCAGCACGGCCGTATCCGGACCCACGAGCGGGTCGCGATAGCGGAACTCCGAGGCGATGTCCACCTCGACCGGCAGGCGCGCCAGCCGCTCTACCAGGCTCTTGCCCACCAGGCCCGAGTAGGCCGAGGTGCCGCAGGCCACGATGACGAGCTTTTGCAGCCGCTGCGCCAGTTCGGGCGTCAGGTTGAGGTCGGGCAAGCTCACGCGGCCCTGCTCAAAATCGGCCCGTCCGCCGATGGTGTCCGCGAGCGCCCGCGGCTGCTCGAAGATCTCCTTTTGCATGAAGTGCTTGTACGCACCCTTCTCCGCCGCCACGGGGTCCCAGGCGATGGTGTGCACCTCCGCCGCCACCGGCGCGCCAGCCAGCGTGGTTACGGCGTAGCCGTCTCGCCGCACCACCGCCATCTGCCGGCTCTCCAGGAACACGATCTGCCGCGTGTGCTCCAGAATGGCGGGGATGTCGCTGGCGACGAACATTTCGCCCTGCCCGACGCCCAGGGTGACGCCCCCGGCGTTGCCGATGCGGGCCGCCACCAGCTTGTCCGGTTCGCGCGACGACATGACGACGATCCCATGCGCGCCCTGCAAGTGGGCCAGGGTCTGGCGCACCGCGGCCTCCAACCGCTCCCCGCCGGCCAGGTAGCGCTCCACCAGATGGGCGATGACCTCCGTGTCGGTGTCCGAGTTGAAGACGCTGCCCTCGGCCGCCAATTCCTCGCGCAGGGCGGCGTAGTTCTCCACGATGCCGTTGTGGACCACTACGACGTCGCCCGTCATGCCGATGTGGGGGTGGGCGTTGCGGGCCGAGGGCGCCCCGTGCGTGGCCCAGCGCGTGTGACCGATGCCCACACGACCCGCTACCGGCTGTTCGCCCAGCAGGCGCTCCAGGTTGCTCAGCTTGCCCACGTCGCGCCGCACGACAATCCGTGCGCCCTGCCCGTTCTCTATGACTGCCAGCCCGGCCGAGTCGTATCCGCGATACTCCAGCCGGCGCAGGCCCTCCAGGATCAATGGCGCGGCCTCCCGCGCTCCGACGTAACCCACGATGCCGCACATGAGGTAGCCTCCAAGGCAAAGCTAGGGTGTCCGGCACAGCCCGTCCGCCAGCCTGGGGACTGAGGGGACTCTGGGGACTCAGGCGCCTCCCAGGCCGTTGTGCGTGCCGAAATAAGACTTGTGAGTTGGGTATGCAGGGCCGGTCAAGCAGACAGGCACAGTTTGCTCAAGCCGGCCAGTGATGTGGCGCTTGAGTTCCTTGTGTCTCTTGAGTCCCTGGCTTTCCACCGCCCACCCGTTATGCCCCGGTCGCCCGGGGGTTTATGGGGTGTGCTTGTTGTGGGGGAGTAGATGAGGGCCGTGGGGGCCCTCGGCGGCTTCCGCTGATGTCTCGCTTTTCGGCGGCCAGGATTGGCCGCCTTAGCACTGCCCTATGGCAGGAACCGCCACCTCGTCACCTGGCGTGCCGCGCCGCGGCAGGCCAGGCCATGCGCTCTCGTTCCCCGTGATGGTTGTGGTGAGCCTCCTTTCGGACGACGGACGACGGACGACGGACGACGGACGACGGACGACGGACGACGGACGAAGAGGATTATACCGGCTGGGTGCAGGGCGTCAACGGGCGAATGACCTACGTTTCACAGATACTTCTCGACGGCCCAGCCGCCGGCCCGCATCACTTCGACGGGGATGACGTCCTGGTCGGGCGTGATGCGCAGGGGGTTCGCGCCGGTGAAGGCATCGAATACGTCGCCCATGGCGTCCGCCAGAAACACCGGCCGCCCCAGCCGCTGCGCGATGGTCAGCGGCGAGATGTCGTCCAGACTGATGCCCTGCGGATGATCGAACATCACCCGCGGCAGGACGACGTACGCGCCCAAATCGCGCCCCTCTAGTTGAGCAATGACGTCGGCGCCCATCAACAGCCCCGCCACCGTGATGCCGTGCCCAAGCCGCTCGTTGCGCACGCCCACTACCGTCAGCCGCGTCCCCGCCAGCCGGTCGAACTCCGCCGCCGTCTTGCGCAGCACCGGCTCGAACAGGGTGGCGGTGACGAGCGTGGCGTCACGCGTATTTCCCTTTATTTCCCCGAGTTCCCTTATTTCCCGTCTAACACTTCGCCAATCGTCCAGAAACGCCCGCACCATTCCGAGGCCGTTCTCAACCAGGTCGAGGCCGTCGTAATACTTGCGCGCGGGCACTGGCCGGCCCGTCACCAGGAACCACTCGTCGGTCGGATAAGCAAAGCGCACGCCCAAGCGGTCCAGGAACTGGGCCTGCCAGCGCTCAAGCGCGTCCAGCACGGCCTCGGCCTCGGCGCGGGTGTGGGTGCGGTGCCCATACTTGTGGTGCTTCGTCAGCCCGACCGGCACCACGCTCACCGACCGCACCGCCGGGAATAACTCGGCCAGGTCGCGGATAGATTTGTCCATCCAGCGGCCGTCGTTCAGCCCGGGCGTAAGCACAAGCTGGGTGTGCGTTTCGATGCCGCGCTCGGCCAGCCAGCGCAGTTGGGGCATCACGTCCGGGGCCTTGGGGTTCGCCAGGCAGGCGCGCCGGTTCTCCAAGTCAGTCGAGTGGACCGACACGTACAGCGGCGACAGGTGCTGGGTCTCGATCCGATCCCAGTCGTGGTCGCTCAGATTGGTCAGGGTGACAAAGTGGCCGAACAGGAACGAGTAGCGGTAGTCGTCGTCCTTGATGTACAGGGTGCGCCGCATGCGGGGCGCGGTCTGGAGGACGAAGCAGAACGGGCACAGGTTATTGCACCGGCGGATGTCAATATCGAACGTGGGATGCTCGAACTCCAGGCCAAGCGGCTGGCCCTCGGCACGCCCGCCCGCGATGCTGTGGCGGCTGCCATCGCGCTCAAACTCCAGGATCACTTCATCCTCTGCCGCGTAGAACTGGACGTCAATCACATCCTCCACCGGATGGCCATTGACGGCCAGGAGCAGGTCGCCCGGGCGCAGGCCCAGCTCATCCGCCACCGAGTCAGGCTCGACGGCCCGGACGAGACCGGAGGTGCGGCGCGGCGTTGGTTCCTTGGTCGTCATGCGGTTGCCGGCCCATTGCCAGTGCTGGCGGAAATCGCGCCCAGCCGCTTGACAATGCGGGCCCCAGCGGCCTGGGGGCTGAAGTGGCGCTGCATGTGCTGGGCGGCGGCGGCGCCCACTTCCGCGGCGCGAGCAGGATCGGCATACACGGCCCGCATCAACTCGGCCGCATGGTCAAGGTCTGGCTCGGCCCACATTTGCCCGGCGGGATATATGTTGCTCAACTCGGGTTGATAACGATGGTCTTCCGGCGTGATTGCCCGCAACCCGTGGCGCACCAGCCAGCTATTGTTCGGCAGCATAAATTCGGTATTGCCCGAGTAGCCGGTGCCGATGACGGGCTTGCCCAGCGCCATTGCCTCGGCCATGCCCAGCCCGAAGCCCTCCGACCGGTGCAGCGAGACGTAGCAGTCGCAGCAGTCCAACAGGCCCGTCATCTGCTCACGCGTGAGATTGTCTTCGATCAGCCGGCCGCCGACCGAGGCGATTGCCGCCCGCAAGTCGCGGGCCAGCGAAGTGGTATCCAGCAGCGAATTGAGGTGATGGGTCTTGATGACTAGCAGCGGCCCCGCCGCGGGCCGCCCAAACGCGCGGCGAAAGGCCTCGATCACGCCGAACGGGTTCTTGCGCGCCGTGACCGAGGCCGGGCTGAACGAGAACAGAAAGATGAAGCGGTCGCCGGGCAGGCCAAACTCGGCCCGGGGGTGTGGCTGTACCGGCGCGACATCCACTGGCGGAGGCATCGTAATCACTGGCACCGGGCTTGCCTGGCTCAGGCTCTCCCGCACAAACTCGCTGTACACCCAGATTTCGTCCATCAGCTTGTACGTGGTCGGCGATAGGGCCGGGAAGCGGGGCAGTTCCCAAGCCCAATAGGCAATGACGTATTTTCCGGCCAGCAGTTCCGGCGGCGCTTCCATCATCCGGTCGTAGAACTGGAAGAACAGCACGTCCACCAGGCTGATGTCATACGGCGCGCCCGCGGGCAGCCCGTCCGCCACGGGTTGGCTCCGGCTGGGCGGGCCAACCACAATTTCGGTGTAGCTCACGCCCAGACCAGCGGCGCGCAAGGCCGCCAGCGTCTGGCGTGTCACCTCGCTCAGGCCGGTGTCGGCGCGCAGGTCGCCGGCCAGGTTGAGGCCGTCAATGCGCTGCACCCGCCGCGGCCCGGCCAGGGTGCGGGCGCGGGCGGGCGGCAAGCGATGGCCGGTAGCCTCCACAATCTGAAAGCCGGCCAAGCCTAGCCGGTCGGCCAGAACCCAGCGGCGGCGCGTGGGGATGAGCCGGCGAAGAAGATGAAGGATCCCCAGGTCGTAGAAGTGCGGCCGCAGCCAGCGATACAGTCGGTGAGACAGGTTGGACATGGCGGCGCGGGCCGCGCTCGGCCGGGACTACAGCAGTTCGATGGTCTCGGTCGTCGTTTGGGACAGGTCGCCGTAGAAGCCGCGCCGGTATTCGGGCAAGATGGCGGCCAACTGATACATGGCCTCGTCCGTCATCAGCCGCAATTGCTCGCGGCGCGGGCGGCCGCTGGTGTGCTTGAAGCGGAACGGCCGCCCCAGCCGGAACCAGGCCCCCGGCTTGTTACGGTTCCACGGCCCCACCAGCGTGGGGTAGCCAGGGGTGGACTCGATCATCACCGGGACGATGGGCGCGCCGCTCTTGTAGCCCAGGTAGGCGACGCCCTCACGCGCCTGCCCAAGTTCAGGGTGGCGCGTGGCCTCCGGCGCCATCAGGATGACCTCACCGGCGGCCAGCACTTGCAGGGCGCGCTCCAGGGCGCGCCGGTCCAACTCCTCGCGGTGCACGGGGATAACGTTCCACAGCTTGGGGAAGATGCCCCAGATCGGATAGCGGTACACTTCGGCCTTGGCCAGCGGCACCACGTTGCGGGGCAGGTTGCCCAGCACGACGATGGGATCGATGAAGGCGATGTGGTTGATCATCAAGATGGCGGCGCCAGTCTTGGGCAGGTGTTCGAGTCCGGTGATGCGGTCGTAGTCCACGCGCGCGAACACCCGCCAGCCGATGTTGGTGATCATCCAGCGCAGGATGCGCCGCATGGGCTCGTGGCGGGCATGGTCGTAGGCGGGCCGGCGTGTCTCGGCGCGGCCCTGCTCCGCCAGCTCGCGTGCCAATTCGTCATTCGCCATCAGGGTTCCTCAATACCAACAGCGCCGCTTGCCGGCCACTGGTGTGAAAGTCGCGCAGCCGGTGTGCCTCGGCCCGCGTGCAACCCAGCAGTATCTTGATTTCCACGTCGCGTTTCTCGCCATCCACCGTCGCTAACACACCCGTGATCACTCGCTCGGCCTGGCTCCCCACCCACACATCAATCCCGCCACCGTCGGCGGCCTGGGTGCCCTCCAGGTAACCGTAGTCGTGCGGGTAAAGCACGCTGGGATAACGCGGATGCGTTGAGCCGCGCGGCCGGTCAATGTGCAGGGGGTGCACGGCCAGAAGCGCGTCCAGCCCATCCCAGAATGCCTTATCCGGCATATACGCCTCGATACTCGGGCGGCAGCAGCGCCGCGATGCGCTGCATGATCTCGTCGGCGGCCGCGCGCCGCTCCAGGCCGGCTGGCAGTGCATACACCGGCCCGAAGGTGAGTGTAACACAGGGCCGCCGCAGCCGCCGCCAGGCTGGCAGAATATCCCGCCAGGCCGTGCCGGTGATGGCAACCGGCAGGATCGGGGCGCCCGCGTGCTGCGCCAGGAAGGCCGGGCCGGTCTTGCCCTGCTCCAGCGCGCCCGTCAGGCTCTCGCGGCCCTCCGGCGCAATCAGCAGCGCGCCGCCTGACTGTAATACTCCCAACAGGCGCTTAAGGGTCGCCCGGTCAGGCTCACCGCGCCGCAGCGGGATCATTCCATATACGCGCGCCACGGCCCCCAGAATGCGCCAGCCCAGAATCTCTACCTTGCCGGTGACCGTCAACGCGCGCGGCACGAAACCGATGCACAAGATAGGGTCGGCACCGCCCAGGTGGTTCATGGTCAACAGCACCGGCCCAGTGAGGGGGATACTCTCTACGCCCTGCACCTTGAGCCGGAGGAGCAACCGGGCGAGGAGGCGGGAGAGGGCAGAGAAAACGCGATTCAGAAAGGTACGGCGCGTGGGCATGTATGCTGGTCGGCGCGCAAGCGTCGAAGCCGAGGGCGCCGGCTGACCCGCGCTCGCGAGCAGTGCTATCGTCCGGCGGCCAGCGCCTCGATCCGGCCAATCACCTCGTCAATGGACAAATCCGAGGTGTCAAGCATCACCGCATCCTCGGCGGCGCGCAGCGGGGCAATCGCGCGCGACGAGTCGATGCGGTCGCGTTCGCGCAAGTTGGCGAGGATGTCGTCGTAGGCGCGGGTCTCGCCCCGGGCGCGCACTTCCTCGAAGCGGCGGCGGGCGCGGGTCTCGACGTTGGCGGTCATGAAGATCTTCAGGTCGGCTTCGGGCAGAATGACGGTGCCGACGTCGCGGCCCACCATCACGACGTTGCCGCGCAACCCCACGCGCCGCATCTGGGCGGTCAGGACTTCGCGCACGGCGCTGATGGCGGCCACCAGCGAGACGCTGCCTTCGACCGCCCGCCCGCGAATGGCCCAGGTAATGTCGCGCGCCACAGCCTCCGGCGTGGAGGCGTCGCCGCCGGGCGGCGCAAAGGCGGCCAGCACGGTGTTGTCGCGCCCATCCGCCACGGTGGGCGGCAGTACGTCAATGTGGGCGCGGCGCGCCAGGGCCGTCACCGCCTCCTCGTCGCCGGCGCTGCCCAGCTCATCCAGGCACAGAAAGGTCACGGCGCGGTACATCACGCCGGTGTCGAAGAAGAGATAGCCCAGCCGCTCGGCCAGCCGCTTGCCGATGGAGGATTTGCCGGAGGCCACCGGCCCGTCAATGGCGATCATCGAAGGCGGCACTATTCACCCGTGCTCTGCAATTGGGCCACATCCTGCCGCACCCACAGGATCACCGGCTCGGCGGCCAGGGTGGGCGTGGCGCGGTAGGCCAGCCAGGTCACCCATTCGGTGATGCTCAGGTCGAGCGACCAGGTGGCGCTGGCATAGAAGTCCTGGCCCACGTACGCTGAGCCGAGGGTGGGATGCTCGGTGCTGAGCGGCGCGATGACGACCGGGCTTTGGATCACCGGGTCCAGCCGGTCCACAAACGTGGCGTTGGGGAAGTCGCGCAGCGCCCACGCCAGCAGACCGTTGGGCGAAGCCGCCACCGTCACTTCGACGTCCGTCGTGTTGCCCACCGCGTAGTTGGAGACAGCCCCCAGGCTGTCCATCAGCCACGCCACCTCGGGCGAGGCCGTGCGCGCCCACCATAGTTCGCCGGGGCTGCCGGGCCGCGCCTGTGTCACCCCCCAACCCGCGCCCAGCGTGGCCGCCGCCAGCACGCCCGCCCACGCCGAGACCAGCCCCAGCCGCGCCGCCCGCGCCGACCAGCCGAGCGACAACAGATAGGCGATGACGAACACCAGCACGACGGCCAGCACTACGATGCCCATCTGCGCCACGGCCGGTACCTCCACCTGGCGCCCCATGATCGTCGTTTGAAAGGCCGTGAAGCCGCCAGGGCTGCGCTCGGCCAGCTCCGCCAGGGCGGCCACGTTCAGCAGCGCAAAGCCCACCAGCGCCAGGGTCACCACGCCTTGTGCCACGGCCAGCGGCCACTCGCTGCGCTCGCCCAGGCCCTCCAACAGATCCATCAGCGCCCAGCCAGCCAGCAGCGCCAGCGGGGCCGAGACCCACACCACATCGGCCAGGCTGCGCCCGCTGTGCAGCACGACCAGCGCCAGCGCCACCAGCGCCAGCCATGCCAGCGCCTGGGCAAACGCGTTGCCCGCGCGGAACGCCCGCACCGCGCCCACAATCCCAAAGACCACAAGCAGCGGCTCGTCCACGAGGATGAATAGCAGCACTTCCAGCGGCAGGCGGCCGCCCGCCCCCGGCACAAAGCCCCCCACCCCGCGGATGAGGCCATCCAGCAGCGCGCCCAGACCGCGCAGATAGGTGAGACCAACGGTGGAGATCAGCAGCGCGCTCAGGATGAGGGTGAGGCCATAGGCGCGGCGCTCGGCCCACACGGCTGCCCACACCGGGCCCAGCCCGGCCCGGCGCTCCGCCTGCGTCCAGCGTAAGATGAGCAGGGTGAGCACCAGCGCCAGCAGGCCCAGCACGAAGGTGCGCCCGCCAGCCAGCCCCAAGCCCAAGGCCGCCGCAGAAACGAAGAGCCACACTCGGCCCTCGCCGCGCGCATGCCGCCCCAGCGCACCGGCAGCCACGGCCAGCCCCAGCACCGCAAAGAGCGCGCCATCTGCGCTGCGCGAGGCTGCCAGCAGGCCGGTGGAGAGCGCCAGCAGGGCGCTGGCGGTCAGCGCGGCGGCGCGGCCCAGGTGCTCGCGGAACAGCATCGGCGTCAGCACCAGCAGGGCACCGGCCAGCGCCGGGCCAAAGCGCGCGGCCGCATCGCTGGCGCCCGCCACCAGAAAGGCCAAGAAGGTGAAGAAGAAATAGGCGGCGCTGGAGGGCGCCAGGCCGGCATCGGGCGCGGCGCCGCGCAGGCGGGCCAGCACCGTCAGCGCTTCGCGCGCCTCCAGGTCGTTCAGCGGATGCGCGCCCAGGTCCAGCAGGCGCAGGCCCAGCGCCAGCAGGAACAGCCCAGCGTAGAGCGCGGTTTCAAGGGTCAGAACAGGGCGGCGGTCGGTCATGGGGTCAGGCCGGGGAGTTGGCGTTTCATTGGGTCAGGTCCGGCTTGCGGCGGTACAGGGTCAGGTTGCCGGCCTCTAATACGGTGTCCATATACAGGTCGAACTTGGGCTCGTACACTGGATTATACCGGCTGCGCTCCTGATTGCCGACCACCACGTACTCGATGTCGTAGCGGTCCAGAATTGCCAGGGCGGTGTTCCAATCGCGGACCTGATACAGCGACTGCACCTCGGCGGAGCGGCCCGCGACCTCGCTGAAGTACTCGCCGCGCCACTGGCTCTCATGGTTGCTCCAGCCCATGAGCGTCGGCAGCCCGGTGCCCATCGAGATGGTGCTCTCGTTCGGCTGGTAGGCGCCGCCCACCGCCTCGGCGATGACGGGCGAGCCTTCGGCGTTGGCGCGCAGCCACTCAATCGCCGCCCACTCGTCCGGGTAGCGTTCACGGAACCAGGCCATGCCGTCCAGCGTCGGCGGACCGGCCAGGCCGGCGGTGGTGGTGTACAGGCTCGGCAGGGTGTAAATCAGGCTAAAGGTGATGACCACGCCCGCCGTAATGCCCGCCGCCCAGCGACCGGCCGCGCGCGCGTGCTGGAACAAATGCCACAGCCCAAACGCGCCCGCCAGCGCCCATAGAGTCCAGGTCTGGAAATAGAACTTGAAGATGGTGTTCATGCGCCAGCCAAAGTTGTCGCGCAGGTACACCCATTCCGGCCCCAGCATCAGCAGCGCGCCGGTGAGCAGCATCGCCAGCGCCATCAGCACGGCAGGCGAGGCCAATAGCCGCTCGCCGCCAAGCAGGGGACGGGCCGCGACGGCCGGTCCCCGGGCGAGCCGCGCGAGGCCACGGCGGCGCCAGGGGCGCGCAGGCGCAGCCCCGCCCTCAGCCACCGCCTCGGCCGGCTCCGGTTCGGCGACTTCCTCAGCGGCGACAGGTTCGGTCTCCCTAATACGCCGCAGCACCCCTACCCCCAACCCCACGGCCAGGCCGATCAGGACAGCGGGGAAGATGGTCGCGAGGCTATCCACCAGGCGGCGCACCAGCATAAGCTGAAAGGCCGCGTCGCGCGTGAGGGGCGCAATGGCGCCGTCAATGTACCCGCCCAAACTGGGGCTGCTGAGGCCCGCAATGGCCAACGCCGCCACTACGAGCACCAGCACGCCCACGATGCCGGCGCCCGCCCACACCGCCGCCCGCCGGTCCAGTATCCGCCAGCCGCGCCATGCCAGCCAGCCCATGTACATTGCGGCCAGCACCAACACCGGCCCAAAGAAGACCACGCTCTGCTGGAAGCGCGTGGGCCAGATCAGGTTGGGCAGGATGCCGCCGGCTTGCGATTGGAAGGTGAGATAGAACGGGAAGTAGAGCAGCACCGCGCCGACAGCCAACCCCACGCCCAGCGCGCCCAACCGCCACCAGTCGCGCGCCACCGCCGCCCAGCCCTCCCGCAGCCCAATCCCCAAGGCCAGTGCCGCCAGCACCAGGAACAGGTAGATCGGGAAGTCCCAGGTGTTGAGGAAGGCGAGTGCGCCGAGGAGGAGGGAGGAGAGCAGGAGGCGAACTACCAGAGACGAACGACGAAGGACGGAGGACGGAGGACGGGAGATCGGAGAGTCCGACGACGGTCGACCGGCGACCGACGGCGGACGACTGGCACCCGACGGGGCGTCTTCGGCAATGGGAGACGGTCTGCTGGCATCCGGTGAGGCATCGCCAACGGCGGACTCCCCGGTCAACGCCTCGGTTGGCTGGCGACCGGCCCCAGGCATCCGGCGGCCAAAGGGCAAGCGAGGCATGAGCGCCATTAAGTCCAATGGGGCATCATCGTCCGACTGCATAGGCGAGGCCTGGCGCGATTCGGCGGCGTCACTCTCCAAAGTAGAGGCCACAGCCGCAGCAGCTTCTTCCCCGCGCCCATCCACCCTCCGCTCCTCCTGCCAGCGCAGCCGCCGATCCCCGCCAGGCATTCGGCGCCCCTCGCTACCCCCGGTGAGCTTCGTCTTTCGTCCTTCGTCCTTCGTCGGTCTTTCTCCCCTCTCCGTTATCTTCCCCACCGCCCCCCACCCCCACAACAGCCACTCCAGCGCCAGCCCAATCGCCACCACCACGAACGGCAACGCAAGGACATGTGGGTGCATGTCGCCCAGGATGAAGGAGAAGGCCGGCATCTCGTCAATGGCTTCCACTTCCTGGCCTGACAGGTTGCGGTCGTGCACCACGCGCGCCCCAAAGAACCAATTGCCGCCCACGTCCCAGGTGAAGCCCTCGCGCACCGGCGGCGGCTCCTGCGCCAGCTTCAGGTCAAGCCAGTCCCAGACGTTGACCGCGCCCACGCGCAGACCGGGGAAGTCTTGGTCGGCGGGCAAGGGCGGGCTGGCCTCGGCGCTGAGGCCCTCGTTCGCGGGATCGCCCGCGCCGTAGTAGTAACGCACCGCCGGAATGCTCGTGTTGGCGAACCAGCCATTGACGTACGCCAACTGAGCCACGCCATAGAAGTTGCCGGCGACGAGGACCAGCAGCGGGCCGAGGAGGGAGGGGAGGAAATGCCGACCTAACCCCCCTGACCCCCCTTCCCTGCCAGGGAAGGGGGGAATCGGACGGCCAGCGACACGAACGCCCTTGTCAGCCGGCCCGGTAGATTGGTCGCCCCCCTTCCCTTTCAGGGAGGGGGGGACGGGGGGGGTAGGTCGGGCAAGCGCAATCAGATTGAACGTCACCCCCTGCGCCGCCACGGCCGTCAGCCCAAAGAGCAGGGCCAGCCCCAGGTTGAAAGCCACGGCCGAGTCGGTGGCAGTGACGCGGGCCAGCGCGGCGATGATGACATAGCCGAAGTAGTAGTAGCTGATGGCATGGCCGGAGAGCCAGGCGTCCTGCGGCGGGAAGGCCGGGCTGCGCAGGATGCTGTTGATGAACATGAACTCCATCGGCTTCTCAGTGCCAAGGATTTCGGGGTTGAAGGCCCGCAGCCAGGCCAACAGCCCGAAAGCCGCCAGGAACAGCACTTCGACGCCCAGCACAAGCCGGCGTTGGGCACTGAGCCAGTCGCGCAGTTCCGCCAAACCGCCGCGCCCCAGCCACGCCGCTCCCAGCCCGCCCACCAGCACGCTGGCGAACAAGATGCCTGGCACATCGTTGCGCAGGAAGCCCAGCGAGCCAAGCAGCCAGAATACATAGCCCACCAGCAGCAGGCCCAGCGGCCGGGCAAAGGCGTAGCCCCGGTCGGGCAGCCGGCGGAACAGGCGGAATGTCACCGGCAGCGCCAGCAGGCCCGCGACGGTGGCGGCGAGGTACCAGATGAAGAATGAAAGCAGGTCAGCGCGCATACTTGAAGCGTGAAACGTGATGCGTGAAAGGCTCACAAGGACGACCGCAGATGGGCCTCCTGATACTTGACCCTTGACACCTGACACTCACCATCATTGCCCCGCCAGCGGCTCGCCGGGCACGGCGTAGATGGTCACGCCCGGGTTAGTGTAGACAATAGCGAGGTCGCCGCGCGAGGCCAGCGCGTCGAACTTCGCCAGACCGCCCGTGCCGGCATAGTAGGCCTGCTCCATCGGCCCGACGATCACGTAGCGCGCGTCGTACTTCGCCAGGAATTGAAGGGCGGTGTCGAGCGAGGCTGTGGTGTAGAAGTCAATGATCTCGTAGCCGCGCGCGGTGACGAACTCGGTCGGCACGGCGGCGTTGTGCTGGCGGGTGTGATAGTCCCAGCCCACCACGTCCGGCAGACCCGTGTTCCAGGCATAGCGGCTGGACATGCGGTACAAATCGAACGACTGCGCCTCCACGATGACGGGCGACCCCACCACGTTGTCCTGGAGCCAGCGGATGGCGTTGTGGTCGTAAGCCAGCGGCAGGAAGGACTCGTGGTCACAATAAGCGCCCCAGGTCATGTAGTCCAGCCCGTATAAGCTGTGCGGCTGCTCCTCGGGCGGCAGGCTGCGGGTGTTCGGCTCCGTCATGCCCGGCAGGGGCGCGCAGCCGCTGTCGGGGATGGCGGTGAAGGCGGGGAAGCGGTCGCGCACCTTGGCGGCCGTCGCGGTGACGGTGTAGGCGGCGGCGGCCGTCACCAGCAAGGCCAGCGCGCCCGTCCAGCCCGCGCGCCACGCGCCCGACCACCGGGGCAGGTCGGCCCACAGCCAGGCCAGCGCCGCGCCCGCCGCCACGCTGAACAGCACCCACACCTGGATGTAGAACTTGAAGATGGTGTTCATGCGGTCGCCTTCGAGGGTGTACAGCTCCACGAAGAGCGTCACCGCCAGCGCCGTGCCGGTGAGGAACAGCGCCACGCGCCGCGTCAGCGGCAGATCGTCCGCCGAGCGCAGCAGCAGCAATCCCGCCCACGCCATCAGCGGCAGGATGATGATGCCGGCGTGGATGTCGAAGACGTACCACAACACCACCACTCCCGCCGCCAGCACGAACAGCAGCAGCAGCGCGATGGGCAGCCAGTCGCCAGCGCGGGTGAGCACGGTGGCAGGCGTTTCGGCCAGCCAGCGGCGCGTCTCCCAGGCCAGGTAGCTGGCGAGGATGAATAGGAACAGCCCGTGGATGTACAGGTAGGCCGCGATTGGGATGTGGTTGTTCTCAAACCGGTCCAGCTCGCCATACGCCGCCGAGAACCACTGGTCGAATGGCCGGTAGGCCAGCAGCACCAACAGCAGCAGCAGCACCAGCCGCCCGCCCACGTTGAACAGCAAGGCCCGCGAGAGCACCGGCCGGCGCAACCACTCGCCCAGGCCCACCGCCAGCACCCCCAGGATCAGGAAGAGCGGATAGTCCCAGGTGTTGGTGGCCCGCGCCATCCCCAGCGCCAGCCCCCCCACCCCAAACACCGCCGCCTCGCCTAGCCAGGTGCGCCGCAGGCCGGACCGCGCCGCCAACAGGTAACTCACCGCCCACGCCACCGACAACAACGTGAAGGGCATGTCGATCATGTGCGCGTGCAGGTCGGCATACAGGAAGGTGAAGAAGGGGAACTCCGTGATCTCACCGCGGTTTTCTTCCACCATCGCGGTGACAATGCGGGTCGCGTCCCAATACCAGTTGCCGGTGCCAATGGGCAGGTCCGCCTCGCCGATGGCGACGCGCCACATGCCGTTCAACGTGGCGCTGAACTCATTGTTGCCCAGGAGCGAGTTCTCCAGCGCCGCCCGGTCGGCCACGCGCTGAAACCCGCCCAGCAGGACGTGCACCTGCGCCAGGTTGCCCAGGACGACGACCATCAACGCGGCGGCGAGGCCGGCGAGGTAGGGATTGGCGGCAGGAAGCCGGAGGTGCGCAGTCGGGGCGGAGGTTGGAGGTCGGAGGTCAGATGTCAGAAGGTCGCTAGACGGCGCGGGTGCTTCAACCATCACGGAGGACGACCCCGGCGATTGACTGCCATCGTCCATCCTCGGTCGTCGGTCGTCCGACATCTGACTTCCGACCTCTGACCTCTGTTCCTGGTCGTCGGCCGTCCGTCGTCCGTCGTCCTTCTTCCACGCCACCAAATTGAACGCCGCGCTAAACGCATTGATCCCCACCAGCGCGAACAGGGTCGGCAGGATGAGGTTGTAGGCAAAGGCGGGGACGAGGCCGACCAGCTTGGTGAGCACGCCCACGATGACGAAGCCGTAGTAGTAGTAATTGAGATAATACCCCGCCAGCCATGGGTTGTAGGGCGGGAAAGACTCGCTCTTGAGCACCGCGTTGAAGAACGAGAACACCATCGGCTTCTCGCCGCCGAAGTTGGGGTGCCACAGGTCGGGGTTGCCTAGCCGGATGAGCAGATCGAAGACGAACAGCGCCAGGATGACGCCCTCCACCGCCAGCACATACCGCCACCGCCGCGCCACGAAGCTGTTGATGTCCGCGCGCCGCCGCCAGTAGACGAGGCCCGACACCGCCGCCAGCACCAGCACTCCTAGCAGGATCGTGCCCCGCGTGAAGGGCAGCACCTCGTAGCTGCCGGCCATCCACACCAGCCAGGTGACGACGAGCAGCGCCAGGGTCTTCGCCAGCGGGTAGCCCCGGTCGGGCAGGCCCGCGAACACGACGAACGTGAGGGGAAACGCCAGCCAGCCCAGCACCAGCAGTGTGAGATACCAGGCGATCACGCCCAGCGGCTGAAAGCGGTTGAGAAGCCCGTCAGAATCAAACATCTCCGACCAGGTGCCGCCCGCGCGCAGCGCCGCCAGCCGGTCCGCGGGCAGGCGTAATAACGTGGGCGTGTCTGTGGCGGAGCGCGGGCCCTGGTTCACCACTGCACCCAGGTCCACCGCGTTCAGGATCGCCTCGGCATTGGCCTGGCTGTAATCGGCGCGCTTCTTAAAGACCCACACCGGCGCATGGTCGTAGACGCTGAAGGCTTCCTCGGCGGCCAGCAGCCGGTCGTTGAGGGGGAAGATCGGGCCGGGCGGCGGGTTGGCGGGCGGCTGCCCCCAGGCCAGCGTGGCCGCCTCGGACGAGATTTGCAGTGGGCCGATGACGAAGGGCGACTGGAACTGCGCCACCAGGTCGAAGCCCAACCGCCCCTCGAACAGGGCGCGGTAGTAGGCAATCGTCATCGGATAGGTAGCGGGGATCCGGGTGCTGGCCCACAGCCGCCGCTGGCTGGGGATGACGATGTAATCGGCCTGCTCCAAGTTGGTCAGGAGCATCAGCTTCTTGTTCTCGTCGTCCAGCCAGTGCATCTCCATCGTCAGGCCGCGATACATCCCCCCAAACGGATCGCGGCCATCCATCCGCACCGGCACCGCCTCGTCCCAGTTCTCGTTGGTGGTGGTGATCCCTGTCACCTCCACCGGCCCGCCCGAGGCCGTGGACACGCGCAGGTAGTAGGTGACGCCTCCCACCACCGGCGCCGGCCCCAGCGCCACGGAGACGGCCTCGCCGCGCGGGTCCGCACCCGCCGGTCCCACCGTGACCTCGGCCTCCGCCATCGGGCGCAGGCCCTCGAAGTCCTCAGCCAGCACCACCCGCATCACGCCGGTGCGCTCCGGGTTGTAGGGGCTGGCGGCGTGCGGCACGAAGAAGCTGGTCACGGTGCCCGTCACGCGCGGCGTAAAGCCGATGACGGTGTCCGTGCCCTGGGCCAGGGTCGTCACGTGCGAGGCCGAGATCGGCTCGTTGTAGATGCCGTCGGCCGTCTCAATCGCCACGTTGTACGGCGCGGGCACGTTCTCGAACATCCACCGCGTCGCCGCCACCCGCGTGTTGGTGTTGCGGTAGATGGAGGTGAAGCCGTAGGCCCACAGGAGTGTGCCGAGGAGGACGAGGGTGCCGAGAATGACCGAGGCCCATCGATACAGGGGCCTCGGGGGATAGAGGGGACTCAGGGGACTCCGTCCAGGACTAGCAGGGCGACCAGGCCCAAGCGCCGCCTGAGTCCCTTGAGTCCCCACAGTCCCTTCGGTTCCTTCAGTCCCCTGTGTCCCTCGAGTCCCTTGAGTCCCTTCAGTCCCTTGAGTCCCTTGAGTTGCTTGCCCCTGTGCCCTGGCTTGTCCCAGCCTCCACAACTCAACCACCGCCCACGCCGCGAACAGCGCCATGAACGGGTAGATCGGCAGGAAATAGCGGATGGACTTGACCCAGCGCGTGCCCATGAACAGGAAGTAGCCGCCGGCCCAGGTGAGGGGCAGGGCGTGCTGCATCCAGACCGAGTCGTCCGGGGAGCGCGCCGCGCGCCACCCGGCCCAGGCCAACCCCGCCCACGCCAGCAGTCCCAGCGGCAGCCCCATGCCCCATACCACCATGTTGATGAACGGGAACACCAGCGGCGTGCGGTCCGTCCACTGTTCGCCGGGCGGGCCGCCCGCTTCGCCACTGGACTCAGCCGCGGCGACGGCCAGGCTGTCGAGCCATTCCTTGTTCGGCTGGAGGGTCAGGATCGTCGTGTCGCCGGTCTTGGCGCGGAACGCCATCGGGTGCGTCACGCGGAAGGTGAGCACCGTCAACACCCCGGCCAGCGACAGCCGCAGCAGCGCATCCGTCACCAGCCGGCCCCGGTCCTCGCGCGCCGACTGCCACGCAGGCGCATAGGCGATGACGGCCGCCACGACCACCTCCGCCGCCAGCGGGGCCAGGTTGATGCGCGAGGCCAGCGCCATGCCGAAGAAGACGCCGAAGAGGGCGTACCACAACCAGGACGAAGGACGAAAGACGAAAGACGAAGGATCATTTTCGTTTTGTGTTGTTCGTCCTTCGTCCACTATTTCAGAACGGTCGTCGGTCGCAGGCACGTCCCCTGTGGGAGTCGGTCGTCGGTCGTCGCCGAGCGTTCGTCCTTCGTCCTCCGTCCTTCGTCGGTTTTCGGTCGCGATCATCACCGCCGCCCCCATCGCCAGCGCGGCGAACAGCGTGCCGAAGTTGTCGGCCGTCATGAAGTGCGACTGCTGGATCTGCATGACGGCCAATGCGCTCAGCGCCGCGGCCAGCAGGCCTGCGCGCCGCCCGTACAAGCGCCAGCCAATCCACAGGATGGCCAGCAGCGCCAGGGCGTCGGCCCCGGCGGAGAGCCGCCGGCCCATCAGCCGCAGGCTGTCGTAATCGGCGTTGTCGGTCGCCTCCGCCACAAAGCGGATGATGGTCAGCGGCCACTGCCCCCAGCGCATGCGGTTGTCGGGCATGGGGAACTCGGCGCTGGGCGAGATGGGGTTGCCATCAATGTCGTATTTCTGGTACGGGCTGAGGGGCGAGATGCGGGTATTGAAATAATCGCCCAGGCTCTCGGGGATGCGCAGTTGGGTCAGCGTGCCCGTCAGCCCATACTCGTCTGGGTGCAGGGAGGCATCCTCGTTCCAGTTGTTCCAGCTAAACCGGAACACCACGCCGGTGACGATGAGGGCGATGAGGAGCAGGTCGAGAAGAAAGGATGAAGGATGACGCAAGAGGGATGAAAGGCCGGACGAAAGACGAAGGACGAAGGACGATGATGCGTCTGCGGACGCCGCAAGGGAGGCGCCCCCTGCGGCGACGGGGTCACCCTCGGAAGGCGCGGCACTATCGGCAGCACCCTGGGCATTGCCGGCGGCGTCGATATGATCTTCGCCGGTCACTCCCGGCGACAGTCGTTCATCCTCAGGCGTCATACACCTTTACTTGCTCAGCCCTCCGCTGGCTTCGTCCTTCGTCTTTCGTCCTTCGTCTTCACTCAAACGGCAGCGTGCTCTCGTCCAAATCCTCGGTCCCTGGCACGTAGTACAAGAGAAAGTCCTTTTCCGGGCTGCGGGCCGAGTGGACCTGCGTCAGCAGCCCGGTCGGGAAGATCGCGCGGGCGGCGGCGATGCACTCCTTGCCGCGCGGATTCAAGATCAGCAGCAGCGCGCGCGGGTCAGCGGTCAGTTCGCCCAGGCGGTCCGGGGGCAGCACCTGCTCCCAGCCCACGTCCCCGGCATAGATGCCCACGGCGCGGGTATCGGCCCAGTGCGGGTGCAGGCAGATCCAGGCCCGGTCATAGGACCCGAACGACTCAGCAAAGTCGTGCACCACCGCGCCGATCTCCGATGCGTTCTGTGCCGAGCCGATGTATTGCGCGGGGTAGGTGTTGAAATACAGGTTGGCGTTGACCAGGGTGGTGCTGGCCAGCAATACACTCACCCCCGCCAGGGCCATCCGCCGCCCGCCCGCGGCCGCCCACACCTCTTTCCAATGCTTGTACAACAGCCAGACCGGGTAAGCGGTGATGAGGAACACCACCGGGATTGCTCCGCCCGCGCGCACCACCGACGGGTTCTCGTCCGGAAACGCAAAGCTCAGGATGGACGGCAGCAGCAGGATGGGCACCGCCAACAGCAGCAGGCCCGCCACCCGGTCGCGGCGCAGGATGAGCCGCAGCAGCATGAACGTCCCGCCGAATATAAACAGCGCCCCGCTGATGAAGTCCAGCGCGGGCTTGCCGGGGATCGTGTTCACCCATACATCGTCGCCCAGCCAGTTGAACATGCGCAGGCCGTTCCAGGTGTTCTTGAGGAAGATGGCGATGAGCGACCCGTCAATGGACTGCTCAGTGGTCCCCAGCCGCGAAAACGACCGGTACCAGAAGATGTTGTCTGGCTCGGTGGCGTACTTGTAGAGCGGCAGGAAGACGATGAAGGTCGTGGCGAACAGCAGGATGGTGTTGGCCAGCAGGTGCCGGCGGGCCGCGCCAGGCTGCGGCCACAGCGCAAACCAGGCCACCGCCGCCAGCACGAGGAACGGCGCCATGCGGATGGTGCTGTAGCCATACAGCCCCACGCCCAGGAACAGCCCCGCCAACAGAAAGTCGTTGCGGCTGCCCCGCCGCACCCCGCGCAACAGGAACAGCAGCACCGGTGCCACGAACAGAGGCGTCAGCGGGAAGCGCAATCCCACCCGGCTGATGGCTGTTGCCCAAAAGCTCACCCCCGCCAGCAGCATGGCGATATAGCCGAAAGACCGATCCTCCAGCTCACGGCCCAGGAAGAACATGGTCGGCAGCAGCAGCAGGCCCGCGATGGCGCCGGTGAGCTTGAGCGTGAGGTGCGTGATCCCGGTGTTGAACCACTCAATCAGCAGCGCGGCAAAATAGAATTGCAGCGGCTCGCGCCCGGTATTGCGCTCGAAGAAGACCCAGTGCCGCCCGTTGAGCAGATCGTTCACATCGAACAGCTTCTCGACGTGGTCCGACGTCATCTCGGGCGGGATGGCATCCAACCGGGCGAATCGGAAGTACGCGCCCACCGCCAGCACCGCCAGGAAGAGCAGGAACGCCCACGACAGCCGCACGGTGAGCCCTTCCGGCTTCAGCCAGCCGGCGATCTGGGCCTGCACGCGCCGCGCGCTCTCGGCCAACGGGGTGGAGGTCTCCCACACCGCAGCCAGCCACGCCGCCACGCTCACCACCCAGGCCGCCACCCCGCCCCAGCGAAACTCATTGCCGCCCGCGCCAAAGAACCCCAGCGCGCCCGCCACCGCCGCCAGCCCAATCAGCCACCAGCGGAAACTGAGCCGGCTATCCACGGCCGCCGGGGCCGCGCGCGGCGCGCCCAACTGCCGGTCATAGAAGACCACGATCACGAACATCAACGCGCCCAGCGCCAGCAGCGCCACGCCCATGGCCGCCCGCTGCGGCGCATAGTAGAGCAGCCCCTGGCCCGACACCGCCAGCACCAGCGCCGAGGGCAGCCGCGCAGCGGCGAACACGCGCCGCAGGGTGGCGCGGCTCAACGCCAGGGCGGCCGCCCGCGCTTCGTCGGTTTCCGGAGCGGCGCGGAGCGTGGGCGCAAGGCTGAGTTCCGGCAAATGCTCCCCGGATACGGCCTCCCCCCGCACCGAAAGGCCCCAGAACCCCAGCCCCACGGCCAGCCCCAGGAAGACGAACGCGCCCACCGCCTGCCCGCCGCCCGCCAGCAATTGCCCGCCGCCCAGAACGGCCGCCAGACTCGCCAGCCCAAACCGAAGAATCCGCTGATTACGCGGCTGGCTGAGCTTGAACTTGAGCCAGTCAAGCACGGAAGGGGTCTGATCCATAGCTGGGTGCGGGACGCGTGGCGCGGGCCCGGAGCTATTCTACACGCCCGGCATGAATTTTGCGCGCAATGCAGAACAAATAGGCGCCGCGCTCGGGCAGCGGCTCGGCGTAGTACCGCCGCAATAACCAGTCGGTCACCGCCAGGTTGGCGGGGTGCCGCACCAGCACCCAGCGCCCCGTCAGAGCGTGGGCCACCGCGGCCGGCAGGCCAAAGTAGTGGCCCCACTCCAACGCCCGCAGGGCGGCCGGCGAGAAGTAATACCAGTGCCGCTCCAATTGCAGTCCCGCCGCGCTCAGCCGCGCCCGCCAAGTCTCCGGGCCGTCGCAGTGGTGGTGGCGGGAGATGCGGTTGAAGAACGCCTCGTACCGCCCCGCCAGCCCGCGCAGCCCCACCCGCCGCAGCCCGCCTGACACCGAAAGGAACGCCAGAAAGTAATCGCTCGGCACACAGAACACGAAAGGCGCGCCCGGCCGCAGCACCCGCGCCACTTCCCTCAACACTGGGTCCAGGTCCGGGATGTGTTCCAGCACCGAGTTGCTCATGCCGCTGGCAAAGTGCCCAGTGTCGAACGGCAGCCGCGCGCCTTCGGCCTGCACCAGCCCGTCATAAACCTTGGGCCGCAGCCGGCGCGCCTCGCGCAGGGGCGGGGTCCACGGGTCTACGCCCACCGCCAAAGGGCGGGAAAAGGCCACCGAGGCAAAGTGCGCGTCGCCGCTGCCCAGGTCCAGCACCGGCTCCGGCAGCTCGATGTCCTGGTAGAAGCGCGCCTCCACCGCTCGCAGCAGGCCGCGGAAGGCGGGCAGGTCTTGCAGGTGGCGGGAGAGCAGATCAGCGGAGTAGTCCATTGAACAGCTCTTCATACCGCGCGGCGGTAGTGTCCGGCGCGAACATCTCCGCGATGGGGCCGCGCGGTTTGACGTATTGTTCGCGATGATCGAGCACGTCCAGGATGGCCTCAGCCAGGGCGGCGGGGTCGCGCGGCGGCGCAGTGCGCCCCATGCCCGTCAGTTGCGTGGGCACGCGCACCCCCGGCAGCGCGCTGGCGACGGTGGGCGTGCCGCACAGCGCCGCCTCCACCTGCACCAGTCCAAACGTCTCCGTGTTGTTGATGCTGGGCAGCACATGCACGTCGCACACGCTGAAGAAGACCGCCATCTGCACCGGATTGAGCGTGCCCACGAAGGTGAAGCGCTCCCGGTGCGGGTCGATCAGGCGCTCCAGCCGTTCCATGTAGGCGGCCTCGCCAATGGCCTCGCGCGGGCCGGCGTGCAGCACGCGCGTCTGGGGGTAACGCTCCAGCAGGCGCGGCAACGCCTCCACCAGATACTCAATCCCCTTCTCCGCGGCCAGCCGGCTGGCCAGCCCAATGATGGGGCCGCCTGTCAGGTGGTGCTGCTGCCGGAACGCGGCCACGGCCTCCGGCGCGGGGATGGGCATTTCCACCGGCGGCGGGATGACGGTGACCTTGGGCAGATACTTCGAGAGGTAGCGCGAGTGGCGGGCAAAGTCATCGGTGTAGGCCACCAGCCGGTGGGCCAGCCCGGCCACCAGGTCATTGCCCAGGTCGGACGCGAACTGCGCCGCGCGGTTGATGAGCGACGGCGGCAGCAGCAGATCGGAGTGATAGGTGGCGATGACGGGCCGCCGCCACAGCCGTCCCCGCACCGCTATGCCGGTCGCGTCGAGCTGCGGCAGGTGCAGGCTGAGCACATCGTGCTGGGGCACCAGGCGGGTGGCCTCCCAGCCAATGGTGGGCATGATGACGCCCTTGGACACGCGCACCGCCACCGGCACGCGCAGCACCGTGACCCCGTCCTGTAGCTCGCGCCGAGGCAGCGCCCGGTCGTACTGCGAGGTGAGCACGGTGACGGTATGGCCGCGCGCCGCCAGGGCGTGGGCCAGCCGCGCCACGTAGATCGTCAGCCCCGAGACGTGCGGGCGGTAGTAGGTGAGAGCGACCAGGATGCGCATGGGGCCAGGGGCACTTCAGGCAGGCGGCGCGGCTGGCCGCTCGGCGCGCGCCACCAGCGCCTGCGCGGACCGCGCCAAGTGCGCCACGGTCTCGCCTTCGCGGGCCAGGGCCAGCCCGCCCAAAACGGCCGTCAGCGCGATCTGCAGAAGGTGAAGGGTCAGGCCAAAGCTCAGGGCCTGTTCCCGCGGCACATCAAAGAAGCCGAGCACATAGACCACCGCCAGCTCAAACACACCCGCCGCGCCGGGCGCCGAGGGCACCGCCGCGCCCAGGGCCACCACGGTCAGCACGATAAAGGCCATCGGGATTGAGGCAGCGGGCAGAAAAGCCAGCAGCATGAACCACGTGCCGAACCCGGCCGCGATCCACGCCAACAACGACCACGCGGCCGCGGCGAATGCCCGGCGCGGGTCCTGGAACACCGACAGGCCCGCCAGCAGCGCCTCGAAGCGCGCCACCCAGCGGTCCGGATGCAGCCAGCGAATGCGCACCCGTTCCAGCACGGCCCGCGCCCAGCCGGCCAGCGTCGCCTGATGGCGCGATACGATGACCAGCACCACCAGCGCGATGAAGCCCATCAGCACCGACGCCGACGTAAGTTGGCCGGCCCAGGCCACGGCGGCCACGAATGGCAGGAAGGCCAGCAACAGCACCACCGCCATCAGCAGGTCAATCACGCGCTCGACCACCACCGACGACAGCGCCTGCATGGCAGCCAGCCGGGTGCCGCGGCTGATGAGATAGGCCCGCCCAAACTCGCCCAGCCGGAAGGGCAGCAGGTTGTTGAGCAGATAGCCCTCATTCATCGCATCGAACACCCGCCGGTAGGGCACGCCGCCGCCCAGGATGGCGCGCCAGCTCGCCGCCCGCAGGTACAGCCCCAGCCACACCAGCGCCAGACCGGGCGCGAGGTAGGGGTAATTGGCCTCCCGGAGCGCCGCCACAAGCTGGGCCGGGTCCGTGTCGTAGAAGGCCAGGGCCAGCGCCAACAGGCTGATGACGACGCCCAGGATCAGTTGGATGGCTCTACGCATGCAGACTTTCCATTGGGGCGCATTATATCAAGCCACACCGGCCTCATCCGACGACAATGCATCGTGCGGGATGCGCACCTCTTCGTGGTAGGAGCGCTCGGTGTTGACGTTCCACACGTCGTGGCGTTCGCCCAGCAGGTTGCGCACCGCCAGCATCGCCGTCAGCATTGAGTGGTCCTGGTTGTTGTACTTGTGCAGCCCGTTGCGCCCCACCGTCTGGAGGTTAGCAAAGCCCTCCAGGTAGCGCCTAATCGCGTCGAGATAGCCCGCATACGTTCCGTTATACACGGGGTAAGCCTTTAATTGGCGGACGACCGTGCCGTCCACGATGTCGGCCACCCGCACCAACCCGATCGCGTCCATCTCGCGCGTGCCCAGCGTGATCAAGTCGGCGTCGCTCATGCGCCACAGATCGTCGCCCTCGGTGCAGAAGTATTCCAGCCCCAGGGCGGAGGTGGCCGAGTCAGGCACCATGTCCGGGCTCCAGTTCTTGAAGTTCTGCACGCGCCCCACCCGCACTTCGGGCGAGTGGATATAGATCCAATTGTCCGGAAACAGGTCCGGCTGGCGCACGATCAGGATGACGGAGATGAAGTCGCGGTAGGTCAGCCCATCCGCGGCGGCCTGCACGTCCGGCGGCGCGGGCGGGTCGAGCTTTCGGATTAGTTCTGAGATCGGCATGGTGGAGACAAAGGCTTCGGCCCTGACACTTTCACCCGGCCCGCCATCCGCCGGGCGCGTGACCACCTCCGTAACGCGCCCCTCGGCGTGGCGCACTGCCACCACATCGGTCTCCAGCCGGACCGCACCGCCATTGGCCTGCACGAAGCTCGCCGCCGCCTCCCACATCTGGCCTGGCCCCAGCCGCGGGTACTGAAATGACTCGATCAAGGTCTTGACCACGTCCTTGCCGCCGCGCGGGCCGAAGATGGCATTCCACACCGCCACCGGCAGCGACAGCCCCTGGATGCGCTGCGCCGCCCACTCGGCGCGGATCTCGGAGCACGGGATGCCCCACACTTTCTCGGTGTAGGTCTTGAAGAAGATACGGTACAGCTTCTTGCCGAACCGGTTGGATACCCACTCCTCAAACGTGTCCTCGCGCGGGTAAGGGGCAAATTGCGACTGAAGATAGCTGAGCACGACCTCGGCGCTGGTCCACAGCCCCAGGTTGCGGAGCGCGTTCATGGCTTTCAGCGGGTAGTCGAAGAACCTGCCTTCGTAGAAAATACGCGAGGTGCGCGGACGCGTGAGGAAGTCCACGTCCAGCAGGCTGCGCCAAAACGCCTCCACCTCGCCAATCTTGGTGAAGAAGCGGTGCCCGCCGATGTCGAAGCGGTAGCCCTTGTAGGTCTCGGT
>CAZCEC010000030.1:38149-74061 GCA_964497615.1 uncultured Anaerolineales bacterium | reverse complement strand
CGGGCGATGACCATGCGCTGGATCTCGCTGGTGCCTTCGTAGATCTCGGTGATCTTGGCGTCGCGGAAGTAGCGCTCGATGGGCAGTTCCTTCGAGTAGCCCAGACCGCCGTGGATCTGCACTGCTTGATGGGCGCAGAACATGGCCGTCTCCGAAGCGAATAGCTTGGCCATGGAAGCGGCCAGGGAGTAGCGCTCGCCGGTGGCCTTGCTGCGCTCCTTGGCCAGGGCGGCCTGATAGATGAGCAGGCGGGCGGCCTCGAGGCGGGTCTTCATGTCGGCAATCTTGAACTGGATGCCCTGGAATTCGCCAATCTTGCTGCCGAAGGCCTCGCGCTCGCGGGCGTAGCTCACGCTGGCGGCGTAGGCGGCTTCGGCGATGCCCAGCGCCTGGGCGGCGATGCCGATGCGGCCGGCGTCGAGGACGGCCATGGCGATCTTGAAGCCTTCACCCTCCTGCCCCAGGCGATGGGTGGCGGGGCAGCGATAGTCCTCGAAGACGATCTCACTGGTGGCCGAGGCGCGGATGCCGAGCTTGGGCTCGGTCTTGCCGCGGGCGAAGCCGGGCCGGTCCGTTTCGATGAGGAAGGCTGAGATGCCGCGATGGGCCTTGTCCGGGTCGGTCATGGTGAAGAGCAGGATGAAATCGGCCACGGGGGCGGAGGTGACCCACGACTTGCGGCCGTTGAGGACGTAGTCGTCGCCATCCCGGACGGCCCGCGAGCGCATGGTGCCGGCGTCGGAGCCGGACATGGGCTCGGTGAGCGAGTAGGCGCCGATCTTCTGGCCGGAGGCGACGGGCACCAGGAAGTGCTGCTTCTGCTCTTCACTTCCCCAACGGTAGATGGCGTGGCAGAAGAGCGAGTTGTTGACGGACATAATGGTGCCGTGGGCGGCGTCCACCTTGCAGATTTCTTCCAGGGCCAGGACGTAGGCCAGCGTGTCCAGGCCGGCGCCGCCGTAGGATTCGGGGATTTCCAGGCCCATGAAGCCCAGCGCGCCCATTTTGCGAATGGTGTCGAGCGGGAACTCGCCGCTCTCGTCGTGCTCGGCGGCGATGGGGGCGATCTCCTTCTCAGCGAAATCGCGCGCCGCCTGGCGGATCATCTCATGCTCGGCGGTGAGGGTCAGGCTCAGGCCCGTGGCGGGCGTTTCGGCGACGGCCATGTCAGTTCTCTCCTGCGCCAGCGGTCGGTTTGAGGACGATTATAGCATTGGGCTGGGGGGCCGTTTCAGGTAAAATGCCCGCATGCCCGACGAGATTTCACCCGAACTGTTTGCCCATCTGGTAGAACTGGCCGCCCTGGAACTCGGCGCGGACGAGGGCGAGTACCTGCGGCGGCAGCTCAACGGCCAACTCAAGGCCATCCGCGAGCTGGAGCGCGCGGACGTGGCCGACGAGGTGCCGCTGGCCGCGCACGGCGTGCCCTTCCTGCCCGGCATCCGCCCGCCCCTGCGCGCCGACGAGGCCGCTGGCGACCCAGCGCTGGCGGCCCGCATCCTGGCCCAGGCGCCCGAGACGGACGAGGGGTATTTCGTTGTGCCGGAGATACCGCATACAGACCTAGGCTGAATGTGAGCGCGTGAGCGTGTGCGCGTGTGAGAGGTCGTCACACCCACATGCTCACGTGCCCACATGCTCACATGCATTTGGCAGACCTGCCCGCCCACGAACTCACCACTCGCCTCAAGGCCCGCGAACTCAGCGCGGTGGAGGCGGTGGAGGCAACCCTGCGCCGCATCGAGGCGGTGGAGGGGCGCGCCCCCAGCACTGCGCCGTATGAGCCGCAGCCCGGCGACGACGAGACGGTCCACGCCTACATTTCCCTGCAAGCCGAGCGGGCGCTGGAGCGGGCGCGGGAGATTGACACCCAGATCGCGCGGGGAGAGGATCCCGGCCCGCTGGCGGGCGTGCCGCTGAGCGTCAAGGATATCTTCTGCGTGGAGGGGACGGCCTCGACAGCCGGCAGCCGGATGCTGGAACGCTTCATCGCGCCGTACACGGCCACGGCGGTGGCGCGGCTGGAGGCGGCGGGGGCCATCACCCTGGGCAAGGTCAACCTGGACGAATATACCTACGGCTCGTCCACCGAGTCGTCGGCGTTCCAGCCGGCCACGCGCAACCCGTGGGACACCACGCGCGTGCCGGGGGGGTCCTCGGGCGGCAGTGCGGCGGCGGTGGCGGCGGGCGAGAGCGCCCTCTCGCTGGGCACCGACACGGCCGGCTCCATTCGCCAGCCGGCGGCGTTTTGCGGGGTGGTGGGGATGAAGCCCACTTATGGGCGGGTGAGCCGCTACGGGTTGATCGCCTTTGGCTCGTCGCTGGACTGCCCCGGCCCGGTGGCGCGCAATGTGCGCGACGCGGCGTTGATGCTGGGCGCAATGGCGGGGCCGGACCCGCGCGACTCGACCGCCGCGGCCGTGCCGGTGCCTAATTACGCGGCTGCACTCGGGGAAGGCGTGCGCGGGCTGCGGCTGGGCCTCAGCCCTGACTACTTCCGCATCCGCTATCCCGACCCACAGACCGGCGAACTCATTGAACAAGACCTGCCGGAGGAGATCACCGCGCCGGTGCGGCGGGCGGCGGAATTGCTGCGGGAGGCGGGGGCCGTCATCGTGGAAGACGTGCCCATGCCCAACACGCACCTGGCGGTGCCGGCCTATTTCGTCATCTCGCGGGTGGAGGCGGCTTCCAACCTGCACCGCTTTGACGGGGTGAAGTATGGTCACCGCACCAGCGCGCCGGTGGCCGACCTGCGCGAGATGTACCGGAAGACGCGGGCCGAAGCCTTTGGCCTCCAGCCCAAGCTGCGCATTCTGATGGGCATGTACGTCTCGGGTGCGCAGTATGCCAAGCAGTATTACCAGCGCGCCCTGCGGGTGCGCACCCTCATCCGGCGCGACTTCGAGGCCGCCTTTGATCCCGACGGCCCCTACCGCTGCGACGCCCTGCTGACGCCGACCACACCAACGACGGCCTTCAAGGTGGGGGCGGTGTATGGGGACTCAGTGCTGATGCAGTACGCGGACCTGCTGACGGTGCCTGCCGACCATGCCGGCACGCCCGGCATCTCGGTCCCGGCGGGCCTGGACGGCGACGGCCTGCCGCTGGGCCTGCAAGTGCTGGGCCGCGACTGGGACGAGGCGACGGTGCTGCGCGTGGCGGCGGCCTACGAGGCGGTGACAGCGGGTGAAGCGTGGCGGGCGGCGAGGCCGGGGGTGCTGCGGGCGTGAAACTCTTTACCATCGGCCACAGCAACCACAGCTTCGAGCGGTTCGTCGAACTGCTGGACGGCGCGGGCGTGGCGGCGGTGGTGGACATCCGCACCTCGCCCAACAGCCGCTACAACCCGCAGTTCAACCGCGGCAATTTGGAGCAAACCCTGCCGCGCCGCGAAATCATGTACTACTTCGCCGGGCAGCATTTGGGCGGGCGGCCCAGCGACCCCGGTTGCTACAAGCGGCGCGAACTGCCGCCGGAGGGCGCGGACTATCTGCACGAGGTGGATTATCCCGAGGTGATGACGCGCAAGTGGTTCTTGCAGGGCATCGAGCGGCTGCTGGAGATCGCCGCCGAGCAGCCCACCGCCATCATGTGCAGCGAGGAGGACCCGGCCGAGTGCCACCGGCATCACCTGGTGGTAAAGTACCTGTTGGCTGAGCATCCCGAGGTGGTGGTACGGCACATTCGGGGCGATGGCAACATTATCGGGGCGGCTTCAGTATTGGCATCGGTGGAAGACCCGCCGGGGGAGCAGTTATCGCTGTTATGAGACTCTATACCATCGGTTTCACCCAAATGACCGCCGAAGACTTCTTTGGCCGGCTGCGCGCCAACGGCGTGCGCACCCTGGTGGATATCCGGCTGAACCCGCATGGGCAACTGGCGGGCTTCGCCAAGCAGGCCGACCTGCCCTACTTCCTGCGCGAGCTGGCAGATGGCTGCGGCTACGTGCATAAACCCGAACTAGCGCCGACGAAGGACATCCTAAAGGAGTATCGCGGCGGCGGCGCGGAATGGGACGAGTATGAGCGGCGCTTCGAGGCGCTGATGGATGAGCGCGGCATCCCGGCAACGCTGGACCGGACGCTGTTCGAGGCCGGGGCGTGCTGTTTGCTATGCAGCGAAGCCACGCCGGAGCAGTGCCACCGGCGGCTGGTGGCCGAGCGGTTGCGGGCGCACTGGCCGGAGGTCGAGATCGTCCATCTATGAAGCGCACGCTCACCGTGACCGACCTGACCCGCATGGGGGGCGCCTATGTGTGCGTGGCCGGCCAGGCCGAAGACGGCGAGTGGGTGCGGCTGCACAGCCCGCGCGCGAACGAGTTTGACCTGACGGCCGGCCAGGAGGCCATCATCTACCCGGCGGCCCGGATTGAGTGCGACTTGCTGCGGCCTGTACCTGCGCCGCCGCACACGGAGGACTACCTCTACGATCCCAAGTCGATCCGCCCGGCGGGCCGGCTGGCGCGGGACGAGTGGCAGGCGCTGCTGCAACGGTCGGTGTTCGCGAGCGTGGCAGCCGTCTTTGAAGTGCCGATCCACAACGACCTGGGCCGCTACCTGATGGAGGGCGCTGGGCCGCGCTCGCTGGGCACCGTGCGCCCCGGGGGCATCGCCGGGATGAGCTACGCGCGAGGCGCCGAGGGTAAATGGGATTACCGGCTGCGGTTCCATGACCAGGCCGGGGAGCACTACAACCTGAAGATCACGGACTACACCTGGCAGCGCTACTGCCAGGCGCAGCGCGGGCCGGAGCAGGACCCCAGCGCCATCGCGGCGGCGCTGACGCGGATGCTCAGGCAGCGGACCGTGTACCTGCGCATTGGGCTGGCGCGCAAATGGAAGAAGTTCCCGGACCGGTGCTATTTGCAGCTCAACGGGGTGTACACCTTTCCGGATTACGCGGAGCGCCAAACACTCAACGAGTTCTAGGTCACGCATGACGATCAATTACGAAGCCGTTATCGGGCTGGAAATCCACATTCAACTGAACACGCGCAGCAAGGTCTTCTGCGCCTGCCCGGCGGATAGCTGGGGCGCGCCGCCCAACACCAACATCTGCCCGGTGTGCGCGGGGCTGCCGGGGGTGCTGCCGGTGCTGAACCGGGGCGTGGTGGAGAAGGCGGTGCTGCTGGCGGCGGCGGTGGGGTGCCGCAACATCCAGACGCGCAGCTTCTTCGACCGCAAGAACTACTTCTACCCCGACCTGCCCAAGGGCTATCAGATCACCCAGTACGACGAGCCGATCGGGCGCGACGGCTGGTTTGCCATCCCCGAGGCGGACGGCGGGGAACGCCGCGTCGCCATCCGCAAGATGCACATGGAGGAGGATGCCGGGAAGACCAAGAATGACCCGGCGCGCGGCGCGCGGCTGATTGACATGAACCGCTGCGGGGTACCGCTGATCGAGATGGTGACCGGACCAGACCTGCGGAGTGCGGACGAGGCGGCGGGGTTCCTGATGCGCATGCGGCAACTGCTGCGCTGGCTGGACGTATCGGAGGCGAACATGGAGCGGGCGCACCTGCGCTGCGACGCGAACGTCTCGATCCGCGAGGCAGGCACGACGGCGCTGAATGCCAAGACCGAGATCAAGAACGTCAACTCCATCGAGGCCGTGCGCGATGCGATCGGCGTGGAGATTGAGCGGCAGATCAAGGAAGTGGAAGCGGGCCGGCGGGTGGAGGCCTGGACCCTGGAATGGGATGAGGATACGCAGAGCCTGCGCAAGATGCGGTCCAAGGAAAGCGAAGCCGATTACCGCTACTTCCGCGAGCCAGACTTGCTGCCGGTGGAAGTGGCGGAGGAGTGGCGCGACGACATCCTGAAGCGGCTGCCGGAGCTGCCGCTGGCGCGGCGCGAGCGCTTCATGGCCGAGCACCAACTGCCCGCCTATGACGCCACGATCCTGACCGAGGAGCGGTCGCTCTCGGACTACTACGAAGCGGCGGTGCGGGCGTTCGGCGGGGGCGAGGGCGCGCCCAAGACCATCGCCAATTGGGTGCAGAACGAAATCCTGCGGCTGATCAAGGAGCAGAACATCACGGCCGGGGCGCTGAGGTTCACCGCCGCCCACCTGGCCGAATTGGTGCGGCTGGTGGAGGACAAGGTCATCACCCGGCAGACAGCGGTGGGGCTGATCCCCAAGGTGGTGGAGACGGGGCGCGGCCCGCGCGCGCTGGTGGAGGCCGAGGGGCTGGCGCAAATCTCGGGCGACGAGGCGCTGCGGGAGATGGCGCGGCAGGTGATCGCCGCCAACCCGAAGGAAGTGGAAGCCTACCAGAGCAAACCCAGCCTGCTGAAGTGGTTCGTGGGTCAGGTGAAGCGAATGAGCAAGGGCAAGGCGAACGCGCAGGCGGTGGAGAAGATATTGGAGGAACTACTGCGCGAGGCGGAGGCGTAAGGCGTGATGACCTTGAAGACATAATAGCGTCTTCAGTCGCACCGGGCAAGTCATATTGGAAACGGGCGAATGCCCCGAAGGGGTGCTGCGCTAAATTCGCTACTACGAAGCCGCGCGACCAACGCCCGGACACAGTACGACAGGGCAAAATGAGATGATCGTCTTAAGGGCCGCGACGGCTGCCGACCAACCCACCATCAACCGCCTGATCCGCGAGGCACAGATCAACCCAATGGGGCTGGACTGGCCCAACTTTATGCTGGCGGTGGACGAGACGACGGGCGAGGTGGTGGGCACCGGGCAGGTCAAGGCGCACCGCGACGGATCGCGCGAACTGGCCTCCATCGCCACGGTGCCGGCCTACCAGGGGCGCGGCATCGCCCACCAAGTCATCGAGCGGCTGTTGGCCGACAACCCGGGCGTGCTGTATTTGACCTGCGTGAACACCATGGGGCCGTTCTACGTGCAGTTCGGGTTCCGGGAGATTGACGGCCCGGATTTGACGCCCTACTTCCGGCGGCTGAAGAAGATGGCCAAGGCGATGATGTGGCTGGACCGCGAGGGGCGGAGCCTGTGGGTGATGAAGCGCGACGCGCCCAGCGGGTGAGCGCGTGCGGCCGCGGGCATGTGAGCTTGCGCCTATTGCGGCCGATCCCCAACCCAAGCACAATACAGGCGTGAATCCTCCTCAACGGCGCTGGCTCAGTGGCGGCCTGGCGGCGGCGCTAACCCTCGTCTCTCTGGGCGTGCGCCTGCCTGCCGGTCAAGCAGCCCATTTCACGCTTCAACGCCACGCGCCCGCCGCCGCCATTCACTGCCCAGCCCTGCCCGCGCCCACGGGCCCGGTCGTCAACGTGGACTCGGTGGCCGAACTCCAAGACGCCGTCGACACCTTAAGCTCCGGCACGACGATCCTGATCGCGGACGGAGTCTACACCCTGACCAATACCCTGAACATTCGGGCGGTAAACGATGTGGCCCTGCGGAGCCTCAGCGGCAACCGCGAGGCGGTGGTGCTGCGCGGCCAGGGAATGAGCAACGGCAGCTACGGCAACGTGCCGCACGTCATCGCCATTTACGACGCCGACGATAGGCTGATAGCGGACGTGACCCTGCGCGACGCGTACTTCCACCTGGTGCAGGTGCACGGCGAGGACGCGCCGCAGCGCCCGCGCTTCTACAACTTGCGCCTGATCGACAGCGGCGAGCAGTTCATCAAAGGCTCCACCGACGGGCAGGCCTACGCCGATGGAGGCGAGGTGGCGTGCTCGACCATCGCATACACGGACGAGGCGCGGAGCGACTACACCAACGGGGTGGACGTGCTGGGCGGCGCGGACTGGGTGATCCGCGACAACGTCTTTCGCAACATTCGCGCGCCAGCAGGGTTGGCGGGGCCGGCGGTGTTGATGTGGCGCAACAGCCTGGACACGGTGGTGGAGCGCAATCTGTTCATCGAGTGCGACCGGGCGATTGCGCTGGGGCTGGCCGCGCCGGACGCCAACTCGCGCGGCGACGAAGATACCTACGACCATCAGGGCGGCATCGTCCGCAACAACTTCATCTACCGGGCCGGGGCCGGCG
Source organism: uncultured Anaerolineales bacterium (assembly GCA_964497615.1). Classification (GTDB taxonomy): domain Bacteria; phylum Chloroflexota; class Anaerolineae; order Anaerolineales; family UBA6663; genus CAZCEC01. The sequence continues at coordinate 66,072 of CAZCEC010000030.1, read as the reverse complement.
ACGTGGGGATCACGGTGAACTACGCCCGCGATGTGCGGGTGTACCACAACACCGTGCTCCTGAACGGCACCTTCCCGTGGGGGGCCATCGAGTACCGGTTCAGCGCCACCAGCGCCGACATCCGCTACAACCTGACGGACGCGCCTATCTGGCAGCGGGACGGCGCAGCGGGCACGGTGCTGGGCAATGTGACGAACGCGCAGCCAGGGTGGTTTGTGAACGCGGCGCTGGGGGACCTGCACCTGAACGCGGGCGTGACGGCGGCCATTGACCAGGCCCTACCCTTGGGCGGCGTAAGCGACGACTTCGACGGCGCGCTGCGTCCGGGCGGCGACGCGCCCGACATCGGCGCGGACGAGTATGGGGAGCTGGTACTGCCGGGGCCGTATCGGCTTTACGTGCCGACTATCAGAAAACCCTAGTCACAAATGCCACGAATTTGAAACGAATTGCGCAACGATACTCAGGAAATCGATCGCACGTTGTTCGCCATAATTCGTGACCATTCGTGTAATCCGTGGCAGAGGTTTATGTGTACGTGTAGAACCCGCGCCCGGTTTTGCGGCCCAGGTAGCCGGCGTCCACCATGCGGCGCAGGAGCGGGGCCGGGCGATACTTGTCCTCGCCCAGATCGCGCTGGAGCACTTCCATCACATAGAGCACCACATCCAGGCCGATGAGGTCGCACAGGGTGAGCGGCCCCATGGGATGGTTCATCCCCAGCTTCATCACCGTGTCAATCGCCTCGGGCGTACCGATGCCGTCCTGGAGGGCGAAGATGGCTTCGTTGAGCATGGGGCACAGGATGCGGTTGGAAATGAAGCCGGGCGAGTCCTTGGCCTCGACGGGCGTCTTGCCCAGGCGGCGGCACAGGTCCATCACCGTGGCGGTGGTCTCATCGCTGGTGCCCAGGGCGCGGATGACCTCGACCAGGGACATGAGCGGCACCGGGTTCATGAAGTGCATGCCGATGACGCGATCGGGGCGTTGGGTGGCGCCGGCAATCTTGGTGAGGGAGATGGACGAGGTGTTGGAGGCCAGGATGACGCCCGGCGCGGCAACAGCATCCAGATCGCGGAAGATCTTCAGCTTGAGGTCGGGGTTTTCGGTGGCGGCTTCAATGATAAGCTGGGCGGCGGCGGCGGCGGCCAGCTCGCCGGCCGGGGTGATGGCGGCCAGCGCGGCGTCTTTCTGCTCGAGGGTCACGCGGCCCTTCTCGGCCAGCTTAGCGAGTGAGCGGCGGATGGTGTCCAGGCCCTTGTCCAGCGCAGCGGGGACCACGTCAATGAGGGTCACGCGCAGGCCAGCGGCGGCGCACACCTGGGCGATGCCGTTGCCCATCGTCCCGGCGCCAATGACGGCAATGTGTTCGATGGTCATAGACTACTCCAACTCCACGGCCAGGGCCACAGCCTCGCCGCCGCCCAGGCAGAGGGAGGCCAGGCCGCGCTTCAGGCCGCGCTCGCGCAGGGCGTGGAGCAGGGTGACGAGCACGCGCGCGCCGCTGGCACCCACCGGGTGGCCCAGCGCGATGGCGCCGCCGTTGACGTTGACCTTGCCCCAGTCCCAGCCCTGACCGGCCAGGGCATAGCCATCGGCCAGCACCTGCGCGGCAAAGGCCTCGTTCAGTTCGATCAAGTCCACGTCCGCCAGGGTCCAGCCGATCTTGTTGAGCAGCTTGGGAATGGCGTGCGCGGGCGCGATAAAGATTTCCTTGGGGTCCACCGCGGCGTGGGTGTAGCCGACGATGCGGGCCAGGGGCGCGCGGCCCAGCGCCTCAGCCCTGGCGCGGGAGGCCACGACCACTGCCGCCGCGCCATCGTTCAGGCCAGGCGCGTTGCCGGCCGTCACCCGGCCGTCCTTCTGGAAGGCGGGCTTAAGCTTGGCCAGGGCCTCTAGCGAGGTGTCAGCGCGGGGGGCCTCATCGGCGCTGACGAGCGTTCGGGTCTTGCCGGTCGCAACCTCCACCGGCACGATCTCAGCATCGAACTTGCCAGCGGCGGCGGCGGCCACGGCCTGCTGGTGGCTCTCCAGCGCGAAGCGGTCCATCGCCTCGCGCGTGACTTCGTATTCGTTCGCAATCCACTCGGCGGCGTCGCCCATCATCCACTCCTCGAGCGAGCACCACAAGCCATCATAAATGACGCTATCGAGCACGCTCTGGTGGCCAAAACGCAGGCCCTGCCGCGCCTTGGGCAGCAAGTAGGGACCATTGCTCATGCTCTCCATGCCGCCGGCCACGAACAGGTGGGCGTCGCCGGCCCGAATGGCCTGGGCGGCCGACATGACCGCCCGCAGACCGGAGCCGCAGGCCTTGTTCACCGAGAACGCGCCGACCTCGGGGGGCAGGCCGGCGAAGATGCTGGCCTGGCGCGCGGGCGATTGGCCGCTGCCGGCAGCCACCACCTGCCCCAGGATCACTTCGTCGATCTGGGCCGGGTCCACGCCCGCGCGCTCGACGGCGGCCTTGACGGCCACGGCGCCCAGACGCGGGGCCGGCACGCTGGACAGCGCGCCCATGAACTTGCCGATGGGCGTGCGGGCGCTGGAGAGGATCACGGCGTCTGTGGGTTGATGCCCGTTGGATGACATGGCGACCTCGTTGGAGATGCACTCAGTGGACTGCCGGAGCGCGGCAGCCAAGCGTTATCATATCACGGCCCGCGAACGGGGAGCCAGATGCTTGAGCAAACCAGAGCGGTCCTATCCGATTGGCGTTGCGCTGAACGGGCGACTAAGCAGGCGGGGCGGCCCATAGGTCGCGGGCCTGGCGCCAGGTGTCGCGCAAGTCTTCGGGAATGACGCGCGTGCCGGCCACGGTGGACATGAAGTTGGTGTCGCCCGACCAGCGCGGCACGACGTGCAGGTGGACGTGATCGGCAATGCCGGCCCCGGCCGCGCCGCCGATGTTGGCGCCCAAGTTGAAGGCATCGGGCGAGTACATCCGGCGCAGGGTCGCCAGGGCCTGTTGGGTGAGGGCCATCAACTCCGCCAGGGTGGGCGCATCGAGCTGTTCCAGGCTGGGGACGTGGGCATACGGCACGATCATGAGGTGGCCGTTGTTGTAGGGGTAGCGATTGAGGATGACGTAGGCCAGCCGCCCGCGCCGGGCGATGAAGTTGTCCGCATCCTGGTTCTGAGCCGGCAGGTCGCAGAAGATGCAGCCCGAGCCGCCGAGCGGCCGCGTGCCGAGAATGGGACTGGTGGATTGGCCGGCGCCTGATTCGGCGGCAGGCTCAGCGCCGCGCAGGTAGGTCATGCGCCAGGGGGACCACAAATGTTCCATTGTCTCCTCATGGCATGGATGCTATAACGCGTGTGATGCAAACCATTTTAGCAGAGTGCGCCGCCCGGGCCAATTGCGCTTAGCGCAAAAAGGAGGTTCCCCCACTGGATGGAGCGCTTGCGCGCGGCGCTGGCCGGGCTGCAGTTCGGTCAGCCGCTGCACTACTTCAGCGAGATCGGTTCGACCAACGACGAGGCGCGCCGGCTGGCCGAGGCCGGCGCGCCCGAAGGCGCGCTGGTGGTGGCCGAGGCGCAGACGGCCGGCAAGGGGCGCGCCGGCCGGCGCTGGCTCACGCCGCCGGGCACAGCCCTGGCCTTTAGCCTGGTGCTGCGCCCGAGACTGGCGGCAGTGGAGGCCGCGCGCCTGACGATGCTGGCCGGGGTGGCTGCGGCCGAAGCGGCGGAGGGCGTGGCGGCGCGGCCCGTGGCGCTCAAGTGGCCCAACGATGTGCTGGTGGGCGGCGCCAAGGCGGGGGGCATCCTGGTGGAGAGCGGGCTCACCGGCGAGCGGCTGGACTTTGCCGTGATCGGCATTGGGCTGAATGTGAGCGCCACGCCGCCGCCGGAGGCGGTGGATTTTCCGGCGACGGCTCTGCAAAGCCCTGGCGCGAGGCCAATAGACCGGCGGCGGCTGCTGCGGGACATCCTGGCGCGGATGGAGGCGCTGTACCCACTGGCGACAGACGCAGACGGCGAGGCCCTGAGAGTGTTGTGGGCGGCGCGGCTGGCGTGGCTGGGAGAGAGGGTGACGGCCCGCACCGCGGAGGGGGAGGTGGCGGGCCAGGCGGAGGGCGTGGCCGCGGATGGCGCGCTGCTGATCCGGCTGCCCGGCGGCGAAGTGCGCCGGGTGCTGGCCGGGGACGTGCGGCTCAGATTGCCCTAATCGCGGTACAATACGGGCTGCAAGGGAGAGGGAGGCAAACGATGTTTGACGATCTGCGCCAAAAGAGCGCTCAGGAAGCCGAGTTCATCAACCAGGAAACGGTCCCCGCCATGCCCGCGGCCCCGGCCCCGGCTGTGCGTGTGCGGCGCTCGGGGCGTGGCCTGTTGGGCCTCACGCCGGTGCAGGGCTTCACGCTGGCGTTGATCTTGTTCCTCAACGTCACCGTGCTGGGGTGCCTGGCGCTGGTGGTGTTCGAGAAGATCGCCCTGCCGTTCTTCTAGCCTACTCGTCCACGACTTCGCCCCCCGCTGGGCCGGACGGCGGGGTGTCAGCCTCTGGCGTTTCCTCCACCACAGTCCAATCCCCCTTCACCCGCTGGGCCAGGCGCTTGAGGTGTTCCTGCACCACCTCCGGCGGCGCGAACTCAAAGAACATCCGCAGTCCAAACATCAGCACCGCCAGGTCGTCCAGTTGGCCCAGGCCCAGCACCACGTCGGGCGCAACGTCCACCGGCAGCAGCAAGTAGGCCAGCGCGGCCACCGGGATGAGCTTGGTGGCCGGATGCACGCGGGCATCGGCCATCAGGTTGTACGCCAGCTTCACTTGCTGCGCCAGTTCGCGCAACCAGCTCCCCTGCGGGATGTACGGCCCCAGCCAGTTGTTTTTCTGTTCCACGGTTATCTACCTCCCATCGTCACCAACCAACGAACGGATTCCCCCCAAGGGACTGGTACGCATCCGAGGCATGCGGGTTGCAGGTGCGACCTAACCCCCCGCCCCCTTCCCCCACTCCGCTCCGCTTCGGGGCCATGGCCTGCCAGGGCAGGGGAGGAAAGGACCTACTCACGCGCCGACAGTGGCGCGCGACTGCCACTCAAGCTCCACGCGGACGCGCTGCTGTTCGCGCAACGCGAAGTCCAGGCTGGCCTGCGTCAGCGTCCCGTCGTCGACAAGTATACCGCCAAGCAGGCGCGGGTGGCCTGACTGGAGGGCGGCCTGCTGGCGGTCGAGGGCGGCGGAGAGTTGTGCGGCGGAGACAAAGCCAAAATCCAGGAGGTAGCGCCCGAGGCGCGGCACTGGCCGGTCTTCCGGTTCCAGTTCCACAAAATCGGCGTCGGGGTCAGGCTCCAGTTCCTGATCGGCCGAGACCCCGGCTGCCTGCCGGGCGCGGGCGCGGTTCGCCAGGTCCAGCCAATGGCGGGCACGGGCGTTGCCGGGGTCCAGCGCCACCACGTGCTGCAAACACTCGATGGACTTGTCGACATCGTCCACCAGGGTGGAGAGCAGGAGCCAGGCCTCCGCGCGGCGCGGCTCGGCGGCCACCAGGCTCGCCAGCAGGGTGCGGGCGCGGGGGCGGTCCTTGGCGCTGACCGCCGCCAGCGCCTGATCGTACAGGTCGCGTTCAGCCATGGCAGCTACACCACATTGTATTCAACGATGGGCTGATTTTCGGCGAAGCGGCTCAGCCGAAGGGCGGTGACATCCAGGGCGGCGGCGCGCCCGGTGGTGATGATCTCCGCCAGCAGTTGGCCGCAGATGGGGCCGTGCATGAAGCCATGCCCCGAGAAGCCGGTGATGAGGTAGAAGCCCTCCACCGGCGTGCCGCCCAGAATCGGGTGCGCGTCGGGCGTCACTTCGTACAGGCCAGCCCAGCGCGAGACGACGCCCGCGCGCTCCAGCAGCGGCAGGCGCTCCACGGCGGCCTCCATGTGCGTCAACTCCCACTCCGGGTCCACCGATTGATCGAAGCCCACCGCCTCGTTTGGGTTGGACATGCCGGTGAGCAAACCTTCGCCTTCGGGATGAAAGTATAGGCTCTGCGCGAAGTCAATCACGAAGGGGAAGTTGGGCGGAAGCTCGGGCAGCGGGGTGGTAGTGAGCCATTGGCGGCGGAGCGGCACCACGGGCAGGTCGAGGCCGGCCAGGGCGGCCAGAGGGGCGCTCCAGGGGCCAGCGGCATTTACCACCGCGGGCGTGGCGATGCGCCCCAGCGCCGTGATCACGGCGGCGATGCGCCCGCCCGCCGTCTCCAAGCCGGTGACGTCCGTTTCGGTGAGGCAGGCCACGCCCAGGCGGCGGGCGGCGTTGATGTAGGCCATGACGACGCTGTTGGGGTCGGCCAGGCCGTCCTGGGCGTAGAAGGTGCCAGCCAGCGCATCGGGGAAAACGCAGGCGGGCAGGCGGCGGCGCACCTCGTCGCCGGTGAGCCACTCGGTGGGCACGCCCAGGGAGTGCTGCAAGGCCACGTTGCGCCGGAAGGCGGCCTCGTCTTCTGGCCGAGTGAGGACGAAGAGATAGCCGCACTTGCGCACCAGGGCGGGCTGACCGGTCTCGGCTTCCAGCTCATCCAGCATCCGCAGGCTGAGCAGCGACAGGCGGATGTTGATCTCGGTGGCGAACTGGTGGCGGATGCCGCCGGCGCAGCGGCCGGTGGCGCCCAGGCCGAAGAAGCGCTCGCGCTCCAGCAGGACCACATCGCGCACGCCGGCTTTGGCGAGGTGGTAGGCGGTGCTGGCGCCCATCACGCCGCCGCCGACGACGACCACAGATGCAGTCGCAGGATGATCAGTCATGCTCCACCTACAGCTCTACCACGCGCCCCAGCCCGCGCGATTGCGCCTCGGCCAGCGCGCGCGCCGCGGCGGCGACGTCCTGCACGGCTATGCCAACGGACTTGAAGAAGGTGATCTCGTCCGGCGATTGGCGGCCGGGCCGCAGGCCGGCAACGACTTCGCCCAACTCGGTCCAATTGTCGGGGTGGGTGAGGCCGGCCTGCATGGGGATGACGAGATCGCCGGCTTCGGCCAGGGCAGTTTCACGCGAGTCGACGAAGACGCGGGCGCGGCGCACGGTCTCGGCGTCCACCTCCTGCATGTGGGTCATAAAGCTCCCCACCCCATTGACGTGCGCGCCGGGCCGGAGCGTGTGACCATCAAACACGGGCGCGGCGGAGGTCGTGGCGGCACAGATGATGTCCGCGGCCCGCACGGCTTCGTCGGGGCTGAGGGCGGCCACGAGACGCGCGCGCACCTCCGGCTGCAACTCGGCGATGAGGCGCTGCACATTGGCGAGGGTGGGCGAGTAGATGCGGATGGTATCGAGCTGGCGCACGGCATCAATAGCGATGGCCTGGGTGCGCGCCTGCGCGCCCGCGCCCAACACCGCGCCCACCCGTGCGTCGGGGCGAGCCAAGAGATCGGTGGCCGCGCCCGCGCCCGCGCCGGTGCGCCAGGCCGTCAGGAAGGTCCCGTCGCACAGGGCCGTAGGCTCGCCGGTGGCGGGGTCCAGCACCACTACCAGGCCGTGGATCATGGGCCGGCCGAGGGGGGCGTTGCGCGGGAAGACCGACACGATCTTGGCCCCCAGACCGGCGGCCGGCAAGAAGGCGGGCATGAACAAAGACGTGCCTTCCACCGGCGGGACGGGCAGGGCCACGCGCAGGGGCACAATGGCCTGGCCGGTGGACAGTTGCGCGAAGGCCAGTTTCATGGCCGCGATGGCAGCGGGCATGGGCAGCGCGGCGCGCAGATCGGCGGCGGAGAGCAGAGTCAATTTCATGGCCGGGCGCGTACTATAGCACAGCCTCGGGAGGCTATAATCAATGTGCCGCGAGCGCACGACCGCATGGCCAAGAAACCGCGCACCGACGACCTCGTTGATTGGACCATCACCTACGCCCCGGAGGCGGGCGAGCCGCTGCCGGCCGCCGCGCCGCTGGTGCGCCTGCCCCCGCGGCCAACCACTATTATCCCCGGCCGGGTGGCCGTCTACCTCAACTGGCGGGTGGCGCTGCTGACGCTCAGCCCGCTGATGATCGCGCTGCTGGTGGTGGCGCTCTCCAACGTTTGGAACCGCCGCCAACTGGAGCATGATCTGAGCATCGCGGTGGCGGTCGAGGAGCAGGCGATCCTCAAGGGCAACCTGGATGCCCTGGCGTACAGCAGCGCCGACGCCGCCTGGCTTGAGACTCAGCTCCAGCGGGCGGAGGCGATGCAGCCCGCGCCCCTGCCACTGCCGGGTCTGTGGCCGGCCTCCGCGCCCGCGGAAGTGCGCGCGGTGCGGTCCACCAGCCCCAACACCGCCCGCGCCGATGTGGCGCGCGCCTACTATGCGCCCGACGGCCGCCGGGCGGTGTTTGTGACCTCCCAGTATTACCACTATGCCGGCGAGACCTGGGTGCGCACAGCCCCGCCAGCGCTATCGGCCGGGAGCGTTACCCAGTGGCGGGGGTATTACCTGGAGGCCGCGTACTACACCGCGGATGAGCCCCTGGTGCTGGCGCTGGCCGCGGACCTGGACACGACCCTGGCGGCGGCCTGCGCCCGCTGGTCCTGCCCGGCGGGGCTGCGCTTCGACCTGCGTTTCCTGCTGGATGACACCGCGCCGCTAAGCCGCTTCGACCATTTTGCCCCGGAGCCTTCCACGCCGTGGCTGTACACCATTCTCCTATCGCGCCGCGACACGTTCGAGGGCAGCCTGCTGGCGCTGCTGCCCGCCCCGCACAGCGCCGGCATGCCTGCCGACGCGGCCAGCCAGCACGTTTATCTCAGCGGCATCAGCCTGGAACTGCTGGCGCGGCTGGCGGCGCACCTATCGCCGGTGGGCCGCCGCCACAATGCGCTGCCGTATGCGCTGGCGGCCAGGCTGGGCGCGGAATTGGGTTTGGAAGCACCCACCGTAGCGCAGGCGCCTCCGGGGCAGCCCGTGTTTTCCGCCGACGAGTTGTGGCGCCTCAACTTCGTCAGCACCGAGCGACCCTTCGGCCCATACTATACCCAGGCGGCCCAACGCCAGGCGTTGGGCCTGGTGAACGGCCTGCTTGACGGGGAAGACCCGGAGACGGCGGGCCGCTTGTTCTCCGGTCTGGCAACGGAACGAGACCCGATTGCCTGGGCGGCCAGGGCGCTGGGGACTTCGCCGGAGGCTGCCGCCGCGCGGGTGCAGACGGCGCTGGAGCCGCAGGCACTGCCGCCTATTACACTGGCCGCCGACCAACCCCTGACCCTGGGCTGCCGCGACGGCCTGGCGGTGCTGGCGCCCGGCCAGAACGCCCCACCCTACGCGCTGGTGGGCCGGCTGGTGGACGCGCGTCCACTGGCCTGGTCGCCTGATGGCGACTTCCTGCTGGCCTCGCTGGCGGGGCGCCTGAGCGTGATCGAAGCGCTGACGGGTAAGGCGACGGCGCTGCCGGACGCTGAGGGTTACCTGGCCGGTGCAACCTGGGCCGCGGACAGAATTGTTGCCTACACGGTGTGGCCGTACGATGCGCTGCGGCGGCGGTTCAACGCGGCTGACTTCGCCCTGCGCTTCTACGAGGTAGCCAGGCCGGAGCAAAGCCCGGCGGCGATAGCAGGCGTGCTGGCCTATGCCTTGTCGCCCGACCGGAGCACCGCGGCGGTTGTGCTGGCGGATGCGACGGCGCAGGCGTTCCCTCGCCAGGGCGGGCTCTATTTGATGCCAGCATTGGGCGGGACGCTGAGGCGGATTGGCGAGGGCCAGGCCCCCGCCTGGTCGCCGGATGGGAGCGAGTTGGCGTGGGTTGAGCTCGACGCTGGCGTGGCAGGGGTGCGCGTCCTCAATGTGCGCGGGGACGCGGGCAACTGGGATTCTAGCGACAGGCTGCGGCTAGGAACACTGAGTCGCTACCACGTATTAGGACTAACATGGTCACCGGCCGGCGATCGTCTGGCGCTGACGCTGCGCGAGGGTGCGATCCTGGGCGCCGCCTCTGCCATCTGGCTGGTGGCCGCTGAGAGCGGGCAGGTCGAAAGGCTGCTGCTGTCGGACGACCGGGCGTACCCAGCGCCGGTACAGTTCTCAGCGGACGGCCGCTACCTATCGGTGATGACGTGGAACCCCTACTGGCCGCGCCGTACGCGAGTGTACGACACGGCCACGGGCGCCGAGGTGCTCAATCTGCCCAGCGCGGGCGGCGAGGCGGCCTGGGCGCCGGAGGGGCACACGCTGGCGGTGGGTAGCCTGGAGGGGCTGGTGCTGGTGGCGGAGCCGGAGGCGGGGGCGGTGACCCAGTTGACCAGGGCGCCATGCTATGCGGCGTTGTGGAATTAGCGGCGGTGGGCGAGGCCATGAAGGCCCCGGCTACGGCGAGGCAGGCGGGGTCGTAAAGACCCCGGCTACGGGGGGGACGGCAGGGGGGCGGGGCCATTACCCCCCAAAGGGGGCGCTTCGCGGAGCCCCCGACTACGGGGCGGCGGCGGGGGGTGGGCGAGGCCATCAAGGCCCCGGCGACGGGGGCGCGACTAGCCGACGCCGAGGTAGGAGCGCTGAACGGCTTCGTTCTGGCGCAGGTTGGCGGCGGTGTCGCTGAGGATCACCTCGCCGGTCTGGATCACGTAGCCGCGGTCGGCGATCTGCAGGGCCATGCGGGCGTTCTGCTCCACCAGCAGGATGGTGGTGCCGGTGGCGTGAAGCTGGCGGATAGTGTCGAAGATGCTATCTACCAGCACGGGTGCCAGGCCCATGGAAGGCTCGTCGAGCAATAACACCTTGGGCTGAGCCATCAGGGCGCGGCCCATGGCCAGCATTTGCTGCTCGCCGCCGGAGAGTGTGCCGGCCAACTGGGTGCGGCGTTCCTTCAGCCGGGGAAAGATAGTGAAGACCTTTTCGAGGCTCTGGGCGATTTCGGCCGCCGAGTCGCGGGTGAAGGCCCCCATCTCCAGGTTTTCGGTTACGGTGAGCCGGCCAAAGACGCGCCGGCCCTCGGGCACCTGCACCACCCCTTTGGCCACAATCGTGTGCGGCTTTAGCTTGCCCAGGTCTTCGTTGTACAGGCGGATCTGGCCCTGGCGCGGGCGCAGCAGGCCGCTGATGGTGTTGAGCGTGGTGCTCTTGCCCGCGCCGTTGCCGCCGATCAGGGTGACAATTTCCCCCAACTCCACGCGCACCGAGATGCCCTTGAGCGCGTGAATGTTGCCGTAGTAGGTGTGAATGTCAGTGAGTTCGAGGATCGCCATGCTGACTGTGCTCCGCGGGCGGCCGCTCAGGCGGCGGCCGGGCTGGCCGCGGCGGGCGGGTCGCCGGCCACCAGGCCATGCTGCTCGGCGGCGCTGCCCCGGCCAAGATAAGCTTCGATCACGCGCGGATTGGTTTGGATTTCATGCGGGGTGCCCTCGGCGATCTTCTCGCCGTAGTCGAGCACGGCGATGCGCTCGGAGATGCCCATGACGACGCGCATGTGGTGCTCGATGAGCAGGATGGTGATGCCCAGTTCGTCACGCAGCCGGCGGATAAAGTGCATCATATCCACCGACTCGCGGGGGTTCATGCCGGCGGTCGGCTCGTCCAGGAGCAGCAGCTTGGGCTTGGTGGCCAGGGCGCGGGCGACTTCCAGCCGGCGTTGGTCGCCGTAGGGGAGGTTGCGGGCCAGCACGTCACCCTTGCCGCGCAGGTTCACAAACCGCAGCAGGCGGCGGGCCTCCTCGTGCGCATACTCCTCTTCCTTGCGCGTGCGGGGGGTGCTCAATACCGCGCCAATCCAGGAGGCGTGCAGGTGGTGGTGGAGCCCCACCATGATGTTCTCCAGCGCCGTCATGGTCGGGAACAGGCGAATATTTTGATAGGTGCGGGAGATCCCCAGGTGGGCCACCTTGTCGGGCCGCAGGCTCTGGATGGGCGTGCCGTTGAACAGGATTTCGCCCTCGTCGGCCGGGAAGAAGCCGGTGATGCAATTGAAGAAGGTCGTCTTGCCCGCGCCGTTGGGGCCGATGACGCTATAGATCGCGCCCGGCTCGATGGCGAGGTCGAGCTTGCTGACGGCGACGAGCCCGCCAAAGCGCTTCGTCACCTGATTGACATGCAAAATCGCCACGCTGCCTCCCGCGCCTTATGAACCTGCGGCCTGCCCAGCGCCGGCCCCGGCGGAGTTGGCGGAGGGTTCTGGTTCAGCTTCCGCGTCTTCCGGCCCAAGGTGCAATTCGCGCTGGGTGACGGTGGAGGGCAGCAGGCCCTCCGGCCGCAGCAGCATCATCACGATCAGGGCCGCGCCATAGAACAAGTACCGGTACTCGGAGAACTCGCGGAACAACTCTGGCACACCAATGAGGAAGACTGCACCGACGACGACGCCGGGGATGCTGCCCATGCCGCCGACGATGATGAGCGCCACCACATTGATGGACACGAGGAGCTGCATGCTGCTGGCGAAGATCGAGCCGACCAGCCCGGCGAAGACGGCGCCGCTAAGGCCGGCGAAGGCGGCACCCAGCATGTAGGCCAACAGCTTGGTCTGCACCAGGTTGACGCCCAGGGCTTCGGCCACGTCTTCGTCTTCGCGCACCGCCATCCAGGTGCGGCCCAGGCGCGACTCGCGCAGGCGCACGGCCACGAAGGCCACGATGCCGGCAAAGATCAGGGCGATGTAATAGATCTGGTTAGGGCCGGCCAGGGGGTGCGTGGGCGGCAACTCAATCGGCTTGGGGATGTTGAGGATGCCGCGCGGGCCGCCCAGCCAGCCTTTCATCAGGTCGGAGCCAGCCAGGATGCGGATGATCTCGCCAAAGCCGAGGGTGGCAATGGCCAGGTAGTCGCCGCGAATGCCCAAGATGGGCAGGCCCAGGAAGGCGCCAAAGAGCATGGCGGCCACCACCGCCACCGGCACCGCCGCCCAAAACGACCATTGGGCCAGGCCAAACTCGGCGGTGGAGGTGAGCAGGCCGACGACATAGGCGCCGACGGCGAAAAAGGCCACGAAGCCCAGGTCGAGCAGGCCCGCAAAGCCGAGCGTGATGTTGAGGCCCAGCCCCATGAGCACATACAGGGCCACCAGGGCGACGACTTGCGCCACGAAGGGGCCGAGCAGGTGCGGCAGTGCAATCACCAGGGCGAGGGCGATGACGGCCCCAATGAGCAAGCCGGTCCGCTGCTGAGCGGTGGGCAGCCGCGCCCAGCGCTCCCGGTTGGCGGCGCCCTTGACGTGCCAGTAGAGCGACCAGCCGCCCACCAGCACGGCCGAGATGATGGCCCCGGCCACCGTGAGGCCCGCGGCCCCAAACAGGAAGCGGCCCACCGGGGCCAGAAACGAGCCCAGCATCGGCGTGCGCAGCAGACCGGCAAACAGGCCCAGGCTGATCAATGAGGCCAGGGTCCAGGTGACTGGCCCACGTACGATGGACGGCAGCACCACCAGCAGGCCGCCGGCCGCCCCCAACGCCGCGCTCATCAGGAAGGGCACCCAAAATCCGGCCGGGCCCAGTTCAAAAGTCAGCAGGCCATACAGCAGGGGCGAGGCATTGGGGAAAACGGCGCGCAGATTAATGAGCGGGCCGACCAGGACCAGGAGCGTCAGTATGCCGCCCATGATCGCCCCCGCCGCCGCGCCGGCCACGATGGCGCTGCTGGCGCCCTGCGCCGCGCGGCGCGCGGCCAACACGCCGGTGGCCAGACCGGTCAGCACCAACAGGGTGTGGCCGAGCGAGATGATGCCGGTGATGACGTCCCGCTCGCTGAAGATGCCCACCAAGCCGGCCAGGCAGAGATACACGGCCACCACGCCGCCCAGCAACCCCATGCGCACCACATCCGTCCAGGTGATTTTCATATCGTGAGCCTTAGCCAGGACCGCGCCGCTACGCCTTCTTGGCCACCGTTTCACCCAGGATGCCAGAGGGCCGGAAGACCAGCACCAGCACCAACATCGTAAAGGCAATCACGTCCTTGAGCTGGTTGGGCGCGGGCACGTTCAGGCCGTCCAGGAACAGGGTCGGCCCGACCGATTCGATCAGCCCCAGGAACAGCCCGCCCACCATGGCACCGGGGATGTTGCCGATGCCGCCCAGCACGGCGGCGGTGAAGGCCTTGATGCCAGGGATCTGGCCGCTAAAGAAATTGACCTGGCGAAAGACCAGGCCATACAGCACGCCTGCCGCGCCGGCCATAGCCGCGCCCAGGGCAAAGGTGACAACGATCATGCGGTCCACGTCAATGCCCATCAGGGCGGCGGTGTCCTTGTCTTCCGACACGGCGCGCAGGGCCTTGCCGATCTTGGTGCGCTTGACGATGAGATACAGCGCCGTCATCATTAAGATGGCGGAGACCACCACCAGCACGTCCACCCACTTCACCTGGTTGTTGGCCACAGTGAAAGAGGCTTCGAGCACGGTCACGCTGGGGTAGGCGTAGATGCCGGGGCCGAAAAAGCCACGGAAGGAGTAGGCGAGAAAGTAAGAGGCGCCAATGGCGCTGATGAGGGGAACCAGCCGGGGGGCGTTGCGCAGCGGGCGATAGGCGATGCGCTCGACCAGCACGGCCAGCCCGGCTGAGACGGCCATGGCCACAACGACGGTGAGTACAAGCGCCAGGGTGGTCAGGAGCAGGTTTTGATTGAGCACCCCGGCAGCGACGAGGCCGGTGGCGGCAAAATAGCCGCCGAAGGCGCCGGCCATGAAGATCTCGCCGTGGGCGAAGTTGATCATGCGCAGCACCCCATACACCATGGTATAGCCCAGGGCGATGAGGGCATAGATGCTGCCGAGGGTGATCCCATCGCTGATCAGGTCCACCCATTGGGCGATCGAGTATTTCCCGCCGAACAGGGTGAGCGCAGACCCGACGACGACCAACAGCACCACCGCGATACGGAACGTCCACAGAAAAGCCGCGATCGCGATATCGGTAAGGCGTTCGCTCAGGCTCAATTGCATGCGCACACTCCGGCTCAAGGCGGCAGTTGGGCCGGGCGCCGGAGCGCCCGGCCCAACCAGAAGGACGGACCGGTCAGACCAGGCTGCCGGACACAGGGTCTACGGCCAGACGGGCGCCGCAGGCGGCCACTCGCCGCCGGTTTCGCGGGCGGTGACCTGGTAGACGGCGATCAGGGGCGCGCCGCAGTCGCCGGAGGCGCTGCAGGAGAGCACGCCCGTGAGGCCCTGGAAGTTGGCCGTGGCGTAGATGGCGTCGCGCAGGGCCTTCTTGCCGATGTAGATGGTGCCATCGGAGCCGGTGACGGCAACTTCTTCGATCGCGGCGAAGATGATGTTGGCCGCATCGTAGGCGTGGGCATGGAAGGCGCTCAAGGTGCCGCCGCCATACTTAGCCTCGTGCTTGGTGACGAAGTCGGCGTAGCCGGCCTGGAAAGCGGAGAAGTTCGGGCTGGACAGGTACATGCCTTCGGCGGCCGGACCGGCGGCGGTAATGAAGTCAGGCGAGAACATGCCGTCCGAGCCGATCAGAACCACGTTCTCCAGACCGGAGGTATCGTGCGCCTGGGCGGCGATGAAGCCGCCTTCGGCCACGAAGATCGGGAAGTAGATCACTTCGGGGTTGGTGGCCGCCACACGGGTGAGCACCGGGCCCATGTCGGTCTGGCCCTTGGACACGGCTTCCTGGATGGTGATGGTGCCGCCCAGGGCGGTGAACTCGTCGGCGAACACTTGCTGGAGGGCCTCGGCATAGGCGCTGCCGTCGTGGATGGTGGCGGCGTTGCGCAGACCCAGTTCATTGTAGACAAACTCGGCCACGGCCTTGCCCTGGAAGGCATCGCTGTGGGCGGTGCGCAGATAACCAGCGAACTCCGCGCCGCGGCCGGGATCGGTGAGGGACGGGCGGGTGTTCGAGGGCGAGATGGTGGTCAGGCCGGCGTTCGTGAGGGCAGCGATGCCGCCCACGGTCTCATCGGAGCAGGCCGAGCCGATGAGGGCCACCAGGGTGGTATCGGCCGCCATCTTCTGGGCAGCGGTGGCGCCGCCTTCGGGCGTGCACTGGCCGTCTTCCGTGGTCAGGCTGATATTGCGGCCTAGGAGCTGGCCGCCCTTGTCGTCGATGGCGATCTCGACGCCGCGCTTGGAGTCTTCACCCAGGGTGGCATCGGCGCCGGAGAGCACGCCCCAATAGGCGATGTGGATGGGCTCGCCGGGCGGGATGGTGATGACGCCCAACTCGTCTTCGGGCGCGCCGGAGCCGGCGGGCTGGCAGGCGCCCAGCAAAAGGCTGGCGATCGCCAGCAACGATACAACAGCTAACTTGCGTTTGGACATTGTCTCCTCCAAGAAATACCCTTCGAATTAGCGGTTGGAAAGCGAGGTTGTATATTGGACTGAAGAGATCGCCTCCTTTCGTGGCAAGGTCGGTGAGCGCTCCGGAAACACCGGCAGGCGCAAATTTGCTAGATTATCGTCAGGTCGGGTTAAAAAGGCAAGTGGCAAAGCGAAATCGCGGCCCAGAAGGCCCGAATCGGGGTTGGAAGGGCGGCCGCACGGCGGGGGCCGGTTGACCAATTGGCAGGTTGCGGCTTACACTGCCGGTCATGTTGACCCCCAGAGAACCCCAATTCCGGTCCTATCGCTCTCCCGTCGTGGCGCGGCGGGGGATGGCGGCCGCCAGCCAGCCGCTGGCCACGCAGGCGGGCCTTTCCTTATTAATGCAGGGTGGCAACGCCGCCGACGCGGCAGTGGGCATGGCGGCGGCCCTGAACGTGACCGAACCGACCTCCACTGGCATTGGCGGAGATTGCTTTGCCCTGTTCTATGAGGCGGCCAGCGGGCAGGTGACGGCGCTGAATGGCTCGGGGCGGGCGCCAGCCGGGTTGAGCCTGGACCTCGTGGCGCGGCAGGGGCTGATCCGGGATGGACAGATGCCGCCCTACCATGCACACACGGTGACCGTGCCGGGGGCGTGCGCCGGGTGGTGCGACCTGATCAAGCGGCACGGCTCGATGCCGCTGGGGACGATTCTGGCGCCGGCGATTGCGCTGGCGGAGGAGGGCTTCCCGGTGGCGCCACTGACGGCGTATTTTTGGGGGCGCGGGGCAGAGAACCAACTGCGCACGGCAGCGGGCGGGCAGGCGCTGACGATTGGGGGGCGCGGGCCGCGGCCGGGCGAGATCTTCCGGAACCTGGGGCTGGCGCGGACGCTGCGGGCGGTGGCGGAAGGGGGCCAGGAGGCCTACTACCGAGGCGCGATTGCCGAGGCAGTGGCGCGGACGGTGCAGGCAGCGGGCGGGGTGATGACGGCGGATGACCTGGCCGCGCACGAATCCACTTGGGATGAGCCGATCTCGGTGAGCTACCGGGGGCTGCGGGTGTGGGAGTGCCCGCCCAACGGGCAGGGGCTGGCAGCGCTGTTGGCGCTGAACGTGCTGGAGGGGTTTGACCTGGCGGGGATGGACCCGTTGGGGGTGGACCGCTGGCATTTGATGATCGAGGCCATGCGGCTGGGGTTCGCGGATGCGCGGGCGTATATTGCCGATCCGCGGGCCGTGCCGGTGCCCATTACAGGGTTATTGGCGAAGGAGTATGCGGCGGGGCGGCGGAAGTTAGTGGACCCGGCGCGGGCGTCGCTGGATGCGCGGGCGGGGGCGCCGGTGTGGTCGTCGGGGACGGTGTACTTCTGTGCGGTGGATGGACGGGGGAATGCGTGTTCGTTCATTAACAGCAACTATATGGGGTTTGGGACGGGGCTGGTGCCGCACGATGGGGCCGGTTCCTGGGGCTTCACGCTGCAGAACCGGGGGCATAACTTTTCGCTGGAGGCGGGGCATCCGAACGTGCTAGCGCCGGGCAAGCGCCCGTATCACACGATCATTCCAGGCCTGCTGACGCGAGAGCGGGATGGTTCGCTTTTCGGTCCGTTTGGGGTGATGGGCGGGTTTATGCAGCCGCAGGGGCATATGCAGGTGGTGGTGGCGCAGGTGGACGATGGGCTGGACCCGCAGGCGGCGCTGGACCGGCCGCGTTTCTGCATTGACTCGGGTACGGCGGGGGGGCAGGTGTCGCTGGAGGCGGGGCTGCCGGGGGCGTTGGTGGAGGGGCTGGCGGCGCGCGGGCATCCGCTGCGGCCGGGGGTGGAGGGGTATGGGCGGGCCGGATTTGGGCGCGGGCAGATCATCCGGCGGGAGCCGGACGGGGTGCTGTGGGGGGGGAGCGACCCGCGGGCGGACGGGTGCGCGCTGGGGTGGTGATGGGTGAACGCGTCAACGGGTCGACGAGTTGACGTTGACCGGAAATCGGCTGGCATGGTAGAATGACGGAACTCGGGAGAGACGTCCCCTGGGAGGGATGGCCGAGCGGCTTAAGGCGGTTGTCTTGAAAACAACTGTGGCGGCAACGTCACCGGGGGTTCGAATCCCTCTCCCTCCGCCTGATTAACAACTCGGCCAAGCGGGCCGCCCGGTGGGGCAGCGCGGGGCCGTGCACAACCGGGGAGGTGCCGGAGTATGGTCGATCGGGAGCGCCTGCTAAGTGCTTGTACGGGGCTTCAACCTTGTACCCAGGGTTCAAATCCCTGCCTCCCCGCCTGCAAGGGACGAATTACGAAGGATGAAGGATGAACCGCTGCGCGGTCATTCGTCACACTTCATCCTTCCGCCTTCATCCTTCACAATTGAGTATGCGGCTATAGCTCAGTGGATTAGAGCGTTTGGTTGCGGACCAAAAGGCCGGGGGTTCGAGTCCCTCTAGCCGCACAGGAAAACAAGCCCTTTCAGAAATGAAGGGCTTGTTTTTTGTTCCAATGACATCAAAATGACATCAATCAGACCGGGCCACGACTGAAACTGGCAAAGGCTCCAGTAGCCGATCCATGTTCGCACCAACCCAAAAACACCTCCCTATTTGCAGGGAGGTGTTTTTGGGTCGTTTGGGGGAATCGGGACAGCTATTGTTTTGGAGCCGTGATGCTATTGGCTTCCAGCCACAGCTGAATATCCCGCTCCCGCACCCGGACGTTCCGGCCGATTTTGATGTGCGGAATCTTGCGCTGCTGGACGAGGTAATACACCTTCGATTTGGACAACTTGAGATAGCGGGCGACTTCGGGAATGGTCAGGACTGGATCGCTCATCGGGCTCTCCTAGCATGGTTCACTGGCCATAGACTTTGACCAGCTTCAATCCTGCCATTGGGTATAGCACGTCCACGGAGTCGGGAATCCTCATTGTCTCCTCACGGCACCTGCCAAACTGTAGCGTCCTATTCGGGGGATTGAGTTGCCAAGCAATGATTGGTCTTGGGTTTGCGGTATTCGCGGCAAAGAGCGCGGCAGTGGTCGCTGTTGTTTGTATCTGAAAACGAGCCCGCTCGATCATCAGGTTCGGATCCAGCCATCACCCACACCGTCAGGCCGCCTCCGCGACGTGGAGCTATAATTCTGCAGGAGCGGTGACGAGGTACCTGTCGCTAGGTCATCGACAGGCTATGCGAACGGCGGAGTACATTATGTCAAAATCCTGCTGCCTAACCGACGCCGATAATGTCAGTAGCGATGCCCATCAGCCGATCCCCTCTGGCGCTTGCCCCACCAATGGACAGATTGGCAAGATCATCGACAGCTTAACCCTCAAAGCGCTGCTGGCCCGGCCGCTCACTGAGATCCGCGACATCAATTACCGCTTCTGCCCGGCCCCCGATTGCCCAACTGTATATTACAGTGCAGATGGCGTTCAGCTATTTGCAGAGCCAGACCTGCGCGAATACGTCTATCAAAAGCACGCGGCCGAGGACGCCGTGCCGGTCTGCTACTGTTTTCAACACACCGTCGGAAGTATTCGGGCCGAAATCGAGCGGACGGGCAGCAGCACGGTGGTCGCGCAAATCAGCGCGGGAATTCAGGCCGGACAGTGTGCGTGTGACATTCGCAACCCCCAGGGAACTTGCTGCCTGGGCAATGTCCGAACGCTGGTCCAGCAACTCGAAGAAGCCTACCGCGCCAGGTTGGACGTCGGCGACAGGCGGCAGCCTTAATCCCGCGCGGCGGGTTCGCACTCCGGCGGAGTACAGCGCAGGCCAGCTGGAAATACAAATTCGGGAAATAGGAACCAGCAGCGCGGCCGAAATCAACTTAGGTCGCGTCCGATCCAGGCTAGGGCCAATGGTGGGGCATTTAAAAAGCCACCGCCTCACTGGGCGGGTATTGCATCTTCCAACCCAGTGAGGCGGTGCGGGTCATCCTGCGGCCTGCTTCAGATTAGGCAACTACCTCAGTCATGGCGCGCGGCCGGCGTGGAAGGAAGGCCGGGGTGCGAGCGGCGTACTGGGCATAGGCCTCGCCAAACTCAGCCAGGGCGTCTCGTTCTTCGCGCTTGGCCAGGCGGAGATACATGATCACCAGGATTGGGAACATGCCCAGCGTGATGAGCGTCGGCCACTGAATGAGGAAGCCCAACAAGATGGCAAAGAAGCCGACATACTGCGGGTGGCGCAGATAAGCGTATGGCCCGGTGGTGGCAAGCTCGTGAGCACGCTGGGCTCTGTAGAGCACATCCCAGGCGGCGCCAAGGATGATGAAGCCGCTGGCGATGAAGACCTCGCTTATACCGTGAATGGGAGTGAGATGCACGTCCCCCTTGATCCCGAGCAGGGTCTGCAACAGGTGGCCGCTATCGTGCGAGAGCAGGTCCAGACCCGGAAACCGCGCGCTGAGCCAGCCAGAGAGCAGGTAGATGGTCAGCGGAAAGCCGTACATTTCCGTGAAGAGCGCTACCATAAAGGCAGCAAACGCCCCAAATGAGCGCCAGTCGCGGCCGCTACGCGGCTTGGTGAAGCTAAAGGCGAAGATGATGAATATGGCGGCGTTGATGATAACGAGCGGCCACAGCCCATAAGCGAAACCCGATTGAGTGTCCATACTATATGTCCTTTCACGGCACCACGCGCTCGCGGTGATCAATGTGGCAGAGATGGCTTTGTTGGTAAGGTATCACGCGGCCTGCGGGGGCGTAAGCGCCATCCTGCTCGTTGCAATATGCGCCGAATAGCGCAAGCCAAGTGACGGCTTGCGAGACGAAGTCGGAAGGCGGCCCCTAAGCCACGGCTCCATTCGCGAAAAAGCGCAGCACCGCTATAATCAGGCCCTGAGCTATTTGCAGGCGCGATTGACGCGAGGGGCTGCGAAACTGAGGCAACGTTAGTTGCGGCCGTTCGCGCCATTGAGCGTGGGCGGCCGTTGTTATTTCGAGAATATGGGCCGTTAGTGCGCTTTCGAGTAGCTGTATGCTCGCCAAGCTTCGCCAAGCGAGGCCAGTAGGTTGCACAGGGTCGCAATGTCAGCCACCGGAATTAGCGAACGCACAACACGCAAGGAGCTCGTCGACAAGGCGCTGATTGCCGCCGGCTGGCGCGTGGTTTCGCACGCCCGGTGGCTGGCTGGTGACCGCACGCCGGCCGACGCCGTGGAGGAGTTCCCCACCGACAGCGGTCCGGCAGATTACCTGCTGCACCTGGACGGGCAGCCGGTGGCGGACGTGGAGGCCAAGAAGCTCAGCGTTGACCCGCGCAACGTAATCGAACAGGCGAAGCGCTACAGCCGCTCCCTGGACGGTGGCTCTGCCCGCTACGGCCCACAAGGCTTTGCCATACCGTTCGTCTACAGCACCAATGGCGAGCTGATATTCACCTGCGATCTGCGGGATACGCTTCTGGCCGGCCGCGAAATCAAGCGCTTTCACACGCCAGATGCGCTGCGCGAGGCCTTGGCGCAAGACCTGCCCGAAGGCCATGCTTCGCGGGCCGGCGCCGACCTGTGGCTGCGCACCCACCCCATCGAAGACCCTGACCGCTATTACCAGCGCGAGGCGATTGGCGCGATTGAGAATGCGCTGCGCAACGGCAAGCGGCAGGCGTTGGCGGCCATGGCGACCGGCACGGGCAAGACGAGGATGATGATCGCGTCGATGTACCGGCTGATGAAGGCGGGCTATGCCCGGCGGGTGCTGTTCCTGGTGGATCGGCGCGCTTTGGCCGCCCAGGCGGTGGGCGCCCTTGCCGCCTATGAGCCAGAGCCGGGTCTGAAGTTCGACCGCATCTACGAGGTCTACAGCCAGCGCTTTAAGCGCGAGGACCTGGAAGACGAAGCAGACGCGGAGCACTTCGACCCCAAACTGCTGCCCCCAGAATACTTGCTGCGGCCGAGCCCCAAGCACACCTTCGTGTATGTGTGCACCATCCAGCGCATGCGCATCAACCTGTTCGGGCGGCCCGACAACGCGGACTGGGGCGACAACGATGAGGAGCTGGATGCCGACCGGCTGGACATTCCTATCCACGCCTTCGACTTGATCGTGGCCGACGAGTGCCACCGTGGCTACACCTCGTCCGAAGACAGCAAGTGGCGCGAGGTATTGGACCACTTCGACTGCGTCAAGCTCGGATTGACGGCGACGCCAGCCATCCACACCACGAGCTATTTTGGCAAGCCCATCTACGAGTACGGAATCCGGCGGGCCGAGGCCGACGGCTACCTGGTGGGCTACAACCCGGTGGTGATCCACTCTGAAATCACGCTGAAGGGCCACTTCCTGCGCGAAGGCGAGGAGGTGCAACTCAAGGACACGCAGACCGGCCAACTGCGGCTGGACATCGTCGAGGATGAGCGCGACCTCCCGCCCGAGACGTTGACCCAAGATTGGACGGCGCCCGACCGCGACCGCAAGATCGTGGAAGAAGTAGTGACACACCTGCTGGCGCACGAACAGGAGAAAGGCCACTTCCCCAAGACGCTGGTGTTCGCCCACAACGACTTGGCGCATCGTTCGCATGCCGAGCAGCTCACCGCGTTTTTCCGCGAGGCCCTGGGCCGGGGCGACGAATTCGTGCAGAAGATCACCGGCGCACCGAACGTGGATCGGCCGCTGCAGAAAATCCGCCAGTTCCGTAACCGGCCGGAGCCGGGCGTGGTGGTGACGGTGGACCTGCTGTCGACGGGCGTGGACATCCCGGCCATCGAGGCGATTGTCTTTCTGCGGCCGATCAAGTCGCGCATCCTGTTCGAGCAGATGCTCGGGCGCGGCACGCGGCTATGCCCGGCAATCCACAAAGACGGGTTCACGCTCTTCGACGCCGTGGGGGTGCTGGAATACTTCGCCAAGGCGAGCGAGTTCACGCTGGAGCCGCCGGCCAAGCCGACCCGGCCGATCCGCGAGGTGGTGGAGGCGATCTACGCCAACGACGACCAGGACTCGAACGTTCGGGTGCTGGCCAAACGCATGCAGCGGATCGCCCAGGGCATCTCGGCCGAGGGCCGCGAGATGATGAAGGCGTTTGTGCCCGACGGCGACATTGCGAGTTTCGGACGCGGCCTGGGGGCACGACTGGACCGCGACTGGGCTGGAACCATGGGCATCCTCCGCGATCCGAGCTTCCTGGCGCTCTTGGAAAAGTATCCGCGTGCTCACAGCAAGTTCATCGTGGCCCTGGAGGCGCAAGATACCGTCACGTCGGAGGCGGCCATTCGTACGGCCGATGGGCGGACGCTGAAGCCGGGCGACTACATCTCGGCGTTTAGCCAGTTTGTGCGCAACAACCCGGCCCAGGTGGCGGCCATCCGCATCCTGCTCGAACGGCCGCGCGACTGGAGCACTGAGGCGCTGAAGGAGCTACGTTCTAAACTGGCGTCCCGGCCCGAGCGCTTCACCGAGGACAATCTACGCCGGGCATACGGCGCGGCCCTGGCCGATATCATTTCCATCGTCCACCACGCCGCCGACGAGACGGACCCGCTGCTTTCGGCTGAAGAACGCGTGGACAAGGCGCTCGTGAGTGTTTTCGGCGAACGGTCGCTCACCCCGGCCCAAGAGAAGTGGCTGGGACTGATCCGGCGGCACCTAGTCGTCAACCTGGCGATCGAGCGGGACGACTTTGAACTACTCGAGTTCGAGCAGGAAGGGGCGACGTGGAAACGGGTGGATGGCGACTTTGGGGGGGCGTTGGCGGAGATTTTGGTGAGGCTGAACGAGGCGGTGGCCAAATGAAAATCAGGAAAAATAGACTCGTGATAAATCAGGGACGATAAAACGAATGGTAGGCCTAACGAAATCAAACCGAAGCTGGGCAGCGCAAAGTATGGACCTGAACCAACTGCAAGGTTTGCTCACGCAAGATGAATATGGGCGCCTGGAATTCAAGCGCGAGTGGTATAAGCTGGATTCTGAAAACAGCGAAACCAAGAAAAGGGAACGCGGTGAGCTGACAAAGGATATATTGTCCCTAGCCAACGGCAATATCATCGTCGCTGGCGAGGAAGCCTATCTCATCATCGGTGCTGACCCCAAAATAGGCACAGATGGCCGACGGGCAACTTATGATGTGGACCCAAGCAAGATAACGCCCTTAAGAATTCGGGACATCGTCAACAATAGGTGTTCGCCACCACTCGAAGAGCTATTCTGCGACACATTGACCATTGACGGGAACAGAGTGGTGGTTATCACGATCCCGCCAACACCACACATCTACGAGACAACAGATGTGCTACGGGCGTCTGAGACTACCTACGATAAATTCACGGTGCTGGTGCGCCACACTGAGGGGGTAGTTCGCGCATCAACGAAGGAATGCGCTAACCTGCTCCACTTGAAGCAGGTTACTTTCAGAAGTAATCATGGGGCGCCACCAGTCGCCTTCGGCGCTACGATCGGGGCTATTGTGGGTGGCGCTGTGGCCAGTTCATTTGCAGGACAGAAACTGATGGTAGCTAAACACAACTGGGTAGTTGCCAGCATTATGGGAGCGACAGTCGGATCTTGGGTAGGAATGAGCTCGGGCTACGTTTATCGGTCCATCCTGGAGATGCGCCCGGGCTGGCTGCGGACGCCTAATTGGGGCAAGGCACTCGCAATTTCTGGCGGCCTATCCGGCTCTTTTGCTGTTTGGACGTTTTTTTCATGGCTGCAAAAGGCCCTGCGACGTTGGCTGCAAACACGCAGCAACAGCACCAAGCCAAGCAACCCTCTCTAGGAAGATAAGAACTGTCACCACTATGCCTGACGTCGTCTCTAAACTCTGGGGCTTTTGCAACACCCTGCGCCACGATGGCATCAACTATGGCGATTACATCGAGCAGTTGACCTACCTGCTCTTCCTGAAGCTCGCCGACGAGAAGAGCGTGGCGGTGCCGGCCGGTTTTGGCTGGGACAGCCTGTTGGAGCGCTCTGGCACGACGCTGACGGACCACTACCAGGCCACGCTCAACAAGCTGGGCAAGGAAAAGGGCCTGCTGGGTGACATCTTTGCCGGGGCGCTTTCGAAGTTCCGCGAGCCGGTGAATCTGAAGAAGCTCATCCTGCTGATCAATGAGACCGAGTGGGCGGAACTGGACGTGGACCTCAAGGCCGAGGCTTACGAGGGGCTGCTACAAAAGTTCGCCGCCGAGCAGAAGGGCGCCGGGCAGTACTTCACCCCGCGCGAGGCCATCCGCGCCATTGTGCGCTGTGTGCGGCCGGATGTCGGCCAGGCCGTGGATTACACCATTCACGACCCCGCGGTGGGCACGGCGGGCTTCCTGATTGCGGCGGCCGAGTGGAACTTGAAGCGGCGCGGCATGGCGCTGACGCGCGAGGAGCAGCAGCGGCTGAAGCGAGGCACGCTCTCGGGCGGCGAGATCGTGCTGGAGACACGGCGGCTGGCGCTGATGAACCTGTACCTGCACAACCTGGAAGTGGAGATCCACTATGGCGACTCGATTGCGGAGGGGGCCGGCGGGCGGCAATACGACTGCATCCTGACCAACCCGCCGTTTGGCACCAAGGGCGGCGGCGAGGTGCCCAACCGCGACGATCTGACCATCGTGACGTCCAACAAGCAGTTGAATTTCATTCAGCACGTGCTGACGATCTTGAAGCCCGGCGGGAGCGCGGCGATGGTGCTGCCCGACAATGTGCTGTTTGAAGACCACGCCGGGCGCGATGTGCGCCAATTGCTGATGCAGGACTGCCGGCTGCATACCATCCTGCGGCTGCCGGTGGGCACCTTTAGCCCGTACTCGGCGGGCGTAAAAGCCAATGTGCTGTTCTTCGATAAGGGCCGGCCCACCGATGAGGTGTGGATTTACGACCAGCGGACCAACGTCCCCAAGATCACCAAGGGCAGCCCGCTGACCGCCGCCGCCTTTGAAAGCTTTGAGGCCTGCTACGCGGGCCGGCCACGGCAAGAGAGCGAGCGCTTTCATCGCTTCTCGCGGAAGCAGATCACCGAACGCGACGACAACCTGGACATCTTTTGGCTCCGGGATGACAGCCTGGACGACCCGGATGATTTGCCCGAGCCGGAAGACCTGGTGGCCGAGGCGGTGACGCACCTTGAGACGGCGCTGGATGCGCTGAATGAATTGGCGGCGCAGTTGGGGATGAGTGGCGGCAATGGTAGGAGCAAATCTAGCTGATGGCCGAACCCTATTTGCTGCCAGTTGGTTGGCGTTGGGAGCCACTGGAAACGCTAGCTGAGGTGAGAACCGGTGTGGCGAAAGGCCGGGCACTCGGTAAAGCTGACACAGTGCAGCGACCATACCTCCGAGTTGCCAATGTTCAGAATGGCTATCTCGACCTTCGAGAAGTCAAGCAAATCGAGATTCGGCGCACCGAGATCGAGCGTTATTCCCTAAAACCGAAGGATGTCTTGTTTACGGAGGGCGGTGATCGGGACAAGCTCGGGCGCGGCGCCGTATGGCAAGGAGAAATCGAAGAGTGCGTTCACCAGAACCATGTCTTTGCCGCGCGCCTGCAATCGTCTGAGGTCATGCCAGAATGGATAAGCCTGGCCAGCCAAGCTCAATATGCACGTGATTACTTCATGAGCGTGGCGCGTCAGACTGTAAATCTGGCCTCTATCAACGCGACCAATCTGCGAGCGCTACCCGTACCAGTGCCCCCAATTGAAGAACAGCGTCAAATTCTGGCACGGATGCAGCGCCTAGTTGCTGAACGGAGTTCCGCGAGCAATGCCCTTGAGCGTGTTATGGCGCTGCTCAAGCGCTTCCGGCAGGCGGTGCTGGCGGCGGCGTTTAGCGGCAAACTGACGGAGCACGACCCGAACGACGAGCCGGCAGCTGTGCTGCTGGAACGCATTCGGGAAGACAAGCAGCGACGGCGGGAGGGCGGCCGGATCGATAAAAGCACCAAGAAGGATGTGTCGGACAACAGGCCTTCTACCTTCCGCGCCTTGCCACGCCTTTGGCAATGGTCAACTGTCGAAAGTACCGCAGATGTAGTCGGCGGAATACAAAAGACCCCAGCACGGATACCGAAGACGAATGCCCATCCGTACTTGAGGGTTGCGAACGTGCTACGAGGCCGACTTGATCTCAGCGAGGTACACGAGTTCGAGGTCTCCGACGCGGAACTGGAAAAATGGGAACTTAAGGCCGGAGATGTATTGATCGTTGAAGGAAATGGCAGTCTTAATGAAATTGGCCGTTGTGCTCTTTGGAACGGCGAAATTGAAAATTGCGTTCATCAAAACCATATTATCCGGGTTCGTTTTGACCATGGGGTGGTACCAGCCTATTTTCAGTTCTACCTAAATTCCACGGACGGGCGAAGGGCAATTTCCAGCGTTGCTTCGTCAACAAGTGGGCTATTTACGTTGAGCGTCGGCAAGGTGCAAAGGATTACTTTCCCACTGGCGCCCCTCGCTGAACAAGTCCGCATTGTGCGTAGGATAGAAGAACTGTTTGCGCAGTCGGATGCTATTGATGAGGCAGTTGAGGCTGCGAGGCGGCGGGCGGAGAAGGTAGATCAGGCGATCCTGGCGAGGGCGTTCCGGGGGGAGTTGTAGGCTCGCTACCTAACAGGTAAGCCAGATGCCAAAACGATCCACTGGTGTAAACATCAACCCCGCCGTGCTCACCTGGGCGCGCGAAAGCGCCGGGTGGGCCATTGACGATTTGGCTGGCAAGCTGCGTACGGACGTCACGACGGTGCAGGCATGGGAAACCGGCAGCACCCAGCCGTCTTTGACCATGCTGCGCCGGCTGGCCGGCTATTTCAAGCGCCCGCTGGCGGCGCTGCTCTTGCCCACGCCCCCCCTTGAGCCAG
>CAZCEC010000030.1:0-38139 GCA_964497615.1 uncultured Anaerolineales bacterium | reverse complement strand
CACTAGACTTTCGGCAACTTCCTCGCAACGAACAGACTTTGGCCAGGGAAACGCGCCTGGCCATTCGGCGAGCACGCCGCTTGCGCACCATTGCCCTGGACCTGCTGCAGGACCTTGAAGGCGATACGCACTCCAAGCTGCGCAAAATCGCGATGAGCGAGCCGCCCGAAAAAGTCGCCGAACAAGAGCGGGAGCGGCTGGGCATTGAACTGAAGCGACAACTCGAGGCTAAGTCGCCCAACCAAATGTTCGAGACTTGGCGGGCGGCGCTGGAGTCCAAGAATATTCTGGTATTCCGGTTTCCGATGCCAATCGAAGATGCGCGCGGCTTTTCGATTGTCGAAAAATCACTGCCGGTGATCGTCGTGAGCGGAACCGATGTCATCCACGCACGCATCTTCACCCTGTTTCACGAGTATGGGCACCTGCTGCTGCACGAGCCAGGCATCTGCCTGCCGGGCGATACCCGCAGCACACGCAGCCATCGCAGCCGGGTGGAAGTCTGGTGCAATCAGTTCGCAGGAGCTTTTTTGCTGCCGGCCAACGTTCTATTGGAAGATAAGGCGCTACAGGCCTACCAAAATGGCGACAAGCCTTTGGCCGACACGGCAGCCAAGTTGTCGCGCCGCTATAAGGTCAGCACCCAGGTCGTTTTGCGGCGGATGCACATCACTGGACTAATTGATGCTGAGACGTACCATAACGAAACACAACTGCTCTTGGCGCGGGTTCCGGCCAAAAAGCCGGACAAGAATAAAAAGGTTGTGATTCAGCCCGCGCGCAAATGCCTGCAGGAGCAAGGGCGGCGCTATGTCGGGTTGGTATTAGAGGGCGGACAGCGGCAGGTGATTTCGTATGGGGACGTGGCGGATTATCTGTCCATGTCACTCAAGCATCTCGGGAAGCTTGAGGCGCTGGTGGGGGGCTAAGGCATGGCAACGGTCGTCTATGTGATCGACACAAGCTCCCTCATAAACCTGCGCCGGCAATACCCGGAGGACATATTTCCCGGGGTTTGGAAAGCCATGGCCAAGCTGGTCAAGGACGGCCGCCTCATGACGTGCATGGAGGTCAAAGCAGAAATCGAGCGTGGCAGTGACGAAGATTTGTTGAAATGGCTGAAGCAACACCGAGGCATCTATCGTGGGCTAGACGCCGACCAAGTTGCGGCCGCGCAAGAGGTCCTGCGAGACCGCAGTGGATTGGTGGATGTTAACAAGGAAACGGCGGACGCCGATGCCTTTCTGGTGGGAATGGCTCTAGCCAGCAATCGCATGCACAATCACGCGCTATTGCCACAGGAATTTGTCGTGGTAACGGAGGAAGCCAAGAAACATAAACATATTCCGGACACCTGCAAGCATTACGGGATTCGCTGCATGCCCCTACACGACATGTTCCGAGCGGAAAATTGGAAATTTGGGCCTATGCCATAGAAGCCAGGATTGCCCTATTTCGCGGGTGAGCGCGGTCTGGCTGCACCCATTGCACAGATCCCCGTCGAAATCCGAGAGTGGCACCCATTGAGGTGCAGACGGGCGCAGCTCGCCTGACCTCGTTCTGTAAGTTATTGCGAGATCTAGGAGCGACTCATGTTTCGTGGGGAATCGATTGAAGACTATTACCGGCAAGCCGAGGCCACAGTCAATGCTGAAGTGCGCAGCCAGCCAGACGACTACATACTGGGCATCGATGCGATCGAATACGAAGAATACCTTTTCAACAAGCACGCGCTTGCACCTGTGGTGCGCGACACAAAAAGGGATGTCGAAGCTGAACTCGTACGACAGCAACGCGACTTCACTGATCCATTCGGTGACCGAGTGCAAGGCGAGGTCAAGGTCGCACGCATCGAATACCCTATAATCCCGCATCGAACAGCGGCCAAGGCGCTGAAATTGTTGCCTAACAGCCAGAGGATGGTGTTGCCCAAATTCGAATTGCGGGACGACACCATTGTTTTGAATGCAGACTTGCCGTTTCTCTATGGTTTGGGAGATACACCATCCGGACGAGACGAGATCGGCGCCGCCGTAACCGACTTTGAGTGGTGGCTGACGAGTCGCAATAATGACATCAATCGACTAAACCCATCATTTCGCGAGGCCATTAAGCAAGCGATCCACGCTCGAAAAGAGCATATTGCTCGCACTCGTTCAGACTTCGAGGCGATGATCAAACAGGTTGGCTTTCCAATCAAGCTCAAGGCATCTGCTCAAGCTAGATCGGTGAGCCTTGGCCCAAGGAAAGAACTACAACCTATACTGAGGCCGCCTACTCCCAAGCGACCGGAAGAATACACCCTCAAGAAGGAAGAGGTGTTGGCCGTCGTCGAGGTTGTTCAACGCTGGGGGCGAAGTCTCGAGGCCACGCCACAATCGGTTGCTGGGCTCGAAGAAGAAGATATTCGGTCATTGATCCTAGCTCAATTGAACGGCGTGGTCGATGGATCCGCAACTGGGGAGACGTTTAGTAAACGCGGCAAGTCCGATATTCATTTGAACCTGCCAAAAGGGGATATCCTGGTTGGCGAATGCAAAATTTGGACGGGGGCCAAGGCCTACGGCGACGCAATATCGCAGCTATTTGGCTACCTGACTTGGCGCCAGAACTATGGAATAATTGTTACCTTTGTCCGCAACAAGGAGATCACCAAGGTTTTGGCAGAAGCGCAACGCGCCATCAACGAACACACCACTTTCCGACATGATTTACGTCAATCGAATCCCAGCCACTTCGAATCTCAACACGTATTCCCTGACGACCCAAAGCGAACAGTTGAGGTTCACCACCTTTTCTTTCACTTCCCACCACTACCGTGAAGGCTGGGATTGTCTTCCTGTAAACCTGCCCGCTTGATGTTCATGCGCGCGCAATTTCGTTTCTGCATTTCGTTGGCTACAAAACACCCTGCCGAGGGGGGCGGCGGGGTGTACCAGGATCACTCCCAGCACCTTCACTGCAATGCTCCCAACTGGGCATGTCAATCAGAGTGGGCAGCGGGCGGCCAGGCAATCAACGGCCACCGCGTCAGTAGCAGCCCAAGCTTCCGCCCCGTCGAAAACCGCACCGGCTTTGAGTAAACGTCGAAATCACGCCTTTCCAGTTCATCCAACACTGCCTTGTAATAGACGCCCCCTGCCCCCGCTACAAACCGGCCGGTGCGTGAGAGCAGACGCAAGTGGGGCCAGGCCGACGCATACAGGTGGCGCGCGACCGCCGTCATCTGCCGCATGAGCGACCGAAAGCGTTCATCATAGGTGCGCGCTTCGATATCCGCGTAGGTCAAACCAAAAGCGGCCAGTTCGGCGGCCGGCAAGTAAATCCGTCCCCGCTCCAAGTCATCACCCACATCGCGTAGGATGTTCGTCAACTGCAGCGCCAGGCATAACCGCAACGCATGGGGCGCAGCCTCCTCAAAGGTCACGCCAGTCGCCAGATGCAACAGCGGCAGCGAAAGCAGCCCCACGGTGCCCGCCACGCGATAGCAGTAGTCCCCCAACTCCACCATCGTCGCAAACCGCTGAGGCACGGCGTCCATCTCAATGCCATCCAGCAAGTCATTGACAAAGCGCGGCTCGATGCCGTAGCGCTGCCGCACATCAGCCCAGGCAGCCAAAATGGGATCGGTCTGCTCGGAGGCGGGGCGCATGGCCTGCTGACGCCAGGCCTGGAATTCCGCCAGCGAGGCGTGGCTGCTATCCACCAGGTTGTCGGCCATGCGAAAGAAGGCGAACGCCACGCGCATCGCCGCGCGGCGATCAGGCGGCAGGAACATCGACACGAAGTGAAACGTGTCCTCGTGCTGACGGATATATTGATCGGCCGCGGCGTAGGCCGCAGGCAAGCGCAGCGATGGGCGCTGGGGGGTTACTTCTAGCGTTGGCGTCACTGGCGGGCCATTTGCCGCAAGCGAACCACAAGATCTGGGTAACCCGGAGAGTCAGACACCAGCTGATCCAAGCGATTCGCCAGACGTTGAGCGCGGTGGTTCGGCGAGCTTCGCAACGCCTTCCGGCGATCGAGGATCGCGATGGCGACGCGGTAGGCGGCGAAGTCCGGCATGTTCACCGCCTCGGTCCACGAAACGTCAAGCGGCGGCGTGCCAAGCTCGTGCGCCACCTGTCGTTCCACACGCTGCAAATGGCGCAGGGCCCGCCAGTCGCGCACCCGAATCAACTCGCGCGCCAAGCGAACGAAGACGCTGGGAGGCAAGAGTGACCCCATATAAGCAACGATCATGAAGGCAATGAGCACATTGACGAACGAAAAGGTATACGTGCGTGGGACGACGCCCAACAGCACCAGCGGGCCAATGGTGGTTCGGGCACCCAGCCAACACGCCAGAATGATTTGGGTGGTCAGGATACAAAGCAAGCGCAGCCGAACGGGAATGCTCTGCTCGTTAGCGATGCGATGTGACAGCGCCGGCACGGCAATGAACGCCACGATGCCAAACGCATAGCCTTGGGCCACAGTAGTTATCAGTATTTCGCCAGTCTCGGTAGGGCCTCGGACAGCACTCAGTGCCGGGAGGTAAAGCCACCAAACGACCACCAGGCCGAGGAGCGCGGCGGGCGACACCAGGACCAGCCAGCGCCGGCCCCGCAGTGACAGATCCAAGGTCAAGCAGCTCATGGCCCAGGCCGCCGCCGCCGCGATGCCAAACGCATATTCGGTGACGAGGCCAGCGGCGGGGAGTTGGGTCTGGCTGTCGAACCACCTCATCATCGCGGGGGTACTGAACGTGGCGGCCAGGGTGAAGAATACCAATGTGGCAAAGGTGTAGCGGGCTTCCGTCGAACTGAGGCGGATGCGTGGCAAGCGCCACAAGATCATGCCCCAACCCACCAGGGCCGCTAGCGCGTTGATCGAAACCGACATCGCCTAGCCGGCTCCATCCATTCCAATACCCTGCATGAACTGGCGCATGGCTAGGCCATCGCCGGTATGGCTGAGCGCCGCCAGGCCGGCCTGTTGGTAAACCCGCAGCTGGATTAGGCTGGAGAGAGTTTCAGCCTCGATTTCCTGCTCGTCTTCATAGCTGACTTGTCGGAAGAGGCCGGTGAGCGCTTGCTGGGCGGTTGGCTGGCTGGCATCAGCATCAGCTTGCAGTAACCGGCTGAAGTCCCGGCCTACGATGGCGGTCTTGTGACCCAGCAATATGTGGCACAACTCGTGAAGCACGATGTGCACGGTGTGTACATGCAGGGGCTCAGCTTCATAGAAAACATAGTCGGCCTGCTCGCCTTCGATCCAAGCACCGAACAATTCGGGCGGTAGCGACCACGGGACTAACTGAATGTGACGCTTGCGCCGAAGGGCGACCCACGCGACAAAGTCATCAATACTGAAGTGTGAAAAATCGTAGTCCCAACCCTCTAGCTGCTGTTTGACGCGGGCCTGCACCGATACTTCACCCATTCCCACCCTCCGCTATGGCACACCTCAAGGCCAACTTCTATTTTTCCGGCGGCTCCAAGGGCGGCAAACCCTCGGCTTTGCGCACGAAATCCAACATATTGCGCATGGCCGCCATACCCTCTTCGGACAAGCCATTGGCGCGCAGCTTGATCGCTTCTAGCTCGGCTGCTGGGGCGAAGCGGGCCAGGTAGGCTTGGCATTCTGCTTTGGTTTCACAATTGAAGAAGGCCAAGTCCACTCGGAAATACTTGACGAGGGCGGTGAGAATTTTTAGTCCCGGATTGGAATTCTCACCCCGATGAATCTTGCGAATGTTGGTGGCATTTTCGCCTGTAGCATCCGCGATGGTGCGGTAGGCGGCGGAAATGCCCCTGGATTCGCCGTATTCGAAGAGGAGTTGGAGTTTCTCAGCGAGCGTTAGTGCACGCGACACGGTGACCTCCGTGCGAAGACCCTTTAGCGTGAAGTGCGCACAACTATAGCATGAAGTGCGCGGGCCTTCCAGGCGAGAGATACCTGGCGTTTCCCGCATTACGGTGTCAAGCTGATAAGCTGTACCGCTCAGCCTGAAAGCTTGTGGATTTCGACATCGCTGTCCCCTGTTGTGCTAAACGGTATTGCTGACCGTGTAATCGGAACTGGAACTCCAATTCTGCTGGTCCGTGCCGATTCTTCTCGACCCCAAGCCGCACGCAGCGAGTAGCGCCGTCTGTGGCTTCGCCATCTCGATTGAGGATGAATGCCACGTCCGGCTCATACTGTACTGTCGCCGGTCCCCAGAGATCTTCAAAATGCACGCGTTGCCGACGAAGCGCTGCTTCGTCGGCGGCGGCGATGGCCATGACAGGTACGCCGAGCTTCATGGCGATACCCTTGAGGCCGCGCATGACTAGGTCAATGCGTTGAGACTCAGACAGTTCAATGCCCCCCACCCTCGGCGGCAACGGCACTCGCTGAGCATAATCCACAATCAGCATGACCCGCGCAAAGCCTAATTGCTGGGCCATGCGCACGTACTCATGCAGCACGGGCAGCGTAGTATCTAGCCCATCGCCGGCCACCAGCCATAGCCGCCACAAGTACTCACGTAGGCGATACCAGGCCCGATCCACACCAGCGACGTTGGCCAATAGCCAATCTAGATCAAGTTGTTGCCGCGCTTCGGGCTCCGGGTGATTGTCGTAGTAGGCCAGCACAGCCTTCTCGATCGTATCCCGGGTGACGCCTTGCGGCGTCGGCCCATCAGGGTCATCTACCGACTCCAGGCAGAGCAACCGATGCAGCAGCAGCTCGGGCCCATGCTCGTAGCAAACGACAATGGGCAACACATCGCCGGCCGCCGCCAGATTGCGCGCCACCTGTAAGGCAAAAATCGTCTTGCCCACGTTCTGCATCCCACCCACCAGGCACAAATCCTCGGCCCGCAATCCGCCGCCCAAGCAGGCGTCGAGCTGTGGAAATCCCAAAGGTGCAGGCCGGTAGTTCTCTAAATTTCCAGACCGGAGGCGCTGATTGAATGCCTGCACAGTTTCCCAAAGGTTTTGCGGCCGAAATGCTTCGGTATTGGGTAGCCGGATCGCGGCAGGTATCTCTGGCATGCCTAAATCTTTGTCCAGAAAATCCACAGGTAAGCTACAGCGGCCAAACAGAACGCAAATGTGATTGGCCGGCCTCGCGATTGATAAGCGGCCATAATCTCATCTCGATCGGGCAAGACCCCATGGCCGGCATTTGCGAGTAATGCCATCAAGCGCCGAATGCCTTGGCGCCCATCACCCACGGCCAATACGAGAAACAGTCCACCGAGCGTGCCGCCAAGCAATAAATAGACCAGTTGCATGTCCGGTGCGAGGGCAATCAAAGCCACAATAAGCTTCACATCGCCACCGCCAAATGCATGAAACCGCCACAGAATGAGACAGGCGACTACCGTGAGGGCCAGAACCCAAATGCTCTCGGGGCTGACGTGGCCCAACCACAGCCGCACCAATGTCACACCCCCGCCTACCAGGAGTAGCGGGATCACCACCAAATTTGGCACTCGCCGTGTGTGGATGTCGTAGATGGCCAACCTAAGCAGCAGGACCGTCATTACAAGACGGATAATCAGTCGAAAGGCGTCGTTCTGTATCTCAGGCATTGGCTAATTCCTCACCACATCCGGCGCTGCAATCACAAGCCCAGCGCTGCTGACCGTTTCAATGACCTCGCGGCCGTCTGCCTGACGAAGTTTGCGCCTCAAACGGTATGCGATGTTGAGCACTTGGCGAGCATCTTCTCCCTGCACAACGGGTTGGATCTGCCCCCAACCGGCCTCCATGAGCTCAGCGTACCCGACCAACCGACCCGGCGTCTGCAGCAGCCGTTCCAGGATGCGGCGCTCAACCTCACCAAACACTACCCGCCTGCCGCGGCGCAAGCCCTGGGCACGGCCCAGGTCGATGACGAAGTCGCCATAGCAAAAGAGCTTGCGGCTCCGGTCAGGCGCCCGGCTACCGCCCGGAGTACGGCGCATCTGCGCGCGCACGCGTGCCACAAGCTGCGCACCCGAGATCGGCTTCACCAGATAATTGTCCGCGCCCAGGTTCAACCCGCGCACAACGCGGGCATCACCAGCCTGCCCGGTCAGGATCACGATTCGTACTGCACTTCTTGCGCGCAAAGCAGTCAGCACATCAAATCCGTCCATTTCGCCCAGCAGCAGCAAGTCCAGCATTACCAAGTCTGGCGTAAATTCCGTGAAGGCACTCAGCGCTTCCTGCCCGCTACGAGCCACGCGA
Source organism: uncultured Anaerolineales bacterium (assembly GCA_964497615.1). Taxonomy (GTDB): domain Bacteria; phylum Chloroflexota; class Anaerolineae; order Anaerolineales; family UBA6663; genus CAZCEC01. Next base: position 29,935 of record CAZCEC010000030.1, on the reverse strand, counting down.
ATGTGAAAACCGGCCTCCTCAAGCACTTGTCGGTAAAAGACGAGCAGTGCAGTTTCATCCTCGACAACTAATACCCGCTGGCTTAGGGCAACCACCTCAGTCATGGATGGCTGCCTCCGCCAACGCCCGCCGTACATGGTCCACCAGCCGGGCGCGGCTCGCAGGTTTGCGCAGAACGGACCAGACCTCCCGCTGGAGTGCCTGATGTTGATCGTGGCTGTCCAATTCGGCTGCAAATAAGATCACGCGAAGGGCACGCCCGCAAGCCTGAGCCAACAGCCGGTCCCACACCTGCCAGCCATCCAGATCACCAGGTAACGTGAGATCCAGCAGCACCGCTGCCGGCCAGCACTCGGCGGCAAATTGCAGGGCAACTTCACCATTCTGGGCCACGCGATAAGGAATGGCGTCTCGTTCGAGCGCCTGGACTAGGAATACACCCAGTGCGAAATCATCCTCTACTACGAGAAGTTCAGGCATGGCCCACTTGCCCTTCAAAAATCGGTACCCGCATCACAAACGTGTTCCCAAATGGTCGATCAGTAAGCGCTGGATTGATCGCCAGGCGTAGGTCTCCACCCATGTGGCGCGCAACCTCCCGCGCCACATAAAGCCCGAGCCCTACGCCCAGCCGTGGCCGCCCGAGGGCCGCCGGTAGCTGCGGCAACGGTTCAAACAGGGCCGAGGCATATTCGGGCGACACTTGCGGGCCATCGTCTTCTAGACTGAATATTATTTGCCGGTCGCCTTGGTCATACTGGGCGCGCATGGTGAGCCAGACGGGGCCGTCTGGGTCCGGACGGCAGCGGACGGCATTGCGCAATAGGGTGCCCAAGAGGTGCAACAGCCGGTCTTGATCGGCGAAAGCCGGCGGTAGTTCATCGGTATATTCCAGGCTGACGACGCAGTCAGGTATCTGGGCTTCAAACTGGCGAGCAAGTTCGGCCAGGAGATTGCCAACGTCAATGGCAATAGGAAAGAGCAGGAGTTTGCCCGATGCTAATTCGTGACGGAGACACAGATCATCCACTACCGCCGCCAGATGGGCGGCGTCGCGCTTAATGAAGCCCACATAGTGCTCAACCTGGGCCATCGGCAAGCCAGGCTCGAGTAACTCCGCAAAGCCTTGTAGAGATTGCAGTGGCGTACGCAATGAGTGAGCGATAGTTCGCAGAAAGGCAGCCTGTTCGGCGCGAATTGTTTCCACATCCTGGCGGGCATCAGCGGTCATGATCGTCTAGCTCCTCCAAAACATGGCGGCTTGCAACCAGAAGGTTGGACGGCTCAGTTTCCGCGAGGGCGTCCTCCAAGACGGACAGAGCCTGCCGAGTGTGCCGAATAGCTCCATTGTCTTGACTCAGACTGTCCCGTAGCTGCTGCATCACCACGCGGAGTACCTCGGCGCTGCCGAGCATGCCGGCATCAACGAGAGGCAGCGTGTCCCAGTTGGCGCCATTCCAGCAATGCTCTCGATAAGCGCAAGCGCGGCAGTGCTCATAGCCTGTTACAGCCCGTGGCACCACGACATGATGGCGCATTCCGCGAGCAATGGAAGCCGTAAGGGCGAGGAGGTGGCCGCCGCTAATCTCACGAAAGGTAAAGCTCTGTCCGCTTGGCCAATGCCGGAAGACGACCCGCGCCACCCTCTCCCAGGTGGGATTTGACGGAGTCGATTCCGCCGCCGGCGCTGGCCGCGCAAGGGAGGCCGCGATAACCCGGAGATCGCGACCGGCGATGCCTGCGCGCATCCAGGGTACTGCTTCAAAGTCATGGACTTCCAGCACTACAGCCTCAGGCGCGTCAGCTTCCGGCAATAGCAGATCGGCCTCACCCACTAGCCGTACGCCACTGCCCACATCGACATGGAAACCTACTTGCCGGGCGAGCACAATCTCACGCGCAGGTAGGTCGAGAGCAGCCCGTTCGGCGGCGGCCAGACTCGTAGCAAAGGCGTCGCCGAGAACGCTGCCCGGCTGATCTGGCTCATCGACCGCCAGAAGTTCGTGAGTCCGGCCAAACTCATCCAACTGGCGTCCGAGTTTCGTCAACCCGGCAGCGTGCATACGGCTCCGATACTCACCGGTCATCTCGGGCACCGTGTAGCGCCCACCACCAGGCCGCTGTACGTGACCGGCTGCAAACAGGTTTAGGATCTTCGCTCGCCCAACCGCGTACTGGGCCAGGTCACTAGCTATGGCAGGCTCCCCCCACCCTTCACACCAGTCCAGCCAGACCAGGCCAACGGCCGTCGCCAAGTCATGGGCGTGTCCGTCATAGAAGAACCCCAATCCCGTCCGGATAGCAGCGGGCACCAGGGCTGAAATCGTTGGCGGACGCGTGAGACCAACCCGCCGCTCCCAAAACCACTCCAGAGGACAGCGAGCATAAGTTCGCAGGTCTTCCACGCGGATTTCCATCCGGCGTGAGTCCATTACGAGATTACCTCCGTTACCTCGGGCGCAATCATCACCGGGGCAGCCTTATCTGTAATTGACCGCTCTGGGACGCTGGCTAGCGCAAAGCAAAACCGGGTCGCATGCCCCGGGAGGCTTTCAGCCCATATCAGCCCGCCCAGCGCCTGGATCAGGCGCCGGCTCGACCACAGCCCCAAGCCATGCCCACGAGCCTTGCCGGTACTGTCAACGTGATAGCCAAATTCAAACAGCTGCAGAAGCGATTCGTCAGCAATTCCAACGCCGTTGTCACCCACTTCGAACACCACCTGGTTATTTTCGGCCCAGACCCTCAGCCATACACGCAACTGTGGGCACGTTAGGTTGTGTTTGAGCGCATTGGAAAGGAGATTGTCTAGAACGCGGAGAACGGCCAGCCGCTGCCCCCAAAAGGCGGGCAGATTAGGGGCAACCTCTAATGTGAACACCACATCTTGCCCACGGCGTCGGCGAGCCAGCATCGCCACAGCAAGCCGCGCGAGTTCTTCCACCTGAAGCGGCTCACGCTCAATTTCATGACCAGGGTCGCTCAACTCATCTACAAGAGGCTGGCTTAAACTCATCTGCTCCTGTGCCTGTCTTACCAACTCGGCCGCTTCACCGCCGAAGTCCGCGCCGTCACACGCCACATCGAGCAACGCCTGCGCTGCCGCCAGTTTGTTGGACAGGTCGTGCGCAGCCGTCCGCGTGAGTCGCTCATGGTGATCAAGACTCTCACTCAACGCCTGGATATCGGCAGCTCGAGCGTCAAGATCGGCGAATTCGGCCAAGACTTGCTGGCTGTAGCGCTGAATTCCCTGTAGGGCTGGCAATTGACGCTCTGCCTGCAGAGCACTGGGCCAAGTCAGCCCCAGCAGCGCTTGGTGACCGAGGCCTACTCCAACGATTACATGATCTTGGCCATTGCCCAAGGCGCTCCACCGCGATCCAGCCTGATCTGCCTCGAAAATAACCGGCAAAACAGAACTGCGTGACCTTTGTAGCACCAGGTCATCTGCCGGTAGCGTTACTAGCTGGTCGAGGTATTGCACATTAACGGCATGGGCCAGCCGATAATCCGATGCCTCAGGTTGAAGGAGATGCAGGGTTCCTCTTGCAGCTCCTAACGCCTCGACACTACGCTCAAGAATCACGCTCATGGTCTGCTCACGATCACGGCGCGTTATTGTGGCCGCCATCACCATTCCGACAGCGTCAGTCCACGTTCGTTCGCGCTGCAGCAACCAAAGGCCTGCACGCCAAACGCCCCACAGAGCGATGCAGGCAAAGGCGCCGGCCGCAATCATCATCCACCATCCGCTTCCAATCGCGTTCACATTACCATCACCTATTCATAGCTGGCTGGCTAGCAGCGTCTCGGCCCAGGCCATTTGTTGGGTATAGCTTGGCGCACCACCTGGCGGAGCGTAGCGCCGCGGCGGCTGGCGTTCAAATCCATGGGCCTTCATCAAGGCCAAAAACTCACGTTCACCGCCCTCGCGCATGCAGAGTTCGTTGAGATCTTTCACGGTATCAGGCAGCACGGCCAGCGTGCCATGCCCTATCAACTCACGCCATCGCTCGGCGGCGGTGAAACCAGGACCACCGTCGTTGTGCGGCACGAACACAAGGGGGCGTTTGAGCCGCGCCAGCAGCACCGCGTGTTCAGCCTTCATCCGCGTGCCGGTATTGGCCAAGGCATCGAAGCCCCACTGCCGCGCCGTGATGGCATCAGGTGGACTCTCCACCAGCAGCACCGGTCGGTCGCTCTCACGCCGGTCAAGCCGGGCGTAGCCATAGAGAGGCTTCGCCATCTCCTTCAAGCTCAAATACTTGGGTGCATGCGGACTCAGAGATGGCGAGAAGGCGCGCCCAATCAGGTGCAGCACGCGGCCACTGCGGTCGCGCTCTACAAACACCACCCGACCGGCCATAAACTCGCGATGGCGGCGTTCGGCATCAAGCAGGTTGATCTCGGAGGCAAAACTGATCGCTAATCCACAGGCGAAAAGGGCTGGTATGAGCAGGTCACCAGTGGCATAACCGATGCCTTCTTGGCGAATGCTGGCGTCACTTAGGCCGCGCCGGCGCAGGTAGTCATAAGGTGTACCCCGGCCCTGACCAAGGGTCAGCAACGTGGTGTGATACAGCCTTGCCGCCGTGTGCAGCAGCATCTGGACGTCCGAGTTGAGCTCGACTGGCCGCCAGGCTTCGGAATTCTGCCATGCAGCCGGGATAGGCTGGCGCAAGGGTGGCAGCCGGTTGCCATCCAAGTCGGCCAGCACCACTTTGAACATCGACTTATCACGGCTGTTCCAGGCGCGCCCGAAGTGGGCGTGCCCGATCAGATCAATTACGTCACCGCCCAAGTCACAAGAAGCGGCATAGCAATGCCAGGTTTGCGTTGGGAGATGCACCGCAAAGCTGGGACGCCGATCGTCATGAAATGGACAGCGACCAACAAGATTGCTGCCTGTGTGCCGGAGGTTGGTCGCGTAGCGCGGCGCCACATCTTGAAGCGGATGGCGGCTCTTAATTTCATCCAAACTGGCACGGGTTACGGAGTCCATAGTCGGCCTACCGTTCGAACGCACTCACAAAGGCACTCGCATCTACTGCGCGCCAGACGGGTTTGACCGGGTTTAGTCGACCCAATTCGTCCGCGAGAAGATCCGCACGAGTCAGGCGCACATCAAGGTGGGTGTGATACTGCTCATTCATCACCCTGAGCCGCCGCTGTAGTGATTGCAGGCGTCCCTCACCGCCGCGTTCTACCAAGATGAGCAGTCGCGGCAGGTTTCCGGCCAGCCCGTCCCACCGACCGCCTAGACGGTAATAGCGTGCAAGCTTGTCTGTTAGGGCTTGCCCATGCGTACTATTGCGGTCGACCTCCAGCCAGAAAGCCTGTTCCACACTATGTCCACTAGGACCTCGGACGGCCACGAGCCCGATGGCATCGGGCACAACAGCCTGAAGCCGGTCACTCCCTGGTAGAGACGTTGGCATCGACCGTTCCGGCAATTCAAACAGACACTGCACCTGATCCCAACGCACAAGTGATAGATGTGGCGGGCCGTGGCGGCACAAGCCAACCAGAAAATCGAGCACTAATCCGGTGTGGTCTCGAACCGAGTCAAACCAGCCGATCGCATATTCCGGGCCGGTCGCGGCCTGCCGTAAGGGCCAACCCCGCAGCCGGGCGTATGCGACTGATGGCAGAGCGACCTGCGCTGCCAACAGACATAGGCCGAGCCACGTCAGAACATGGCCATTGCCCGGCTGCACTGTCTCTACCAACTGATGGCCCAGCAACTCGTGCAGCCCAGTCCGCACATTGCGTGGTGTGCAGGCCATCACCACTGCCAGGTCAGCGGCCGCAATCAGTGGGTATTGGCCCACACGGTCAAGCAAGGCGCGGGCGTTAATGCTGATCGCCGAATGGATGACAAGTAGGCGCTGCAGTACGGCCTTAGTAACACCAAGCACTTGAGCGAGTACGGGTCGAGCTGCTGCCCGAGTCGAATCCGATTGATTCGCCGAGACCTCGTCGGGAGCAGGTTCCCCCCACCACGCACCATAGGCCACTGTGGGCCGGAGGCTGGGCTGGGTACTGTCGACCGCCTCACTCCACAAGGATGTGAGCGCGCAGCGCTCATTCCACCAACGACCCTGGCCGAGTTCGTGGAGTGTCGTCAGTCGCAGCGGGCCAGGCCAATCCCCGTCCGGTACCGCTGCCCGCCAAGCTTGAACTACCTCCGTCAGTCGGTGGCTGTCTAGTGTTATCACAACAAACGTGGGGAAATAAGTGTGGTTATCGCGCCGGAACTCGGCGCGACGCCGCCACGCATGAGCACTCCGAAACTGTTGGAAGAGCCAATCCAGCTTCAAGTTGCCGGGGTCAACCAATAGCGCTACGTTGCGATACGCGCCGGCTGAGAGTTTCAAACAGGCCAGCCCATCGACGCGAAGCGACTGATAGGCCCGCACCTTGTAATCCGGCCGGGGACGGTTCGGGGATGGCTCCGGCCGCAGCGCTTGGGCCGGAATCTGGCAGGGCGATAGCGCCCACACCACCCCCGGTGCGGCGAACCATTCATTGAGTAGGGCGCGGGCATAGTCCAGTTTCAGGGCGGCCAGAAGTGCGCGTTTCTGCCAGAGAGCAGAATGCACCGCGTCAATCCTTTCGGCCCCACTCGGCGTCAGGCCGTAACGCGCCGGCGTCTGGCCGAGGCCACGAATCACAGCCCGGTTAACAAGGCGAAAACGTACAGCGAACCGGACAGCCGCTTCATACTCACCCTGGTGCAAACCGCTTTGCGACCGCAGCAGTTCGGTTCGGGCCCACGGGTGTGCGTTGACGGCCCGCAGAAGCATGGTGACGCTTTCCCGTTCATCCAGTTGCTTATGCCGGCTCATTTCCGCCTCGCTTGGAACCAGGCTTCTTGCCGAGAACTCCAGCCATACTCTCAAAACCGCTATCATCGGGCAGCACGGCCGGTCTAGAGCCTCCAAGTGTCGGTAGGCTCGCTTTGGGACGGGGTGTGCTTGCCACCGCCTGTTGGGTCGCCCGTGTGGTTTCCGACTCAGCTGGAACGCCTCCTGTGACCTCTGCGGAGTAGCGGATCGCGTCGGGCGAATTTGGCGGCTTCGCCTTCTGCTGATCGAGAAAGTTCTGGAGCACGCTTTTGGAGGCAGCCTCCGATTGGGCTGGCGGGTCATCTTTCGGCCGCTGGTGCTCGTCGAACAGCATAGAGAGCGACAGGCGGGCTAGACGATCGGCTTCATCACCCGCTACCGAATACAGTGTGCGCTGGGCCAGGACTTGGCCGGCTACCGCCACATCCGATATCAGCGGGCTGGCAACCTTAAGTAAGAAGACTGGAAGCGGTCGACCATCGTTCGCGATTGTCTTGACATAGGCGTGATGTTGCGGCAGGTTCACCAGGCTCTCCGCCCGGAGGCGGTCAACGTCAAGTTCTCGCTCGACCAGATAGCGGGCATCATCGCCATTTACTTGGAAGACAACCTTCGTGGTCACACCGGCAAAGATGCTGCCGGCCAAAGTGCCGGTAGGCTCAATACGGCGCAGGTTATCCAGCGCCTGGGTGCCTAACACGAAGTTGCCGCCGTTTTTCTGCAATTCGCCCAGGAGGGCGCCAAAGTCGGTGCCGGTCATGGTCTGAAATTCGTCCGCCACCACCGACACCGGCACTCGCTGCTCGCGCGGCAACGTCGTCTGGCGCATGATGACGCGCCGCATCACGTTCAGAAACAGCGATCCAATGAAGCCAGCCAGGTCGTCGCCCAGGATGCCGGCATTGGTGTTGACCACGATGATCTTGCGGCTGCGAATCGCCTGAAAGAGCTGGACGGTCGAGCGCGGCTGTCCAATCAGACGACGGATGGCAGCCGACCGCTCAAAGGCGTGGCTCTTGGAAAGGACCGGGGAGATTACCTGCTCACGCTGCGAGGCGCTCATCAGCGCGTACTCGCCCAGAAAGTAGTGAACGATGTCAGGCCGGTCGGCGACCGTCACTTCTTGAGTAAGGAAATGGTCTCTTAGGTTAGGATGACCAGTGAGCAATGGGGCCAAGGCCAGGAGAGTGTATTGGCGCTCGGCCGGACGGCGCAGGTTGGCGTGTGCGAGCGCTCGCAGGCCGAAGCCGAGCGGGATGAGCATCCGCGGCCCCCAATATTGTTGCCAGAGGGCTTTGCCCACATCTACAAAGTTTTCGGCCAGGCTGTCTGGGTCAAAACCTTCTCCGACATCAAGCAAGTTGAGACCCACTGATCGTGTTTCGTCCGAGAGATCAATGTAAATGACATCTTTGGAGCGTTCGGCAGGCACCAGTCCGATCACGCGCCGCGCCATGTCGCCGTGCGGATCGACCACCAGGACGGATCGCATCGGGTCGCGCATCCATTGGACCGCGATATGCTCCATCAGCGTGCTCTTGCCGTGTTGGGTCTTGCCGATAATAAATAGGTTGCGCCGCAAGGCCGCCGGCGAGAGCGCGACCGGAACTGCCTGCTCACCCTTATGCGAAACTCCAATATGCGCGCCATGGGGCTCCGCCATATCAGCCGGAAGAGGCAAGAGTTGTTCGAAGCCTTGCCTCCGCATCCGCTCCAGCGACTCGCCCACAGGCATATGCCACAGACCGGCCAACTCTTTCACACTCAGACAAACCGGTGGTGTACTCAGATTGGGAGCAAGGTTAGCCGGGTTCAAATGGCCGCCAGGTTTGACTGCCTGCCAGCGGTTCCCGGACGTCGTATCGAAGAGGTGATAGGCGGCAATGAGTTGATTCAGCAGCTGTTGGGCGCGCTCCCCGTTACCGGCGCTGGCAAATAGGCGTAGGTCAACCTCTAGCGCCTGATCGCGAAGTTTGGCCGCAGCTTCATCCTCCAGCACCCGCGCCCAGTCATTACTGTTCTGGCCCAGCAACCAGGCGGCCAGCAAGGTGAGCAACGCGCCGACTGGCAGGGCCATCAACCAACGAGTCCAGGGACCAACAAGCGTCCAGAGTATCAACGCGGCGAAGCACAACAGGATGACCGCAGCGCCGGTCATAACGGCGATGTTGCGCGTGGGCGCCGGCACATCGGCTCCATACCCTCGGCGCTTTAGCGCGGCCAACTGGCGCAGGTGTGGCTCCGCCCACTCCGGTTGGGCCGCGCCATGAACGACTAATTGGGATAGGACTATTTCATTGGGCTGAAGGCCATCGAAGGCGCCGAGCACAGCATCCAGCGGCTCACCGCCTTCAAACTCGCGCCAAGTTTTTATCGGCAGAAACGCCGGCCCTACGGTGCGCAACTGAACAGCCACCATCACCGTTCCGCGCTCCTGCATGGCCAAGGCGGGATCCAGCCCGGTCTGCACGGATTGAAGCTCGACCTGCCGATATACCGAGTAAAGTTGAGCACGGACGCGTTGTACGGCTGCCAGAGGACCACGCACCATCAGCAGGCGCTGCCCATGCAAACCCGCAATCTCCAGCGCCACGGACCCTGGTAGCAGCCCGAGTGTGCCGGCCAATTGCTCCATGGCCGTGGCATCGCGCAGATTCTCCGGGGGTGGCAGAACGAGCATCACGCTGGACACAAAGGAATCCCCAACTGAACCCGCCCGCCGCCCCAGTCTGTCAGTTTCCGCAAGGCCATTCAATGACATCCTCCGCGTTGAAGTACAGTTCGGGGTTTATCCAGGTTCCAGCCATATCTTCGTCCCCCTGAAATTGCTTGATGCCGTAGTGCACATGCGGCCCGGTCGAGTTCCCCGTAGTCCCGCTCCTGGCAATCACCTGGCCGGCCTGCACGAGGTCGCCCACCTGAACCGAAGTCGATTCGTTGTGGGCAAACCAAGTCTGATAATCGCCGTTCTCGACCACAACCAAATTGCCCCAGGCACCGTTGTCGCCGGCCCAGACCACCTGGCCCGCCATGGTGGCGTAGACGGTCGTACCGGCATTCACGGGCAAGTCCACCCCGACGTGATCTGCGTAGTTCGCGTCTTGAAACTGGCAGCCCAAGAGTGGCTTGTCATGCGTGTTGCTCCAATGCTGAATTGGGCCGCGCAGCGGGACACCCCATGGCGACTGGGCGTCTGCACTGCGGTAGCCGGCGCGCCCCACCCGACTCGCCCCGGCCCCCACCCCGCTGCTGCCGGTCGCACCGTCCGAGGCCTGCGGGATATCGAGTTGCCACTGTGCCAATTCGCCCGCACCAAACGGCATCTGCGGGATGGCATTGGCGACCAGCAGGTTCGGCACAAAGACCAAGAGGCAAAAGCTACACATCCAGCCTGCCAAGCCAAGCGCAAAGAGAGCTTTGAGCGCGTTCAATGCGAGCTACCACACAGGTGCCGCCCGACGGCCCGACGCGATCGCCACTGCTTGCTGCTGCTCACGATTGGTGGACAGCCGCGCCAACCGCAGGGGATTGACGGCCACATACAGCGGCAACCGCACATCATTGCCAAAGAGCAGCAGCCCTTCCCCCTTGCGCACATGCAGGAGATCAGACTGCTCCGCAGCCGACAGACCGAACAATTCCCCCAGCCGACGCGCGGCACTGTCAGACTCTTGGCCAAAGAGCATCTTGATCCGAGCGATCTCGGCGATCACCCGCGCCTCGGGGCTGGCCACCAGGCGCTGGGTGTCCTGGGTCGCCAAATGCAGAGCTGCGTTGTACTTGCGAAAGCTGCGCGCCATCCGCTCTAGCCGCTGCGCTGCGCCCGGCTGCTCAAGCAGGTACCAGGCTTCATCAATGATGAGGTGGATTGGTTGGGCTGCGCCGCCCGCCACGACCTCGTTCCAGACATGGCGCAGTACCTGCCAGGCAAACACCGGCGCGAGCGTGCGCTCCACGTTCTCGCGCAATGAGCGCATGCCAAACACCACCAGGGGAGACGCGCCGGCGGCGACTGTGGTCGGTTGGTTGAACAGATCGGCGTATAGGCCATAGGCATATTGCAGTAGCACTTGCGCCAGTGCCTGACTGCGAGGATTAGCATGCGCAGAGAGGGTATCCACCAAGGCGGCCAGTGTGGGAGTTGAGCGAGCCTGGTTCACTGACGCCGCCTCACTCGACTGGAAGCCCCACTTCTCCATTGTGGTCTGGTAGCATTCCACCAGGGCGTTGAAGCTCGGTGCATCCAGCCGCTCGCCCAGGATAGCTTCTACAAACGCGGCCAACGACTCGGCCGCACTGCTCCACGGGTTTTCCGACGCCAAGTTAATGTCCATGATGTTGAGCACTTGGCCGCCATTCAGGGCTCCTGCATAATGCAAAACGCGCGCCAGCTCATTGGCCTCGGCCGTGTGCAAGCCGGAGAGGAATGCCACCAGGTCAGCGAGCAGCGGTGCGGGCCTCGACCAGGTAGGCGGTTGGTCGGACACGATCCCAACCTGGCTGCAAACGGCTTGGTAGGCAGTCGTCAGCGCGTGGACCTGACTCTCTGTCAGAGTCGAGGCCGATAGCGCTTCGTAAAGTTCGCCTAGCACCAATAGCCCTTCGCGGTATGGGTCCGATCCATCGGGCAGTTCCAGCCGCCTGGGGGCCACGTGCTTACCCAGTTCCACATACGGCGCATGAAAGTCGATGGCCAAGCGTAGATACTCGCGCTCCGGGTCGATGACAAATACTCGGTGCCCCAACGCCAACACCGTCTCAATTGTCTGTTTGAGATAGACCGATTTCCCGCCGCCCGGCGCGCCGATCACCAACTCGGAGGCGTTGCTCTGACCACTTTCAAAGGGATTGAGGGACACGAACAGGCCGTTCCCCCGATGCAGACCGAAGTGCCAGCCGGAGGGGTCCAGGTATTCGCGCCGGACAAACGGGAAGAAAGAACCCAGCGAGTCGGCTGACATATTGCGCGGCTTAAGCTTATAGGCCGGGCGGGCCAGCGGGCGAGTAGACTGCAGGACACTCAGGTGCCGACGCGTCGCGGGATAGAACCGGATATCTTTTACCTTTAGCAGCGTCTCAAAGTCCTGACACCGCTTCTCCAGCGATGCAAGGTCATTGGCCCACACCAGTACATACCAGTGCAGAAAGTACGGTGCCTGCAGCGCAATCTCCAGATCGGCCCGGGCCGCTTCCACTGACTGGATGGCCGCCTGCCGGCCCCAATCAGTCACGGCGCCGCGACGCGCATCCACCATAGTGGAAGCCTTGAGCTCGGTCTCCTTCTCCTTGAATTGCTGGCGGATTTGGACGGGATCGGCGGCCGTAAGATACAGCGTGTGCGTAGTATCCATCGGCAGTGCCACGATCGAGGCCAGGTCGACCGGCGCACGGGGATCGAAGTCGTATAGCAAATAGCCCCGCGCGATCACATCACCCACACGCAGATAATGCTCGTGCTCTTCGATCAAGGCCGGTGCCAGGAGATCAGCCAGCTTTCCCGGGTCACGGGCAGCTGCTTCCAGTTCGGCTACCAAAGGGCGTTGATCCACGTTTTGCCGGAGCTTCCATGCGGAGCTGTGTCCGCTCCCAGAGGCTTGCGCGCCAAGGGCCGCCGATGGCCCCAAAGGCGTACCCAAGATGCTCGGCGGGTGATGATAGTGGTCCCAAAGTGCCTGGCACATGTGCGCGGGTGAGAGCGGCTGCATCTGCAATCCGATCTCACTCAGCGCCGCCCAGACAATCTGGAAATGCTCGTTGAGCTTGTCCTGCGCAGCGGTGACCACGCGGTCGCTCAGCACTTTGGCTGGTGCTTTACCTGTGACGGCTTCGGGAAACGGATTATGGGCCACCACCACTAAGTAGCGCTGCTGCATAGGCGAAAGCTGATCCTGAGCGGCCGTAAGGAATGCCGCCGTTTCTTCGGCACAGGCTGCCATGCGCCTACGCCGCGCCTGTGCAGCGGGCTCATCACTACTTTCCGCTCGATGCTTCCAGTCAGTTGCAGCCAAATGCCAACGTTCGAGGTAGCTGCCGAGATCCTGAGGCTGGGTGACAATGACGAGCTGAACGCCCAGCGGCGCCCGTAACCGGCGCAGCGCTGCAGCAAACAGCGCCCAGAATTGCTGGCGAGCGGCTTGATCGCCCCGCTCCAGGTCAACCGGCCTAACTTCCAGGCCACGGACGAACGAGCCGTTGTCTAGGATCACTGTGTTACCAACCAGCGCCATGACATCAACCAGCGACTCGGTCGGGCCTACCTGTGATGGTCCAGGGAAGGGCTGGGGCTGGCCCGACGAAGCAGGGTCGGGCACATTGGGGTCATTCTTCGGCCGGCGGCGGAGCAGGCGAGCGCTAAGTGGCAGCATGGTTGGTCCTAGAGCGGTTGCCAAAGGAGGGCGAGTTGGTGCGCCCCACCCTGCCATAGCCACACAGTCAGGAACGCCAAAATAGCCATGCCAAGCGCGTTAGCCGTGATCCACAGCAGCGTTGGCGACCAGGAAAGCGTAGCCGTCTGAGCTGCCTGTCGTGGCGCCGCCTGCCGCTTGGGCTCGGCGGCCGGCCACGTTGCGCGCCCCTGGTTGAGGTCACGCACAGCACGGTGCAGCAAGTGCCGCGTCCGGCGGTGGAAGACCAGGGCATCCAGCAAGCGTTGCTCAAGGGTCAGCCCATGGGCCTGCCAAAACGCCCAGACCAGGCCCAGGCTGAGGGTGCCAATCACAAGCCCTATCCTTAGCCAGAGTGGCCAGGCCTTCAGACCGACCAGGCAGACGAGGGCCAATCCACCAGCGGTCACCAGGATACCGAGTTGGCGATAGGTGAGGCCCAGGAAACGGCGTTCGGAAACGTCAATTCGAGTCGGAGGTCGCATCGACTAACTTCTCCTTTGGGATGATGGACCCGGTATCTCGCCGGCTCCGCTGTCTTGACTGCGGGCAAACGCTAAACGCGCGGCTGCTGCAATGTTTCCGTTCAGCTGAAACCCGTGGCGGGACGCCAAAGACTCGAGGTTACTTACCAATGCTTCGGGGCTGGTCTTGGTGTTCGGGTCGAGCATCGCCTCAAACAATTCCCGCTGGGCAGCGAGCCCGCCTGGTTGACCTTGCTGCCTCCATGCGCCATAGCTTTCTTGGGCCACTCCAACCATATCTTGCATACGCGTTGCACGCCCACTGCTCACAAAGGCCTGATGCAAGCCGCCAGCCATCAGTTCGGTATTGTCCCGACCTGGGTCAAACAGGTCATTGGGCAAGTGACTGAGATCACGATTGGACCAGCGCAATGCGCCCGCCATTGACGCAGGGCTTATGCCGTTCGCTGCCGACCCACCGTTCCCAGTCGCGGATTGAAGCTGTTCCGCCTGGTGCGCAGCGGCGAGTTCGCGCGCTTGCAGCCCGAGACCGAGTCCCTGGAGCACCGGATTACGAGTACTGTGGGCCAATGCCCGACCGAAGCTGCCTGCCAGACGGGCCCGACGCAATTGCGCGTCACTGCCGGACGTCTGCGGAAGCGGCGTGCCACCAGTAACCTCCGAGCCACTTGGTTCAGCCGCGCCTACAGGTGTGTCAGTTTGCGGCGCCCCATGGCTCTCATCCGATACGCTCGCTCTCTGCGCCTGATCTTGAGCCGCTGGTTGGTCAGCGGAACCAGCGTTAGTTTCCAGCGCCGGTGCGTCTCCGGGCGAGCCGTTCAGGAGCTGAGCCATGCGTCGGGCAATCCCGCCGGGTCCAAGACCGCTGTTCGATTGAGCCAGGGCTGACCCAGGTTGCGCGGCGGATGACGCTCCGGCCCCGCCGTTACCAGCGCTTGCTACGGAAGCGCCCCCCACCGCACCACCTGGCCCACCTGCGACCGGCGGACCGCCGGCGGCAACAGCGGCGCCAGCTTCACCTGCGCCGCCTGCCCCAGCCATTGCGCCGGATCCAGCGCCAATGGCCAGTCCACCAGCGGCGAAACCAACAGCGACCGCGGCCAGCTTCACCATGCCCATGGTGGCGTCAAACGCTTGCCGATGAACCTCAGCCAGCGCACCAAAAACAGACTCGCCGACCTTGAAGTTGATGGCGATTAGGACGCTAACGACGCCGGCGGTAATGAACACACCCGCGATGAAGGTGCCCACATCGCCACTGCCCTGCGCGGAAAGCAGGTCGTAGAACAACGAGACAGCGGCTTTGAGAAGTAGCGCATCTACCACCGGGATCAGAAAGATGACAACGACGGATTTGAGCCACAGCGCTTGCACCCAACGCAAGGGTGGCAGCGTCCCCAACACCAGCACCACCGGCGCTAAGGCGGTCAAGAGATAGACCAAGGCGGTGTAAGCGGTCAGCGCCAACCCCAGGCCCAACATGACGCTCGATGCCAGGAACAGGCCGAAGAAGGCGAGGTACAACACGATGGGGGAGGTCAACAGGTTGCCCGCGAGAGCTACCAAGGCGGTGACATTAAAGAACGCCCCGGCCAGCGTCGCCCCGGTCACGCGTGTACCAAAGTCGGCGGCGAGCAGGCTGCCGGCCGTGGCCACGCTCAACCGGTGGCCTAGGCTCAGTAGATAGTATGAGCTGCCGGCCGCCCCCGCCGAAATCAGCCACCCAAAAAGCGCCTCCTTGAGATCAGCCAGCCCGAGCGCTGACGTCGCGCCAAGCCGCAGAGCGCTTACTGCGGTGAGCATGAGCGTCACCGGCAGCAACAGGAGGGCGGCTGTCAGCGTGACGCGCCAATGCGGGAGAACCAGGTTCTCAAAGAGCGGTGTTGGTGCGCCGGCGGCCACATCAGGCGCGAGTCCATACGGCCCCGTCACGAGCGCATCCAGCGCTCCGGTGAACCGTTGTCCAGCTTCGCGATAGGATTGCAGCAAGATCTTGTTGCTCATCTGCACCACCGCGTCCATCATGGTCGCGAACGGGAAACGAATGATGTGGAAGATGTTTTCCACGATGGGTGGCGGTGGCTCCGGCGTGGCCGTCGAGCTAGGAACAGCCGTCGCAACCGGCGTCTGCCCGTACTGCGGCGTTGCCACCGGCGTGGACTGCCTGGCCGGCTCAACCATTGGTCCAGCCGCCATCGCCGGCCTGACCACGGCCGACACGACCAACAAGCCAAGAAGCAATGCGCCAACCCATTTCCACCACATTACAGGTCGCATTTCGTCGCGTCCTCAGAACTGCGGGATGGGGATCGAGGTATCCACGTAACCCTTGACGGCATCGAACACGATACTGACGAAGGTCGTAGACATCACAGCCAGGATAAAGATGAAAACTGCCGCGATGATGTTGAGTCAGGCCTGGCTCACCCCCATGGGGCTGCCCACCAGATTGGCGATTTGGGCCGACCAAAAGCCACGCGCTACGCTGACGGCAAAGACTGCCACGCTTGAGAAGACAAAGAACTGAATGAATAGCTTGGCAACGCTGGTCACCAAGTCAACGAGGGGCTGCACTGCCCCGCTGCCGTCAGGCGGGGTGCCCTGGTAGACATCACTAGCCTGAACCAGCCCCGCCGGTCCAGTCAGCATGATGGTCAGGGTGACCAAGACCACGAGCCAGCCAAACCCTTTGCCACGTAAATGTTGGTTGTTCATCGTGCAATCACTCCTATGGTCAGATCAAGGAAATCACTAAGCCCGCCAGCCGAACGGCCAGCAATGTGAGAACACCGGTTACGGTGACCAGCAGGAGCCGCGCAGTGACTGCCGCCATGGTGCCTGGTTGCCCGCTCAGGAGGCCCAACTGCGCTCCCAGCACACCGCTCGCAAAACCAACCGCCAAACTGGCTCCGACCGACAGAATGACGGCCTCCACCACAAACTCGGCCAGGCCCCGCCAGAGCGCCACAGCCCCGACCGCATCTTGCACGCCCCCAGCCATCGATTGGCTGATGGCGTTCCCCAGTGCGGCTGCACTCGCGACAACGGCCAGGCAGACGATGACGGGGATAGCGCGTTCGTAGAGCTCGGCCATAACGCCCGCCCGCCCAGAGATGGCCCCCACGTGAGCCTGGGCTGTGGTCATCAAGAGCGCTACCGTGAAGTAGATGGCGGCCAACCCACCTGCCCACTGCATCACCTCGGCCAGCACTGCCATCAGCGCGCTGCTTCTCGCCAAGTCCATTCCGTCTGCCTATTCCGCTAAACGCCAATCCGACTTATAGGGCTGGCGGGGTTGACTGAACTGGTAGTAGATCGTGAAGATCTTCGGATGCCAGGTACCTCCGCC
The DNA here is from genome assembly GCA_964497615.1 of uncultured Anaerolineales bacterium. Taxonomy (GTDB): domain Bacteria; phylum Chloroflexota; class Anaerolineae; order Anaerolineales; family UBA6663; genus CAZCEC01. The sequence goes on along the minus strand of CAZCEC010000030.1, from coordinate 12,870 downwards.
CCAGGAAAAGATCGTCGCCTCAGGTGTATAGCCGGTCTGGCATGTGGCATCGTTGGAGACTGACAGGCCGCCGGGGTTGTCCTGCGGCACAGCAAAGGTAGACAGGCTTTGGCTGCGCGCCGCGTTGCCTTGCCGATAAGCTTGATCGGACCGCACGGCCTGGGCGGCAGCAGTCGCACAGTCGTTCGTCGCCGTAATAAGAGCCAGGTGGATGTACAGCACCCGGCCGATGAAGAGCAACCCCAAGATCATGAACACTAACAACGGCAGGATTGCCACTAATTCGACGGCCGCTTGTCCGCGCTCACAACGTCGTCCCCGAAACACTGCGGTATGGATCATGGATACTCCTTCGTTAGTCACAGCCATCGCTTGGCTTGCCAGCCCAAAAGCGCCAATCGCGGCCTTGCGCACCCGCCCGCAAACGAACTGACAAGTCGCCCAATAGCGGCAAGTGAAACCCACCAGCAGCATCTGGCTCGCGGCGTCGAGCCCCATGCCGGGCTTTGCGTGGGCGGGGCGGCGCCTGCTGCCCCGGCGGCTGGCTGAACTATCCCCATGATGGTCTGTAGCCGAGCATAGCCACCACCCAAACCCGCCTCAGTCCCAGCGGCACGCGCGCCTGTCGGCACGCCAGTGCCGGCCAGGAGCAAGCTGAACAGCCACAGCGCCACCGCGAACAGGACCATGACCGCCAGAAGGAAGGTCGGCAGCACCAGCGCAAACTCGGCTGAGGTCACACCCTTTTCGCTTTGCCTGAGAGACTTCAGAGCCATCTGTCATACCTCCTGACGGCGGCCAGGCCCCATGACCTGGCCGCCGCCTGTCGTTGGCCGCTCAGCCGGCCGCGTCCAGCGCCGCGCCCGCGCGGTTGAACAAATCCACAATCTTGGGGCCGAGCACCCGGATGCCGGCCACGATGAAGACCAGCAGGACCACGAACAGGATGGCGTACTCGGTCGCCGACAGCCCATCTTCGTCTTTCCACAGCGCTTGCAGTTGCCCCTTCGCATTAGCCAGCATTTGTTAGCTCCTTGAACGGCACCGCCGATGAAATAACTGCCTTCGTCCCATATGTCTACGCCATAGCACCTCCCAAGTAAGCTCTTCGCCGTTTCATGAACCAGTGTAGGTCGACCAACACACTGGGAGTCCTCAGTGAGTCCTCACGCTGCGTCAGAAATTGGCCACGAACCCCAGGATGGCCGCCCCAAGCACCACTACCAGAAGGGCTGGGACGATTACGCCGGATGTGAGGGCCACGACCTTTAACTCCGCCTTCTGGGTTGTCTCCTCGATCCGATTGTTCAGCCGATCACGCATAGTCCTGGCTAGTGCTCGCAATTGATCCACGATGGGCTGCCGCTTTTCCAGGTTGATCTGTACAGCCTGGAGAAACTCGTCCAACTCAGGCATGTCTTCGGGCAAGGTGCGGCTTAGTTCGCTCAACAGCTCCGCCACGTCGTGGCGCTGGGCGGCCAACTCCGCCGCGATATCGCGCAGCAGGGCCGTGAACAACCCGCCACTACCGCCTGAAAGCCAGGCAAAGGACTCTCCAGCCACACGCTGGAGGGCAGGCTCCAGCGCCTCGCCCGTCCGCATGACTAGCGCCACGCGGTCAAGCGTCCAGGCCATTTCGCGGTAGAGCGCTTCGCGACGCTCTCGGACTGTGGCGCGCAGTTCCAAATCGGGAAGAAACAAGCCCCAAAGGCCCACCGCGCCGGCAGTTACCGTGATGACCGGCACCGATAACCCAAGCAACAGGCCGCATATGGCACCGGCAACAAAGAAGGTCACAGCAGTCGCGATTTTGGAGCCGTAGTAATCGCCCACGGAGCCATAACGCCAACCCGAGCGCCGCAGCCGGTCTTCTAGCTGCTCGGCATCCCGCTTCCCGAGCAACCGCTGCCCAAGCGCGCTCACGGGCTGAGACCAGCGCAGCTGCGCGAAACGCGGCAAAGCACTCACAGGCTCACTCGGCTCGCTCGACTGCACGTCATGGGACGCCAGCGGCGACATGGGAGGCTGGTATGCGCGGCGAATGCCATATAGCAGCAGCCAAATACCCAACGCTGCCAGGAGGCCAAAGAAGACGTGGAAAGGTAGGAGATCAGGCATGCGGCTCATTCCTTTCACCGGCAACTTGGGTTTGAGGCGATGCTGTGAGGCCAGCGAGTGAAGATGGTGCTCGCCTAAGGCCTGCGCCAGTGGTAGCGCTGGCAGCCGGGCCCCTTGGCGTCAACGGCGGGCGGGGTGTGGGCTTCAGTCCGCCGGCAAAGTCCGTCTCGCGACGCAGGGCCTGACTGAACGAACGGTGGGCTAGGCTGAAAGCAATCGTCGCCATGCCCCACCCCACCAGGAGCAACACCTGACCAATCCCTGTGCTGTAGATCGCCGTGAATTCGGGCGACATGAGCCGCAGTACCAGAACAGCCGCAAAGGGCGCCGCGCATACAATCCAAAGCTCGCGGATCGGTCCTTTCATCTTGGTGCGCGCGCGCCGAATGGTGCGTACCCGCTCTTCCAGCGACTCCTGGATCATGGGCAGCGCCTCGCTGAGCGGCGTCCGGCGCGCTTGCTGCAGCAAGAGCAGCTCCAAGATGCTATTGAGGAGTTGGCTTCCGCGCCGCAAGCTGACCACTTTGAACACCTGCTCCGGCGGCGCATTGGCGCGCAGCTGTGCGCCGATATAGACCCAGTCCTCGCGGCAGAGGGGCGGGCCAAAGTGCGCCACGTGCTCAGCGGCGACCGACAGGTTGTTGCCCAGCCGTGCGCCGGCAACGAGCCGCGCCAACACCTGCGGCAATTCTTCTTCATATGTCTCCAGCGCCTGATCAGCCTTCTGGGAGAGGTGAAGCCAGTAACCCATACCGCCCAGAACCGTGCCCAACACGCCTGCCAGCCACGCCCCAGAGACCAGGTACGCGGCCAAGCCAGCCAACAGCGACAACATGACCAGCATTGGTAGAAACGTCGCGACAGGCATGTCCACTCGCGCCAGGTCAAGCCGCCGCTGCAGTTCGGCCGACCAGGTAAGGTCGGCTGTACCCGCCCCAAAGAGCTTTTCGGTCTCGGACAAGGGGATTGGCCGTTGGGTCAGGAGGGCAACCGTCAGGGCAAATAATCCTGCGGCCGCAAGGGCTGCCAGTAGGACGTTGAGAGGATTGATGAAGGTCATCGCAGCTCTCCTCGCTCAGCAGCCGCCTGCAGAATCGCGCCATAGCCATAGCCTTCGCTCCGCAGCCGAGCCTCGTGCGTGGCATGCAGGTGGTGGCCAGTACAACGCAGCCTCTGTTGTTCCGGCGCATAGGTGAACAGACTAGTCCGCACCGGCACGCTTCCTTCCACCCCGCCCGTGAATTCGGCGATTTCTTCAACATAGCGCCGACCGGTCGCGGTCATACGCAGCATGATGCCTAAGTCAAAGGCCTTGGCGATCCAGAGCGCGACGGCCGCATCGGTCACCTCGGTCTGAAAATGCGCCTCCTGGAGCATCATCCTTATCCGGTTGGGAATGTCTTCCAAGGAATCTGCATGGATCGAGGTCAAGCCGTTGCGATGGCCCGTCCACATCGATTTGAGCAGATCGAAGACTTCTGCCCCGCGGGCTTCACCGACAGTGAGCGCATCCGGCCGCTGGCGCAGCGCCGCGCGGACCAACGCGTCCTGTTGAATCGGCGGCAGGCCTTCCACGCTCTCCGCCCGCGTAGTGAAGTAGACGCAGTTCTGCGCCGCGCCGGTTTCCGAGGGCCGGGCCCGCAGACGCAGTTCGCGGGTATCCTCGATCACAATCACGCGCCTTTCAGTTGGGATTAGGCGACCCAACGCGCCCAACACAGTGGTCTTGCCTGCGCCTGTTGCTCCAACCACCAAGACATTGAGACCAGCAACAACGGCCATATGCAAAAACGAGGCGACCAGCGCAGAAAAGAGACCTTGGCCTTGGTCATGAGCGTAGTAGTTGGGCAGGAGTCGGGCCGACGGCGTAATCCGGTCTTGACCACCGCCGGCTACCAGATCGTCAATGCTCAAGCCCCGGTCCCGGTGAACCCGGATAGTAGCCACTGGCCAGGGTTCAGCGATGGGTTCGGTGACGATGCTGATGCGGTGCCCACTGCGCAGGGTGGCGTCCACAATCGGCGTGAGCGGCCCAGCCTGCCGGTTGGTATGGACGATGGCGCGATTGAGAGTCAGCAGGAGAGACTGTGGATCGGAGTAGGTCGCATCGCTGCGCTCCCAGTAGCCGTGCCGGCGGTACCAGATATCGGCTGGGCCGTTGATCGCGATGTCTTCCACATCCGGCAGCCGCAGCAGGTTTTCGATGGGGCCCATGCCGAGCAGGTCGTTCAGAAGGGTTTCGACGATCATGTGGGCCGGCTGCGTAAAGGGCATCCGGCCGCCAGCCGACAAAAGTTGATCCTTCTCGGCGGCGACGAGTTCGTTAGCGCACTCCGTCAACCAGGCGATTACCTCTGCCGGCGCTGTAGCGAGGTCAGCCGATGTGAATTGAGCCAGGGCCCGGTCACGGAGTTGCGCCTGTATCCGACCATAGGGTGTCGTCGCAGAATCCCCGGACGCCACTTCACCTGGCGTAGCCGGCAATTTACCGGCCAACGGGTTGTATGTGTCAGCGCTGATAGGCCACGCGGTTTGGCTCATCGCTGCGATCCTCCTCGGCCAAAGGAGAAGCGCGGCCGGCGCCCATTCTGACTGGCCCGCGCTTTGATGATGGCTCCAATCGGCGGGAAGATCTCTTCGGTAATGGCCAGGAAACCCTTCAAAGTGGCTTCGGTTTCCGGCGTGTTTTTGCCCATGTGCTGGAGAACAAAGGGCCGGCCCTCGTTCACGGCAGCGATCACCGCGCGACTACGGTCTTCGGGCACCGTGGCGAAGATGGGCATGCCCATGAAACTGGCGGCGTCTTTGAGGTCAATGCGGTCGGCCTGGTCATACCGGTTAATGACCAACTTGAACTTATCGGCACGCAGGTCGGCCTCGGCCGTCAGTGACTGCAGCGTGGCGCGGTTGTGGAAGAGGCTGGTGCGGTCCGAAGTACAGATGAGGACCACAATGTCGGCAGCGGTCAGTGCGCCAAAGTGCGGTCCCATCTGGGTACTGGAGCCCAGATCGACGATGACAAAGTCGTAGAGTTCCCGCGCCAAGCGCAATAGGTCGCCCATGAACTGCTGGCCTTGTCGGCCATGCAGCTCCGGCGCGCTGGCCTGTTGAATCTTCGTGATGCCAAACAGCACGTCCAATCGGCTCTCGACGACGCGCGTGCGCGCGTCTAGGTGGCGATCCGCGCCAACAACCCGACGGCGCAGCATCTTGCCGGTAAGTTGACCATCGGCACCGGCATAGTCGCTGGCCAAGTGCAGCAGCGTGTTTTGGTCTGGCTGCATGTTTAGATGCAAGGCCGCGCGACCGCAGTTCATGTCGCCGTCGACTAGCAGCACTTTCTTACCTGCCACCTGTGAGAGCAGGCAGGCCACGTTGACCGCCAACGTTGTCTTGCCATCGCCGCCTTTGGTTGACCAAAAGGCGATGACGCCCGTTCGGTAGGCGTAACCAGTCGCGCCTACAGCCTCCGCTACCTGGCGAGGGATGCCAGCGGCCGCGACGGGCGCGTTCCAAGTCTGACGCGCCTGCTCGAAGAGCAGGCGCGCCTGACGGTCGAACTGCGACACAATGGCCGGCGTGACCGGAGTTGTATAGAAAGCCGTAGCACCCTGCGCTGACATTTCCGCGCCCCAATTGCCGTTTGGTGGCACCAGGCCAATGACGGCGATAGGGAACTCGGGCCAATTGACCAGTTGCGCGACAAGTTCTGGTGAATAGCCACGCACTTCCGGGGAGAGCAGGACCACCTGAGGGCGGTAGGCTTGCACATCGCCGGCCAGGTCCGCGGCATCGCGGGTCGTCGCTAGAATATGTACATGCTGGTCACCGCCGCCCAGAGCCAAAAACGGTTGGAAGAGTTCAGGCGGTGCGGCGATGACAACACCCAAGGCAGTGGCCTCGGCAACCTCGTCGGTTCCGCGTTTCAGCAGGGTTTTGAGCATTTTGGCCTCGAGATTAGGGTGTGAGTGTCTGCAGCGGGGTAGCGGACGGAGTGCCAGGTGGAATGGTCGGCCTCGCGGCCCGGGTCGCCGCATTGATCGTGGCCTCGACCGCATAGGCCCCCGGCCCATATACGTCCGCCGGCAGCCCGGTTGCCAAAGCGGCTGCGCGCTCCATGCGGACAAGCGCCACAAGGTCGTTCCAGGTCATACCCAGCGATGGGCCTTCGGCGGTCGAATGATCCGCGAGCTGAGCCGACAGCAGGGCCACACGCACCGTGCCGTTATCGATGGCAAATTGGAGCAACTCTTGTGCCTCGCGCGGAATCGCTACTACCAAGGCAATGACCTTGCCTTTGACAGGGACCGTTCGAGCTTCGGCGCCAGGATCGCTTTGGACAGTCGTTGCCCGCTCTTCTCGGATGACAGCCATCACCTGTGCACTGCGCACAACAGTCTTCGCTACCGGCAATATCAATAGGGGTTCAGGCGTAGGTGTCGGGCTGACGACGAGCTCAACCGCGACATCAGCACGGGGTTCATTTACAGCCCCGAAGCCGGTAGCAAATGGTGCTTCGGTCGGCGCGGTAGATAGCATGCCGCCAAAGGCCGTTGTTGAGCCTACCCCGAAATTCAAGTCCACATAGTCGCCTTCCACGATCGCATCGGGCGCAGTGCCGACGTTGACGGGCACGACCATCGCGATCAGGCTAGGGTCAGAGAGCGCGAGCGCTAACCGGTTAGCCGACGCCGGGTTGCCAGATACGCTGATTGCGGCCTTTTGTACCGGTTGATAGGCATGGATCGGTTCAACCACCACGCCGCCCACATAGCCCGCCAGCTCGCCTTCGAGAACTAGCCCAGCAATCACCTTGGGGTCCATATTGACGCTGTCGATGGCGACCATGTCGGACGTCAAGGTGGTGCCGGCCGGGATATCGAGCACTGCCACCGCCACTGGCACCGGCGCGGGATTGACAAACTGACCGATGAAAAGAACTCCCAGGAAACCACCCACCATCAGGATAATAGCCAGGACAATAACCGCCGAATTCCGTTTCGACATGCAACCAACCTCCTTTGACGCCGTAGCGTCGCTCGTTGAATCAACCCATTCGCGCGAGGAGCTCCGACGTTTCCTCGACCAGATTCCATAAGATGCGCCTGAGCGCTGGCCGGTGTGGCGCCGTGAGCGCCAACTCTGGAATGGCAGCCAGCTCCTGAAGAACCATCAAACTGGCCTGGATCTGCATCAGGGCCGGCCCCACCTTCCCCGATCGGGAAAGCGCCTCTGCCTGCGCAACGGCAGTCGGCCCTGACAGTCGTACTGGATCTGCCGCCAACAACGCCGCCGCGCTGCGAGCAACCGCCGGCGAAATTGGCTCGGCAGATGGCATTGCCTCGTTTAGGCTCACAATGTGGTCCAACAGACGCGTTTGCCGCTCAGGACTGAGACCCACTACCTCGATGGCCTCCGCGTAGGCATGCAAAGTGTCACTCATCGCAGCACCGTCTGCGCTTCGATAACGGGGATCGGGAGGTAGCCCTGCGCTGCGTTGCAGTAAATACCGGCCGCACCAGTGAGATTTTGGCGGATATCCCACGCTCTGAAGCTGGTGTAGGTAGCCCCCACGCGAACCTCAGTCTGACGATGGCCAGTCAGAACATAGGCGTGAACGTCGTTCACCGCGAATTCATCCCACTCGGCGTAAAAGTACAGGTCCCACCGCGATTGGACGGTGACCTTGAAGGCCGGGAGCGAGTTCGTACCATTCAAGGCTGGCCCGAGCGATGAGATGTAATCCGCGCTACCAGGCAAAGGATAGCTTGACCGTGCGTACGTGGTCTTAGCCCAATCGCTCAGTCCGCCATGGAATGGGTGAGGGAAACCGGCCGTCGACCAGGTGAGCGCATCTGCGGCCGTGGCCATCTTGAACTCCAGCCGTGCCCGAACGTTATTAACACTCGGGTACGGGTGGACATCACCGGCCAGCAGTGCCCGGGTATCAAAAGCTGGTTGGCCGTAGCTATCCGTCGAAACAGCACCGTACCGCTCATGCAAGTAGAGACCTTCCGTTGCCCATGGGTCTGTGGCGGACAGGCGGTAACTGCCCGGGTCGCCAAAGGCAATGCCCGAAAGCTGGGCCGGCGGGAGAATGGCGGTCACCCGATATTCGACTGGGATATTCACCATTGCCCGAGGGAACGGGCGCCGAGTCACGTTTAGGCATCCAACTGAGCCGCTGAGGCGCAGGGATACACCTCCGGCTTGAAGGGGCAGAGCACATTCCACCGCGCCTAAAGCGGGGAGTGCCGGCCCAGACGGCCAGGCCAGACAATAGCTGGGAGAAGCCACCGGATCGATGGCCTCGCAGACCGTGCCATCACCATTCACGTCAATCCGTCCCGCTGGGCATTCCCGCTTGATCAGCACGCAGCGCATCATGTAAGGGTCCCAAAACTCACCTGCGGGACAGTCTGGTGTCGGCGTGGCTGTAGGTGCTAGTTGTGCAGCCTGTACCGACAGTGTGCTGAAGGACCAAACGATCAGGGCCAGAGTGCCCGCCGCCAAGAACATAACCAAACGTAGCTGTGCTGCCTTCGCGGATGGGTGCCGGCCTCCCATTGCATGTCTCATTGGCCTTCCTCCGTAATCCCATACTTGAGTTCAGAAGTGGCAAAGAGGTGCATACGTACTTGGCCGATGCCAAAGATGCGCATGAAAATCGTAGGCGAAGTGACAGTGCCGAACACAGCCACCTGTGTGCTAGAGATGTTGATTCCGGTGATCGATACGTGGCCTTGGCCGTTCTCGGCTGCGTAGCGCAGTGCAGCGAAATAGGCATCGGAGGAGGCTAGCTCCACAATGTTGCTAGCAATGAATCCGTCTTCGTCTAGCTGCGTTGCTGCAGCCAGCGCAGCGCTATCCACCGTGACTTGGCCCCGGCGATACTGAATCATTGCCAGGCCGCCATCCACTACGAGACCGACTACTCCAAGCAGCACAGGCAGGAGAAGCGCAAACATGACCGCTATTTGCCCGTGATTGGCCTTCAGCCGATGGGTGTGGGGCTTGATGATTGACATGGGTAACCGCCTACTCGACGAAAAGTGGCAGCGCCTGGCAGTAGTAACCGCCAGCGTCGTCTGCTACTTTCCACTGCCCGGCAATTGTGTCGAATTCCAGGCGAGCCGTGCCCGATAGGCCAGGCAGCAGGGCTTGCTTGGCGGGCGCGTTAGTCGTGACTGTCATGAGCTCCTGGAGAACGGGGCCAGTCGACCAAGGGAGTGCAAGCCGAATATCGCCTTGCGAAATGAGCAGGTAGTAATCGTCCCCCCATTGGATCGGCTCCTGGAAAGTCAGACGCACATATTGGCCGCCTTCCACAAGCGCATCCACTTGGTTGGATATGTCGTCGGCCAGGCAGCTATCTGGAGAGGGTAAAACGCCAGTGGAGTCCATCAACTCAGCCAAGGCCACGGCAAGACCATCGTCCGGCGGGCTTTCTGTGAACGAAATCACGCCCAGAAACGCCAGGTAGCGCTGCCGCGCGGCTTCAAGATCCGCGGGGTCTGCAAATAGAAAGCCGTCAGCTTCGATCCAGACGCCGTCCTGCCAGATGCGTGTGCCCATGCCGGGAAGATCGCTACCAAGGCAGTTGGCCCCTATCAAGTACGGTTGTTGGGGGGACAGTTGCCAAGGTAAAGGCGTCGCTGTCGGTGGCGGCAGGACGGCACAGCGGGTCGCAGCAACCTGTTGTTCGAATTCCATTGAACCCTCGGGCACGCCACTGGCCGTCACTGCCAGGCGAATTGCCTCCAGCGTCATGGCCGCTGAACGAGTTGGGTCCAAGGTTGCAGTTGGGCTCGGTGAGGGAGCTAAAGTAGGCGAGGCGGTGGCGGTCGGAACCGTCGGCGACGCAACCGCCGGGGTCCGTGTTTCGATTGCTGTGGGCACAGGCGCGGTGCGCTCGGCCGGGGTGCCGGTCGCCTCGCCACAAGCAACGGGCCACAACACCAAGAAGCCTACCATCACCAATCGTAAGGTTGAGCGCATTAGAGCTTCCTACTCCTTTTCCAGCTTGAGTGCGAGCCGCTTAGTGGCCAACAGGCGCCGCATGAGGCCCACCAGCATCGGTGCACATTCGCGCGAATAGGTTCCATTCCGCAGCATTCCTTCCAGTTCCAGACACAGATCGAGCATGGCAACTACACGCCGCACCTGCGGATCATGCGTCGAGAGCTCTGCGCCTTCAGCGGCCCTGACCGGCTCCCAATTGGAAAGGATCAGGAGACACGCCGCTTTCGCTAGCTTGTGGGGCTGAGGCTGATCAATGACCAGCTCCGCCACCCCGCCCGCCTGGTCCTCAGTAACCTCTGGAAAGATCTCAAGGGCGTATTTCACAATAGCTTCGCGCGTCGCCTCACCGGGCCCATCGCTCAAGCTCTGCTGCTTCTCGGGCGATGCCGGCAGCGATTGTGCGGGCTCGGTAGCCGACGCCGGCTTGTTCTCGGGCGCACCAATCAGGAGAAGTGCCTGCGCGGCTTGGTCCGGCGTAAGTTTGCGTTTGGCGCTTTCTTCTAGAACTCGCACAACCTGAGGCTCTGAGAGCTGGTAGCTATCAGCTAATTCGAGAGCGGCCTGCTGATGTTCTTCCGGAGCCTTGAGCAGGGCAACGGCCACATGGGCCGATATGCGATTGGCTTGGACGGCCTCGCGGATGGCGGGCGGCGCTTTGACCAAGCGGCGCAATCTCCATACATACGAGCGCGTTAGGCCCACGCGCCGCGCCACGTCGTCGGGCTTGAGGCTGTGCTGCGTTTCTAGGCGAGCCAGCGCCTCGGCCATCTCCAGCGGGGTTAGGTGTTTGCGGACGTTGGCGGTAAGCGATATCAGGTCGTATTCAAGCGTCGCGGCGTGGACCACGATCGCCTTAACGTGAGAGCGACCAATGTGTCGTAAAGCTGCAATCCGGCGGTGCCCGTCAAGGGAAGTGTATTGAGGTGAGTCACCAGACGCTGTTTGAGCGAGCAGAACTGGGACCCGCTGGCCGTCGCTGGTCAGGCTCTCGACCAATGCTCGGTCTTCTTCATCGTGATCGACATCGAAAGCTGCCCGCACTTGAATACCACTTTGACCACTGATAGCAGGCAGTGGCACATCCCGGTATTCGTCTTGGCCTAAGGTGTCCGTTTCCGTTGGCTTTGGAAGCAAGGTCCTCAAATTCCGGCGCTCGAACGGATTGGACATGTGGAGCTTCGATTCATCGCCGAGTTGCAGTTCAGCGGTCATGCTCATGCTCCCAGAGGTTGGCCGAGATGCGGTAGCCGCTGGACCATACGAGACTGACTAGCGGCAACCACAGTACGGTGAGAAATCGGGCGTCGAGAATGAGGGCGGGACTGAGGCAGGACAATCCGCTGAGCGCGGCGAACCACACCACGCCGCCAAGCCTCGCAAGGCGCGACAGGGGCAGACATAGCCACACCGGCATCGCGAGCCACCAGCACAAAACAATGCTCCTAATAACCGCTAACGGAAGCACCCCATCCAGTGGGATCATCGCCAAGGGAAAGAAAGCGAAGCTGAAGGCGCCGAGCGCTGTGACAATCCACACAATGAGACGCATAGGGTTGCCCACTTGTTACCAGAGTACTATCACATGCGCACTTTAGTATTTATACCCAAGTGCGCGCATAGTATCACTTACGGGCTATCCGAGTCAATAGGCTCGTCCAATTCCACACCCAGCGGCGGATCACCGCCGCCCTGCAAAGTGCTTGATTCGTGGCCATTCGAAGCGTCAAGGTGGAAGAGTTCAGATTTTCGATCAATTTCCACAGCAACCTGATGAAAATTGGCTGTGATTACACTGTCGGGCCGGGCCAACACCATAAGGCGCTGGGGCACACTGGGCATGCCGGCCAGCGTCTTGATCAAATCGGAATGGCGGATCGGGGTAAAGCAAGGCAACGCATACTGATCCAGTTTGTTTTGGACACGCCGTGAAACGCCCCGGCGCCCTGCCCCATTCGGCAGAAAACCGAGAAATTCAGGCTTGTCGTCGCCACGGGCCTCCCGGGCCATCAAGATCAGGTGCATTGTTGGTGTGGCGGCATACAGATCGTAGACAGACAACCCGGTGGGTATGATGACCTCATCACAAGCGAGCAGCACTAGGTGCTCAATGAAAGGATGCCCGCCTGGGCAATCGAGGAGAACGTAGTCAAACAGCGCCACATCGAGCTGCGCCAGTTCTAGCTTGAGTGCAATGGGGCTGAGGCGTCCATACGCATCCCGCCGGCTGGGATCGAGGATGCCTTCAACGTCGTCCAGGCTGTGCAAATCGGTGGCACCTGGCACGAGCCAAAGGTTGTCAATTTCTGTGCGACGCACCACCTCGGCCAGAGGGCGTAAACCGAGCAGTGCAGCCGCCAGCGAAGTCTCGAGGTTTTCGAGCGCCCCAAAAGTCCGTGATGCGCAGGCGTTGCTGTCAAGGTCAAGGATTAGGACCCGACGCCCAATCGCAGCCAGTGCAGCAGCGATGTTGACGCAGGTAGTAGTCTTGCCACAGCCGCCTTTTTGAGAGAGGAATGCGATCTTGCGCATGGAAGCTCCTTCGCGGTCTATCCTAACTAATAGACGACGCAGAGAGTCCTCAGGGCCTCCTCAGCTTTGGTTTGTTGGTGGTCAGGGTTCAGGTTGAGGCGATGCTGACAGAAGCGCGGGTAAACCGTACTACGCGACAAAAGTACATGTCCTTTCAACCATAGTTTGCGCGCGACTTGCAAGCATAGTTTGCTCGCTTTT
>CAZCEC010000029.1:70134-76228 GCA_964497615.1 uncultured Anaerolineales bacterium | reverse complement strand
ACGCCAGCCCGATGACGATGGCAAACAGCCCCCCAAAGCTCGCCACCAGCGACCGCTGTATGCCCAGCAGTGCCGCCAGTCCCAGCAGTCCCAGCAGCAGCCCGCCCGCGCCCAGCCACGGCAAATAGCCCCGCACCCGGTCCTCCAGCGACGACCGCCGCATCACGGTGACCGGCTCGACGTTGGCGGCCTCCAGCGCGGGCGCGACCGCCGCTAGCAGCCCCGAACCCAGCCCCACCCCCAGCCCCTTCAGCGCACTGCCGATCGTCAGCGGCGCATCGCGCACCGAGACGACGTAGTACAGGTCGTTGATGGTCTGCGTGACGAGCCGCACCGCCCCCTGGCCCAGCAGCCAGCCCAGCCCCAGCCCCAGCAGCGCCCCCACCGCCGCCACCAGCGCCGTCTCCAGCAGGATCAGTCCAAACAATTGCCCGCCCGTCACGCCCAGCGACCGCAGCGTCCCCAGCACCGCCCGCCGCTGCACCACGCTGAACATCACCGTGTTGTAGATCAGGAACATGCCCACCACCAGCGCTAGCAGGCTCAGCGCCGTCAGGTTGAGCTGGAACGCGGCCGTCAACTGCCGCACCGTGTCGGCCTGCGCCGACGCTGGAGCCAGCAGCACATTGGCCGGCAGGCGCGCGGCCAATGCCGTGGCCTCATCGTCCGTCAGAATCAAGTCAATCCGCGTCAGCGCCCCCGTCTCAGCCAGCCCCAGCAGTTCCTGCGCCGTCGCCACATCCGCCAGCAGCAGCCCGTCCAGCGCGCGCCTCTGCCCCGCGTCGTCCGGCGCCAGCAATCCGCCGACGGTGACGGTCTCCAGCCGGTCGGCGATGCGCAATTCCACTGTGCCGCCCACTGCCAGCCCATAGCGCTCCGCCAGCCCGGCCCCCGCCAGCACGGTGCCCGGTTGCACCAGGAAGTCATTCAGCGCGATGGGCTGCCCCTGCGCATTGGACAGGAAACTTCGGAATGGCGCTTCGGCCAGCGGGTCCACCCCCAGCAGTCGCAGCGGCTGCTGATCCAGTTCCGGCGCCTCCACCACGCCCTCCACCACCGGCGCGCTCAGCCGGTAGCCCCACTCCACCCGCATCTGCCGGTATAGGTCGCCGGGCACGCCCGCCGGTCCGCCGGTGACGGTGTGCGTGGCCCGGCCCACCACGGTCTCGGTGCTGAGCGTGAAGGCGCGGGCGGCGCTGGTGTTCGCCAGGTCAATTGCGATGACGACCGCCACTCCCAACGCAATGCCCAGCACCATCAGCCCGCTTTGGAGCGGCCGGCGCAGCAGGTCACGCAGCGATGTGCGCAGTAGGGTAGGGGGCATGGCGCGGAATTGGGCCGGGGGCGGAGATCGGACCGCCGTCAGGGGCCGTAGCCGAGGCAGGGGCTCTGGCCGGCATTGGCGTCCAGGTCGGCCAGCCGTGCCCGCACCAGGTCGAGTTGCTGAATGAGCAGGGTCGCATTCTCAGGTTCAACTTCCTGGTCGAGCTGGGTGACAAGGGCGCTCTCGCGGTGGCGGTAGAGGTTGGAGTACGTGCTGTCGCAGACTTTCAAGGCCAGCGGGTCATTGCGCGCCAGCCCCTCGGCCTCCAGCGTGTCGTCAATGTGCTGGTTGGCCAACTCCTCCGAGGCGACAGCCTCCGTGTTGAACTCGGTGACGTCGCCGTTGGCGCCCAACAGGAAAGCCGCGCGTTGCTCGTGGTAGGTCCAGTCGCTGGGCCGCAGCGCAATCGCCTCGTCGAACTTGGAGACATCCCCCGTGGCCAGCGCCTCGGCTGCCAGTTGATCGGCGGCCTGGATGTCGCGCGCGACTATGCCCGTGTCGAAGGCAGCCTGCACCTCCGGGTCGGCGCCGAAACCAGTCGCGTAGCGGCCGATCTCAATGTAGTTGAATGTCGGTTCGCAGTCGTCGGGGTCACCGCTGGTGCTTCCGCACGTAATGAGATTCTTCTCCGCGGCCCATTCGAGCGCCATTTCAAACAGGAGATCGTCGGCCTCTTCACTGCACGCCGTCAGCAGAGGCGACAGCATGAGCGCGGCCAGCACGAGCCTTATGCGGCGGGGCGGACTAGCGAGCGGCTGTGGGCGCATCTTAGGGATTGCCCTCGGCATCGGTATACGTCTGGAACGCCGCCAGCAGGTTGGAGAGATCAACATCGGTGTTCGCCAGCAGTTCGCGGCGCGTAATCTGGCCGTTGGCGTAGGCCTCCAAATTGGCCTGATCCACCGTCACGGCCAACAGGTCGTTGCCGTCTGGGTCGCGGTAGTCCAGGGCCACGCGGGAGATGCCGTAATCTCCGTCCCGGTTGGCCTGCGCCAGCCCGCGCACAAGTTCGTCAAAGCCCGCTTCGTCCGTGCCCTGGAACCCGGCGGACTCGTCCAGGGTGATGATGGCGATCTGCCCGGCCTCGCCGGTAATGGGGATCACTAAGGCGCTCGCGCCGTCGAGTCCGGCCTCGTCCAGGAGGCTGTTGAGATGGGCAGAGGCTACGGGATCGGGCGCACTGGCGTAGTGCACGCTGGCATCCGGGCGCAGGTACGCCACCACGGCCGGAAGGGCCAGCACCGCGCCACCGGCCAGGCAAACGAACAGCGCGAAGAGTGCCAAGCACCCGCCGCCCAGGAAGCAGCAGCCGCGCCCCCTAGATTTCTTCGGTGTTTGCGCCATGTGACTACCTGCCGCGATTGTTGTAGTTCATCGTAGCACAGCCAAAATCGCGCTGCAACTAAGTCAATTTTCATCCACTTTGGCAGCTCGTTCGAGCGTGCCCCCATGCATCTCGTACACCTCATCCGCCCGCGCCGCGATCTGCCGGCTGTGCGTCACCATGATCAGGCTCTTGCCGGCCTGCCGCGTCACCGAGTCGAGCAGCCTCATCACGCTCTCGCCGGTGCGGTCGTCCAGGTTTCCAGTTGGCTCGTCGGCCAGCACCAGCCGCGGGTTCTGCGCCAGCGCCCGCGCAATCGCCACCCGCTGCTGCTCGCCCCCCGAGAGCTTGTCGGGGAACACGTCGCGCCGGTCCCTCAGCCCCACCTGCTCCAGCAGTTCCATCGCCCGCCCGTTCACCGCGCCTCCGTCCAGCCCCGCCAGCTCCGCCGGCAAGCGCACGTTCTCCAGCACGGTGAGCGTGGGGATCAAGTTGAAGAATTGGAAGATGAAGCCCAGGTTGTCCCGCCGGAACAAGGTGCGGGCGCGCGGGTCAAGGCAAGTCACGCATGTGTCGCCGATGTAGATGTCGCCCGCCGACGGCGCGTCAATCCCGGCGATCAGGTTCAGCAGGGTGCTTTTGCCGCTGCCGCTCCGCCCCCGGATGGCGATGAAGCGCCCGGCCTCAAACCTCGCCGTCACGCCGCGTAGCACCGGCCGCGTCTGCCCGCCTTCGGAGAAATCCTTGGTGACGTTTTCAAGCCGCACAATTGGTGGCATGAGAATGTGTGAATTGTATCACCCATTGCTAGTCCGAAAACTCTAACCGAACTATATCTTGACAATAGAACACTTGTTCGTCACGCTAAAGATTGTGAGCAGTAATCGCCCCTCGCCTTGGAGATTCCGCCATGTCCCTCTCTCCCGATGCTGTCAACGTTGAACTCCTGCCCGCCGCGCCCGCCACGCTTACCCGTCCCCTGGCCTTGGTCAACGGCCGCGCCTACGCTGCCGCCTGGCCCCTCGCCCGCCACACCATCTTCACGTCTTGGGACGGCCGCTCCCGCCAGCACGTCCCCCTTCCCACGCCCGACGTCCGGCTGCGCCAGGACCTCTTCATCATCCGCGATGACGGTGTGGCCTTCGGCGACGGCGGCGACCAACCCCTCGCTGCCCTCGACCTGTCCCTCGACCTCCACGTCATCCCCGCCGCCCACCACCTCTGGCCCTTGGATGCTCTCCAGGCATATCGCGCCGGCCATCGCCCCGATCCCGCCCCCGCCTTCACCCGCCTGGCCGACGTCTTTGACCACTTCATGGACTTCGAGTTGAGCCTTGCGCCCCAGCGCCCGATGGCCGAGCTCATGGCCGTCTGCGTCCTCAGCACCTGGCTGGCGGACGGTTTCAACGACCTGCCCAGCCTGTGGATCACCGGCGAGGGCGCCTGCGGCAAGTCGCGCCTCCTCTCGCTTCTGGCGCAGTTGTCCTACCTGGGCACGCCCGTCCTCCCCGGCGAAATCAGCGCCGCCCTGCGCGACCTCGTCAGCTACGGCGCCGCCCTTGCCTTCGATGACGCCCACCAGCTGTTCGGCCGCCGCACCGCCGGTCACGAGCAGCACGCCTTCCTTCTGAACGGCGTCCGCCGCGGCGTCAGCCTGCCCGCCAAGCTGGCCACCGGCGATAACGGCCGCGGCCAGCGCCTCCGCACCCTCACCGCCTTCGGCCCGCGCTTCTTCGCCTCCGCCCACAAGCCCCCCGCCGCTCTTACCCACTCTGCCGTCGTCGTCCCCCTCGTCATCACCGGCGATCTGCCGCGTGCCCGCCTCGACCCGCACTCTCCCACGGACTGGCCGCACCCTCCCGCCCAGCTTCTCTCCGACCTCTGGGGGCTGGCGTTGTCGGCTCTTCCCCTCATGCCTGCCTACGACTCCAGTCTGCCGTCCCACACCCATCTCCAGGGTCGTGACCTGGCCCCCTGGCGTGCGCCCCTTGCCGTGGCCCGCTGGCTGTCCGAGAATGGCGTGCCCGGCCTCTTTGACCGCCTCCTCCGCATTGCCGAAGACTATCCGGCCACCCTCCGCGTGCCCCTCCTCCATGACCTGCCAACCCTGGTCGTGTCCGCCATTATGTCTCGTCTGACCGGTTTGACCGCTTTCAGTGCACACCCCGAAAGCTCGAACGAGATATATTGGAACATAAGTACCGACGACGTCATCGAGTCCGCCACTCGGCTCCTCACCTCCGACGCCCCTTTCCAGTCGAAGGAACTCACACCCCATCGCATCGGCGACCTCCTCGGCCGCCTGCGCCTCATCAAGCCTCACCGCCAGATGCACGAAGGCCGCTACGTGCGTCAATATCGCGTCCGCCTCTGCGACCTCCGCCGTTGGTCTGCCGCCTATAGCCTCCCGCTCCCGCCCTTCTTCGACGCGCCGCCCTCCCGTGAACCCGAATGATCCTCTCTTTCCTTTTCCTTCCTCCTGAATTATCCTTTCGGTAATCACCCGACCTCACAGGCCGCCATGCCCCCCAATCCCGCCAAGTTTCACCGTCCGCCCGATCTAGACCAGGCCCTCCGCCTGTTGCAGCGCTCCGAGCCCGCCACCCGCGCCCTCATGCCCGGCCCCCGCGCCCCCGATGAGCCCTTCGCTGACGTCGACGCTGTGGTGGACCTCGGCCAACTGGGCCTCGACCGCATCGAACCAAGCGACGATGGTGCGCTGTCCCTTGGCGCCCTCGTCACCCTTCAAGTCCTCGCCACCCACGAGGCCGCACTTGCCCTGGCCGGCGGCCTCCTCGCCGAGGCGGCCTCTCTGGCCGGCGGCAACGCCCAGCGCCAGGCTGCCACCGTGGGCGGCGCGGTGCGCCAGCACCTCGGCGCAATGGCCGGCCTCACCCGCGACGGCCCGCCCGAGGTGGCGCTTGCCCTGCTGGCCCTCGATGCCCGCCTTGTCGTGCGCGGCCCCTCCGGCGAAACCGCCATGCCCCTCAGCGACTACTACGGCACTGGCGGCATGCTCGCCATGGATCAGCTTTCGGTTGCCGTCCGCATCCCCGCCCAGCCCGCGGGCGCGCGGGGCGCCCTGGCCCGCGTGGCTCGCACCCCCAAGGATCAGGCCATCGTCGCCGCCGCCGCCGTCGCCGCGCCCGGCCTCGTCCGCCTGTCCGTCGCCGGGGCCACCCCGCGCCCCACACGCCTCACCAGCCTGGAAGCGGCCCTCACCCCGCCCATCACCCCTGCCGCCCTCGACGCGCTCCCGGCCCAGGTGGAGGCCCTCATGGACCCCCGCTCCGACTTTCGCGCCACCGCCGACTACCGCCGCGTCATGGCAGGCGTCCTGGCGCGCCGCGCGCTGACGGGAGTGCTGTAGCGTCATGTCCGCCCTGACTCATTCTGCCCCTCAAAACTGTCATTCCGAGGCGCCTGTTGCCGAGGAATCTTGGCTT
>CAZCEC010000029.1:35117-70034 GCA_964497615.1 uncultured Anaerolineales bacterium | reverse complement strand
GGTTCCACACACATTCCCCCTCGTAGCGCGGGTGCTTTACGCCCCGCGGCCCCTCCAAACTGTCATTCCGAGGCGCCTGTTGCCGAGGAATCTTGGCTTGGTTCCACACACATTCCCCCTCGTAGCGCGGGTGCTTTACGCCCCGCGGCCCCTCAAAACTGTCATTCCGAGGCGCACTTTGCCGAGGAATCTTGGCTTGCTTCCACACACTTTCCCCTTCGTAGCGCGGGTGCTCTGCGCAGCGCCCCCGAATGGGGGTTGTGCCCCGCGACGGCGGCCGCCTTTGCCGCCGAACCCGGCTGGACCAGGTCGGCGTAACTCGTCAAGCAGTCGGCCCAACTGCCGGGTACCAGTCGTATGAGCCAAGCATCAACGGAAGGGTTGTACCTATGCAGGTGACGTTCACGCTCAATGGTAATCAAGTAACGCTCGACCCCGAGCCGCGCGACAGCCTCCTCAAGGCCCTCCGCGCCCTCGGCTGTTGGTCCGTCAAGCACGGCTGCGAGACGGGCGAGTGCGGGGCCTGCGCCGTCCTCGTGGATGGCGTCCTCACCACCACCTGCACTACCCTCGCCGGTCAGGCCGCCGGCAGGCACATCGTCACGCTCGAAAGCCTCGGCCTCGGGCAAACCGTTGACCCCAGCCAGCAGGCATTCATAGATGCCGGCGCGATCCAGTGCGGCTACTGCACCCCGGCCATGATCCTCGCGGCCCGCGCCCTCCTCGCCGCCAACCCGCGCCCCACCGACGCCGACGCCCGCGACGCCCTCAGCGGCGTTCTCTGCCGCTGCACCGGCTACAAGAAGCCCGTCGAGGCAGTCCTGCGCGCGGCGGCCCTTGCGCGCGGCGAGGCCGTGCCGCCGGTCGAAGGTGCCGGCATCCCCTTCGAGTCCGTCTTCGGCCACGGCCGTGGCCGCGGCGGTGACGACCTTCCGCTGGGAGATGAACCCGCCATGCCGGGGGGCAGGGGGCCGGGTACCCTCACCCAGCCCGTCGTGGCCTTCCCCGTCACCCTCACCTCCCCCCAGCCGCAGACCGATGTGGTCGGCCACCCCGAGCCAAAGGTGGACGCGGTCAAGCTCGCCAAGGGCCGGCCTGTGTTCACCGACGACACCGACCTGCCGGGGATGCTCTACGCCGCCCTGCTCACCAGCCCCCACGCCCACGCCCGCCTCACCCGCATAGACGCCACCCGCGCCCGTGCCCTCCCCGGCGTCCACGCCGTCCTCACCCACCACGACGTGCCCCGTGTGATCTACGCCTCTGGCGGCCAGTCCTTCCCCAACCCGCCGCCCTACGATCAAGTGTCTCTCGACAACAAGGTGCGCTATGTGGGCGACCGCGTCGCTGTCGTCGCCGCCGAGACGCCCGAGATCGCGCGCGAGGCCCTGGCCCTGATTGACGTGGAGTACGAATTGCTCCCCGCCGTCTTCCAACCGGAAGACGCTATTGCCCCCGGTGCGCCCCTCATCCACGATGAGCCGGATGCGGTGAAGATCCTCGACGCCAGCCGCAACCTCGTGGCGCAGGTCCACGCCCGCGTCGGCGAGTTCGAGCGCGGGCTGGCCGAGAGCGACCGCCAGTTCGAGCGCACCTACTACTCGCACCAGGTGCAGCAAGCCTCCATCGAGCCCCACATCGTCATCACCTATTGGGACGAGGATGATCGCCTCGTGGTCCGCACCTCCACCCAGGTGCCGTTCCACGTCCGCCGCATGCTGGCCCCCCTCCTCGGCCTGCCCGTCAAGCGCATCCGCGTGCTCAAGCCCCGTGTCGGCGGCGGCTTCGGCGGCAAGCAGGAAATGCTGATCGAGGACCTCTGCGCCCATCTCACCCTGGCGACCGGCCGGCCGGTCCGCTTCGAGTACACCCGCGAATTGGAGTTCACCAGCGCCCGCTCGCGCCACCCCCAGCGCGTCACCTACCGCGCCGGTGTGATGAACGACGGCACCCTCAACGCTCTCGAAATGCGCATCCTGGAAGACTGCGGCGCCTATGGAACCCACGGACTGACCGTGTGCTCCGTCTCCGGCCTGCGCGGTCTATCCACCTACCGTTGCCCGCACATGCACCTCCACGCCGACATCGTCTACACCAATAAGCCCGTGCCGGGCGCGTTCCGCGGCTACGGCGCGCCGCAAGCGCACTGGGCGCTGGAAAGCCTCATGGACGAGATTGCGTCCGAGATGGGCCTCGACCCCGTCGCCTTCCGCCTTCAAAACGCCGTCCGCGAGGGCGACTCGCTGGCCCTGGCGAAAGCGCTGGGCGAGGGCCGCGAAGGCTTCGAGCAGATCATCCAAAGCTGCGGCATCCCGGACTGCGTGGCCCAGGGCAGTGCCGCCATCGGCTGGGACCGCCGCGCCGACCCCGCCTGGCGCACGGACCCGGCGCGGCCCCACATCCGGCGCGGCCTCGGCATGGCCGTCTGCATGCAGGGCACGGCCATCGCCGGCCTCGATATGGGCGGGGCCAGCCTCAAGATGAACGACGACGGCAGCTTCAACCTGCTCGTCGGCGCAACTGACATCGGCACCGGCTCCGATACCGCCCTGGCGCAGATTGCGGCCGAGACTCTCGGCTGTCCCCTGGAAGACATCCTCCCGTACTCGTCCGACACCGACCTGACGCCCTTCGACACCGGCGCCTACGCCTCCTCCACCACTTTCATCTCCGGCGGCGCGGTGATGAAGGCGGCCGAGAAGGTGCGCGAGCGCATCTTTGAGCGCGCGGCCCTCATGCTCGGCGGCGAAACGCCCACCGAGGGGATGTATCTCCGCAACCGCGCCGTGTGGCTGCCCGATGGCCGCAGCCTCAGCCTGGAGGCGGTGGCCCTGCACAGTCTGCACACCCTCGATCAAGAACAGATCATGGCGACGGCCTCGCACATGTCCTACCACTCGCCGCCGCCCTTCGCTGCCCAGTTCGCGGAGGTCGAAGTGGATACCGAAACCGGCCAGGTCACGGTGCTCAAGCTCGTCATGGCGGTGGACTGCGGCACGGCCATCAATCCGCAAGCCAGCGAGGGGCAGATCGAAGGCGGCATGGCCCAGGCCCTGGGCTACACGGTCTCGGAGGAGATGGTGTATGACGAGGCCGGCCGCCTCCTCACCCGCCGCCTGGGCGACTACCGCCTCTTCGCCGCGGACGAGATGCCGGCCCTGCAAGCCATCCTGGTGCCCACCTACGAGCCCAGCGGTCCCTTTGGGGCCAAGGCCGTGGCCGAGATCCCGATGGACGGCGTCGCCCCCGCCGTTGGCAACGCCGTCTTCGACGCCGTCGGCATCCGCCTCCGCGACCTGCCCCTCACCCCGGAGAAAGTCTGGCGTGCGCTGGGGCGGTAGAATGTTTGCTCCGACAGTTCCGAGGCCCGGCTATGCGATCTCGCCTTGCAGCTTACCGTAGCGCTTGTATTCGCACTGCCCTCCGGCAGCCCGTTTCAACGGGCGTCGCTAATAGCCCGGAGCCTTCAGCTCCGGGCGGCGCCGGGCATGTTGCACAGTCGAGACAATCATCAGCCTGCATCCAACGGGCACGGTTGCCAGCCCGGCGGCTAACTCGCCGCGCAGCCGCCCTCCGGCAGCCCGTTTCAACGGGCGTCGCTAATAGCCCGGAGCCTTCAGCTCCGGGCGGCGCCGGGCATGTTGAGCAGTCGAGACAATCATCAGCCTGCATCCAGCGGGCGCCGAGTGAATCATGAATCATCGCGAACGCATTCTGGCGGCCGCCCATCACCAACCGGTGGACCGCCAGCCCACCGACATCTGGGCCACGCCTGAGGCATGGCAGAACCTGCGCGCGCACACCGGCGCCTCCACCAACCTGGAGGTCTACGACGCCCTCGACATTGACGGCATCATCGAGATCGCGCCGCCCTACATCGGCCCGCCCCTCGTGCGTCGCGACAACTACTGGGAAAATGAATGGGGCATGGGCCACCGCACCCAGGCGGTCCAGGGCGGCACGTATGAGGAACAGGTCTATTGGCCCCTGGCCCAGGCCGAGACCATCGCCGACCTGGAGGCCTACCGCTGGCCCCAGGCCGATTGGTACGACTACAGCCAGTTGCCCTCGCTGGCGGCCCAGGCCGGCGGGCGCGCGGTGGGCTGCGGCTACACCGCGCCCTTCTTCATGCACAACCTCACGCGCGGGCTGGAGCTGTCCCTCATGGACGCGCTCCTTCGCCCGGAGTTCACCCGCTGCTTCGTCCAGCACGTCTCGGAGTTCTACACCGAGTATCACCGGCGCTGCTTCGAGGCGGCCCCTGGCCGGATAGACTTCACCCAGGTCACTGATGACTTTGGCAGCCAGCGCGGCCTGCTCATCAGCCCGGCCACCTTCGACACCTTCTACCGCGGCGCCATGCAGCGCGCGATGGACCTGGCCCACGCGCACGGCATCCTGGTCTTTCACCACGACGACGGCGACTTGCGGGCCTTGCTGCCCCGCCTGGTCGAGATGGGCATCCAGGTTCTCAATCCCATCCAGTGGCGCAGCGGCGATTGGGACCTGGCGGCCCTCAAGCGTGACTATGGCGACAAGCTCTGCTTTCACGGCGGCGTTGACAATCAGCACACCCTGCCCTTCGGCACCCCCGACGACGTGCGCGCCGAGGTGCGCCGCCTCAAGCGGACCCTGGCGTCCGACGGCACCGGCTACATCGTCGCGCCCTGCCACAACCTCCAGGGCCTCACCCCTGTGGAGAATGTGCTGGCAATGTTCGAGGCCGCCCACGAGCCGTAGCCGCCCGCCGATCCTGTCTTTCCGAAGCCTCCTTTGCCATGGAATCTTGTTTCCTTCCTGCCGCCATAACCGACATTCCGAGGCGCCCTTTGCCGAGGAATCTGGCTTCTTGCCTTCCGCCAAAACTGTCATTCCGAGGCGCACTTCGCCGAGGAATCTGGCTTCTTGCCTTCCGCCAAACTGTCATTCCGAGGCGCCCTTTGCCGAGGAATCTGGCTTCTGCCTGATGCTCAAGCCTGACGACTCATCCACCCCGGACCGAATGCATGCGACCGACTAACCGCCGCCACCGCGTCCGGCGCTCTGCCCTCGCCGCTGCCCTCACCGCGGCCATCGCGTTGTCCGCCTGCGCCCCAGCCGCCCCCTACGTCGTGGGCGAGGTCGCGCCCACCTCGCGCGCCTCATTCGGCTACGGCTACTCCATCGAAGCGCCAACCGCCCAGCCCACCGCGCCCGCCGCCCTCGACACCGTCGCCGTCGTCATCGCCACGCCAGTCCCCACGCCTGTTCCCCTCCCTGGCAATGAGGGCCTCAGCGCCACCCTCGCGGACGCCACCGCCGCCATCGGCGACGACCCCACCGGCGCCAAGTACCAGGCCTACAGCACCCTCAGCCGCTTTGTTGACCCCCAGGGCGCCTACGGTGGCGCCTGGTGGTTCTCAGACGACGGCCGCGCCGACATCTACGAAGTGCTGGCGGTTGTTTTCTTCACCGAGGGCAACACCAGCTTCGACGTCCGCGAGGCCGTCGCCGCCCGCTACCTGTGGTACTGCGGCGGGTCCGGCACCACCTGCCACGGCGCGGCGCTCATCAACTGGCTGTCCTACTTTCAGCCCTGGCGCGAGCCCTGGGTGAGCCGCGGCTTCACCAACGCCGCGGCGGAGAAGTACGAGGTCCTGGCCCGCGACTTGGTGGAACAGCAGCCCGGCCTGGTCAGCGCCATGATCCCCGGCGCCGATACCTACGTCCACGACCGCGACGGCCTCAGCCTGGCCGGCCCCGTGGACTGGAACCAGACCGCCTTCCACTTCGCCAACGTGCATCCCACCTGGGACTCTTTCCTGCGCGACCGCCTGCGCCGCCTGCCCAACGGTCCGGCCCGCCTATGGGTCCTCACCATGGGCGAGGCCAGCCGCGTCTGCACGTCACAGTTCCTCTGCCCCGACATGACCCAGGCCCGGCAGTAACGCGCCGATGGACGACAGACGACGGACGACTGGCGACGAAGCAAGCTAGACCATTGACCCACTGCCTGCGACCGACGACTAGCGATTGTCGCATCTCCGTACATCGTCTGACCTGTCCTTCCGGCATCGGAATGACATGAGCTGAAAGGCTCGGAATGACATGAGCGGATGGGCTGGACAACCGCCACCAAGCTGATCTGCTGGCGAATTGGTGAAGCGTCCTGCGTCCCTGTAGAGGGACGCGGTGGCCGGAGGCCTTGAGGCGCGAATTCCATTCGCCGGCCCTGGCGGGTTGAATTCGCTGAAATACGCCCGCCCCAGACCTGCTCAGCCTGTGAACTGGTCGAGCGTCGCCTCGACGGACGACAGGTACGATGAGCCAAACAAGTTGAGGTGATTGAGCAGGTGATACAGGTTGTACAGGTCAAACCGTTCCCGCCACCCCGGCGCCAGCGGGCGCACAGCCTGGTAGGCGGCGAAGAACGTATCAGGCAGCCGGCCGAAGAGGGCCGTCATCGCCAGGTCCGCCTCTGCCCAGCCATAGTGCGCGGCCGGATCAATCAGGCAGATGTGCCCATCCGGTCCCGCAAACTGATTGCCGCTCCACAGGTCCCCGTGAATCAGGCTGGCTGGTTGCTCCGGCACCAGGTCGCGCAGGCGCGCCGCCAGGTACTCGAGGCGTTTCAAGCTTGAAGCCGGCAGACGCCCAGCCCGCCGCGCCAGCCGCCCCTGGTGCAGCAGCCGGTGCTCCGCATAGAAGTCCCACCCATCCGCAAGGCGTGGGTTTGGCTGTGGGGTCAGGCCGAGATAGTTGTCGTGGTCGAACCCAAATTGCGCCGCCGTGCAATTGTGCAGGCGCGCCATCGCCTCTCCAAACGCGGCGGCGCTGTCGGGCGCGGCCGGCGCGGAAGGCAAATACTCCAGCAAGAGGAAGTCCGGGCCGGCCAGCAGCGTGCGCGGCACCCGCGGCGCCCCTGGGGCCTCGGCCAGCGCCGCCAGCCCCTCGGCCTCGCGCGGAAACATATCCGGCGGACACGCGTCATTGGTCTTGAGAAACAGGCGCGGGCCGCGGCGCGTGTTCAGCGCCTGCCCGTTGTTGATGCACCCTCCGCCTGCGGGCACGCTGCCGGTCGCCTCGCCCCAGCCCTGGGCCGCGATGTACTCACGAACCGCGGCGGGGAGCGACGCTGCACCAGACGGCATGCCAGCCTGACCTTAAGGCCTCCGCCAACGGTTAACTTTCAGAGTTGCCCTGGAGGTGGGCCAACAGCCCCTGCGCCGACCGGTCGATCATCTGGTACGCCGCCTCGAAACCATCCGCCCCGCCGTAATAGGGGTCGGGCACATCCAGGTCGCGGCGGCTGCCGTGATTGGACTCGGGATCGAATTCGCGCAATAATCTAACCTTAGCGCGGTCGGCTGGCGTCCGGGCCATGGCCCGCAGGCGCTCGGCCACTTCGGCGTCCAGCGCCAGCACCAGGTCCAGCCGCGCCATGTCGCGCGCGCTGATTTGTTGTGCGATACTATCCAGGGTGAGGCCGTGAGCGCGGGCCACCTGCTGCGAGCGTGGGTCGGGCGCTTCCCCGACGTGCCACGGGCCAATCCCCGCGGACTCGATCTCGAACGAGGCGCTCAGCCCGGCCTCGTCCACCAGCCGGCGAAAGATGCCCTCGGCCAGCGGGCTGCGGCAGATGTTGCCCAGGCACACGAATGAAAGGCGCTTAGTCATGGGGGCATTTTACCAAAAGGAGACGGAATGGTCTCGGTCCATACGCCGGATTGGGTGAAAGACGCCGTCTTCTATCAAATCTTCCCCGACCGGTTCGCGCACAGCCCGGCGCTGGCCGCCACGAAACCCAGCAACCTCGAACCGTGGGACAGCCCGCCCACGCCGCGCGGCTACAAAGGCGGCGACCTGCTGGGCGTGGTCGAGCGGCTCGATCACATCCAGGCCCTGGGCGCGACTGCGTTGTACTTCTGCCCCGTCTTCCAGTCGGCCAGCAACCATCGCTATCACACGCATGAGTATTATCAGGTGGACCCTCTCCTCGGCGGCAACGGCGCCCTGCTGCGGCTCCTGGATGCCGCCCACGACCGGGGCCTGAAGGTCGTGCTGGACGGAGTCTTCAACCACGCCTCGCGCGGCTTCTTTCAGTTCAACGACGTGCTGGAGAACGGCCCGGCCTCGCCTTATGTGGATTGGTTCACCTTCCACGAATTTCCGGTGAACGCCTATGACGAGAGCCGCCCGCCCAGTTTCGCTGCGTGGTGGAACATCCACGCCCTGCCCAAGTTCAACACTGACAACCCTCACGTGCGCGACTACATCATGCGCGTCGCCGAGCACTGGCTCCGGCTGGGCGTGGATGGCTGGCGGCTGGATGTGCCCCAGGAGATCACCTCCCCCGGTTTCTGGACTGAGTTCCGCCACCGGGTCAAGGCCATCCAGCCCCAGGCCTACATCGTGGGAGAAATCTGGACCGAGGCCACCGCCTTTCTCCAGGGCGACCAGTTTGACGGCGTGATGAACTACCCCTTCGCCGAGGCCACGCTGGCGTTTTGCGGCGGCCCACGCGTCGTGGCGGCCATGGCCGAGGGCAAGGCCTACACGCCCCACCGCCCGCTCACCGGCAAGGACTATGCCGCCCGTATGGAGTGGCTGGCGAACCTCTATCCCTGGGAAATCCAACTCACGCAGATGAATCTGCTGGACAGCCACGACACCGCCCGGGCCATCACTCTCTGCGGCGGCGACGAAGCCAGTGTGCGGCTGGCCACCCTGCTGCTGATGACCTTCCCCGGCGCGCCCTGCCTCTTCGCGGGCGACGAGATCGGCCAGCCCGGCGGCCTGCCCGACCACGACACGCGCCGGTCCTTCCCGTGGGATCAGCCACAGACCTGGCGCACCGACGTCCTGACCTACCACCAGGCCCTGATTGCGCTCCGGCAGTCGCACCAGGCCCTGCGGCGCGGCACCTACCAGTCGGTCTTTGCCGATGCCACCGCCTATGCCTTTGTGCGCCGCTTCAGCGGCCAATCCATCCTGGTGGTGGTCAACACCGCCGAAGAATCCCGCACCCTGCGCCTCCCCTTGCAGGATATGTTCAGTGCGCGCGCGCGGCTGAAGGTGCTCTATCCCCAGCCGGCGCTGATGGAGTGGGGGGCTTTTGAGGGGGGCCGGGCCACCGGCAAGCTGACCGAGGGCAGCGTGGTGCTCAACCTGAATCCCCGAAGCGGAGTGGTCATTGGCGCCTGACACCTCTTCAGTCAACCAGCTTCCAGCCGCGGCCTCCGCGCAGCGCCCTCCTCCGCCGGTTTCGGCCGCGGGCCTGGACTTTGTGCGCCGGCCCCGCTGGCGCCTGTGGCTGATGCTCGCCCTTGCCGCCTCCGCCCTGTGCGCCTGCCAGAGTGTCGGCGCCGGCCCCGCCGGCTCACTGCGCCCCGGCATGACCCGCGCCGAAGTCCTGCAATCAGTGTCCGAAGTGACCCTTCGCGAAGGCTGCCCCCGCCCCAGCAGCGAGGCCCGCGCCGAACCGGCATATCGCGAATTGCTCTGGTTCGGCGAGCCGGGCAGCCCCCAGGCTGAGGTGGTGGTTGTGGCCTACGGATGGGCGTCCGAGCAGCGTGAGTGGGTCGTGGAAGCTGTGCAAACCGGGCCGGCCTCGGACCTCACCGGCGCGCAGGATTCCCACGCCCCATGTCAGCTTGGCTATTGATCTCGCAATAATCTGTTGGCAGCCCGGCGCCGTCAGCGGGTGGCGGTTTCCAGTTCGGCCAGGTAGATCAAGGCCGCCGCGGCGTTCGCCCCGCACATGTCCGGTTCGGGCCGCAGCCTGTTGCAGACCGTGGGCCGCTCCGGCAGGCCATACAGCCGGCACAAATTGTCGGGCGTGAGTTGGACGCACCGCACCCCGGCTGGCTTGCCATGCGGCATGCCCGGGATTGGCGAAGAGATCGACGGCGCGATGCAGCACGCGCCGCAGCCGGGCCGGCAGTCCACGTCCAGCCGCCTAGGCGGATGCGGGCTGGAGGTTGAGCACTGCGCGTGCGATCTCGGCCAGATGGGCAGGGCTGGTGCCGCAGCAGCCGCCAATCACATTCGCGCCCGCCCGCAGCCACTCGGCCGCGGCCGCCCCCATGTCCGCCGGGCTGACGTCGTAATGAGCGTGGTCGCCCGTGCCCATCGTCGGCAGGCCCGCGTTGGGCTTCATCCATACCGGCAGCGTCGTCGCCGCGCGCACCACCTTTAGATTCTCCAGGTTGTCTTCCAGGCTCTTGCCGCAATTGACGCCCACCACGTCCACCCCCAGCTCCGTAAGCTCAACCGCGACCTTGTCCGGCTGCAAGCCCATCATCGTGCGCTTGCCCATGTCGTAGCTGAATGAGCACACCAGCGGCAGGGTGGTGGTCGAACGTGCGCCCTTGATGGCCGAGCGGGCCTCCCCCATGTCGAATTGGGTCTCGATGACCAGCAGGTCCGCCCCAGCTTCGGCCAGCGCGCGTGCCTGTTCTGCGTAGGCGTTCACCGCCTCGGCCTCCGTCATCGGGCCCAGCGGCTCCAGCAGTTGCCCGGTGGGCCCCAGCGAGCCGGCCACCAGCACGTCCGCCGTCCCAATCGCCTCGCGGGCCAGGGCCACGGCGCGCGCGTTGACCTCGGCCGTGCGGGCCCGCAGGCCCACATGCTCCAGCCGCAGCGGCGTGCCGCCAAACGTGCACGTTAGCAGGATGTTCGCGCCGGCCGCGATAAAGTCGCGGTGAAGCTGGACGATGCCAGCGGGGTTCTCAAACAGCCACTCCTCGGGCGCCTTGCCAAACGCCAGCCCGCGGTCCTGCAAGTTTGTGCCGGTCGCGCCGTCGGAGACCAGCACGGTCCCCGCGGCCAATCGCTCAAGGAAGGTCTGCGTCATGGTCACTGCACCTCAATCACGGATTTTGGCCGTCGGCCCGCGCCGCCCGCCGAGGCCATCATAGCCCAGACCCGCGCTGGCGGCAATGGATGAATTGGAGAACTCAGCCCTCACCCCACTTGACTTTTGTCTTCGCGGTCCTATACTTCCGCCCCACGATTGACGGAATGTGACCGTCAATCTCCACATTTGAGCAGGAGGCGCGGTGCCACGGCTGTTCTTCGCCACCGATGTCCATGGCTCGGAAATCTGCTGGAAGAAGTTCCTTAACGCCGGCAAGTTTTACAACGCCGATGTGCTGGTGCTGGGCGGCGACATGACGGGCAAGGCCCTGGTGCCCATCGCCCAGCAGCCCGACGGCACCTTCAAAGCCACGTTATTACAACAAGAATTTACCCTGCAAACTGAAGACGAAGTGCGCGACATGGAGCGCCGGGTGGGCAGCCGCGGCTACTACCCCTTTCGCACTACCCTCGAGCAGTTGGCCGCCTTCGAGGCCCAGCCTGCCCTGGTGGACTTGTTCTTCCACGAGCAGATGCTGCGCGTGCTGGAGCAATGGATGGCCTTGGCCGACGAGCGGCTGGCGGGCAGCGGCCGCCGCTGCTATGTGTGCCCTGGCAACGACGACGGCTTTGAGTCGGACGACGTCATCCGGCGGTCGAAGCATGTGCGCCTCGCCGAGGGCGAGGCGGTCGAGCTTGGCGACGGCTTTTCAATGGTCAGCACCGGCTGGTCCAACATCACCCCCTGGAAGACCTACCGCGAACTGCCCGAGCCGGAGCTGTCGGCCAAAATCGAGGCCATGATCCCGCCCGGCGCCGACATGCGCAAGATGGTGTTCAACTTCCATTGTCCTCCATACGGCTCCAACCTGGACGAGGCCCCGGAAATAGACGCCGACCTGAACGTCAAGGAGGCCGGCCGGTCGCTCATCCCCGTCGGCAGCACCGCCGTCCGCGATGCCATCCTCAAGCATCAGCCCCTCTTGTCTCTCCACGGCCACATCCACGAAGCCAAGGGCACCGCCCGCCTTGGCAAGACCCTGTGTATCAACGCCGGCAGCCTGTATGAGCAGGGCGTCCTGCAAGGCGTCGTCGCGGAACTCGACCCGAAGAAGGGCCTCAAGAGTTATACCCTGACGACTGGCTAGGGCAGCACGGAACACACACGAAGGAGGTTCCAACCGAATACCACCCTCGGCACTTGACACTCGGCACTCGGCACGTGACACCTGGTTCGTTTCAACTAGCGGAGGAGAACCCCCATGAGCTCGTCTACTTTGTTTCTGCGCAAGGCCACTGGCCTGGTGCGCTCGTGGTCGGTGTTCGACGCGTTTATCTACGCGTTCTTTTCGATCAATCTGGTGACCCTGGGGCTGTATATCATCAGCCAGATGTACTACTTCGAGGGCGGCCTCATCCCGGCCCTCCTCATCAGCGGTCTCATCATCCTGGCCGAGGTCGTCGTCTATGCCGGCCTGATCGCCGTCATGCCGCGCGCGGGCGGCGATTACGTCTGGCAAAGCCGCATCCTGGGCGGCGGCGTCGGCTTCGTGCTGGCGGTGACGGGTTGGTGGTTCATCTTGTGGCTGTGGACCCCGCTGTACGCCGACATGCTCCGCCACATCTTCTTTGTGCCCCTGCTCGCCATCATTGGCCTGCAGGACGCGGCCCTGTGGTTCGCCTGGGAGCCAAATGCCTTCATGCTCGTGTGCGTGGTCACGGTCGCCTTCTGCGCCGCCGTCATCGCCGCCGGCATGAAGTTCTACGCCCAGCTTCAGAAGTGGTGCTTCTGGATCGGCAACGCCGGCCTGCTGGTAGTGTGCCTGTTCCTCCTGTTCGGCAGCAACGCCAGCTTCCAGGCCGGTCTGGAGGCCAATGCCGCCAAGCTGTTCGGCGCGGCGCCCGGCGTGTATGCGGCCACCCTGGCGGCCGGCGCCGAGGCCGGCGGCATCACCCCCCTCATGGGCGGCACCCTCGGCGCGATCTTCCTGGTCATGCCCTACTTGGTGTTCTTTAACCTGTGGCCCAATTGGGGCGCCACCCTGTATGGCGAAGTCAAGGGCGCGGACGACTTCAAGCGCAACATGTACGGCATGGGCGGCGCCCTCGTGGTCACCACCCTCCTGGCCGTCGTCTTCTTCCTCCTGGTGCAAAAGACCATCACCTGGGATTTCATGACCAGCGCCAACGCCGCCTATTGGAACTACCGCTGGGGCTACACCGACGTCGCCCCGCCCCTGAACTTCTGGCCCTACCCGGCGCTCCTGGCAGTCTTCGTCACCACCAACCCGCTGCTGCAATTCGTCGTCATCCTGGCGATGAGCGCCTGGTTCTTCGGCTGGGCCGGCACCGTGTTCCTCTCCTCCACCCGCGTCATCTTCGCCGCCGCCTTCGACCGCCTCCTGCCGGAAGCCGTGGCCAGCGTCGAGCCGCGCACCCGCGCCCCCATCTGGGCCATGCTGCTCATGGTGGTGCCGGGCCTGATCGTGGCGGCCCTGTACGTCTACAACGTCTTCAACTTCGCCAGCCTCACCCTGGCCTCCACCCTGGTCATCGCCGTCACCTACCTGGGCTCCACCATCGCGGCGATCTTGCTGCCCTACGTCAAGAAAGACCTGTACGAGGCCTCGCCCATCGCCAAGTACAAGATCGCCGGCATCCCGCTGATCACCGTCGCGGGTGTCATCTTCGCCGCGTTCCTGATCTTCCTGCTGTATCAATGGCTGCTGGACCCGAATGCGCTCTACGGCATCGGCTACAGCATCAACGAGTTCGGCCTCAAGAACGGCACCTCGCTCATCTACATGGGCGCGATGTACGTCCTGGCCATCCTGATCTACATCGGCGCAAAGATGTACCGCCGGAACCAGGGCGTGGATGTGGATAAGGTGTATAAGGAGATACCGGTCGAGTAGGCCGGGCAACCGGCGGCGACGCTCGCATGTCCTGAAACGTGAAGCGTGATGCGGGCCATGCCTCGCCGGGCATGCTCCACGCATCACGTTTCACGTTTCGCGCTTCCGCACCATGGCGAATTCTCATCCCCTCCCTCCCGCCTCCCCGCTGACTGACGGCCTCGACGAGGCGCGCCGCCTGATCGCGGCTGGCGACGCGGCTGGGCTGACCCTGCGCCTCCTGGGCGGGCTGGCCGTCAAGCTTCACTCGCCCAGCGCCAACCACCGCTCGCTGGCCCGCAGCTACGCCGACCTGGACTTTGCCCTGGCCGGCAAGCGCGGCGACAGGCTTGAGGCACTCATGCCAACCTTGGGCTATGTGCCCAACAAGGGCTTCAACCTGCTCAACGGCAACACGCGCCTGCTGTTCTTCGACGAAACGCAGGAGCGCCAGGTGGATGTGTTTGTGGGCGGCTTCCACATGTGCCACACCATCCCCATCACCGAGCGCCTCAAGCTGGAGCCGCTCACCCTGCCGCTGGCCGAGCTATTCCTGACCAAGATGCAGATCGTGCAGCTCAACGAAAAGGACATGCGCGACGTCTGCGCCCTGCTGCTCGATCACCCCTTTGGCGAAGGGGACGACGAGACCCTCAACCTGGCTCGCGTCGCCGATGTCTGTTGCCAGGACTGGGGCCTGTGGAAGAGCGTCAGCGTCAGCGTCCGCAAGGTGCAGGACTTCTGCGACGCTTACGATATGGACGTGCGCGACAAGCTGACCATCGTCGAGCGCCTGAACGTTCTCCGGCTGGCGCTGGACGACGCCCCCAAGCCCCTCAAGTGGAAGGTCCGCGCCGCCGTGGGCGAGAAGATCCAATGGTATGATTTGCCCGAGGAAGTGCGCCGCGGCTGATCCCCTCCACCCCCAAGGAAACCTATGGCTCCCGTCAAAGTTCGTTCTTTTGAAATCCCCACCGTGATGAAGCACGGCCTCGGCGCCATCGCCACCCTGGCCGATGAAGCCAGGGTCTTGGGCATCAAGCGCCCCCTGGTGGTCACCGATAGCGGCATCGTCAAGGCCGGTCTGTTGGACCGCGCCACCGACCCCCTGCGCGCGGCGAACATGGGCTTTGCCGTGTTCGACCAGGTCGCGCCCAACCCGCCCGTTGCCACGGTGGACGAGGGCGCGCGCATGTACCTCAGCGAAGGCTGCGACGGCCTCATCGGCTTTGGCGGCGGCAGCGCCATGGATACGGCCAAGAGCATCGGCGTGGTCGCGGCCAACGGCGGTTCCATCGCCGCCTACGAGTGGGCCGATCCCCAGCCCATCCGCCATCGCATCCCGCCCACCATCTGCGTGCCCACCACAGCCGGCACCGGCAGCGAGGTCACCCTGTGGGCCGTCATCACTGACAAACAGCGCCAGATCAAGTTCAACGTGGGCGGCACGGCCCTCATCGGCGCCTGGGTGGCCCTGATCGACCCCGAACTGACCCTCGACCTCCCCCCGGCCGTCACTGCCGGCACTGGCATGGATGCCCTGGCCCACGCCATCGAGTGTTATACCTGCGCCTATGCTCAGCCCCTCCCGGATTCGGTCGCCCTGCTGGCGATGGAGTATGTGGCTCAGTACCTGCGCGTAGCCTTTGCCCAGGGCCACAACGTCGAGGCGCGCTACAAGATGAGCATGGCCGCCATGCTCGGGGCCTTGGCCTATGGCACCGAAAGCGCCGGTGCCGCCCACGCCATGAGCCAGAGCGCGGGCGGCGTCCACGATGTGCCCCACGGCGCGCTTACGGCCCGCCTGCTGGGCCCAGTCATGGAGTTCAACTTCAAGGGCGAGCCGCAGAAGTTCGCCCGCATCGCGCAGGCCCTGGGCGAAGATGTGCGCGGCCTCAGCGTCTGGCAGGCGGCGGAGAAGGCGGCTGTGGCCGTCATGCGCCTGACGGAGGACGTTGAGATTCCCACCCTCCAGGCCCTGGGCTTCCAGGAAAGTGAAATTCCCCACCTCGCCCAAATCGCCTTCGCCGACCCGCAGACCATTGGCAATCCCCGCGACCTGACGCTCGACAGCTACGTCAAAATCTACGCGCGCACTTTCGCCCTGGGCCGATGAAAAACACCCTCCCCAAGTTCGACTACCTCCCCTCCGAAAGCATTGAGCTCATCCACGAGCACGCCCTCAAGATGCTCGCGGAGATTGGCCTCGAGTTTGCCCACCCGGAAGCAGTGTCTGTCCTGGAGGCCGCGGGCGCCGACGTGCTGGACCGTGAGACCGGGCACCTGCGCCTGCCGCGCGATTTGGTGCTCAAGAGCATCGCCCTCGCGCCCTCCGAGTTCACCCTCCACGCCCGCAACCCCGCCCACACCGTCACTATCGGCGGCGACCACATGGTCATGGCCCCCGTCTATGGCCCGCCCTTCGTCCACGACCTCGACAACGGGCGCCGCGGCGCGGTCCTGGAAGACTTCCGCAACTTCGTGCGCCTGGCGCAGATGACGCCCCAGATCCACAACGCCGGCGGCACCGTGGTGGAGCCGGAGGACGAGCCGCAGGAGACCCGCCACCTCGACATGGTCTACAGCCTCCTGACGCTGTCGGACAAGACCTTCATGGGCAGTGTCACCACGCCGGAGAACGCGGACGACACGGTGGAGATGGCGGCCCTGGTGTTCGGCGGGCGCGACCGCATCGCTGCCCAGCCGGTCGTCATCTCGCTCATCAACGTCAACAGCCCTCGCCGCTACGACACCCGCATGGTGGACGCCCTGCTGGTGTACGCCAAGGCGCGCCAGCCCGTCATCATCACTCCGTTCATCCTCGCCGGAGCGATGTCGCCCGTCGCCCTGGGCGGCACCCTCATCCAGCAAACCGCCGAGGCCCTGGCCGGCATCACCCTGACCCAATTGGTCAGCCCCGGTACGCCCGTGGTGTACGGCTCGTTCCTCAGCAACACCGACATGCAGTCCGGCAGCCCGTGTTTTGGCACGCCCGAAGCGGCCATGAGCCTGTTCGTGAGCGCGCAGTTGGCGCGCCGCTACAAGCTGCCCTTCCGCAGCGGCGGCGGGCTGACGGCCTCCAAGCTGCCCGACGCCCAGGCCGCCTATGAAGCCAGCATGGGCTTCTGGCCCACCTACCTTGCCGGAACCAATTTCGTGCTCCACGCTGCCGGCTGGCTGGAGAGCGGGCTGGTCTCGTCGTACGAGAAGTTCATCCTTGACGTTGAGCAGTTGCGCATGATGGAGCGCTTCTTGGGCGGCATCCCCCTGGATGACGAGGGCATCGCCTGGGACGCGCACGTCGAGGTCGGGCCCGGCGGGCACTTCCTCGGCGCGGAGCACACTATGCGCCACTTCCGCGACGCCTTCTACCGGCCCCTGGTGAGCGACCTGATGAACTTCGAGCGCTGGCAGCAGAAGGGCGCTCACGCCGCCGATGTGCGCGCCAATGCCATCTGGAAAAAGTGGCTGGTGGACTACGTGCCCCCGCCCATTGACCCCGGCCTGGATGAAGCCCTGCGCGACTTCGTGGCGCGCCGGAAGTCCGAGATCAATGCCGGCTGAGACTGCGGCTACTGCTGGGCAGGCCCTTGTAGACCGTCCAGGTGAAACGGCTAGTCGCAGAGACGCGGCGGTGCCGCTTCTCGGGCCGGAGCCGGCGCGCCCACCGCTGCGAGGACGCACATGGCA
This sequence comes from uncultured Anaerolineales bacterium, assembly GCA_964497615.1. Taxonomy (GTDB): domain Bacteria; phylum Chloroflexota; class Anaerolineae; order Anaerolineales; family UBA6663; genus CAZCEC01. Next base: position 52,614 of record CAZCEC010000029.1, on the reverse strand, counting down.
GGCCGCACCGTCTCTGCGGACAGCGAATTAGCATGGACACTCCACGCATGACGGCCAGGGTGCTCCGCCTGCTGGGCTGGAATCGCACCAGCTATGTGTTGATGAGCATATTCGCGGCGACGGTGCTGCTCATCATCATCGTCTGGTGGCCGCTGGCCGAAGACTACCTCGCCACCGCCGACCCGCGCTACCCCCTCTGGTTGCAGATGGACTGGCTCTTGCTGGGCGTCTTCGCCCTCATGTCCCTGCTCATCATGGCGCGGCCCGACCTCAAGACCGACGCCCGCATCGTGCTCATTGGGCTGGCGGGCGGCCTGGTGATCGAAAGCTGGGGCACCCAGACGCACCTGTGGACCTACTACACCAATGAGCGCCCGCCCCTGTGGATCATCCCCGCCTGGCCCATCGCCAGCCTCGCCATTGACCGGCTCTACCGCATGCTGCGCCGGCTTATGGGCGGCCAGGGCCAAGACCCGCCTGGTTTTGGTCGCGCCCCTGACCGGCCTGCCCGTCTCGATCAACCTGCCCGGCCTGGCGCACCTGCCGGCAGCGCTTGGGCCGGCGTGTACTGGGTCGTCTTCATCAGCTTCGCGGTGATGATGCTCGTTTTCGTCTGGCCGACCCTGGACAAGAGCCTCACCCTGGCCGCGCTGGCGCTCGTGGCCCTCCTGATCGCCACTCCGACCGACTATCGCGGCGCCGTGCTTACCTTCGTGGCCGGCTCCGGGCTGGGCTACTTCCTCGAATTGTGGGGCACGACCCGTGCCTGCTGGACCTACTACACCCTGGAGACGCCGCCCACGTTCGCGGTCTTCGCGCACGGCATGGCCGCCGTCGCCTTCTGGCGCGTTGGCCTGCTCTGGGAATCCTTGGCCCGCCGCTTCTCCCCAGCGCGCCCGCAGCCGCCTGCCGGTCCTGCCACAGACCACGCCCCCTCGCAATCCCCGGAATACAGCGGAGCAGGCCGCACCACGCCGGAGGCCTCTTGAACCTTGGAGCCGTCTTCCCCCAAACCGAATTCGGCGCGGACCCGGCGGCCGTCCGCGACTACGCCCAGACTGTCGAGGGGCTTGGTCTTACGCATGTGCTGGCCTATGACCATGTCCTGGGCGCGGACCCAGCCGGGCGGGGCGATTGGGGGCGGCGCTACACCCACCAGGACGCGTTCCTGGAGCCGTTCGTCTTGTTCAGCTACATGGCTGGCGCAACGACGCGCCTGGGTTTCATCACCGGCATCCTCATCCTCCCGCAGCGGCAGACGGCCCTCGTCGCCAAGCAGGCCGCCACCCTGGACGTGCTGTCCCGCGGGCGCTTCCGCCTCGGCATCGGCAACGGCTGGAACGCGGTGGAGTTTGAGGCCCTGGGGGAGGACTTCCGCCGGCGCGGGCGGCGCATTGAGGCGCAAATCGCCCTCCTGCGCGAGTTGTGGACCAAACCCCTGGTGACCTTCAAAAGCGAATGGGACACCGTCACCGCCGCCGGCCTGAACCCCATGCCTGTGCAGCAGCCCATCCCCATCTGGTTTGGCGGCCACGCGGACGCCGTGCTTCGGCGCGCCGCCCGGCTGGGGGACGGCTGGCTGCCCAACTGGCGCTCCCCGGACGAAGCCCGGCCCGACGTGGACAAGCTTCGCGGCTACCTGGCCGAAGCCGGGCGCGATGCCTCCGCCTTCGGTCTGGAAGCCCGCATCCCCTACGCCGATGGCGACCCTGACAAGTGGCGGACCCTGCTGGAGGGCTGGCAGGCGCTCGGCGCCACCCACGCCACAGTGAACACCATGGGCGCGGGATTGAAAACCCCTGCCGAGCACCTGGCGGCCGTGGCAAAATTCGCGCGGATGGTCACGCCATCTTCGTCCTGATCGCGGCCAGCACGGTCCGCTGCCCTTGGGACAACTCGAACTGATCTCCGGCAAAATCAGCCCGGTGATTCTCGACCAGGTCGAGCAGTGCCAGCAGAGCGGCCCGCTGGCTGGCAGGCTCGAACGCGGGCAGTGTCGCGCCGAGGCGGGCCTGAACCGCAGCCGGCGCGGCAACGTCGAAGTGTTGAATCGGGCGTTCGCCGCCGTGGGTCCGGGCGTAGAAGCTCATGAGCGTGCCGCGCATCCGCGCCAGGTGTTCAATCGCCAGCCACAGCCGCCCACGATGGATGGCGTGGGCCGCCTCGGTCGCCTGGCGCAGGAACGCATCCGCCAGCAGGCTAAGCGGTCGAGGCGGGGGGCGACGGGCGAGGTTGGCCCGGCCGGCGGCTGCCACGTTCTCGACGGAGAGCGGGCCGGCAAGCCAGTGGAGCGTGTCGACGATATTCGGGCTTGTGGCGGCCACGGGATGATACCGGACCGAGAAGCCCAGCAGCGAGTGCAGCACAGCGTCGGCGGCGTCTTCGCCGTCCGGGATGACCAGCGTCAGGGTCTGCCCGGCGGCCTGGAGTCGCGGCGCGAGCTGCCACACTTCGGCGACCGGATCCAGTCGCACGTCGTCGCCGATCACGACGTCCACGTCAACGTCCGAGCCGGGCGACCAATCGCCGCGCCCCAGAGAGCCAAACACTCCTACGAAGACGACGCGCGCATCGTGCGTGTAGGCTTCGGCAAACACGCGCAGGATAGACCGATGCGCGGGGGTGCCGGGGAAGGAGTCGCTGATCACACGGCCGCCGCAGTGGGCGGTCTTGACCGGCGCGTGGCGCCCACGATCCCCACCACCAGCAGAATCAGGCCCAGCACCACGGGAATACACCCGAAGACCGAGAACCCAATGCCGATGATGTTGCCCACAATCTCCCGCACGCCGCCCTTGAGCTCCACCTGTTCGGGATCGGCCGGGTTGTAGATCACGGTGACGGCCTCACCAGCCTCGTAGGCGGGCGGGCTGGAGCAGTCATTCACCAGCACCTCCCGGGTCTCGCCGCTGGCCGTGGTGTATTCCACCCACGGGCAATAGTAAGTCGTGGTGAACCCGTCCGAGTCCGTGGACGTGTTGCTGGAAAACGTGGTCACCACGCCGGGGACCTCCACCCAGTCGCTCACCGCGTAGATGGTAAAGTAGTACACCGCGCCACCGATGCTCATGAACAGGCAGCCGAAGAAAACCAGGAACAGGGCGACGATGCCCATAACCGACCCAAAGATGACTTTCATTCAAGCCTGCCTTCTCGGAATAGAGTGGAGTGCACGATATTCTTCATTCCGTAGCGCGGCTGCTCTGCGAAGCGCCCCCGAATGGGGGTTACACCCCGCGACGGTCATGACGGCCCAACGGGCTGCGGCCGCTTTTGCCGCCGAACCCGGCTGGGCCTGACGGAAGTGCGTCATCCTACAACTCGCTCTAGGACTGTAACCAGAGTATAGTCCCGCGCAACACACGGAGCAATGCGACCGCAGGCACTTGCCGTGGACCTGACCCAGACAGACCTCATCATCTTTGACAAAGACGGCACCCTCATCGACTTCCACCTCATGTGGTCCGGGTGGATGGAGGCCCTGGCGGCGCGGCTGGAGGCGGGCACCGGGCTGGATTTGACGCCCGGTCTCTACGCCGCCATGGGGTATGATGCTGTGGCGCGGCGCGCGGTCCCCGATGGCTGGCTGGCGGCCACGCCGATGGCCCGGCTGTGGGACCTGACGGCCGCCTACTTGCAGGGCAGGGGGCTGGCGCGGCGCGAGGCGGAGGCCGTGGTGCAGGCCGCCTGGTTCGCGCCCGACCCAGTCGCCACGGCCCGGCCGTTGACTGACCTGCCTGCACTGTTTGCGCGCCTGAAGTCGAAGGGCCTCAAGCTGGCCGTGGCGACCACGGATGACCGTGCGCCCACTCTGGCGACTCTGGCTGCCCTGGGTGCCGCCGACTGGCTCGACAAGGTGCTGTGCGCCGACGATGGTGTTGCCGCGAAGCCGGCGCCGGACATGGTCCTGGATATCTGCGCGGCTCTGAGCATCGGCCCGGATCGCACGCTGGTGGTGGGTGACTCGCTGAACGACATGGCGATGGCGCGCGCGGCGGGGGCCGGGGCCGTCGGGGTGCTCACCGGCGTAGCCGGGCGTGAGGCGCTCGCCCAGGCCGCCAATACGGTACTCGATAGTGTGGCAGATCTGTAAGCCATTTTCAGGCGAATTTACCTTGACATGAGGCCCTCCGCCGCGTAAGATTGTTGCACCATCCGGTCTCGGTTCCATAGCGTGCAACAATCCGTTCCATTTCAAGATCGGGAAACTGGCATCCAATCCGTGCGGCGGGCGGCGGCGCTCCTGCGCGCGTTTGGCGGCGGCGCCACGGAACTCGGCGTCTCTGAGCTTGGGCGCCGGCTGGACTTGCACAAAAGCACCGTATCGCGGCTTCTGGCCACCCTGGAGAGCGAAGGCTTGCTGGAGCGTGCGCCGGGCAGCGATAAGTACCGCCTCGGCCACGAAATCCTGCGGCTGGCAGGGCAGATGCAGCCCGGCGGCGATGTGCGCACCGTCGCCCGGCCGTTCCTGGTGGAGTTGGCCGAAGCGACCCGCGAAACGACCAATCTGGCCGTGCTCGACGGAGCCGAGGCGCACAACGTGGACCAGGTGACGGGGCCGCACTTGGTGCGGATCGGCAATTGGGTGGGGCGCCGTACGCCCCTGCATTGTGTGGCAAACGGCAAGGCGCTGCTCGCCTTTCAGCCCTCGGACGTGATCGAACGTCTGTCCGCGGGTCCGCTAGAGTCCTTTACGCCCCGCACCATCACCGGGCCGGCCGTCCTGCGCGCCGAGTTGGAGCAGGCGCGGGCGCAAGGCTACGCTGTGGCGCTGGGCGAAATCGAGGATGGGCTAAATGCCGTGGCGGCCCCCATCTTTGGCGCGGAGGGGCGCGTGCTGGCCGCGATCAGCGTTTCCGGGCCAGCCTATCGAATCACACTTGAACGGCTGCCCGAGTTTGCGGCGCTCACCGTGGAAGCTGCGCGCAAAGCGTCGGCCCGGCTGGGGCTGCGTTCAGGATAGGAGCAAGCGATGGATCAAGAAGAAATCTTCAAAGGTTTGTACGACAACACGGTGCTGGGCAAGGCGCCGGAAGTCAAGGCCCTCACCCAGGCTGGGCTCGACATTCACCTGGACCCGGTGCGGATGCTGTACGACGCCCTGCTGCCCGCGCTGCAGGAGGTGGGCCGGCGCTTCGAGATCGGCGACTTCTTCGTGCCGGAGATGCTCATGTCGGCGCGCGCCATGCAAGGCGCGCTCAATCTCCTGCGCCCCCTGCTGGCCGCCAAGGGCGAGAAGAGCCTGGGCAAGGTGGTCATGGGCACCGTCAAGGGCGATGTCCACGACATCGGCAAGAACCTGTGCAACATCATGCTCGAAGGCGCCGGCTTCGAGGTCATTGACCTCGGCGTCAACGTGGCGCCCGAGAAGTTCCTCGACGCCGTCAAGACCCATCAGCCCAACATCATTGGCTTCTCGGCCTTCCTGACGACCACCATGCCCATGATCAAGGTCAACGTCGAGGCCCTCAAGAAGGCCGGCCTGCGCGACTCGGTGAAAGTCATGGCGGGCGGCGCGCCGGTCACCGCCCACTATGCCGAGCTGTGCGGCGCCGATGCCTACTGCCCCGATGCCAGCGCCACGGCCCGCCGCGCCAAGGAGTTCATGGGCGAGGTGGGCGAAGCGCCCGGCGGCGCCCTGGCCGAGGCCGTGGCCGCAGTCGAGAAGATGATGAGTGGCGTAGAAGAATAGGATCTGTGGCACGGGCGTTCGGTGGTTTGCACCCCCACACTCCCATACACCCAGACAGCGAACAATGGAAACTGAACTGCATTCCAAAACCAAGACAATCGTCATCGGGCCCGGCCACCCCTTCGTCATGATCGGTGAGCGCATCAACCCCTCCGGCCGCAAGAAGCTCGGCGCCGAGATGGCGGCGGGCGACTTCGACCGCGTGCGCCGCGATGCCGTCGCGCAGGTGGCGGCTGGCGCGCACATGCTGGATGTCAACGCGGGCGTCCCCATCGCGGACGAGGCCCAACTGATGGTCGCCGCGATCCGCGCCGTCGGCGAAGTAACCGATGTGCCCCTCTGCCTGGACTCCTCGGTGATTGAGGCGTTGGAGGCGGGGCTATCTGCCTATGAAGGCAAGGCGCTGGTGAACTCTGTGACCGGCGAAGATGAGCGCCTGGAAGTCATGCTGCCCCTGGTCAAGAAGCACGGCGCGGCCGTCATCGCCATGGCCAACGACGAGACCGGCATCTCCATGGACCCGGAGTACCGGCTGGGCGTAGCCCGCAAAATCCTGCACCGGGCCCAGGACCACGGCATCCCGCCCGAGAATGTGATCGTGGACCCGCTGGCGCTGACCGTAGCAGCCGACCCGGCGGCCGTCACCGCCACCCTGGAGACCATGCGCCTCATCCACACAGAATTGGGCCTCAACATGGTGTGCGGAGCCAGCAACATTTCATTTGGCCTGCCGGAGCGCGCGCCCCTCAACGCGGCCTATCTCTCGATGGGCATGCTGCGCGGTCTCACCTGCGCCATCACCGACCCGACCAACGCCGTCATCCGCCAGGCGGTCCTCGCCAGCGACGTGCTGCTGGGGCACGATGAGTACGCCCAGCGCTACATCGCCGACTATCGCAGCCGCCAAAAGGCGGCCGCCGCTGCCTCGTGAAGTACAGCGTCACGTTTCTTCCCCAAAACATCGTCACCCACGCGCCCGAAGGCACCACCGTCTTCAACGCCGCGAATTGGGTGGGCCTGCCCATTGACAGCACCTGCGGCGGGCGCGGGACCTGCGGCAAGTGCAAGGTCCGGCTGACGACCGGCGCCGAAGCGCGCGTCGAGGCCGACTACCGCTACCTCAACGAGGCCGACTTGGCGGCGGGCTGGCGGCTCTCCTGCCGGGCGCCCATCCGCGGCGAGTGCGTGGCCGAGGTGCCGCGCCTGATGACCTCGCCCAAGGCGGCGCTGCTGGGCTACGGCCAGCACGTCATCCTCGACCCCAATGTCGCCAAGGCCCACCTGACCCTCGCCGAGCCAACCCTCGAGGACCAACGCAGCGACCTCGTGCGGCTGCTGACGGCCCTCCACGACGAAGGCTGGGAGGTGCGTCCCGACCCGGAGGTCTGGCGCGCCCTGCCAAGTGTCATGCGCGCGCAGGACTTCTCGGTGACGGCCGTCATCGTCGGCGACGAACTGATTGCCGTCGAGCCAGGCGACACCACCGGCCGCTCGCACGGGCTGGCGCTGGACATTGGCACGACGACGGTGGTGGGCGCCATCATCAACCTGCGCACCGGTGCGGTGGAGGCCGTCAAGTCCACCCTCAACGGGCAGGCGGCCTTCGGGGCCGACGTGATCTCGCGAGCCAGTTTCGTGATGACCGAGCCAGACGGCCTGGAGCGCCTGCACACTCGCATCGCCGAGACCGTCAACGGCCTCGTCACCGAGTTGGTGCAAATGTCGGGTGTGGAGGCGAAAGAGTTGTACGAGGCCGTGGCAGTGGGCAATGCCACCATGCTCCACCTCCTGCTGGGCATCAGCCCCGAGCCCATCTCCGTGGCGCCCTTCATCCCGGCCGTGGATGGGATGATGACCCTGCCCGCCAGCGAGGCCGGGCTAAAGCTGCATCCCCAGGCGCGCCTCAGCATGCTGCCGCACCTGGGCGCCTACGTGGGCGCCGATATCGTGGGCGGCATCCTGGCCACCGGCCTGTCGCGCAACAAAGACCGCAAGATGCGGTTGATGATTGACGTCGGCACCAACGGCGAAATCGTCCTCGGCTCGGCGGACCGCACCATGAGCACCGCCGCGCCCGCTGGCCCGGCCTTCGAGGGCGCGCAGATCCGCTGCGGCATGCGCGCCAGCGACGGCGCGATTGAAGGCGTGCAGATTGACCGGCTGACGGGCGCGGTGGGCCTCCAGATCATCGGCGGCGACGACCTGGCGCCCATCGGCATTTGCGGCTCGGGCTTGGTGGACGTGGTCGCGGAACTGGTTAACGCCCGCTTGGTGGACGCGACTGGCAAGTTGCTGACGCCCGCCCAGGCCGAAGCCGCGGGCCTGCCTCCCAGCCTCGTCGAGCGGCTGGTGGTGGTGGACGGCGTGCGGGCCTTCCTGCTCAGCGCGCCCGAGCACAATGTCGTGCTCACCCAGCCCGACGTGCGCGCCCTGCAGTTCGCCAAGGGCGCGATTGCGGCTGGCGTGCGCGTGCTGATGAATGAGATGGGCCTGACGGCTGACGACCTGCACGAGGTGCTGCTGGCCGGCTCGTTCGGTTCCTACATCAACCCGGCCAGCGCCCGCACCATCGGCTTGGTGCCCTGGCTGCCCGTGGACCGCATCGTGGCAGTGGGCAATGCGGCAGGCGAGGGCGCCAAGATCAGCCTGCTTTCGTTCCGCGAGCGCGAGGCTGCGGCCCAACTGCCCACCTTCATCCACTACCTGGAGCTTTCGGGCCGGCCCGAATTCAACGACATCTTCATGGAAGTGCTGGGCTTTCCGACGCCTGTGGCGACCTAGCGTTGGCCCCGTAGCGCGGTCCCTTTACGGGCCGCGGACAGGGGCCACCGGGCGCAGGTCACTCGTAGCGCGGTCCCTTTACGGGCCGCGACCATTGGACACACAACGAGACTCGCTGTCGGTCAATGCCTATCCTCGACTCCGATTCCCCCATCACGGCGCTCTTTGACCGGCTGACCCTGCCTGTAGAGAAGGCGGTCAAGGAGGTAATCTTCGACTGCCGCATGTGCGGCCAGTGCGTGCTCCACTCCACGGGGATGACGTGCCCCATGCGCTGCCCCAAGAACCTGCGCAACGGCCCGTGCGGCGGCGTGCGGGCGGATGGGCAGTGTGAGGTCTTCCCCGACAAGCCGTGCGTCTGGGTGCAGGCCGTCAGCCGGTCGCCCAAGCTGCCCCTCTGGCGCGATCACATTCACCACGTCATGCCGCCGGTAGATTGGCAGTTGCAGGGCACCTCCTCGTGGACCAACCTGCTCACCGGGCGCGACCAGCAGAAGCCGGAAGGATGGTGAATCCCGAGACCCGACCCATGCGGGCCGGCACGCGCCTGGAGCGTGCCCTCCGGGCCGGCCTATTCGCCGTCACAGCCGAGCTCAACCCGCCCGACAGCGCGGACCCGCAAGGCGTCTACGACGCCGCGTTGGTCCTCTCCGAAGTCGCGGATGCCATCAACTGTACCGATGCCTCCGGGGCCAACGTCCACATGTCGAGCCTGGGCATGGCGGCCCTGCTGGTGCGCGCTGGCTACGAGCCGGTGTACCAGATGTCGTGCCGCGACCGCAACCGCATTGCCCTCCAGGGCGACTTGCTGGGCGCGGCGGCGCTGGGCGTGGGCAACGTCCTGTGCCTCACGGGCGATGACGTGACGGCCGGCGACCAGCCCCAGGCTAAGCGCGTCTTCGACTTCGACTCAATTCATCTGCTGCACACCCTCAAGGGCATGCGCGACGACGGTCAGTTCCTCAGCGGCCGCCAGCTCACCTCGCCGCCCCGCGTGTTCCTTGGTGCAGCCGAAAACCCCTTTGCCCCGCCCCTGGAGTGGCGTCCTCAGCGCCTGGCAAAGAAGGCCGAAGCCGGGGCTGAATTTATCCAGACGCAGTACATCTTCGACGTGCCTGTATTCGAGCGCTTCATGGCCCAGGTCCGCGACTTGGGCCTCCACGAGCAACTCTTCATCCTGGCTGGAGTCGGTCCCCTGCGCTCGCCCAAGGCGGCCCAGTTTATTCGCACTCGCGTCCCCGGCGTTGTGATCCCGGATGCCGTGGTCGACCGCCTGAACAAGACTCCCAAGCCTCGCTGGGTCGAAGAAGGAATGCAGATCTGCGTCGAGATCATCGAGCAGGTGCGCGCCATCCCCGGCGTGGCCGGTGTGCACGTGATGGCCTTCCGCCAGGAAGAGATGGTGGCGGAAATCATCCGCCGGGCGGGCTGCTTCCCGAGGGTGGGGGATGCCGCGCTGCGCCAGGGGGCGGGCAAGTAGACGGGTAGGCTGAAAGTAATGGACCCCGCGACGTCGCACCGCGCCGACGAGAGGCCCTGGCCGCCTCAGGCCGCCTGAAACCGCGGATCTCGCTCCAGCGTCAGCCGCAGCCCCTCCCGCAGCGGCACCTGCGGCGCGAACCCAAGTTTCTGCCCAGCCAGGCTTAGGTCGGCGCACATGCGCGAGACGCCGCCGTTATCCGCTTTGCTGGCGACGATCTCCACTGGCTGTCCCGTCACCTCGCCCACCAGCCGGGCCAGGTCGCGAACGCTGGTCTCCTGCCCGCTGCCGATGTTGATGACGCGCCGGTCCACGCTTTTGGCGGTCGCCGCCGCCGCCAGCGCATCCACCACATCCTCCACAAACACATAGTCGCGCGTCTGGGCGCCGTCGCCATGCAGCACCAGCGAACCGCCTTGGAGCGCCTGCCTCAGGAAGCGCGGGATGACTGGCGCATGCGCGGCGGGCAGCGGCTGGCCAGGACCGTAGGCGTTAAATACTCGCAGCGCCACGGTCTCAATGCCCCACAGGTTCCCAATCGTGTGAACGTAGAATTCCGCCGATAGCTTGCTGACAGCGTAGGGGCTGCGTGGGGCAGGGGGGCGATCCTCGGCCAGGGGCTGCCGGTCCTGCTCGCCATACACCGCGCCCGACGAGACAAAGACCACCCGCCGCACGCCCGCATCGCGCATGGCCTCCATCACGCTCACCGTGCCGCCCACGTTCACGGCGTTGTATTCGCGCGGGTAGAGCACCGACTCGGGCACCGAGACCCGCGCCGCCAGGTGATAGACGCACTCCACCTCGTGCAGCAGGGTCCACAATTTCGGGCGGTCATTCACATCGCCGCGCGTGAAGAGCACGCGGGCCGAGAGGCGCGCCGGGTCGCCGGCTGAGAGGTCGTCCAGGCCGCGCACCGCATGACCACTGCCGGCCAGCCGGTTAGCCAGGGCCGCGCCCAGGAACCCCGCCGCGCCAGTTACCAGAAAGTTCATCGGGAGCGCGATTATAGCATGTGATAATATCGCTCCATGCTCCGCCGGCTCGTGTCCCTGGGTGACACCTTACTATCAGTCGTCGCCTGGGGTCTCACCGCCCTCGTCCTCAGTGCCTTGCTCTCGCGCGATGTGGTGGTCGCGCCCGACCTCTCCGGGCGCCTCGGTCGCCACATCCGCAACCTTGAGTTTGACTTCTTCGGCTGGACCATTGACGCCATCGGCCTGAAGTTGGGCCGCGCGGCCATGGACGCCCAGGCCTACCTGCCCGAGGCCGAGCGCAGCGCGCTGGTGGTGGACTTCATCGATCTCCGCCGGCAGCTCGAACACTTGGAAGGGCAGATCGCGCGGCAGTACAGCGACCCCAACGTGGCCGACCCTGACGCGGCCACCGCCGAACAGCAGGCTGAAGCCGCCGCGCTGCGCGAGGAGCTCGCCGGCCTCCAACCCGTGGCCGAGGCCATCCTGCAGGAACAGCTCTCGGTGATCCTGGCGGAGGAGGGCCTGGTAACGGCCGGCCAGCCCACCCCGCCGGTCTCCTTTCACCTGACTCCCCTGCCGTATGCGCTCATCATCTCGCCGCGCGACGTCATCCGCCAGGACGCCAACGTGGATGTGGCTGGCACCCTGACCCTGGAGGAGCTTGTTCACCTGGAGCAGCGGGTAGCGGACGATCTGGATGTGTCCGCTCTCACCGTGCCGCTGGGCGGCATCGGCACGTACCCCACCATGGTGGCCGAAACCAGCAACCTGAACTGGCTGGCCTCCGTGACGGCGCACGAGTGGCTTCACAACTACCTCACCCTGCGCCCGCTCGGGATCAATTACACCACTTCGCCCGAACTGCGGACGATGAACGAAACGACCGCCGAGATGATCGGCGACGAGTTGGGGGCGCTGGTCATCGAGCGCTACTATCCCGAGTTTGTGCCGCCTCCGCGGCCCTACCCGTACATCCTGCGCCGCGACGCGGCCCCCCGCGAGACGGTGCGGCCGCCGTTTGATTATCGCGAGGAGATGCACGCAACGCGCGTCACCGCCGACCGGCTCCTGGCGGAGGGGCGGGTGGAGACGGCGGAGGCCTACATGGAGGCGCGGCGGCGCTACTTCTGGGCCAATGGCTACCAGATCCGCAAGCTCAACCAGGCCTATTTCGCTTTCTACGGTGCGTATGCGGGCGGCGGCGGCGGCGCGGCCGGGGCGGACCCGGTGGGCGAGGCCGTGCGCCTCCTGCGTCGTCGCAGTTCCTCCATCGCGTCGTTCGTGAACACCATGGCCTGGTTCACCAGCTACGAGGCGTTGGCCGCGCACTTGGGTCTGCCCCCCGACGACTAACCCTTCCTTGGAACGTTTCTAGCTACCACTCGCTCAGCAAAGCGGCGATGAGGGCCGTGCGCCGTGGCAGGTCGCCGATCACGATGTGCTCGCGCTCGGAGTGGGCGCCGTTGCCGATGGCCCCCAGGCCGTCGAGCACGGGCACGCCCAGCGGCGAGACGAAGTTGGCGTCCGACCCGCCGCCGGTGCCCCCCTCAGTCAGCGCCATTCCCAACTCAGCCGCGATCTCCCTCGCGCGCCCAAAGGTGCGCACCATCAACTCATCGCGCGGCATCGGCGGCCGGTTAAGGCCCCCGACGACCTCGATGGAGGTCCCGTCCAGCACCGGCTTCAGGTTCTGCATCCACGCCGTCAGGCGGTCCGCCTCTTCTTGCGTGGCAACGCGCATATCCACCTTGGCGCGGGCCTCGTCCGCCACCACGTTAGAACGCGTGCCGCCCGCCACCACGCCCACGTTCACCGTGGTGCCCTTCTCATAGTCGGTCAGCCGCTGGATGGCGAGGATGTGGTGGGCCACTTCCTCAATGGCGCTGCGCCCGCGCGCGTGGTCCACGCCGGCATGCGCCGCCTGCCCCCGAATGGTGAGGTCAAAGTCGCCCACGCCCTTGCGCCAGGTCTTCAGCGAACCGTCCGGCAGGCAGGGTTCCAGGCACAGCACCAGCCCTGCCTGCGCCGCCATGGCCTCGATCAGCGCGCGGGATTGGTCGCTGCCGATCTCCTCGTCCGTGGTGAAGACGGTAGTCAGCGGCCGTCGCGGCCAGCGGCCCGCCTCGCGCAAGACTCCCAGCGCCGTCAGCAGCATGGCGGTGCTGGCCTTCATGTCCAGTGTGCCTGGGCCAAAGAGCTTGCCCTCCACCTCGCGGCACGGTTGGCGTTCCAAGATGCCCAGGGGATACACCGTATCCAGGTGACACAGGGTCAGCAGGCCCCGCATCTCCGGCGCACTGCCCTCCCACCGGCCGATCACAATGTCACCCACGAATTGGCGCGGCTCCACCGTCACGCTTGCGCCCAGGCCGCGCAGTTCGGCGGCGACGACCTCACCCAGGCGGTCCACCGCCGCCTTGTCGTCCGACGGGGACTCAATCTCGACCAACTTGTGAACAAGCGACACGAGGGCGGCGCTGTGCGGCTCAAATGACTGGATGGGAAGAGGTGGCATGGGCAGGTTAGACGCGGATGCGCTAGGAAGCAAATAAGAAAGGTGAGCGACGATAGTATACTCCGTCTCTGGAGTGCCCATGCCGCTGGCCTTTGTCCCTGGAGTGCCGTCCACGACGCCCCGCTTGCTGGGGCGCTTTTTGCCGCCATTGGCGGAAGGCGTGGCCGCGCACTATGTTCAGCAGCACACCCAGCCCGGCGGCCTGGTTTTTGATCCCTACGGCACCTCCCCGGCCGTGGCGCTGGAGGTCCTGCGGCTGGAGCGGCGCGTGATCGTGGCCACCCTCAATCCGGTGGCGCGTTTGGTGCTGTCGTTGGCTGTTCGCCCACCCAGCGTGCCCGAATTGCGCGCCGCGCTCACCCGCCTCGGCGACGCCTCCACCGGCCGCGGCCCTGCCGACCGCCTCGAGCGGCAGGTGACGGCCCTGTACGCCACCCGCTGCGGCACATGCGATGGGGCCGTGACGGCCGACTACTACGATTGGGAAGTGGAGGCGGGCGAGCCGGTGGAGAAAGGCTATGTCTGCCTCAAATGCGGGCCAGGGACGATGCCCGCCGACGACGCCGACCGCGAAGCCGCCCGCCGGCACAGTCGCTCCGGCCCCGACTACCACTACCTGCTGGGGCGGGTGGCCGGCCTCGGCGACGAGGATCGGGGCCACGCGATTGAGGCGCTGGAGGTGTATCCGCCGCGCACCCTGGCCGCCATTGGGGCCATCCTGGTCAAGCTCGACAGCCTGGACGCGAGCCGCGAAACACACCGGCTGCTGGCCGGCCTGCTGGTGGCGGCCTTCGATGCGGCCACAGTGCTGGCGCAGGAGCGGCCCAAGGTGCTTGTCACCCCGCGGCGCTTCCGCGAGGTGAACTTCTGGCTGGCGCTGGAGGCGGCCGTGGGCCTGCTGGCCGGGGCGCCCGCGCCAGACCGTTCGGTGCCGCTCGATGAACTGTTGGCCGGGGAAAGCACCGGCATCCATGCCTTCTCAGGCTCGGTGCGCGACGCGGCCGCGGCGCTGCCCGCGGCCAGTTGCCCGCTCATCCTCACCGCGCTGCCGCGGCCCAATCAGGCGCTGTGGACCTTGTCGGCCGTGTGGGCGGCCTGGCTGTGGGGGCCGGAGGCCGCGGAGCCTGTGCGGTCGGTGCTGCGCCGCAGGCGCTATGATTGGACCTGGCACGCCCGCGCCCTGCACCGGACCCTGAGCGCGACGCTGCCCGCCCTCGCCCCAGACGGCCGCATCGTGGCGTTGCTGCCTGAGGCCGAACCGGGGTTCTGCGCGGCGGCGCTGGCCGCCGGGCAGGCGGCTGGGCTGGCGGTGAAGGGAGCGGCGCTGCGCGCCGACAGCGGCGAAGCGCAGATCGTGTGGGCCGCGCGGGCGGCGGCGGTGGACGATGAGACCCTCATCTGGGATAAGCGCCCGCCCGCCGATGCGCCGCCAGCCACGGCGCCTGGGGCGATGGCCGCGGCCCTCCGCGCCCGGGCTGAGCCGAGCCGGTGGGCCAGCCTGCACTTCGCCGCTTGGCTGGCGGCGGTGGAAGGTGGCGCGCCCGGCGCCCTAAGCGACGATCTGATTGGTCCGACCAACCGCGCGATCGAGGCCGCGGCGAAGGACTCCAGCCTGTTCGTGCGGATTGGGGCCGAGCCGGACTCCGAACCCAGCACCGGCCTGTGGTGGCTGACGGACCAGCCGGGGACGGCAACGACCTTGGCGGATCGAGTGGAAGCCGCCGTGCGTACCGAATGGCGGCAGAACGAAACGCTTGACGAGCACGATCTGCTGCCTCGATTGTACGCGGCCTTCCCTGGCGTGGAGACGCCCGGACGCTCCCTGGTGATGGCCTGCCTGGCCGCCTACGGTGAGCATGTGGAGGCTGGCCTGTGGCGCCGGCGGCCGGAAGATAGCCCCGAAAAGCGCGCGGCCGAAGTGGCGTGGATGCTGGCTGAACTCCGCGCCTTGGCCGTCCGTCTGGGGTTTGAAGTCACGGGCGATAACCCGCTGGTGTGGGCGGCGCACGCGCAGGGAGTGTATGCCTTTGCGGTGCTCAGCACCGCCGAGTTGGGTGGTGTGCTGCTTGGCCTGCCCGTCCCCGCCCTGCGCCGCCGTTATCTGATTCTCCCGGGCGGGCGGGCTGGACTGGCCGAAGTCAAGCTCAGGCGCGATCCCCGCCTGCGCCTGGCCATGCGCGCTGCGCGCTGGACGGTAGTGAAGTATCGGCAGATCAGGCGCGTGGCAGGCGACCCGGCCCTGTCGCGCGACAATCTGGAACGCGCGCTGGCGGGCGATCCGCTGGCGGCGGCCCAGCAGCTCGCCCTTGGCGAGGAACCTATGGACTGATGGATGGAGGCGACTTTGGAACCAAACCCGAATGACGTTACCGCGGCGACCCCGCCAGCCCATGCGCGGACCGAGCCGCTGCCCCTGCCGCCGGCGCAGCCGCCCATCGAAGCGCCCAGCCAGCCGCCCGCGGAGCCGCCGGCTCAACCACCCGCGAAATCGCGCCCAGTGGGCCGTTGGCGGCGTCCGCTCGATTACTATCTTCTGTGGCTGGCGGTGATCGTGTCGCTGGCGATCAATGCCTACCTGCTAAACTTGCTGCTCGAAGGCCAGCGGCTGGCGGGGGTCGCCGCGGGCACTGCCGCCGAATCCGTGGCCGAGTTGGCCAATGCGGCCATTGATTACAACGTCGAGATTCGCGAAACAATCCCCGTATCCCTGACCGTTCGGTACCACGACCTGATCAAGGTCCCCATCAGCTACACCCTGCCCATCAACACCAACGTGGCCGTGCCGCTGCGCACGCCCTTGGGGGTGTTCCCGCTGAACTTTCCGGTGGTCACCAGCATCGGCATCAGCCTCACGCCGATGATCCCCATCAGCATCGTGGTGCCGATCTCGCACGTGGTCCCGATTGCGATTGCAGTGCCCATTCACATCGACATGCAGGACACGCCGTTTGGCACGACGCTGGTGGAAGCGGAGGGCTACTTGGAGGATTTGGCCGAAGACCTGAAGGACCCGACACTGCCGGGCTTGCCGTTCTGGCCGACGCCCACGCCCTAAGTCGCCAATGCTCAATCTCCTGCTATTGGCCGCGGCTGGCTATGGCCTGGGCTCGCTGCCCTTTGGAGTGTGGGTAAGCCGCCTCGTGGCGGGCCGCGACATCCGCGCCGGGGGCTCCGGCCACTCCGGTGCAACCAACACCCTGCGCCAACTGGGGCTTGGGGTGGCGCTGCTCGTCGCCGGGCTGGACCTCGCCAAGGGCTACGCGGCCGGTTGGCTGGCGGTGAGGTTCGGCGCGTCCGACTGGGCGTTGGCAGCGGCGGCTGCCGGCGTTGTGGCAGGCCACTGCTGGCCCGCGCTGGCCGGCTTCAAGGGCGGTATGGGCCTGGGCGCCCTGGGCGGCGCGATGCTGGCGATCGAACCGCTCGGGTTCCCGGTGGGGCTGGGGCTGGCCCTGGCGGGGCTGTTCGGGCTGCGGCATGGCGCGCGCGGCACGGTGGCTGCTGGGGTTCTGTTTGGGCCGGTGATGTGGCTGCTAACCCGACAATTTGGGCCGGCGCTGGCGGCCGGCGCGGGCGGCCTGGTGGTGGCCCTGCGGGCAACGTCCGATTGGGGGCGGGTGTACCGCAGCCTGTGGTTGGATAAGGCGAAGGACGAAGGTTGAGCCTACCCTTCGGCCGGCGTGGCGCGTGAAAGGGTTAGGAGCAGGCTGGGCTGCGTCGCCGAGAGCGTGTGCGGCGTTCCCGGCGGGACACGCACCATTTCGCCGGCTGTGAGGGAAGCGGGTGGCTGGCCGGGAAGGGTAATAGTCGTATGCCCGCGCAGGGCCAGCCAGAGTTGGTGATACTCCGCTGCGGGCTGCGGCGGGCTGTCGCCCTCGGCGCGAATGAGCAGTAGTTCGAAGTCTTCCACCTGGGCCACGGCCGCCGCGCGATACGGCGCGCCCAACGTGGCCTGGACGCGGGCCAGGCGCACCTTCTCAATTGGCGGGTCGGTGTCCAGGGCGAAGTGCCGTTGCCCGTTCTTGCGGTCGGCCAGGACCGTCGGCCGGATGAGG
>CAZCEC010000029.1:25124-35107 GCA_964497615.1 uncultured Anaerolineales bacterium | reverse complement strand
ACCGAAGCTGAGAGCCGGATCGATGCCCAACCCCCTTGGGTACCACCGCGAGCTCCTCCGAGTGCAGCGTCAGGCGGCCGCGCTCGGTGTCCAACTGCACCACCCCCTCGTGAACCAGGAACAATTCATCTTCATCCGGGTGGCGGTGCCAGTTGATCTGGCCCTGGCACATGTACAGGCTCAGGCTGAGGTCCGCCACGGATGCCAGCGGCACCACCGAGAACGGGCGCTGGATCTTGTCGGCGGCGGCGTTGAGGCTGATTGCTTCAAGCGGCATGCGGCCTTCCCCGAGGCTAATGCTACTCCGGCGGTTCCACGTGCACAACCAGGCGGCTGAGTCCCGGCTCGCTGCGGCGCAGCTCGCTCTCGATCCGCTCGGCCAGGGCGTGCGCGGCGACGAGCGGTTGTTCGCCCGGCTGCGTCACATGCAGGGTGGCGGTCAGGTGGCCGTCCACATTGTGAAGCTCCACGTTGTGGCACGCGCCCGCCCCGGCAATCCTGTCGGCCAGGGTGGTGAGCCGCTGGCGCAGCGCCGCGACGCCTTCCAGGGTTAGGCGGCCGGCCTCATTCGGCAGTTCGGTTGGCAATGGCTCCAGGTGCGTCACCAGGGATCGCAGTTCGGGCACCGCCGCCCGCGCCCGCGCCTCGAAGTAGTCGGCGGCGGCATGGGCCTCGGCCAGGGTCAAGTTGGCGGCCAGTTCCAGGTGCACCTCCGCCGAAAGGCCGCCATCCCGCTCGATGTGGGCATGCAGGTCGTGCAGGCCCAGGCCCTGCCCATCGGCCAGCTTGCGCAGTTCCAGCGCCAGCCGCTCCCAGGGTGTGCCGTCCGCCCCCTCCCACTCCGGCTCGATATGGACGACGGTATCCACCTTGCCGGGCAGCGCCGCGGCTAGCCGGTGCTCCACTTCGGAGGCCAGGCCGTGCGCCTGGTCGGTATCCATCGCCGGGTTGACGTGGATGTGCAGGTCCAGATAGGCGGCGTCGGCATGGCCCCGCGACCGGACGCTGCTCACGGCGGTGACGCCAGGCACGGCTCCCGCGATAGCCGCCACCTGCTCAGGATCGGCTACCGCCACATCAGTCAACACCTTGGAAGTGGTCCGCAAAATGCCAAATGCCGCGCGGAACAGCACCACGACGACGGCGCCAGCGACGAGCGGATCGATCCAGGCCAGATTCAAGCGAGCCGCGGCCAGCGAGGCCACTACCGAGATCGTGATCAGCAGGTCGGCGCGCGTGTGCGTGGCATCGGCGAGCAGCAGTTGGCTGTTGAGCCGCCGGCCCGCGCGCGTCTCGTAGACGGTGACGCCCAGATTGATCAGAAATGTGAAGATGAGCAGCCCGAACGACAGCAGCGTGGCCTGCGGCACGACCGGATTGACGAACAGCCGCTCGATCACGCCGCGGCCAATCTCAAATGCCGCGACCAGCAGCATCCCGCCAATGCTCAAGGTGGCAATGGTCTCGTACTTGTGGTGCCCGTACGGATGGTTTTCGTCTGCCGGGCGCGCCGCCACCCACAGGCCAACCAGCGCGATGACGTTGGACGAGGCATCCACAATCGAGTGAAATGCGTCGGCCACGACCGCCAGCGCGCCCGTGGTCAGCCCAACCACCAATTTGATCGTGGTGACGGCCAGGTTCAGCGCCAGCACAATTATGAGCACCCGCCGGATGTCGGCGGCGCGCGATGAGTTCATGGCGGAATTCTAACAGAGGAATGGCGCGCCCACTGCCGCACCCATGGCGCTCGGCGCGGTGATTCGACTACGCCGCGTCATGCCGCCGCGAGAGCAGCCAGCGGGCTAAGGTGTCGCCGAGGGCGGCACGATGATGTCTGATGTGGCTGAGGGGAGGACGATCACCTCGGGCGTGCTGCTGGGCGTTGGCGTGGCGGTCTCTGTGGGCGTGACCGTCGGCGTTGGCGTGGCCGACGGGATCGGCGTTTCGGTGGGCGTCGCAGTGGCGGTGCCCGTGGGTTCTGGGGTGGGGGTAGGGCGCTGCACGGTGAAATGCACCCGCGCCTCGGCGCTGCCGCCGGCCTGGCTGAAGACGGTGATGCGCAAGGTGACTGGGCCATCCGGCAGGGTGCTCAGGTCCCAGTCTGCCAGTGCCCCGGTCTCCGCCACTGGGAGCGTGCTGGGTCCGTAAACCGCCCCCCAGCCCTGCGGGTCGTGGCTCAGCCCAAAGTCAATGACGTAGCGGTCAAAGCTTCCGGTGGCCGCCGCCTGCCCCACGATCTGGATGGGCGCGGCCTCCAACGTGGCGCCCTCGGCCGGGAAGGCGAAGCTGATGATGGGGTGGGGGGAGTCGGGCGTGCAGTCACCCGTCGGCGCCCACTGGATGGGGGGCGTGATATTGTGGCCGGCCGCCCAGGCCTGGCCGTTGGCGTCTTCGGTCAGCCACTTGCGGCCCCACGGATCGGCCACGTCGATGACCAGTCGGTTCTGGTTGAATAGTTGGTCTGTTTGATAGTAGTTGGCGCAGTCCGCGGTCTGGCGCAATAAGGTGAAGGGGTCAATATAGGCGCGCTGCCACAGGTCGCGGTCGGCGGGCAGCGGCAGGTGGTTGCCAGCAAACACCTCGCCCCGGATGCGGTCGGGCGGGCAGAACTCGCTTGGCTCCGCGCCCGTAATCGCGCAGATAGACCGGTCCACAATGCCGGGCGGGCGGACAAAGCTAGTGGCGCGGCCCGCCAATGCCGCCTCCATGAATTCATGCCAGATGGGCGCCGCGCCGGTGACGCCGCTGGTATTGACCATCGGCGTATAGTCCGCATTGCCCACCCACACGCCCGCCACCAGGTCGGGTGTATAGCCAATCGTCCAGTTGTCCCGGATGTCGTTGGTAGTGCCCGTCTTGACGGCCGCCGGGAAGGTGAGCCGCAAGGTGGAGTTGACCCCAAACGCTGGGGCGCGGGCATCGTTGTCGGCCAGGATGTCGCTGATGAGGAACGCGGTCTCCGCCGACATGACGCCACGGCCCCAGGTCTCGGGCGGCGTCTGGCAGGGCGGCGGGTTGTCGGTCAGAGCGCCAGGCGAGAGCGGCTGCTGGCAAACGACATTGCCTTCCGAATCAGTGATGCGCTGGATGCTGACCGGGAAGGCCCGCAGACCGCCATTGGCGAGGGAAGCATACGCCGTCACCATCTCCAGCAGGCTCACGTCGCCGCCGCCGAGGGTGAGGGCCAGGCCATAGTCGTCGCGGTTCAGCGAGGTGATGCCCAGCGTTTCGGCAAACGGCAGAAACGCGCCGTCGCCATAGATGCCGGTGAACTGGAGGGCTTTTACCGCCGGGACGTTGTAGGAGGTTGCCAGCGCGGTGCGGAGCCGGACCGGACCATGATAGAAGCCATCGTAATTGACCGGCACATACGGCGGGTTGGCGCCGTCGGGGAACTCGGTGGGCACATCCCACAGCAGGGTGGCGGGGGTCCAACCCTTCTCAAAGGCCAGGGCATAGGTCAGTGGCTTGATGGACGAACCAGGCTGGCGGGGACGGATTGACATGTTGATCTGCCCATCCACCGGGTCGTCGAAGTTGTCTGAGCCCACCATGACGAGAATCTCGCCCGTAGTCGGCCGCAGCGCGATGAGTGCGCCGTTGGTCACGTTGCGCTCTGCCAGGGCATTCACCTGGGCACTTACGTGTGCCTCGGCTAGCTTCTGAAGCTGGGGGTCCAGCGTGGTGTAGACGCTGTACCCGGAACGGTACAACTGCGCGCCGTAGGTGGCCTCCAGTTCCTGGCGGATAAACTGCACCCAGTGCGGGAAGAGGGCGTTGTTGGCCGGCGGCTGGAACGGATAGGTCTTCATCGCCAGCAGTGCCGGGCCGGCGTCATCAGTGGTGATGCATACGGGCTGCGGGCTATTGCTAACATCCACGCAGCCGAGCGCTAGCATGAGGCCGACAACGTCCTCATGGCGGCCTAACGTCGTGTCAGGGTCGGAATAGATGTCGTACACCGCGGGCGATTGCGGCAGGCCGGCCAGGAAGGTCGCCTCGGCCAGGCTCAGGTCCGCCGCGCGCTTGTTGAAGTAGGTCTCGGCGGCGGCTTCGATGCCGTAGGCCAGGTTGCCGTAGTAAATCTCGTTCAGGTATAGCTCAAGGATTTCGTCCTTGCTGTAGCGGCGCGTGATCTCGGCGGCGAGAATCACCTCGCGAATCTTGCGGCTGTTCGTGCGTTGCGCCGCCTCCTCCGGCGAAAGGACCAGCAATTTGACCAGTTGCTGGGTGATGGTGGACGCGCCGGAGACGGTCTCGCCCGCGCGCAGGTTCTGCCAGATGGCGCGGATGATGGCGATCGGGTCGAAGCCAGGGTGCGAGTAGAAATCCTTGTCCTCGGTCGCGATGGTGGCGGCCACCAGGTAGGGCGAAATGCGGTTAAGCGGCACGCGTGTGCGCCGGCCGGCCTGCGGGTCCACGATCTCGTACAGCAGGTTGCCGGCCGAGTCGTAGACGCGCGTGGTCTCGAATTGCGAGGCCTGGGCGCGCAGGTCGTCCACGTTGGGCAGGGTTGCGGCGACGGCCAGGTAGCCAAACACCGCACCGCCAATGGCCAGAATGATCAGCAGTGCCGCGCCGATGGCCGACACCCGGAGCAGCGTCCCCAGGCAGCCCCAGAACCGCCGTCCGCCGCCGGATCCCTGCCCGCGGCGCGTGGGGCGCGAAGGGACAACTTCCGGCGCGGGATACTGGGGATAGATCGGCCGCTGATAGCCGGGCGCCGGGCGCTGGGAGGCCGGCTGACGCCGGCTGGCAGGCGGGTCGAGCCGCAAGGCGCCGCGCTGAACGCGGGTGCCAAAGGGGTCGTTCTCCGGCGGGCGCGGCGGCGGGACGTGCGGCATGCCCTGGCTGTCCACCGGCGGCAGCGGGCGCGGCGTGGCGGGCCGCCCCAAGTTGGGCGGCGGCAGCGTGGCCGCTGGGTTGACGACGGTTGGCGCCGACGCCTCAATCCGCTGGGCGCGCGTTGGACCGGTGTCCTCCTCCTGAATCGGGCGCGGCTGCGAGGCGGTGGTCGGGCCGGCGGCGGCGCCGGGCGCCGAACCGGACGGCCATTCGCGGCCGGACGCAAACGCCGGGCTGGACTCGGTGGGGGCTGCGGGCTCGGGAGCAGCCGGCGCCGTATCGCCCGTTGGCACGGCCGGCGTCCCCGAGGGCGGTGTTGCGCCCGCCTCACCTTCCGGCGGCTGATTCGCGGCGGCCAGCCGGCGCAGCTTCTCGTTGGGCGATTCAGACGGCGGCGTCATGGGCGGCAGTATAGCGCAAGCCTTCCTCCAGGCGGACCCAGCGCCGTAGCGGGCCGTGGAGTTGGGGCTGTGCGAGACCAGCCTCTTCAAGCAAATCCAGGTGTCCCAGCACCTCCGACAGCGCCAGGAAGAAATCCATGCCGCGCGTGAGGCGCGGGAAAAGGGGCTGCGTCAGTTCCCACAGGGTCAGTGCCTGCCCGTCCAGGGCCTCCAGCAGCCGGCGGGCGCGGCGCTCGTGAAACAAATGGCGCTGGCGGACGAGCTGGGCAACGTCTTCGACCGGTTCACCATGACCCGGCAGGGCGATGGCGGGCTTAAGGGCGGCCATGCGGTCCATGTGGTGCAAGTATTCGACCAGCCGCCGCGGGCGGGGGCCGTTCATCATCGGCGACGGCTCCAAGACGGGATTGGACGAGATGTCGCGGATGAAGTGATCGTTGGCCAGTAGCGTGCGCGACCCCGGCTCCCACAGGCAGATCAGTCCGCCAGCGTGGCCGGGAGTGTGGAATACGCTCCAGTCGTCGTCGCCCAGGCGCAGCGACGTGCCTTCGTCGAGGGTTCCGGCCGCGCCAGCCGCATCGGTCCAGCGGGGCAGGGCGGCGCTCGACTCCGTCATCGAGGCAATGATCTCCGGCGGAACGCCGCTTTCCTCCCAGATGCGGAGGTAGAAGGGATGCTGGCGGGCCTGTTCGGCGGCATAGCCGGCCAGCCAGGGAACGGTATAGGGGTGGGTGATGACCTCCGCGCCGGAACGCTGGGCCAACTCGGCGGCCAGGCCGACGTGGTCAACATGATGGTGTGTCAGGACGATGCGGCGCAGGTCCTTGACGCGATACCCGCGGGCGGCCAACTGGCTCTCCAGCGCCGTGCGCGTCTGGTCGGCCTTCGGGCCAGTGTCCACCAGCGTCAGCGCTTCTCCCTCCGCCAGATAGACGTTGACCGGGCCAACCGGAAAGGGCGTGGGCAGTTCAATACAGTGCAAATAAGGCGGAATCGACACGGCAGGATTAAGACGCGGCCGGCGGGGGACGGGTTCCATCGGCGGCTGGCGGCGATGGACGACCGGCCCGCGACAACTGATTATGCAGCCACAAGGGTCAATGCGCTCGCCGCACCTCGGCCCGTGGGGGAGTCGAGTGCCTCGTCCAGCAGGCGGTCGAATTCGTCCACGGTGGAGGCGGTGAGGAGAGGAATGCGTAGGGTTGGCTCCGCTGGCAGGCCGCGGATGTACTTGGCGGCGTGCTTCCGGAAAAGCACCAGCCCCAGGCGCTCGCCGTAGAACTCAAGATTGAGCGCCAGATGGCGGCGCATCAGCGCGGCGATGTCGTTGAAGGCAACGCACTCGCGCTCCAGGCGCGCAAAAATCCACGGATTGCCGATGGCGGCGCGCCCGATCATCACGGCATCGCAGTCGGTGTGGGCGCGTAGTCGCCCGATATCGGCCACAGTGCGCACATCGCCATTGCCAATGACCGGCACCCGCACGGCCTGCTTGATCTCGGCGATGGCGTCCCAGTCGGCAGAGCCGGTGTAGGCCTGGGCGCGCGTGCGGCCATGGACGGCGATCAGGCTCGCGCCCGAATCTTCTAGGATGTGGGCGACCTCCAGGTAATTCCGCCAATTGTCATCCCAGCCAAGCCGAATCTTGCCGGTGACCGGCAGGCGCAGGGCCCGCGACAGCCTGGTGAAAACCCGGCCAATCTTGTCCGGTTGGCACAGCATGCCCGAGCCGGCGCCGCGCTCGGAGATGCTTTTGACATAGCAGCCCATGTTGATGTCAATGATGTCTGGGCCCAGGTCCTGCAGCCGGAGGGCGGTCTCTACCAGCCGGTCCTCGTCGTGGCCGTAGATCTGGAACGTCATGGGCCGCTCGCTGGGGTCGAAGCGCAGCTTGGTCCAGGCCCTCACGGTGGGCTTGCGGCTCTGGAGTTCGTCCACATTGACGAACTCGGTATACGACATGGCCGAGCCCAATTCGCGGCAGATCAGCCGGAAGGGCAGGTCGGAGAACCCGTCCATCGGCGACAGGATCGCGTCGCCAAAGACGGGCACGTCCCGCACGTGGAAAGCTGGCCGGGCAGGTGCCATGCCGCCAATCATACCAAAGAAAGCCCCGTATCGAACAAAATGCCCCGGGGACAGGCGCATTTGGCGCGCATCCCCGGGGCACTGTTGCGCTCCGGTCGAAGCGACCGAAGTTACTCGACGTAGCCCTGGACGAAGGTCCGGAAGGACCAGTCCGTTGTATCGGTGTCTGGTGCCAGGTATAGGCTCAGGCTGAACGGCAGCGACTCGCCGTCCGCGAACGTATCGCCGTCGGGATACACACTCGTCCAGTTGGAAATGACGAGATTATCCTCAGCGTCGTACAGCGCCAGGACGACAATGGCGCTGGACAGCGCCTCGCCCGAGGCGTTCACCACGTCGCCGGTGAAGTCCACCCGCCCGTTGGAGCCCGTCTCGCTGGATTCGTTGGCGGTTTCGAGCGCCACCACGTCGAAGCTGGTCTCGTAAGTGCCGTAGGCGTCGAACTGCACGCTGTAGCTGCTCACGCGGGCCAGTTCGTCGGGGTTCGAGTTGACGCTGCTAAAGTAGTCGAAGCTGATCGGCACGGCATCGCCGGGGCCAAGGTAGACCGGCACCCACAGAGTTGCCGCATCCAGCACCGTGCCGTCCTCGGCGTACAGGCCCGCCACCACCTGGACCGACAGCACGTCCTCCGCCTCGCTAGACACCGCGGCCACCACGTGCAGATCGTCAAAGTCGTCGGCGTATGCGCCGGCCAGGTCGATCCTCAGGCCGGCGGTGGTGTCCAGTTCGTCGGTCAGGTCGGCATCCCAGTACACGATGTACGACGAAGCGTCCGGCACGGGGCCGTCCAGGCTGATCGTGAAGGGCGTCCGGTCATTACCGCTCTCGTCGCCGCTGGGGGCCAAATACCGGGCGTAGTTGTACGACGCGTCGCCGGCCAGCACATTGTCACCGTCGTCAAACAGCGCCGCGGCCAGGCTGTTGACCAGCACCGGCTCATCATTCAGGTTCACCAGTTCCCCGGTCAGGTACAGGGTGCCGAACTCATCGGCCGTGATCTGGTCGTTGACGATCTCGATTTCGCCGCGGTCAACGAACCCGTCGCTGAAGTCGGTCACCCGCACCGTGTACTCCCAGTCGCTCGGGTCGCGGTCGTCGGTATAGACGGTGTAGTCGAACGGGGAGGTCTCGCCCGGACCGATGGTCCACAGGAAGGGCGAGAACGTCACCTCGTCCACCGGCGCATCGTCGAAGTCGGTGAGCAGGGTCTCGCCGCTGCCGTCCACCAGCTCCAGGGTGAGTTCGACGAAGCTGATCGGTTCCTCGGTATCGTTGAAGATCAGGCCCACGATGTGGACGTAGTCATACTCGTCCACATAGGCGTTGCTGCTGGAAATGCTGATCTCGCCCGCCGCGATGCCCTGCTCGGTCGGTTCTTCCTCCGGCTCTTCGGTGGGCTCTTCTTCCGGCTCCTCCGTCGGCTCTTCCTCCGGCTCCTCGGTCGGCTCTTCTTCCGGCGCCTCGGTGGCCGTCGGGCGGGGAGTATTGGTGGGCGCGGTAGTGGCGGTGGCCGCCGCGCCGCCGCCGCAGGCCAGGATGGTTAGGGCCAGGGCAACGATGACGGACATAATCGCTAACCAACGTCGGCATAACATGAGACCTCTCTTCTGCTCCAGGAATGACCTATCCATATAGGTTGATAATTGCGCCTCAACACAAACACATCCTGCCGGCCAACGCGGCGCGGGCGCCACTGACCGCGCTTGCCGCCCGCGGCCAAGTCTACTGGGTATGGCCTGAAACATGCCGGGCGCGCGCCGGAACGGACAGGCGCGCGCCCAGGATTCACTTCAACGCAGGAAACCAGGCCAGGCCGGCCGGACGCTAAACGGCGTCCTTCAGGGCCTTGACCGGGCGGGCCTTGACCACCTTGCGGGCCGGCTTGGCCTTGATGATGGTCGGCTGCTTGGTGAAGGGGTTGATGCCCTCACGCTCGGGCGTGGCCGGCTTCTCCGAGACCGTGAGCTTGATGAGCCCGGGAAGGGTCACTTCGCCGCTGCCCTTAAGCTGATCGGCCACGATGCCGCTGATGGCATCCATCACGGAGGCCGCCTGCTTCTTGCTCAGGCCACTCTTCTCGGCGACTGCATTCAGGAAGTCCGATTTGGTCATCTTGCCAGCCATGTTGTTCTCCTTAGTTGGGTCGGATCAGTGAAACGAACGCTCAGCGGGCGCAAATATACTGCAAAACGGCCTAAAACGCCAATAGTTCCGCCAGGGCCTCGGCGATGGCCTGCACCGACGGAACGACCGCGGCGGTGAGCCCGGCATGATAGGGGATGGGCGAGTCCGGCGTCGTCACGCGCCGCACCGGCGCATCCAGGTCGGTGAATGCCTCTGCCGCCACAATGGCAGCCACTTCCGCGCCGAATCCCGCGGTGAAAGTGTCCTCGTGCACCACCAGGCATTTGCCGGTTTTTCGCACGGATTCCAGCACTCCCGCCCGGTCCCAGGGGATGATAGTCCGCAAATCGAGGATTTCGATCTCGCCCGGCCAGGACTGCGCGGCTTCCAGGCAGCGATAGACCATTTCGCCCCACGTGATCACGGTCAGAGATCGGCCGGTCTGCACGGTGGCGGCCATGCCAAACGGCAGCACGTAGTCGTCGCCAGGATACGGGCGGCGCGCCGGGGCCGTGTCCA
>CAZCEC010000029.1:0-25114 GCA_964497615.1 uncultured Anaerolineales bacterium | reverse complement strand
AGTGCGCGATGCTCGAAAAACAGCGTGGGATCGTGCCCGCGCAGGGCGGCGCGCAGCAAGCCAACCGCGTCGGCGGCATTCGAGGGGAAGGCCAGCCGCCAGCCCAGCGTGTGGGCAAAGATGGCCTCGCCCGTCACCGAGTGCCACGGGTCGCCGGTCTTCTTGCCGAAACCCACGGGGATTCGCACAACCATCGGAGCCGCGAACTTCCCAGCCGTCCGCCAGCGCACCCAGCCGGCATCGTTGATCTGCTCGGTGGCCGGGTCGGCGTACTTGCGAAACTGGATCTCAGGAATGGGCAAAAGCCCGGCATAGGCCAGGCCCACCGCGCGCCCGATGATGCCGTCCTCCGAGAGCGATGTATCAAAGACGCGCGCCGGCCCGAATCTGTGCTGCATATCGAGCGTCGCGCCGTGCACGCCGCCCTTCACCCCCACATCCTCCCCAAACACCAGCGCGCGGGGATTGAGCGCCAATTCGGTCTCCAGGGTGCGGCGCACGGCGTCAATGAGGTTGATACGCGGGCCAGCCGGGGACATTGGCGCGGGTGAGCCGCTCGGGAGCGTGACGCCCTCGGCCAGCAGGCCGCCAACACTCTGTGCTTGACCCTGAAAAAACACGTGATGGGTAGCGGTGGCCGGGTCCGGTTCAGGGTTTTCCTGCGCGGCGGCCAAGGCGTCGCGAGTCTCGGCCTCCACTTCCCGCTCCAGAGCGGCCCAGTCCATCTCCGGCAGGAATTCGCGCAGCCGGGTGAGCGGGTCGCGGGCCCTTTCAGCCGCGCGCAATTCCGGTGACTTATACGCCTGGTTGTCGGTGAACGAATGGCCGGCGAGCCGCACCACGCTGAGCCGCAGCAGGCACGGGCCCCGGCCGGCGCGGACGTGAGCCACGGCCTCGCCAATGCGGGCGGCGGCCTCCGCTGGATCGGTACCGTCGCCCTCCAGGATGCGCAGATGGGGGAAGGCCGCCAGCGAGGCGGCAATGTTCGACTGCGCGTTCTGGAAGTGGCCGGGGACTGAAATGGCGTAGCCGTTGTCTTCGATGAAGAACAGCACCGGCAATTCCTGCGTGGTGGCGATGTTTAGCGCCGCCCAGAAGCCGTTCGCGGCGGTGGAGCCATCGCCTCCCAGCGCCGCGGCCACCGCGCCCTCCCAATCGGCCTCGCCCAGCGTGTCGCGCCGATACGTGATGGCTGTGGCCCAGCCTGTGGCGGGCGAATACTGCGCGCCCACATTGCCCGACATGGGCAGGACGGTAACGCCCTGGCGCGGCGGCAGAAAGTAGCTCACGCCCGTGTCGCGGCCCTCTGCCGGGCTACCGGTGCGGGCCATGCCGGCCGCAAAGGCCTCCCGCACGCTGAGGCCGGCCGCCAGCATGAAGGGCCTGGACCGATAATAGACCGTAGCGACGTCGCGGGGGTGGTTAAGGGCCAGGCCGAGCAGAATCTGCGCCAGCTCGTGGCCCTTCGCGGAAAATTGGTAGGCCACCTTGCCCGCCGGGGTAAGCTCCTGCTCCTCGATATTGTCAATCAGGCGGGAAGTCAAGGCCAGCCGGGCAACGCGCGGCCAGTCCACCAAGGCCGGGCCGGCCGGCGCGGTGGCGCTCATCTGATCTACGGAAGAGCCCGATGAAGCGGAGGACACCTAGGCTTCTTTGCGGCCAGCCATGAGGGCCACCCACACACCCTTCTGGACCGTCTTGTCGTCCTGATTGCGGACATCGAACTGGAGCGTGATGAGGCCGCCGCCCAGCCGCGGAATGGCCTTTGTCTCCAGGACTTCAATTTCTGCGTGGACCGTATCGCCGATGAAGACCGGCCCGACGAACTTCCACTCCCTGATTTCGCGGAAAGCAATAATGGTGCCTTCCATGATGCCGGTCTGCACCGCCAGTCCGGAAGCGATGGACAGGACCAGCAAGCCGTGGGCAATGCGCTGGCCGTAGGGGGTTGCGGCCGCCAGCGTGGCGTCCGTGTGAATCTGGTTGAAGTCGCCGGAAGTGCCGGCAAAGGCCACGATATCGGCCTCGGTGACGGTCCGGGCGACGGTGCGGACCTTCTGGCCGGGGGCAAACTCCTCGAAGTACATTCCGCGCTGGGCGGGCGGCAGGGGCATCGAACTCTCCTTGAGTGGGCGCGAACGCGAGGATTTTAGCATGAGTCAGCGCGGCGAATGGGACTACAATGGTCGAGTATCAAGGCAGGCCTGGATGCTGGCCACAACCGCGCTCATCACCACCAAGCTATACGCGCCCCCGCCGCCCGAAGCGGCGGTGGCCCGGCCGCGCCTGACTCAGCGGCTCGGCACCTCAACGGCCGTGACCCTCATCGCCGCTCCGCCCGGCTTTGGCAAAACCACCCTGGTGAGCGAGTGGGTACAGCGCGAGCACGGTCGCGCCGGCAGCGAGTCAGATGCTGTGGCATGGGTGTCGCTGGACCGGGCCGACAATGACCTCGCCCGCTTCCTCCAGTACATCATCGCCGCCATGCAGCCCTGGCGGTCTGGCCTGGGCGAAGCCGCCTTGCGCCTCCTCGGGCAGCCCGCGGTTCCCAGCGTTGAGGAGGTCCTGCCCGCTCTCATCAATGATCTGGCCGCGCTGCCGCCGCCCGCGCAGGGCACGCGCTGGCTGGTGCTGGACGACTATCACGAAATCACGGCCCAGCCCGTCCACGACGCGGTCAGCGGGCTGATTGACCGTCGCCCGCCGCACCTGCGCGTGCTCATCACCAGCCGCGCCGACCCGCCGCTGCCCCTGGCGCGCTGGCGGGCGCGCGGCTTGCTCACCGAGGTGCGATCCGGCGATCTGCGCTTTACCTCCGACGAAGCCGGCCACTTCCTCAATGAAACGCGCGGGCTGCGTCTTGACCCGGCCGCAGTGGCCGCCCTGGAAGCGCGCACGGAAGGCTGGGTCGCGGGCCTCCAATTGGCCGCCCTCTCCATGCGCAACCGCGACGACGCCGATGCCTTTGTCGCGGCTTTTGCGGGCAGTCACCGCTATCTGGTGGACTACCTCGTGGAAGAGGTGCTGCTGCGCCAGCCGCCCGGTGTGCGCGATTTTCTGCTGCGAACAGCGGTGCTGGAGCGCCTCAGCGCGCCCCTGTGCGAGGCGCTCTTGGGCGCGGACGGCCCGCCTGCCCAGGCTATGCTGGAACTACTGGAGCGCCAGAACCTGTTCTTGCTGCCCCTCGACGATGCGCGCGAGTGGTACCGCTACCACCAGCTTTTTGCCGAGGTGCTCCGCCACCGGCTGGCGCAGACCCTGCCCGCCGCCGAGATCGCCGGCCTGCATTGTCGAGCAGCCGAGTGGCTGGCTGGGCATGGCGACACCAGCGAGGCCATCGCCCAGGCGTTGGCGGGCGGGGCCAGCGACCTCGCGGCGGACCTCGTGGCCGGCGCGACCGATGGCTGGATGCGCCGGGGCGAGATTATGACCCTGCGCGATTGGCTGGAGCGTCTGCCGGAGCCGGTCGTGCGGGCGCGGCCCAGCCTGAGTCTGGCGCGAGCCGAGGCGCTGGTGTCGGCTCATCGGCTGGAGGAGGCGGAAACCCTTTTGCGCGAGGCCCGGCAGGCTGCTCGCGGCTGGGCCGACGAGGACCGGCTGGATCTGTGGGCGGCCCGCGTGCGTGTCCGGCTCGCGTCGCGCCGCAATGACTTTCCGCTGGTGATGTCCTTGGCCAAGCAGGTGCTCAGTCGCCTGCCGCCCGACGAGGTCTATGCCCGCGGGCAAATGCAGCAGCACCTGGGGGTAGCCCTGTTCTGGCTGGAGAGCCTGGTTGAGTCGCTGCCCTATTTTGCGGAGGCGGGCCGCCTGGCCCTGGTGGCCGGCGATCTGAACGGCGGGCTGCGCGCCTATAGCAACCAGGCCGACATTCACTACACGCTGGGCAGGCTGAACGCGGCCGCGGCCCTGGCTCGTGAAGGACTGGAGGTGGCCGAGCGCCACCATGCCACGCAGACCGCGATGACGGGCACCCTGCATGCGAGCCTCGCTTCGGTGCTGTACCAGCGCAACGAGCTTGACGCCGCCGCCCAACACCTGGATACCGCATTTGGCCTGGGCGAGCGGGGCGTGGACCCTTTTGTCCGCATGTTGAACCGCGTGGCCCTTGCCAGGCTGCGGCAGGCCCAGGGCGACTTGGCCGCGGCACTACAGGTGGTGGCCGAGGCCCGGTCCCTGGCCGACGAGCATCAATTGTCGTTGGCAACGCAGTCTCAGGTGCACGCCTGCCAGGTTTGGTTGTGGCTGGCACACGGCGACCTGGACCAGGCCGCGGCCTGGGCGCGCACGATCCAGAGCCTCCTGCCGCCCATCGAAGACAGCCTGAGCGAGTCGCTGCACCTGGCGCTCGCCCGCGTCGAATTGGCCCTCGGGCAGATTGGGCCGGCCCTGGCGCGCCTGGCGGCGCTGATTACCCGCGCCGAAGCCGGTGGCCGGACCACCGATCTCATCGAATTGTTGGTGTGCCTCGGCCTGGCCCAGACGAAGGCCGGCGCACTCGACCAGGCGCTGCGGACAATCGGCCGGGCGCTGGCGCTGGGCGAGCCGGAGGCCTTCTGCCGCGTGTTCGTCGATGAGGGAGACGGTGCGCTGCCCCTGCTCCAATTGTGGCTGGCGGACGCGCCGGCCCAGGCGGCTGACGGTTCCGAGGCTGAGCGCCTGCGGGCTTATGCCCGGCGTCTCCTGCTGGCGTTGGGCCCGCGTCCCGCGGCCGCTGGGCAATCCGCCGCGCCGCCCGCCGCCACTGGGCCAGATGCCCTCAGCAGCCGCGAACTGGAAGTGCTGCGCCTGATTGACCAGGGCCTCTCCAACGCCGAGATCGCGGCCCGGCTGGTCGTGGCGCCCAGCACCGTCAAGAAGCACATCAACCGCATCTTTGGGAAGTTGGGTGCCGCCCACCGCGCCCAGGCCCTGGCGCGCGCCCGCCGCCTGAATCTCCTCTAATTCGGTCGAATTCACCCGCCGTCCCAACTGAATACTCCTCTGGGTGCACGACAGTACACCCGCCTGGGCGCTATGGTGCTGGCACCGATCTACCACAGGAGACCTTATGCCAGAGACCACCTTCTACGCCATCCGCGTTCGCGGGCACCTTAACCCCACCTGGGCCGAACGGTTCGCGGGGCTGCACCTGACGCCCGAGGCTGGCGGCCACACCACCCTCGCCGGGCCGGTGGCCGATCAGGCCGCCCTGCACGGCATCCTGCACCAGATCGCCAACCTGGGGCTGGACCTGGTGTCCATCAATCCCGTTCACGCCGACTGACCCCCAACGAAGGAGAGACAACCATGCGCCGCCTCATTCGCCTGTTCATGCTCCTGTCCGTGCTGACCACCGTGCTGCCGGCGGCGGGCCGCCTCGCCCCCTCCCCAGCCGAAGCCGCCCCTGCCGCGACGACCTTCGCCTATGATCAGTTCTTCCGGCTGGAAGTCATTGACACCGACCCGTCTCACACCGTGGATATCGGCGTGTATCCCGACATCGCCATTGCGCCGAACAACAACGCCAACCCGTTCCCCAACCAGCCGGCCATCAGCTATCGGTCCAGCAATGGCGACCTGAAGCTGGCGATCCGCGGGGCGCTGCCCAGCACCGGCTGTGGCGGTCCGACGCCTGGCTGGAAGTGCATCATCACCGACGGCAACTACGGCGCCTTCTCGCGCAGCGACATCGAGTTTCAGGGTAACGCCTCGGGCAACTTCGGCCTCGCCTTTGTAAGCGAGGATCAGGACCACCTTGTCTTCAAGACCTACAACAACGGCGGCCAGATTCTGGATACGGTCGCCCTCCGTTCAGTGCCGGGCGGCTTCAGCGGGCACTTCAAGACGGCGACCCTGTTCTACACCGGCGACTATCCGCGCGTGGCCGCGCACGAATTCACCTACGACCCGGACGAAGAGGAAGGTCACAGCTACCTCTGGTACGAAGAGCCTAACGCGGCCTGCTGCGCCCTGGAAGACCAGGTCGAAGAGTACGTCCGCGACGACAACTCGCCGCGCGTGGTGGGCTACTACGTCTCGGGCGGCGTGGTTTGGGATCCAGGCGAGGGCCGCTTCAATCCGCGGCTGGCCTACCGCGCCGCCAACGGCGAGCTGCGCTATGCCGTGCGCGGCGGCACCAGCAACGCGACCTGCCCGGACGACACCCACGACAGCGGCTACAGCCCGCGCTGGGCGTGCTACACCCTCCAGACAGGTTCCAACGTGTACTTCACGTCCGCCTATCACAACCCGAACAATGGCGCCGACTCAGCCATCGCCTACTACGAGCACAATAGCCAGGCGCTGATGTACGCCCACTATGTGGCCAGCGGCGGCAACTGCGCCGGGGGCGGCTGGCAGTGCGATGTGATTGACACCATGAACACCGGCGGCGCTGATCCACAAGGGTTGGAGGTTCAGTTGGCGGTCTATAACGGCATCGCCCATATCGCCTACGTAGACCGCGGCGCTGGGGGCACGACGGCCATCAAGATGGCGAGCTTCGTTGGCCTGAATGGCAACTGCGGCCCCACGAACGGGGTCCTGGGCAAGGCCTGGCGGTGCGTGGTGGTGGACGACGGCGCCGGCGGGACGCAGGCGCTGGAGCATGCCTCGCTGGCCCTGGATGCCGGCGGGCGCGCCTACATCGCCTACCACAACGTTTCGACCCAGAGCCTCATGCTGGCAACGGAAAAACTGCCCTCGGCCCTGACGTTCAGCAAGACCTATTCGCCTGCCATCGTCAATCCGGGCGGGCAGACGACCGCGACCTACTACATTCACAACGGCCAGGGCGTAACAGTGACGGGTCTGGGTTTCGAGGACTATCTGATGTTCCAGACGGTGCGGCGGGGCCCGGCGCCCCTGTACGTACCGCTCGTGACCAACAACTGTGGCGGCTCCACGGCCGTGACAAATGCCGACATGCGGGTGGAGCTTTCGGGGGTGACTCTTGCGCCCGGCGCTTCATGCACCGTCACGGTGCAGGTGACGGCCAACGGTGCGGGCAACTTCGACGACGACCCGTCGCCCCTGGTTTCCAACGAAGTCCGCGACACGAGCGCCAGCGGCGGTGCGCTGACCGTGTTGATTGGGCAATTGCCCGGGTCGGGCCCGTACCGGTTGTTCCTGCCGCTGGTGAGTGAATAGAGACTAGCCGCCCCCGGCGCGAACCACCCCAACAGGCGAAAGCCACGGCGGGTGGGGCATTCAATGCCCCACCCGCCGTCGTCACTGTGGCGCCGCGGCTTCGCAGCTCTGCTCTAGCGCTGCTCCAGCCGCAGTCGTCCTTTCTTGCGCGAAAACCAGAATCTAGTAGCCCCTTATCTGCCCAGCGCGGCTCACGAGAGCGGCGAACTCCGCCACGGCGCCGTCCTCCGGCATCATCGT
Source organism: uncultured Anaerolineales bacterium (assembly GCA_964497615.1). Classification (GTDB taxonomy): domain Bacteria; phylum Chloroflexota; class Anaerolineae; order Anaerolineales; family UBA6663; genus CAZCEC01. The sequence goes on along the minus strand of CAZCEC010000029.1, from coordinate 17,746 downwards.
GGCGATGCGGCCGGCGTGGAGACCCAGTCCCGGCAGGGTGGTAGAGTAGGCCCACGGGCTGTTGCGCAGAATCTCAGCGTATTGCGAGACCGCGGCGGTCAACTGGAAGCGCGGCGCGGTGCTCTCGAAGCTGGGCGCCAGGTCAAACGTGTTGACGTTGCCATTGATCTCGCGCACGAGGTAGGTGTCCGGGTCTTGCCAGCGAAGCTGTACGGTGGCGAGGCGGCCCTGCGCCCCGGCCCGCAGTTGCACCGCATACAGCGCCGTGGCGGTGTGCCCCGCGCCCAGCTCGCCCGCATCCACCGCGTCGTTGCGGAAATCCTGATCCGCGACGGCGCGGTTCTCATACCCGATCAGCCGGTAGCGCGCGACGACCTCTGAGTTGAAATCCACCTGCACCTTGGCGTCCAGCGCGATCACCTGGAGCGCGCCCGCCAGATCGTCCAGGAACAGGCGCTGCGCCTCGTCCAGGTCGTCAATGTAGGCGTAGTTGCCGTCGCCGTCGTTGGCAAGCTGTTCCATCAGCACGTCATTGAAGTTGCCCATCCCAAAGCCCAGCGTGGTCAGGGTGATGCCCTCATCGGCGTAGCCGCGGATCGAGCGCAGGATGCCGTCCGGGCTTGTCGCGCCCACGTTGGCGACGCCGTCGGAGGCCAGGATGACCCGGTTGATGCCGCCCGGGAGGAAGGCTTCGGCCGCCAGGGCATAGCCCAGCCGCAGCCCGGCCTCCGCGTTGGTAGCGCCCTCGGGTGCAAGGCCATAGATGGCGTTGAGCAGGGTGCCCTTGTCTCCGCCGCCCGTGGGGTAAAGGATGACGCGGGCGTCGCTGCCGTAGACAACGATGCTCACCCGGTCGTCCGGACGCAGGCGCTCCACCAGCAGCTCCAGCGTGCGCTTGACCAGCTCCAGGCGGCTCTCCATCGCCATCGAGCCCGACACGTCAATGACAAACGTGAGCGAGGCGGGCTTGCGCTGGCTGTCGGGCACCTCGTAGCCCTGGATGCCCACCCGCAGCAGATAACTTCCGTCTGGGTGGAAGGGCGAAGGCGCGCCGTCCGCATAGATGGCGAAGGCGACGTCCGGCGGCGGGGTGTAGCCCTGGTCGAAGTAATTCACAAACTCCTCCACGCGCACGGCCTCGGGCGGCGGCAGCAGCCCGTCATTCACGTAGCGGCGGGCGATGGCGTAAGAAGCCGTGTCCACGTCCAGGGCGAAGGTTGAGAGATGATCCTCCGCGGTGTCCACGAACGGGTTGACGCCGTACTGCTCGAAGAACATGTCCGCCGGGGTGGTGGGCGCCGGGGTGGGCGGGAGGTTGAAGGGTGCGGGCGTGGCGGTAGAACCTGCCACGACGATGGGCGCGAGCGTGGTCTGCGGCGCGGGCGTGCCATAGTAGGCTTCCGCCTCGACCACCTGCGTCTGCACGACGACCTGGGTGGCGCCGTGGCGCTGGGTCGCCGGTGGCGCGCTGGCCGGCGTGACAGCGGGCGAGCAGGCCGCCAGGGCCAGCGCCAGGGCAAGGGTGATGGATACTGCTTGGGGAATGCGGTGGGCGTTCATTGCTTCTCCTCGCGATGGTGTAGTGTCAACGGAGCAACAGAAATGGAGCGCAGTAACTGGGCGCAGCTATTTGCGGCGGGCGCGGCGCACCCAGACGACCACGCCCAGCGGGATGGCCAGCAGGAGCAGCCCAGGCCCGCACACGACGGTGAACCAAATCAGCCCGTCGGCGACGGTCTGGGAGCCGTCCCTGAGGGTCTTCACAGCGCTGGCTAAGGTCTCCTGGGGCCGCCAGGGCTCATCCGCTACAGGCTCGGCGGGCGCACGCTCCGGTGTCAGGGTGACGGTGATGGTGGAGTAGGCGGAGCGGCCCTCGTAGTAGCGCATCTGACCCTTGATCTGCTCGATTTGGCCTTGCAGCGACGACAGTTCAGCGTTGACCGCCAGGGACTCGGTGACGTTGGTGGCCGAGGCCAGGAACTCGCGTACGCGGGCGGCGGTGGCCTCCAGGTTCGTCAGGCGGGCCTGGAGATCGGCATAGTCGGCGCTCACGTCCTGCCCGGAGGTCGTCTCCCGCAGGACCTCGCTGCCGACCCGGCGCAGGCGGCTGAGCACGGCCTCGAACTGCGTCGAGGGCACGCCCATGTTCAACGTGCCGTGCTTGTAGTCGCCCGTGAACCAGGTCTGGGATGAGATGAGGTAGCCGCCATAGTCCGCCGCCATCAGCGTCACCTGGTCAATGGCGATGTTGGTGTCCGTGACGAGCAATTCGATCTCCGCGTTCTTGATGATCATCTGCCCGGCTGGGGGCGGCATGAGGGCAGAGGGCTGGCCCGAGCCGGAAAACTCGAGGCCTGCTGCCTGGGTTGCAGCGGGTGCCATTGTGGGCTGGGCAGCCTGGGTGGCCGCGGGCGCCATCATAGTTGGCCCAGCGGCTGGTGAGCACGCAGCCAACAGGGCGGCGGCGGCCACAGCGACGACAGCGATGAGTAGGCGTTTTGTGAGCATGGCTTCGTCTCCTGGATGATTTCCTTGGTCAGTCCATCGCGCCTGCAACCCCGTTCCAGGGCAGGGGCGCTCCTACGACTCATTGGCGGTTTCGTGATCCTTGGGTATTGGCGGCTGCAGCGTCGCCGGGGCAATCCGAACCCGGCGGACCATCCAACGCAGCCCCAGCCCCAGCAGCGCGAATGGCCCAACGACGACGGCCAGCCAGATCACGATGTCGAGCAGGAACGTGAAGATGGCGGCGAAGAGTGCGAACGCGCTGGCGAAAGTGTCTGCCGGGTCCCACTCCACGCCGGGCAGGCGCGGCAAGGTCACCAGGGGCGGGCTGGGGATGAAGTGCACGGTGATCGTGGCGTAGATCACCTGGCCGGGATAGGCGGGACTGACGAGCGTGCCGCTGGTGCGCTCGCTCCGAAGGCGGCCCAGATCGAGCAGGGCGGTGTGCAGGCTGTCGAAATAGTGGCTGGGGACGGCCAGGGTGACGGTGGTATGGCTGTGGCCGTCCTCGCGCCATTGCTGGGATGACGACAGGTAGCCGTCGTGATCGGCGGCAAGCTGCGCGGCCCGGTCTGCGGCAGCGGCTGTGTCGCGGACCTCCATCTCCACGTAGGCGTCATACACCAGGATCTGCCCTGCGGGCGGCAGTACGTAAGTGGCGATGGGCTGGCTGGCGTCTGGGCGGTACGCGCCGATGAGGGCCGGCGTTGCCGGCGCGCAGGCGGCCAGGCTGAGCAGGGCGATTAGGGCGGTAAGGCAAGCAAAACGGGCGCGCATGGTCTCCTCCGGTCTCTCTGCCCCACTGTAGGGCAGGGGGCCGGGGGAGGCTTGATATTCAGTTGATGGAGCGTTGACAGCGGCCTACAGGTGCTCGGAGAGGGCGGCGGCGGTGAGGTAAAGGCGGTATTTCTGATTTGGGTCGAGATTGGTGTACTTGAGCGCGCCCAGGCAGGCCAGGAACAGCGCCAGCCGGTACTCGCGCCAGCGGGCCGGGTTGAACAGGCAGCGCTCGGCCATGCCGCGCACGGCCGCTTGTAGCGGGTGCTCCCCAGCCGCCAGCGCGGCGTAGCTTTCGGGCCACTCGGGGTGCTCGGGCGGCAGGACGTTGGCGATAATCGCAGCTTCAAGATACGCGAAGTCGAACAGCGCATGGCCGTCGCGGGTCTGCGCGAAGTCAATCAGCCACATGAAACCGCCGGGCCCCACCAGCACATTCTCCAGGTTGAGGTCGCCGTGGATGGTGGACTGCGTGCCGCTGATCGTCTCGTTGAGCAGGCTGGGGAGGCGCGCCAGGGGTTCCGGCAGGCCCAGCAGCGCGAAATCAAACGTCATATCGGCCAGCAACGTGGCGCGTGTGGCAGCCACGCGCGCCACAGCGCCCACTGGAGAGGTGGTGCTAAGCCACCGGGCGCGCAGCGGCGGCTGGCCCGGCGCGGCCACGCCCGCCAGGGAAAGCGATTCGCCATCCGGCCGCAGTTCCACCGGGCGCAGGTGCTGGAGGCGCACCACCTCGCCAACCTTCAGGGCCAGCTCGGCCGGTGACTGGCGGCCGTCGAGGTCGGCGCTGGGCTGGCGGCGGCCAGCCGGCTCCAGCACCAGGTGGGTGGGCAGCAGGCGGTCATACTCCAGCGCCAGCCGGAACGTGTACGGGCGGCGCTGCATCCACCAGTTGGGGCCAAATGTGCTGAACAGCTTTTCCAGCAAGGCCGGGTCTGGGTCGGCCCTCAGCGCGGCGCGCAGGCTCGCGGGCGACTGGCCCGGCTCGCCAATAAAGGTGTAGCGCAGGGCAGCGCTCCCCGCCGCTGGCAGCAGTTCGCCGCCGCGCCGGGCAGGGGCCAGAGCCACCGGCCGCGCCTGGATGCGGGCGGTGATGGGCGGCAGCGTATCCTTGACGAAGGTCTCGTAGTTCACGTACTCGCGCTCGATGGCCGAGCGCTCTCCCAGCTTGGCGATGGTATAGGCGTCGGCGCGGCCATCGGGCCGGATGGGCTGGGCCAAAAAGGTGCGCGCCCCGGAGTAGCCCGAGCGGAACTCGGCGGCGATGACCAGACGCCCGTAGGCGTTGAACAGAGCCCGCAGCAGATTGGACTCCGTGAGCGACAGGTCCAGACCGGGCGGCTGCTCGATGACGACGCTCGGGTTGGGGGTCAGGAGGTCTAGCAGCCGCTGGCGGGCGCGGGGCCGCAGGGCATGTGCCGCCAGGGGCAGGCTCAGCGTGCTGCCAAATACCAGCCCGATCAGCCCGGCGGCGGCTAGTTCGCGCGTCGTGAGGCCCAGCAATGCGTTCACCTGGATGGTGAACCCACGGTCGTAGAGTGCTGTCTCGCGCTCAGGCTGATTGTTGCCGGGTTGGGGCGTCCAGCGCAGCCGGACCGTCAGGGCAATCCGGTGCTGTCCGGCATCCCGCGGCCGGACGGTCCAGCGGAAGTTGGCGGTCGTCCCGGCGGTCAGCGCCTGGACCTGCTCGGATTCGGGCGAAACCTCGAAGCCGGAGGCGTCGAGCCGGGCGATGGCGGAGAGATCGAAGCCAGGTGGCCGGTCGATGCGCACCGGCTGGGTAATCGTCGTGTGGTCCTCGAACTCGGTCACGACCTCGACCGCATCGGCGGCTGGGATGAGCGACAGGCGGACGAGGTCGGACCCGCCCAGGCGCATTTCGGGCGGCCACTCCACCTCGACCACTCGCTGCTCGACCACCTGTGTCGGGGACGGGGACACGGTCGGCGCGGCAGTGGGTGGCCCAGTGGTGGGCGGCACGGTAGTGGCCATTGGTGCCAGCGTAGCCGTGGGGCCGGGCTGGCTTACCTCCGGGATTGTGGTGGGCTGCGGCGCGGCCGTCCGCGTTGTCTCAGCCTCGACGACCTGGGTTTGGACCACGATCTGCGTCTGGACGGCGGCTTCGGAGGCGCTGACCGGGGCCGTCGCAGGCACATCGATGGGAGCGGTAGCTGGCGAGCACGCGGCCAGGACAGCGGTCAGCGCAGCGGCAACGAGCCAAAACCCAAAGCGGCGGTGAGTCATACTGCCTCGCCGTCTACAGCGCCAAAGACCGCCGAAAAGCCGGCCGCCGCTCCAGGAGATGTGGGCATGCTCGCCTGCGGCGGCGCGAACAGGGTAGGCGGCGGGAGGTACTCGTCCGTCGCGGTGTCCACCGGCCAAAAGGCGTAGGCCAGGGCCAGCAGCGAGGCCGTGATGAGGAGCAGGCCGGCGACGGCCAGAATCACGCGCAGTCGGGGAGACATAGGCGTACCTGACGCTATCGTAGCACGGGCGGGCGCGGCGCGCTTGACAAGGAAATGACGGGCGGATGCCCGGCATGTGAGTTTTATTGGCCGTCCGATAGTATAATCCGCGCGATTTGCGGCCAGGCATCCAATGAGCGATTGGGACAACTATCCAGCCGATTACCGGGGGGCGGAGAGGGCCGAGATTGCGGCGTCGGTGCGCCGTGGCGAGTGCGTGGCTGTGGTGGGGCTCAGCGGCGCGGGCAAGAGCAATCTGCTGGGCTACATCGCCCACCGGGTCGAGAACGCGCCGGTGCGCTACGTCCTGGTGGATGGCAACCGCTTGGGGGAGCCTTCAGCCGAGGGTTTACTGCGCCTGATGCGGCAAAGGCTGGCCGGCTCGACGGCGGAACTGGCCGAGGAGCCGCCCCTGGAGGCGCTGGAAAGGGCCGTAGGCGCGGCTCTCGCCCACTCGGGCCATTCGGGCCGCGGGCTGTGCTTCTTGCTCGACCTGAGCCGTCTGGCGGGGCCGGATGGCCGCCTGCTGGGGGAGGCCAACGGCGGGCTGCCCGGCAACTTGCGGGCCCTGCGCGACGCGTTCAAGTACCGGCTGACCTACGTCACCGCCACCCGCCGGCCCTGGGCCGCCGACAACGAACTGGCCGAGCTGTTCTTTGGCCAAACCCTTTGGCTACGGCCGTTGAGCGACACGGACGCGGCCTGGAACGTTGACCGCTACGCGCAGCGGGCCGGCCTGGCTTGGAACGCGGAAGCCCGCGCACGGATCGTGTCGCTCTCCGGCGGCTATCCGTCGCTGCTGCGGGCGGTGTGCGAGGCGCACGCGGCGGGCGTGGACCTGGACACGGCGTCGCTGTCCACGCACCCGGCCGTGACGGGGCGGATAGACGAGTTTTGGGCAGATGCCCCGGCCCAGGACGAGATAAACGCGGCGGGCGTAAGCGGCATCGACCTTCTGATGCAGGCGCGGCCGCTCCATGTGGACGCGGCGCAGCTAACCTTGAAGGAGAGCCTGCTGCTGGAGTTTCTGAGCCAGCGGGCGGGCCAGGTGTGTGCCAAGGATGACGTCATCCGCGGGGTGTGGCCCGAAGATCAGATCTTCGAGCGCGGTGTGCGTGATGACAGCCTGGCCCAGCTTGTGCGGCGGCTGCGCGAGAAGATCGAGCCGGACCCCAGCCGCCCGCGCCATCTGCACACGGTGCCGGGGCGCGGCTATCGTTTCACGGCGCGGCCCAGCGACTGACCATGCTGACCTACGATCAAGAATTTCTCGATGCGTGGCCGGCCGGAGTGATCGTTACCGACAACGGCCTCATGGTGCGGCAGATCAATCGCTGGCTGCTGGAGCGGCTGCCGGGTGCGCGGTCGGCTTACCTCGGGCGAACTTTGGGAGACGCCTTTCCGGAACTGGCAGATCGGAGCCTGCTGGCGGCATATGATTTGGTGATGGAGCAGCGGGAGGCGCTCCGGCTGCCCATGAACATTCACCGCTACTGGCTGCGGCTTCCAGCCGCGGCGGGCAGCGAATTGGCGGAGATGCCGCAATCAGCCCACCTGATTCCACTGTGGGCAGATGGCCAGCTTGCGGGCATCCTGACCGTTGTGGAAGATGAGACCGAACGCCGCCGGACTGAACTGCAGCTCCAGCGAGAGATTGACACGCTCACGGCCCTGCACGACATCGACCGCGCCCTGGCGACGCTGGACTTGCAGGCCTGTCTGCAGATCATCGTCAGCCGCACCCGGGCCCTGTTTCGCGGCGAGAATGCAGCCTTGCTGTTGTGTGACGGCGGCCGGCTGACCGTGGCCGCGGAAGCCGGTTACGAGGCATCGGTCGTGGGCCAAACCATAGGGCTTGAGGCAGGGGTGACCGGCTGGGTGGTGCGCGAGCAGGCGAGTGCCTTGGTGCCCGACGTGACGCGTGATGCCCGGTACCTGGCGATCGACCCGCGCGCGCGGTCCGAGATGGCGGCGCCGCTGATGCTGCGCGACGACTGCCTGGGGGTGATCAACGTCGAGAGCCGCCGGCCGGCTGCCTTTGGCGAGCCGGACCTGGAGATTCTGGAGGCGCTCGCAGGCCGCGCGGCTGCCGCCATCCACAATGCGCGGCTGCATGCCGCCGCCAACGAACAGCGCCAACTGGCCGACTCGCTGCGTGACATTGCCCTGTCGCTGTCGCAGGAGTTGAACCCCAATGCCATCCTGGATGTGCTGCTGGACCAGGTGCGCGCGGTACTGCCTTACGATTCGGCTTGCGTCATGCAGCTTGATCCGCAAACCCAACGGCTGCGCATGGTCCGGCACCGGGGCTACGAGCAGTTCGGTGTGGCCGCCGCAGTGGCTGCGTTTGATCATCCGCTGGAAACGATTCCCAATCTGGCGCGCATGGCTACCAGCCTCCGGCCCGCCGTCGTGACCGATGTGCGCGCCGACCCGGAATGGATTGCCGGCGACTTAGCGGCGCACATTGGCTCCTGGGCCGGCGCGCCGATCGTGGCCCGCGGGCAGTTGCTGGGCATTCTCTCGTTGGACAAGCAGCAAACGGGCTTTTATGCGCCCGCGCTTGCCGAACGGCTGGCCGCCCTGGCCGCCGCGGCCGGGCTGGCCTGGGAGAATGCCCGGTTGTTCGCTGAGCAAGAGCGGCTGGCCATGACGGACGGGCTGACGGGGGTGGCCAACCGGCGCCAGTTCGACTTGGTGCTGGCGCGTGAGTTGAACCGGGCCGAACGGTATGGGCGCCCGCTGGCGGTTATTATTGTGGACATCGATGACTTCAAGGCCTACAACGACACGTTTGGTCACCCGGCAGGCGATGATGCTCTGCGCGTGCTGGCCGCCCTGCTCTCACGCAGCATCCGGGCCATGGACACTGCCGCGCGCTACGGTGGCGAGGAGTTCGCCATCATCCTGCCGGAGATCGCCCTCCCAGAGGCGGTGTGCGTGGCCGAACGACTCCAATCGGCCATCAGCCAATTGGCGTTGCCCGGCGCGGGCCCGGGGGCGGGCGTAACGATCAGCGCCGGCGTAGCGGCGGCGCCGGAACACGGTCAGACCCCCGCCGTGCTCGTGCAAACGGCGGATGCGGCGCTGTATCAGGCCAAGCACCGGGGCAAGAACAATGTTGTTGCGGCAGGCTAAGGTTATAATGGACCGAGGCACTACCAACGGAGACCGGAACACTCTATGAGCAGACCAAGCTGGATCGGGTATACCTTAGGCGGCCGCTACAAAATTGAAGCGCTGCTGGGGCAGGGCGGCATGTCGTCGGTTTATCGTGCGCATGACCCCAATCTGCGGCGAACGGTGGCCGTTAAGCTGATCCACGCGCATCTCTCGCACGACCCGGAATTCGTGCGTCGCTTTGAGGCCGAGGCGGCCAGCGTCGCGCAGTGGCGCCACCCCAATATCGTCCAGGTGTTCGACTTCAATCACGATGAAGACACCTACTACATGGTGATGGAGTTTCTCCCGGGCGACAGCCTGCAAGGGCGCCTCAAGCAGTTGAGCGAGATGCGCCAGCGGCTGCCCATCTCTGCCACGGCGGCCATCATCGGCGCGGTGGCCGACGCAGTCGCCTACGCCCATGAGCGCGGCACCGTCCATCGCGACCTGAAGCCGGCCAACGTCATGATGACGGCCAAGGATGTGCCGGTCTTGACCGACTTCGGCGTAGCGAAGATCCTCGGCGGCCAGACCCACACCGTCACCGGCGCCATCATCGGCACGCCGGCCTATATGTCGCCCGAGCAGGTGCGCGGCGAAGCGTTGGATGGGCGCGCCGACATCTACTCGCTGGGCGTGATGTTGTATGAAATGGCTGCTGGCCGGCCGCCGTTTGAAGGCGACTCGGCCATGACGGTCATGATGAAGCACGTCAACGAGCCGGTGCCCGATATCCAGACGCTCGCCGACGTGCCGCCGGCTCTCAAGAACATTGTCGACCGCGCCCTGGCCAAGAATCCTGCGCATCGCTACCAGCATGCTGCGGACTTGGCGGCTGAACTCCAGATGATCGCCGGGCCGGCGCCCAGGCGCACCGGCGTGACCGATATCGCTCCGCCTCCGGTCGGCGCAACCGTGATTGAGCCATTGCGGCCCACCGGGCCGGCCGCCCCGCCCCCGCCGCCCGTTGGCGCCACGGTGCGGGAACCGGTGCCGACAAACTACGGCCAGCCGCAGCGGCCGGCCACCGGCTACACCCAAGCGCCCCCTGGCTACACTCAAGCACCCCCAGCGGCCCAGCCGCCGGCCGGCTACACCCAGGCCCCAGCCACAGGCTACGGCCAGCCTCCGCCCTCAGGCTATGCGCCGCCCGTTCAGGCGCCGCAGCCGCCGGCCAGGCGGCCAAACATGCTGTTGATTGGCGGCGTGGTGCTGGCGGTGGTGGTGTGCGGATTGGCGGCGCTCGGGATCGGCGCGGCGCTCGGCGGGCCCGCCTTGCTGGCGATGTTGGGCGGGGCAACGCCGACCACCGCCGCCGCGATAACCGATGTTCCCGCCACGGCGACAACGGCCAGCGGCGAGGCGCCCACTGCCACGGCAGAAGCGGTGGTGGAGACGGCCACGGCGGAAGTGGTTGTCCCGCCCACCGATGTGCCCCCCACCGAGACCACCGCGCCGCCCACCAATACGCCCGAGCCGACCGCCATCCCGGTGCCGGAGGGCATGGTGCTCATTCCGGCGGGCACTTTCCAGATGGGGGCCGCGGCCGGCGACGCCCAGCCCATTCACTCGGTGACGCTGGCGCAGTTTCTACTGGATCAGTATGAGGTGACCAATGCGCGTTACCGGGCATGTGAAGCCTCGGGCGCCTGCACGCCGCCAGCCCGGCGCGGTTCAGACACGCGCGGCGGGTACTACACCGACACCACTTTTGACCAGTTCCCGGTGCTCAACATCACTTGGGATCAGGCCAGCACGTTTTGCCAAAATGAGGGTGGGCGGCTGCCAACCGAGGCCGAATGGGAATATGCGGCGACCGGCGGCGACGGCCGGCGCTATCCGTGGGGCAACGATTTTGACCGGTCGCTTGTTCCAGTAAGCGTGGCGGACACGCAAGCCGTGGGGAGCTTCCCGGGCGGCGTCAGCCCCTTTGGCGCTTACGACATGGCTGGCAACGCCTTGGAGTGGGTGAACGACTGGTACAGCGATGGCTATTACGCTGTCTCACCACCTGAGAATCCCCAGGGACCGGATACGGGCACGCGCAAGGTACTGCGGGGCGGTTCCTTCGGCAATCCGGACGGTACCATCTACCTGACGACCAGGCGCTTCAGCCGCCCGCCGAATGGGGCGGACGTGGACATTGGCTTCCGCTGCATGCGGCCGGTGCAGTAGGCGGCCAACCTAAGCGTGTCGCCGGACAGCGGCGATCACGCGCTCAACGTCGTCGTCGGAGAGCTCAGGGTACATCGGCAGGCTGAGGACTTCAGCCGCCGCGCGTTCGGCCACGGGCAGGGAGCCGGGGCCGCGTCCAAAGGCCTGATAGGCCGTCTGCAAATGGCAGGGCACCGGGTAGTGCACGCCCGTGCCAATGCCCTCCGCCGCGAGCCTCACGCGCAGGTCGTCCCGGCGGGCGTGGCGGATGACGAAGAGGTGCTCCACGCCTTCGTCGCCGGGGCGGGGGGCTGGGCCGAGCACATGCGCGGGCAGCGCGGCCCGGTAGGCGGCGGCAATCGCGCGCCGCCGCTCATTGTCGGCTCCCAGGTGGCCGAGCCGCACCCTCAGCAGCGCCGCCTGCATCTCATCCAACCGCGAATTCCATCCGTGTTCCGCGCTGTGATACCGTTCGCGCCAGCCGTACTCGCGCAGCACGCGCACGCGGTCGGCGATGGCCGGATCGCGCGAGGTGACCATGCCCCCATCGCCAAAAGCGCCCAAGTTCTTCGTCGGATAGAAGCTCCAGGCGGCAACGTCTCCCCAGCCGCCGGTCCACCGGCCCGCATGTCGCGCGCCATGCGCCTGCGCGCAGTCCTCCACCAAGACCAAATCGTGCCCCCGGCAGAATTGGACGAGCCGCGTGAGGTCTGCCGGGCTGCCATAGAGGTGGACGGCGATGACGGCGCGGGTGCGTGGGGTCAGCGCTGCCTCAAGCTGGCCCACGTCCAGGTTGAGGTCGCCTGATGCTGAGTCGACGAAGACGGGCGCGGCCTGGGCCTCCACCACCGCGGCGACGGTGGCGCCGGCCGTAAGCGTGGGTACCATCACCTCTTGGCCGGAGCCAACACCGGCCGCCCGCAGGGCCAGCCACAGCGCCTCCGTGCCAGACGCGACGCCCACGGCACTGCCCGCCTCGAAGGCCGAGGCAAACTCATTCTCCAGGGCCCGGACTTCCGGCCCCAGGATGTAGTGGCCGCTTTCCATCACCCGGCGCATCGCGGCGTCAAACTCCTCGTGCCGCCATTGGTAGGCGGCGCGGGGCGATGCGGCAGGAATGAAAGGGTGCGTCACGGGCGAGGGACGCGAGGGTGTGCGTCCAGGCATTGTCCGCCCAGAACGTCAGGACGGTGAGCCATCCACGAGGGCCGCGAGCGAGTCGGCCGAGAAGTCCGCATCCTTGGGAAGCTTGCGAACAAAGTCCTTTAGCTGCTTGAAGTGCAGGACGGGCAGCGGGGCCTCCTTGGCAGAGATTTCGGCGCGCGTGTTGAGGAAGACGACCGCCGCCTGGGGGACGGCGGATAGCTCGGCGCCGCGCTTCTTCACGAAGCGGTTGAAGTTTTCAACTTCGCCAGCCGCCTCCAGGACGGGATTGCCCAGCGGGTCGGCGTTGAACAGCCCGAACATGCCGCGCCGCGCGCCCGGGTTGTGCCAGCGCTTGCCGTCGTAGAGGATCGGGCCGTAATGGTGCTTGGCCAGGAGCACGACCAGGCCGTGCGGCCCGGCCAGCACGTGCGACGCGCCGAGCCGGTAGTTGTACAGGGCATACCGGTCGTCCAACCCCTTGAGCGAGTCGGCCAGGCCGCGGTCCGGGCGCCGGCCCCAGCGGTTGTTGAACAAATTGCCAATGTTGGTCAGCGCAAAGCCCACGAAGAAGGCGGCAATGACGTAGAACAGCAGCGAGGTGTCGTTGGGGCGCGTGAAGGCCAGCAGGTTGATGAGCAGGGCGCCAATCAGCAGGGCCGTGCCGCCAATGAGGCTGTAACGGCCAATCAGGGCGTTGCGCTTGACCAGCGGTTCGTTGGTGATGATACGCATCTTACGCCTCGAACCGCCGCAGGACGAGACAGGCGTTCTGTCCGCCCAGGCCGAAGGAGTTGGAGAGTGTGGTGCGGACGTTGGCTTCCCGGGCGGTGTTGGGGACGTAGTCCAGGTCGCACTCCGGGTCGGGCTGGTCGTAGTTGATGGTCGGGTGAATCCGGCCCTGCTGGATGGTGAGCGCGCAGACGATGGCCTCCAGCGCGCCCGCCGCGCCCATGGGATGGCCGATCATGGACTTGGTCGAACTAACGGGGATGGAGTAGGCGCGCTCGCCAAACAGCTTCTTGATCGCCAGAGTCTCGCCTGCGTCGTTGGCGGGCGTGGACGTGCCGTGCGCGTTGATGTAGTCGATGTCATCAGTGGTGATGCCCGCATCCGCGATGGCCCAGCGCATGGCGCGGACCGCGCCCTGGGCGGTGGGGTCGGGCGCGGCCACGTGGTAGGCGTCGGACGACGACGCCTGGCCGAGCACTTCGGCATAGATGCGCGCATCCCGCCGTTGGGCGTGGCCCAGTTCCTCGAGCACGAGTATGGCGCAGCCCTCGGAATAGACGAAACCTTCCCGGTTGCGGGTGAAGGGCCGCGATGCTTTCTCCGGTGCGTCATTGAAGTTGACCGGCAGGGCACGCATGGCGGAAAACCCGCCAATGGCGAAGTCCTTGATGGTGCCCTCCACACCGCCGGTGATGACGATATCGGCCCCGCCCCGGCGGATAAGCTCAGCCGCCTCACCCACCGCCTGTGTGCCGGCCGCGCAGGCTGTGACGATGGTGGAGAGCGGCCCCAGGGTCTGGTACATCTGGCTTACGTGGTGGGCCGGCATGTTGGCGACTGCATTCGGAACGGTGAATGGGTTGACCCGGCTGAACCCGCCCGTGCGCAGCGCCGTGATCCCTTCATCCGCCTTGTCCAGACCCCCAATCGCGCTCCCGAGGACCACTGCGGTGCGCTCGTGGTCGGGGAAGCGGGCGGTGCCGGAGCCATTTAAGAAGCCGGCATCGGCCACGGCTTCGCGCGAGGCGGCAACGGCCAATTGTGCGCAGCGCGACACACGCCGCGCCTCCTTGAAGTCCATGTAGTGCTTGGGATCGAAGTTCTTGACCTCGCCGGCAATCTGGCAGGGCAGGCCAGAGGCATCGAACTGCGTGATGCGGGCGATGCCGGAGCGGCCGGCCAACAGGCCATCCCAGAATTCCTTGACGGTGAGCCCCAGCGGCGAGACAGCCCCCAAACCGGTGATGACAACGCGCGGACGGGACGAATGGTTCATGGAGTCCAATTAGCCAGGACGCTAGGCCGCAGAAGGAGCCATGGCGTCGCGAATAGAGTTGACCACACCGGCTTCGACGGCCTGCCGGGCAACGCGGATCGCGTTCTTGATCGCCAGCGCATCCGAGCGGCCGTGACCGATGAAGATAAGGCCATTGATACCCAGCAGCGGCGCGGCGCCTTCCTCGCTGGGGTCCAGCAGTTGGCGCAGGCTGCGCAGCGCCGGACGCACCAGGGCGCCGCCGAGCTTCACCAGTGGCGAGGCCGTCATGATCTTCTCGCGCATGACGTCGGTGATCATCTTGGCCACGGCCTCGGCTGTTTTGAGCATGACGTTGCCGGTGAAGCCATCGGTGACCACAACGTCGGCCTCGCCGTCCAGCAATTCCTTGCCCTCTACATTGCCGATGAAGTTGAGGCCGGAGGCGGCCAGCAGGGGGTAGGTATCGCGCACAAGTTGATTGCCCTTGCCGGCCTCCTCGCCGTTGGAGAGCAAGCCGACACGCGGGCGGTTCACCCGGCGGACGCGCTCGGCATACAGGCTGCCCATGATCGCGTACTGAAGCAAGTTCTCAGGCTTGACATCCGGGTTGGCGCCGACGTCGAGGACGACACAGCCTCCCTTCCGGGTGGGGAATACCGGGGCCAGCGCGGGGCGGTCGATGCCTGGCAGGGTGCCCAGGCGAAAGTAGGCTGTGGCGGCGGCGGCGCCGGTGTTGCCGGCCGTAACGAAGGCCTGCGCCGCGCCGCTCTGGACCAGGTCAATGCCGACGGCCATGGAGTTGCGGGCATTCTTGCGCTTGGCCTTGAGCGCCAGGGCCATGCCCTTGTCCTCCATGGTGAGCATTTCGGGCGCATGGACGACCTCGAATGTGAGACCGTTCGTGTCAAGGGCCGCCAGGGCGGGCCGCAGAATGGCCTCGTCACCGACGAAGATCACCTCAACGCCATACTCGCGGGCAGCCAGAAGCCCGCCCTCCAGGTCAGGATTGGGGAACTTGTCGCTCCCCATTGCGTCGAGCACGATGCGCATGTTGAGAAGTCGTCCGCGATGCGGCAAGCAAAGCCGGCCACAGCAGGGCTGGCCGGCTGCTATGCATTTTACCCCGCCGTGCCCGATATATCAATGCGGCTCAATTGGGCGAAAACCCTTCGGGTGGGTCGGCCGGGACGGGGCGCCCCAGCATGGCGCGCAGCAGCCCCAGCTCGCGGCGGTAGAGGATCTGCTCCCGGCGCAGCAGTTCGGCCAGGGTCGTCAACTCCAGGAGTGCTTGCTTATCAGCCGGAGGCGCTTGAACCAGGATGGCCGCCGTGTAGGCCAGGGCCAGCGGGCTGGGCGGGAGGGTCGGCGGCTGAACGGTGGTCTCGGCCGCCTCCTGAAGGATCCTCAGATAGCCGTTGAGCAGAGGCGCCAGACCGCGCGCCAGGGGGGCGTCAGTCTCGGGGTCGGCGGTGGGGTGGGGCAGGATGTCGGCCTCAGCTACCAGGAGCTCGCCCTCGGTGCGGAGCGCCTGGATGCGGAACCGTTCGTGACCGAGCGTGTTGATGTTGAGGCGCCCATCCGATAGGCGCTCGTGGGCGAGGATGCGGGCCGTGGTGCCCACCCTGTGTGGCTCCGCCGGGCCGCCCACTTCCGGCCCGGAGCGGATCAGGACGACGCCAAAGGGCTGCTGGCTGTCTAGGCAGGCATTGATCATCGTCCGGTAGCGCGGTTCGAAGATGTGGAGCGGCAGCGACATGCCGGGGAAGAGGACCGTGTGCAGCGGAAAAAGGGGCAAATCCATGGCCGTAGCGCCCAAGGTTTGACAGTCGGTTTACATCCGGTATAATTAGCCCTTGCCAAGGCTCACGCGCCCGTGGCGGAATTGGCAGACGCGCTAGGTTGAGGGCCTAGTGGCCGTTAAGGCTGTGATGGTTCAAATCCATTCGGGCGCACCTTGTGACGAACACCCGCTTTGCCGGGTGTTTTTGTTTCCCGTGGCCTACTCCTTAGGCAGCGGCTTGTGCGGCAGGGCCTCGATGGCGGCCGCCAGGTCGAAGTCGCGCTGAGTAAGACCGCCCTCGCTATGCGTCTCCAGTGCAATGGTGACATAGCGATAACCGTGCAGCCGCAAGTCTGGGTGGTGATTGGCGGCCTCCGCCAATTGCCCAATTGCGCCGGCAAACAGGATGGCATGCGCGAAGGACCGCACCGTGTAGGTCTTGGTGAGCAGGCCATCCGCGATGGACCAGCCGGCGAGGCCCGCCAGCCGGGATTGGATCTCGGATTCGGTGAGGCGTGACATGTCAGAACTCCTCTGCCAAAGGGCGGTTGAGGTGCTGCATGAACTCGGCGCGTGTGCGCTGATCGCGCTTGAAGACCCCGCACATGGCGCTGGTCACCATGCGGGCCTGCGACTTCTTGACACCGCGGATGCTGGAGCACATATGCAGGGCGTCTATCACCACTGCCACACCCTGCGGCCTGAGCACGCCGGTGAGGAAGTCTGCGATCTGGCGGGTGAGGTGTTCCTGTATCTGGAGCCGGCGGGCGAACATATCCACCACGCGCGGAATCTTGGACAGCCCGATGATCTGGCCCTGGGGGATATAGGCCACATGCGCATGGCCGATGAAGGGCAGCATATGGTGCTCGCACAGGCTGGCGAACTCGATATCGCGCACTACCACCATTTCATCCACGTCCGCCGAAAAGAGCGCCCCGTTGATCAACGCCGCCGGATCAGCCGTATAGCCCGCCAGCAGTTCGGCATACATGCGGCTGACGCGGTCGGGGGTGTCGCGCAGGCCTTCGCGTGCGGGGTCCTCGCCCACGCTGGTGAGTATCGTTGTTACGGCGTCGCGAATCTGATCGCTATTCATGGTTGCCTTTCACGGTCCAACTCCACTGGCCGGGCAGCGCGGACACGCCCACAGCGCACAGCGCCGGGCCGAGGTCATGCAGGAGTTGGTCAGAGAGATAGCCAGCGATGCGGTCGGGTGTGGCGGCCCCAGCCAGCTCGGGCAGGCCGGCGCTGAGGTTGGCGTGCTGTAGCGGCGCCAGGCGGGCCTCGGCCACGCGGTCCAGTTTGCCCAGGTCGAAGGCGGTCTCGGTGCGGCCATCCAGTTCGCCAGTCACAATGATGAGTACGCCAAAGTCGTGACCGTGAATGCCGTGGCGGCCGCAGCGCCCATATAGTAGCCGGCTGCCTGTTTCGTCCAACCCCTGGCCGAGCTGGTGGGCGGCGCTAAAGCGGTAGCGGCGCCCGAGCCGGTAAGCGCCAGACGCGGCGGCGTACTCGGCCATGAAGTCGTCCGTTTCCCAGACCCGCGCGCGCACCGCGCCAGGCACCCTCTGGACCAGCAGCGCGGCGATGGCCTCCGTGACGACGTTGCACCCGCAAAGATCGGGAATGTCCGCCGAGAGATTGCGGTGGTCAAACTCGGCCCATAGTGAGGCTGGCACGGCGTCTGGGGCTGTGTGCCAGATGCTGGCCCGATAGTTGTGCCCGTGCCCGGCCGGATTGTTGCAGATGCCGTAAAGGGTCTGATTC
>CAZCEC010000028.1:74303-77960 GCA_964497615.1 uncultured Anaerolineales bacterium | reverse complement strand
ATCGTGAGGAGGCCGTACTCGCCTACCAGCAGGTCCACCAGCCAGGCCACGGGCAGCCGGCTGATGAGGCTGGCCGCCCACGGGTTGAACCATTGGCCGAACACCACCTCTTCCATGTAGCCGACCAGGGTGCCAGCCCCGAACAGGCCCACGAACCAGTACAGCCCTAGCAGCACCAGGGCCAGGATGGGCCAGCCCCACACGGGGTGCACAGCCACCCGGCCGAATGCTTGGGCCAGGCGCTGATCCCGGCGGCACTGGGGCGCTCGCTGCTGAATGACCTGCGCCAGGAGACACTCGGCGCACCGCGCCCGCTGCTGGGCGATGACGTAGCCCAAGGGCTGGTCATACTGGGCGGCGGTCTCGGCCACGACGGCCTGGGCGGCGGCGGCGCTGCCATTGGCGTAGCGTCCCAACAGCCCCTCGTCGCCGCCGAGAATCATCAGGGCGACGGCCCGCACGCCAGGCAGGCCCGCGGGCAACAACCGCACCAGCCGCTCGACGCCCTGCTCGATTGCGCCGTCGTAGTGGTGCCGGTAGCCGATGGGACGGGCAGCCGACAGGCGCGTGCGCAGCGCTTCCAGCCCTTGCTTGCGCACCGCCACGGTCTCCACTACCTCGGCGCCCAGCACCTGGGCCAGCCGGCGCGTGTCGAGCACGATGCCGCGCGCGGCAGCCTCGTCGGTCATGTTCACATCCAGCACAAAGGGGTGGCCGAGTTCGGCCAATTGCAGCGTGAGCAGCAAGCCGCGGCGCAGGTTGCGGGCATCCGCCACCTGCACCACCACGCGCGGCGGCTGGGCCAGCAGGATGTCGCGGGTCACCCGCTCGTCGTCCGAGCGGGCGGTGAGCGACTGGATGCCGGGCGTGTCCACCAGGCGCAGCCCGTCCACACGGCCGGAGCTGACTTCCACCGTGGTGCCGGGAAAGTTCGAGACTTCGACATACCGGCCGGTCAGCGCGCCGAATAGGGCGCTCTTGCCAACATTAGGATTGCCCACCAGCACAATGGGCGCTTCGGCCAGGGCCGTGTCAGCGCGTCTTTCGCTCACCCCCCAACTCTAGCGCGGCGGCCGCCGGGTGCGGAGTAACGAAAGTCACAGACTATTTGACAAAAGATACCGGCTTTGGCCCTTTCCGCGGGCCTTTCCGCCCTCTCAGCGCGGCGTCCATTCGGGAAGCTGCCATCATCCAGGCGGTACGACGCGTTACCTGTGACATTGAGCACTGGCAGGCCGCCGCCGGTGCGGTAGAATCCAGGCAAGGTTGCGCGGCCAGGCCAGTGGCTGGCGCGGCCCGGGCGTGCGCCCATGATTCAGTCACACACCATCACGCTGCCCGTTCATCACACCGCCACGCTGGCTGCGCCCGGTGGTGATTGGCGCCGCCGCTGGCGCTTTGAGGCCGACGCATTCACCAAGTCGCTTGGTCCGCGCCAGGGCATCTACCGGCTTGAGCTGGATCAGGCCGCCGGCACCCTCACGGTCGACTACAACCCTGAGCTGTTTTCGCTGGACCAGGTGAAGGCGCTGGGCCGCGAGATGGGCCTGCTGGTGGGCGGTGCGGTCTATCATGCCATCCTCGACCTGCCGCAATGCGGCCGGCGCACGGCCCTGGCCTTGGAACTCCAGCGCCAATTGCAGAGCATCCCTGGCGTCGCACGGGCCGCCCTCAACCCCGCTGGCCGCAGCCTGACAATCGAGTACATCGTCACCGATGTGGCCGCGCCCTCGGCCGTGGGCCAGGTGCTGGCGCGGCTGGGCTTCCAGGTCCGCGACCTGCGCCTGCCCGAGGACTGGTGGGAACGCAACCAACTGGCCGTCTATACCGCCGTGTGCCTGGTCTTGCTGCTGAGTGGCGCAGCAGCGGAGGCCCTGGGCGCGGCGCCCTGGTTGGAATTGACCCTATTCGCCGGGGCCTACCTGTCGGGCGGCGGGGTGGCGGCCCTGAACGGCCTGCGGGCCCTGCGCCAGGGCCGCATCGATGTGGACTTCCTGATGGTGGCCGCCGCGCTGGGCGCGGCCAGCATTGGGGAATGGCTCGAAGGCGGCACCTTACTGTTCCTGTTCTCGCTCAGCAATGCCTTGCAGCGCTATGCCCTCGACCGGACGCGCCGCGCCATCCGCGCTTTGATGGACCTGCGCCCAGCCACGGCCCGCATTCAACGCCCGGCCGAGGATGGTTCCGGCCCACGGGTGGAGGAAGTGCCGGTCGAGGCCCTCGTGGTGGGCGACATGGTTGAGGTATGGCCCGGCGAGCGGCTGCCCGCCGACGGAGAAATCGTGGCCGGGCAGTCGGCTGTGGATCAGTCGCCCATCACTGGCGAGAGCATCCCGGTGGCACGTGGGCCGGGCGAGGCCGTGTTCGCCGGCAGCATTAATGGCGGCGGCGCGCTGGAAGTGCGCGTGACGCGCCGCGCCGCGGACTCGACCCTGGCGCGCATCATCTTGCTGGTGGAGGAGGCGCAAAGCGAGCGCGCCCCCACCCAGAAGCGGTTGGATGCCTTTGAGCAGAAATATGCCGTGGGCGTGGTGAGCCTGGCCGCGGCGGTGGCGGTGCTTCCCCCGCTCGTCCTGGGTTGGACCTGGGCGGCGGCCTTCTACAAGGCCATGACCCTGTTGGTGGTGGCCTCGCCGTGCGCGCTGGTCATCTCCACGCCGGCCTCCATCCTCTCGGCGATTGCGGCGGGCGCGCGCAGCGGTGTGCTCTTCAAGGGCGGCGCGCACGTGGAAAGCGTGGCCCGGGTGAAAGTCGTCGCGTTCGACAAGACCGGTACCCTGACCGTTGGCAAGCCGCGCGTCACCGATGTGATACCCGTGGGCGAACTGGCCCTGGCCGACCCAGCAGGGGTGCCGCTTGAGCCATTGCCGGCGGCGGACCAATTGCTGGCGCTGGCCGCCGCCGTCGAGGCGCGCTCCGAGCATCCCCTGGCGCGCGCTATCGTGGCCGAGGCGGAGGCGCGCGGGCTGGCGATCCAGCCGGCGGAAGACTTGCAGGCGGTGGCGGGGCGGGGCGTGACGGCGCAGGTGGATGGGCTGACCTATCACATCGGCACCCTCGAGCACCTCCGCGCCCAAGGCGTTCGTGTGCCCGAGGCGGTGCTAACGAACTTCGCCGAACTGGAGGCGCACGGCAAGACGGTGATGCTCGTGGGCGCAGAGGAATTGTTGGGCGGCATCGCCGTGGCCGATACCGTCCGGCCGGAAGCGCCGACTGCGGTGGCGGCGCTGCGCGCCTTGGGTGTCGAGAAGATCGTCATGCTGACGGGCGACAACCAGCGCGCGGCCCGCGCCATCGGCGCCGCGGCGGGCGTGGACGACGTACGCGCGGAGCTGCTGCCCGAAGAAAAGGTTGAAGCCATCCGCGCCCTGCTGCGCGAGCATGGCGACACGGTGGCGATGGTAGGCGACGGGGTGAACGATGCCCCGGCGCTGGCGACGGCCTCGGTGGGAATTGCCATGGGGGCGGGCGGGTCTGACGTGGCGCTGGAGACGGCCGATGTAGTGCTGATGGCATCCGACCTGGCGCGGCTGCCCTACGCCCTCGGGCTGGGCCGGCGGGCGATGCGGGTGGTGAAACAGAACCTCACCTTCGCCCTGGTGGTGATCGTCACGCTCATCGCGTCGGCGCTGCTCAATGTTGTTTCGCTCCCGCTGG
>CAZCEC010000028.1:43331-74293 GCA_964497615.1 uncultured Anaerolineales bacterium | reverse complement strand
AGACGCTGGGCGTCGTCGGCCATGAGGGCAGCACGGTGCTCGTTGTGTTGAACGGGCTGCGCTTGCTTGGCTACCGTCCCTCGCCCGGGAAGAGCACGGAAGCTGGCTGACAAAGCGCGCGGCGTCCGGTGATGAACAGCACTTCCAGGCGCGCGGACCGCCAGCCTATACTGCTAGACGTCAAAGTGGACGTTGCGCCTCGAAAGGGGGACATTCCCCGTGGGAACCCACGATTTGCGAACCCGTTTGGCCCGCATTGCCGCCCATGAGGGCCGTCTGGAAGAGGCGGCGCATCTTTACGCCCAGGTTCTGGATGGCAACCCCTACAGCGTGGAAGCCTGGTGGGGGCTGAGCGAGGTGGTTGATTCGCGCGAACAGGCGCTGTATTGCGTCCAGCGCGTGCTGCACCTCGATCCCAAGCACCCCGCGGCGCGCGAACGGCTGGCCTCGCTGGGCGCCGCCTACGTGCCGGCCTAAGCCGGGCCGCGCCCGCGTGGGGCGCACCCTTGCGGCCAGGGCGGCACTGAGCAAACTCGCCGGTCATACTTCCAGGGCGGCTTTTATCTCCTGCAACTCGTCCGCCGAAAGCACCCAGTCGGCGGCGGCGGCGTTGGCCGCCACCTGCTCGGGCTGGGTGGCGCCGCTGATGACGGACGCGACCTGCGGCTGGGCCAGCAGCCACGCCACCGCCAGGTGGGCCAGGCTGCGCCCGTGCCGGTCCGCGATGGGCCGAAGCTTGTCCAGCAGATCGAAATTCTTGTCCGTAAGATAACGCTGTACGTAGGGGCTGCGCTCGCCGCGTGTGCCGGGCGGCGGCGGCTGGCCGCGCTCGTACTTGCCGGTGAGGAAGCCGCCTGCCAGCGGAAAGTAGGGCACGATGCCCATGCCCGACCACTGGCAGTACGGGATCAACTCGCGCTCGATGCTGCGCTCCAGCAGGTGATAGTGCGGCTGGATGCTCACCAGCGGCGCCCAGCCATAGCGGTCGGCCAGGTCGTTGGCGCGCGCCAATTGCCAGGCCAGGAAGTTGCTGGCGCCCACGTAGCGCACCTTGCCCGCGCGCACCAGGTCATCCAGCGCACGCATGGTCTCTTCCAGCGGTGTGCTCTCGTCAAATGAGTGGATTTGGTACAGGTCGATGTGGTCAGTCTTGAGGCGGCGCAGGCTGGCTTCGACGCCGTTCAGGATGTGATAGCTTGGTCGCCAGGACCACGCGGTCCCATTGGCCGCGCAGCGCCTCGCCCAGGAATTCCTCCGAGCGGCCCCGGTTGCCGTAGGTGTCCGCGGTATCAAAGAAGTTGATGCCGGCCTCCAGCGCGCGCTGCACGACCGCTTTGGTGCCCTCCAGATCGAGCTTGCTGCCAAATTGGTTGCAGCCCACGCCCACCGCCGATACTTTGACGCCTGCTCGTCCCAGGTTGCGATACTCCATGATCTGACCTCCTCACGCTTGCCGGCGCGGCGCGTGCTCTGCCCGGCTCAGGGTATTATAGTTGCCCATGCCGCAACGCTGCCCCTTGCGCCTGCTATGGCTGTGTGTCTTCGCCTTGCTGGCCCTCAGCGCGTGCCGCCAGCCCGCGCCTGGCTCAACGCCGCCCCCGCCGCCCACCGCTTCCAGCGCACCTGACGTGTTTGTCGTCACCGTTGGCGTGTTTCCTCCCACGGAAACGCCAGGGCTTCCCACGCCCACGCCTGTGCCTGCGGATGCAACTGTCCCAACCGTGCCGGCGACACTGGCGGCCACGGTCTCGGAAAGTACGACCCCTGCGCCGCCGGTCTCCAGCACGCCCGCGCCGCTGATCGAGGTTGAGGGCGAGTCGTTTCCGGGCCGCTCGGAGGGCTTTGAACTGGTGGGCCGCGCCGACCTGGGCGGGCGCGGGTGGAACGCAGGGCTGGCCCTGGCCGGTTCCTGCGCCTACATCGGCAACCGCCGGCTGCCCAGCATCGCCATCGTGGACATCAGCGACCCGGCTGCGCCCAGACCCGCCGGTGAGTTGCCGCTTTCGCCCGGCAGCCAGCCCATCGAGCTGCGGGGCGTGCCCGACCTCAACCTGCTCATCGTCCTGAACTGGTCGTCGGGGCTGTCGATCCTCACCTTCGACGTGAGCGACTGCCAGCAGCCGCGCGCCCTGGCCAGCCTGGGGCTGGGCGCGACGCCGCATGAGTTCTATCTTTGGCGCGACCCCGCCAACCAGGCGCGGCTGCTCATGTTCATCGCCATGTGGAATTACCTCCAGCCGGACCTGCGCGTGGTGGACTTGAGCGACCCGGCCGCGCCTGTGCAGGTGGGCGAGTGGAACTCGAACGTTGCTGGCGCGCCCGGCACCCTGCATTCGCTGTCCGTTTCGCGCGATGGGCGGCTGGCCTATCTCGCCCTGTGGGGCGGCGGATTCCTGCTGGCCGATTCGTCCGACTTTGCGGCTGGTATGCCCGAGCCCGAATTGCGCCTCGTGCGCGACGTCGCTGGCGCGTTTGTGGCCTTGCCGGGCCTCAATACGCACAGCGCCGTGCCGCTGGCCGACCCGCGCTACGTGCTGCTAACCCAGGAGATCTACTACTGTCCCTTTGCCGGGGTGTTGGTGGCCGACACCCTGGAACCGGCGCGCCCGGCTGTGGCGGGGCATTTCTCCGTGCCGGAGAACGACCCCGCCTGCAGCACCCTGCCGCGGCCTGATGCCGTCTTCACCTCCCACAACCCACTGATTGTCGGTGACCTGGCCTTTGTGACGTGGTACGGAGGCGGCCTGCAAGTGCTCGACCTGAGCGACCCGGCAGACCCCCGGCGCGTGGCTGTCTACGTACCCAGCGGGGAGGGGGGCTCGCTCAGCAGCTACCCCAGCGCCTACCCCATTCAGATGTGGAGTTACCCGATCCTGCATCATGGGCTGATCTACGTCGCCGATATCCAGAGCGGCCTGCACATCCTGCGGTATACGGGACACGGCGCGGAGGCTGTCCGCGCCGTGGCGCACCTGGAGGGGAACGCTTCGCCGCCCTAAATGCCCCCAACGCTCCCCCCAAGCCGAAGGGCGCCGCGACCGGCGACAGGCCCTTGACAAATCGCATAGGCGCGCTATCATGTAACAGTGGTTACAAAGAAATCGTCGCCACCCGAACGCCGGGCCTGGCTACTGCTCCTCTACAAAATCCCGCCTGAGCCCACCGCCGGCCGGGTGTACGCCTGGCGCAAGCTCAAGGCCCTTGGCGCCATTTTGCTGCACGACTCGGCCTGGGCGCTGCCCGCCACCGACCGCACCCGCGAGGCCCTGCGCTGGCTCAGCGTCGAAATCGAAGAGCGCGGCGGGGAGGCGCTCGTCTGGGAGGCGCGGCAAATGGCCCCGGCCGACGATGAGGCCCTGATCCAGCAGTTTCGGGCCCAGGCTGAGGCGGCCTATGCCGAGGTCCTGCACGCTTTGGCGCAACCCGGCGCGGATTTGGCCGCCATTTCCCGCCGCTATCAGCAAGTCCGCAGCCAAGACTACTTCAACTCGCCATCGGGCCAGGAGGCGCGGACCGCGCTGCTGGCCGCGCAGGAGGACCGCCAGCCATGAAGTGGGTGACGTGGGAGCACATGGGCGTGGACCGGATGGCCTGCGTCTGGCTGATCCGAACCCGGCTCGACCCGGTGGCGGAGTTTGTCTTCATTCCCGAAGGCGCCATCGTTCCGGACAACATGGAGCCATTCGACATCCCTGGCGCGCGCTACTCTCATCATGGCGGGCGGAGCAGCTGTGCGGCGCTTGTGGCTGCCTTCAGCCAGGATGACCCCGTGCTCCACCGGCTGGCTCGGCTTGTGGATGAGGCCGATGTGCCGGGCGAAGTGACCGTGGAGCCGGCCGCCCCCGGCCTGGACTTGATCTGCCGCGCCTTGCGCCGGGCCAGCCCAGATGATGCGGCGGCGGTCGAACGCGCCATCCTGCTGTACGAGGCGCTATATGCTGAACTGGCTCACGGCTGACGGCCGGCTGATCCTGGCCGCCAAGACCGCCCGCACCTTCGGGTACGGGCTGATGAGCGTCGTGCTCGGCCTGTACCTGGACCGAGCCGGCTATGCGCCGCCCGTGGTGGGCGCCATCCTCTCCGCCAGCCTGGCCGGCTCCGCGCTGCTAACGCTCTTCGCCGCGGCCCGCGCCGACCGATTTGGCCGGCGGCGCATCCTGGTCCTGAGCACCGTCCTGATGGCGGCCAGCGGCTTGGTCTTCGCGTTCTCGCAGAACGTGTGGGCGCTGGTGCTGGCCGCGCTCAGCGGCACCGTCAGCGCCACCTCGGGAGAAGTGGGTCCATTCGAGTCAGTCGAACACGCCATCCTGCCGCAAACGACACCGCCACACCAGCGCAACCGGCTGTTTGGCTGGTACAACACGCTGGCGGCGCTGGCCGTGGCTGTTGGCGCGTTGGCGGCCGGGCTGCCAGCGTGGTTCGAGGGCGCCCTCGGCCTGGAGGCAGCGCTCAGCTACCGGCTCATGTTCGCCGGTTACTCGATCAGCGCTCTGTTGTCGGGCGCCATCCTGCTGCGCCTTTCGCCGGCCGTCGAGCTGGCCGACCCGGCGGTGGAGCCGCCCATGCGGCGGGGTGGAGGGCTGCACCGGTCGCGCGGCACCGTGGCGCGGCTGTCGGCGCTGTTCGCGCTGGATGCCTTTGGCGGGGGCTTCGTTGTGCAGAGCTTCATCGCCTACTGGTTCGCGCTCAAGTTTGGCGCGGGCAGCGACGTGCTTGGCCCGGTGTTCTTTGGCGTCAACGTGCTCAAGGCTATCTCCTACCCGTTGGCGGTGCGGCTGGCGGGCCGCATCGGGCTTATCAACACGATGGTCTTCACGCACTTGCCGTCCAACATCCTGCTGATGCTTATCCCGCTGATGCCCACGCTGAACATGGCGGTGGCCCTGCTGCTCGCGCGCCATCTGCTCAGCCAGATGGATGTGCCCGCCCGCGGCTCGTATGTCATGGCCGTGGTAGACCCAGAGGAGCGCACCGCTGCCGCCGGCCTCACGACGCTGGCGCGCATGGCCGCCCAGGCCATCAGCCCGGCGGTGGCGGGCGTGGCGCTCGCCTGGGTGAGCGGATTGGCGGCGCCATTCCTGCTGGGCGGCGCCATCAAGATTGTGTATGACCTGTCTCTGTTCAACCAGTTTCGCCGGCTCAAGCCCGCCGACGAGCTTGCCGTGGAGGCCGCCAAATGAAATGGATTACCCGCTCGCACGTGCACGTGGACCGCGTGGCCTGCCCCTGGCTCATCACGCGTTTTGTGGATAGCCAGGCCGAATTCATCTTCGTCCCCAACAGCGAGATTGAAGCGGCAGCAGCCGAGACCGGCGTCATCCCATTCGATTCGCCGGGCGTGGAGCTGGGCCATCACGACGGGCGGTGCTCATTCGAGTCGATCATGCTGAAGTATGGTCTGAAGGACCCAGCGCTGATCCGCCTGGCGCGCATCGTTCACGCCGCCGACGTGGCGGCCGACATTGACACGGACCCGCTGGCGCGCGGCCTGGAGGCCATCGCCACGGGATTCTCCATTCGCTTTCCCCTCGATGCCGAAAACCTCGCCGCCCAGTTTCCTGTCTATGACGCGCTGTATGCCTGGTGCCGGCTCCATCCCGCGTAAACGCCCTGTCGCGCTTTGAACGTTCCAACGTCTCAGCGTCCTGACGGTGGAACGACCTGCAATTCTGACATCCCCCTGACACCGTCTCCGGCCCTATTGACCCGGCAATTGACCGGGATTATCCTGTTTCCCGTATCTAGAAACTTGTAGATTACTATAGTTATGTCACGATACCGCGCGTCCGCTGGAGTGCGTGTCCCAGTGTCAAGGCCGCGGAGAAGGCATGCGCACGGAGAGTGAACTATGTCGCTCATTCAAGCTGAGCAGCTAACGAAGGTTTATGGCCGCGGCGACACCGCGGTGACGGCCCTCAGGAACGTCAACCTGAGCGTTCAGCCGGACGAGTTTATTGCCATCATGGGCCCCAGCGGCTGCGGCAAGTCCACCTTGCTGCACCTGCTCGGCGGGCTGGACCGGCCTACCAGCGGCCAAGTCACGGTGGACGGCCACAACCTGAGCACCCTCCCAGATGCGGCGCTCACCGAATTGCGCCGCCGCAAAATGGGTTTCGTGTTCCAATTCTTCAACCTCATCCCAGTGCTGGACTCGGTTGAGAACGCGGCCTTGCCGCTGACGCTGGATGGCCAAACGATGGCCACGGCTCGCGCCCGGGCCGCCGAGTGGCTGCGGCGGGTGAACCTGGGCGACAAGCTGGGCAGCCGGCCCGATCAACTCTCAGGCGGCCAGCAGCAGCGGGTGGCCATCGCCCGCGCCTTGGTGGCAGAGCCGGCGCTAGTGCTGGCGGACGAGCCCACCGGCAACCTGGACACGCGCGCCGCCGACGAGATCGCTGGCCTGCTGCGGCAGGTATCGGACGAGTGGGGGCGGGCGGTAGTGATGGTGACCCACGACCCGCGCATCGCCGCCTATGCCGACCGCATCGTCTTCCTCAAGGACGGCGTGATTGTGGATGACACGCGCCTGGGCAGCCAGTATGCGGCTAACTCGGCCGCGGTGCAGGAGCGGATGGTGTCGCTGGCCTGACGCCCGGCGAAGGAAAACTGCCATGATTACCCTTACCCTGGCCCTGCGCTATTTGCGCGGGCGCATGCTGCGCACCACGCTCACCACCCTCGCGATCGTCTTTGGCGTGCTGGTGGTCTTTGGCATGAATACCCTGATGCCGGCCTTCATGCGCGCCTATCAGGCCAACGTGATGGCGGCCTCCGGGCAGGTGGATGTGGTGATCAGCCACAGGACCGCCGCCGCGTTTGATGAAGGCGTGGCCGCGCGCATTGCGGCGATGGACGGGGTGAGCGCCGTCTCCGGCCAATTCGAACGGACGATCAACATCCCAGCCGACTACTACGACGGCGACCCAACCGTCGCCGACAGGATCACGGCCTTCGCGCTGGCGGGCCTTGATGTGGAGGCGGCGCGGGCTTTGCATGTCTATACGGTCTCCAGCGGCCGGTTCCTGGAAGCCGGCGATATGGCCGCCGTCACCCTGAGCGAGAACGCGGCCGATATCCTGGGCCTATCCGTTGGCGATACGCTCAAGCTCCCGACAACGGTGGGAGAAGCCTCGCTGACGGTCGTTGGCATTCAGCCGGACCGGGGCCTGCCGGGCAACGAAACCCTGCTGGTGACCCTGCCGCAGGCGCAGGCGATGTTCGAGGCCGCTGGCAAGATCAACATGATCGAGGCCAATTTCGATACGACCGACGAGACGCGCCGGGCCGAAATCGAGGCGGCCATCATCGCCGGCCTGGGCGAGGCCTATCACGTCGGCGCGCTGGCGTCCAACTCTGAGCTGTTGACGGGCCTGGCGTTGGGGCAGGCGATCTTCACGATGTTGGGGCTGCTGGCGCTGCTGATGGGGGCGTTCATCATCTTCAACACGTTTCGCACGGTGGTGGCCGAGCGCCGCCGCGACATCGGCATGCTGCGCTCGCTGGGCGCCAGCCGCCGCGCCATCATGGGCATCGTCCTGAGCGAAGGACTGATCCAGGGCGTGGCGGGCACGGGGCTGGGGCTACTGCTGGGATACCTGCTTGGGCTGGGCCTGGTAGCCATCGTCAGCCCCATTGGCGAACAGTATCTGAACATTCGCGTTGGCGGCCCGGTGGTCACCCCGGCGCTGGTCGCCGGCACCGTGCTGTTGGGGGTCGGCGTCACCCTGCTGGCGGGCTTGTTGCCAGCCCTCAGTGCCA
Organism: uncultured Anaerolineales bacterium; assembly: GCA_964497615.1. Classification (GTDB taxonomy): domain Bacteria; phylum Chloroflexota; class Anaerolineae; order Anaerolineales; family UBA6663; genus CAZCEC01. The sequence continues at coordinate 66,535 of CAZCEC010000028.1, read as the reverse complement.
GCCGCGTCACCCCGCTCGAAGCGCTGCGGCCCGCGATTGGCGAAGTGGCGTTCCGCCGCATGGCGGGTTTCGGGTTCTGGGCTGGCGCGGTGCTGCTGGTGCTGTCGGTGGCGGCGCTTTTCTCCCAGAATACGACCCTGGTGGTCCTGGGCAGCGTCGTGTTTGTCATCGGTCTGATTCTGGCGGCGCCGGCGCTGATTAGCCCCATCGCTGTTCTGCTGAGCACCGTGGCGGCTGGCGTGTTTGCGCGGGCCGGCACCGCGCAATTGGCGCATGGCAACCTGGCGCGGCAGCCCACGCGGGCGGCCATCACGGCCAGCACGACGCTGATTGCGCTGGCGATCCTCGTGATGGCGGCCTCCACCATTTCCAGCCTGAGCCTGGGTTTCGAGCGCGTCCTACGTAAGAGCCTCGGCAGCGACTTCATCTTCGTGCCGCCGTCCGTGGCTGTGTGGGGCACGAATGTCGGCGCCAGCCAGGGGTTGAGCGAAGCGCTGCGGGCCGTGGACGGCGTGGAAGTGGTGGCGGGCCTGCGGTATGCGCCGAGCGAGACCGGCGGGACGGCCATTTCAGTGCTGGGTATTGACCCGGCCACGTATCCACAGGTCAGCGGCCTGACCTTCGTGACGGGTGACGAGGCGGCCGCCTACACCGCGCTGGCCGCCGGCCGCGAAGTCATCATCAACGGCATTCTCAGGACGACGGCCCAGGCCGACGCGGGCGATGAGATCACGCTGCTCACACCCACTGGGCCGCGGTCGTATCGCGTTGCCGCCGTCGCCAGTGACTATCTGAATGCCAAAATCCCGACGGTGTATATGTCGCAGGCCAGCATCGGGACGGACTTCGAGCGACACGAGGATGTGCTGCTGCAAGCCAACCTGGCAGCCGGCGCGGACCCGGCGCAGGTGGAGGCGGCCTTGCGCGGCATACTGGCAGACTATCCGCAGTTCAGGCTGATTGAGGGGCAGGCGTATATCGAGGAGTCCCTGGCGGTCTTCAACGCGGCCTTCGCCGGCATGATCGGCCTGGCCATCCTGCTGTCGGTGCCGTCACTGATCGCCATGATCAACACCCTGGCCATCGGCGTCATCGAGCGGACGCGCGAGATCGGCATGCTGCGGGCCGTCGGTGCTACCCGCGCGCAGGTGCGGACCGTCATCGTCGCGGAGTCGCTGATCTTGGCCGCGATCGGCACTGGGTTTGGCCTGCTGTCCGGTCTGTATCTCGGGTACATGATGGTCAAGATGCTGGCCGCGGTGGCCTATCCGATTGACTACATCTTTCCGGCGGCGGGTGTATTGATTGCCATCGCCTCCGGGTTGATCTTCGGCGCGCTGGCCGCCCTGATCCCGGCCCGGCAGGCGGCGCGGCTGGAGGTAGTGCGCGCTCTGCGGTACGAGTAATCAAGGCGGTCATCGCCTGGAGGAAACAAGTGATGGACAACACATCCACAGCTCTGGCTCAACGCAGCCGGCAGAAGCTGTACTTCGATCACCAGGACATGGACTTTTACCTGGCCTGGATCATGGGCCGCGCCATCTATGAAGGCTGCACCGCGGACGAGTGTCTGGCGGCAGCGGCGCGCATCCCGAACGCGGATGCCACCGCCTGGCGGCGCGAGTGGCGGGCGCTGGCCCAGCAGGTGGAGGCCGAGGCGCAGGCCGCGCTCGACCGGGGCGACCGCGAGGCTGCGCGCCGGGGGTTTTTGCGCGCCTGCACCTACTATCGCGCGCCGCTCTTCATCACGCCGCCGTCCGACCCGACCTTTCGCCCAGACGGCGCGAAGATGCGGGCCTGCTTTCAACAGGCCGCGCCGCTGTTTGATCCGCCCATTGAGACGGTCACAGTAACCTACCGGGGCGTGCCGCTGCTGGGCTACTTTTGGAAGGCGGACCACAGCCTGGCACCCCGGCCAACGCTGATCGTGGCCGGCGGCATCGAGACCTACGCCGAGGACTGCTACTTCTTCGTCGGCTCGGAAGGCGCGGCCAGGGGCTACAACGTGCTGACCGTGGACTTGCCGGGCCAGGGCATCAATCCCGATCACGGACTGCATTTTGGCGCTCGCATGGAGCAGCCGGTTGCGGTGGTGGTGGACTATGCCCTCTCGCGGCCGGAAGTGGACGGGGAGCGGCTGGCGCTGTTTGGGTTCAGTTGGGGCGGTCACGTGGCGTTTAAAGCAGGGCAGCACGAGCCGCGCCTCAAAGCCATCATCGCGAACCCGGCGATGCCAGACGTATTCCGCGCAGTGCTGGCCCAGCAGAAAGGCCACGATCGGGCCGATCCGGTGGCGCGGATGGTCTTCGACCAAATCGTGTGGCGGATGGGGTTGCGCATCAGCTTCAACCCGCGCGACATCGCCCGCCGCATGGGCAAGGCCTACGACTATTTCTTCAACGGCCGGGCCGATCCGGCCAAGATCGCCTGCCCGGTGCTGTGCCTGGCTGGGGAGGGGGAGGCGGCGGTGACGCTCCAGATTGGGCGCGAGTGCGCAGCGAAGCTGCCGCACCCAAAGAGCAAGCTCCGCATCTTCACCCGGGCCGAGGGCGGCGAGGCGCACTGCCAGGTGAACAACCTGGCCCTGCCCACCGCGACTATCTTCGAGTGGCTGACCGAGGTGCTGCCGGCCTAGCCGGCCGCAAGAGGCCACACCAGCGGCACAAGCACAATAGCGATCAGGAAGATCACCACCGTCAGCAGCGCGCCGACGCGGACGAAGTCGAAGAAGCGGTAGCGGCCGGGGCCATAGACCAGCAAGCAGGCGGGTTCGAGGGGGGTCAGGAAGGAGCAACTGGCCGCCACCGCGATCATCATGGCAAAGGTGCGCGGATTGAGATCGAGCTGCACGGCGGTTTGCAGGGCGACGGGCAGCACGACGACGGCCGCGGCCTGGTTGGACATGGGCTGAGTGAGCACGACAGTCAGCACAAAGAAACCAGTCAGCAGCCACATCGGGCTGGCCCCCGCAGTGGCGCGGGCAACCCAGCCGGCCACCAGTTCCGCCGCGCCGGTGTGGGTCATGGCGGTGCCCAACGCCAGCATGCAGCCGATCAGGATCAGCACCTTCCATTCGACTTCGCGGTAGGCCTCTTCCGGGGTGATGCAGCGGGTGACGAAGGCCAGGAACGCACCGGCCAGCAACGCGACCGGCAGCGACAGCCAGTTGAAGGTGGCGGCCAGCAGCGCCCCTACGAAGATGGCTACAGCCAGGGGCGCCCGGCGCACGTTGGGCCGTTTGTCGTCCACGGCGCCGAGGACGCGGAAAACGTTACCCGAAGCCAGCGCGGCGATGTTGGCCCGATTGCCCTGCACCAGCAGCACATCGCCCATCCGCAGCGACACCTGGCTGAGTTTGCGCCCAGCGATTTCTCCCAGCCGGCTGAGGCCGAGCACTTGCAGCCCGTGCCGCTCGCGGAATTGATAGCCGCGCAGGGTGCGGCCAATGAGCGGCGAGCGCGGCAGCAGGATAACTTCCACCAGGCCCACTTCGTCGGTTTGCAGGCTCGGGTCGGATAGTTCCACATCGGCCTTGATGTCGATGCCGGCTGTATCTTTCACCTTGAGGATCTGCTCGCGCTGGCCCTCGACCAGCAGCACGTCGCCGGCTTCCAACCGGGTGGTGGCCACGGGGGCCGGCTCGCGCGTCGTGCCCCGCGTCACCCGCAGCACCACCAACTCCAGGTCGCGGCCCAGCCCCGACTCCGCCAGGGTTTTCCCCACCAGTGGCGAGTTGGGAAGGACCAGAATCTCCGCCAGATAGGGCCGCACCTCAAACGAGTCGCCGGCCGCGTCCTGGTGAGGCGCATCGGGCAACAGGCGCCGGCCAATGAACAGCATGTAGGCGAGGCCCATTACCACAATGGGCAGACCGACAGGCGTCAACTCAAACATGCCCATAGGGGCAAGACCGGCCTGAGTCATGAGGCCGTTGACGACCAGGTTGGTGGAGGTGCTGATCAGGGTCATGGAACTGGCGAGGATGGCCGCAAACGCCAGCGGCATGAGCAGCCTGGAGGGGCTGATGTGCTTGCGCCGCGCCAACCCCACAGTCACGGGCAGGAAGAAGGCCGTGCCGGCGGTGTTGCTGATGAAGGCGCTCAGGCTGGAGGCCGCCACCATGATCAGGGCCATCAGGCGGGTGGGGTTGTCGCTGGTGTAGCGCAGCAGGGTGCGCCCGGCCAGGTCCACCACGCCAGTGCGGAGCAGCGCCGCTGTGAGGATGAGCAGGCCCAGCAGCATGAGCACCGTGTCGCTGCCAAAGCCGGCAAAGGCGGCCTCGGCGGGCACCAGGCCCAGCAGGATGAGGGCCAGCAGCACGCCGAGGGCGGTCACATCGGCCGGGATCCACTCGTACGAGAAGAGCACGAGCGCCACCCCCACGATGATGGCCAGCAACACGATAGGGAGGGTCACAGGCGCATTATCTCAGGTTCTCGACGGCGGCGCGGGCAGCGCGCAGGTTGGCGCGCGGGGCCACGATGGGGGTGACACAGCCGGTGCCGAGGATGAAGCGCCGGCCGCCGGTCTCCGCCAGGGCGCGGGCGGCCTCGGCCCGCACCTGCGCGGGCGTGCCCCGCACCATCGTCTCCCACTGGCGCAGCCCGCCGCACACCGCGCCCGGCCCCTTGGCCGCCACCGCGGCCAGGCCCTCGGCCAGGGTGGGGGGCGTTTCGGTGTCATGCCAATTCAGGACGGCCGCGCCATAGCTGGCGGCCAGGTCGAACATCACATCGTCGCCGTGGATGTGGCAGACGTTCAGCCACAGGCCGCTCGCCGCAGCCAGGAGACGGCGGTCGTAAGGCTCGCCGAAGGCGGCATATTCGGCCGCGGAGAACACGCGCGCGCTGGCAAGCTGCATGGCGTAAAAGATGCCGTCCAGGCCTGTGGCGCGGCAGGCTTCGATAAAGCGGAGCGTGGACTGAGTGATGATCTCCAGACCGGCCCGCACCTGCTCAGGATACAGGCGCGCATGTACCGGCAGCAGATCGGCGCCAACGAGGTTGCGGGCCTGGCTGAGCGGGCTGAAGATGGTTTGGATGAAGGGTGTCGCCCCGTGCAGGCCCTGGCCCACCTGGCGCAGCGCTTCCACCTGGGCCGCCAGGTGCCCGCTGGCGGGATCGAGCACCGGCAGCCGGGTCCAGTCGTCCGGCGAATGGATGACGCGCCGGGTGTAGTCGCGGGTGCCCTCGCCGCTGCCGTGCCACTCGTCGCGTGCGCCCCAGTCCTTGAGGCAGAACGAGCTGGTGGGCGTGACTTTGACGAAGTCAAAGTCGTATTGAGCTTGCCACTCCAAGGTGGCGGCGGCCAGGTCGGCAGGGTCCTGGTCGTCCACCGGGAAGTGCCGCCACAGGGCCACGGCGGGCCGGTCCACCGCCTCTCCCTGGAGGGTTGCGTGCAGCCGTTCGCGCTTGTCCACTGTTCACCGCCTTTCGAGTGTCTGCTTTGATAGCACAGTTTATCGTAACAGGCCAGATGGCGCGTACAGGGTGCACCGCCGCGAGGGCGATTACCATCGTCATCTTACTCAATCGCGGGCCGGTTACGCACCTGGGGCCCCGGCTCCAATACCACGCGATGCCGGGCGAAGTTGGCAGATGCGGTAATTCATGCTAAGTTTGGCGTGGCGTCCGCTGTCTGTAGAGCTCGATGCTGCTGAACAGGCCAACACTCTCTTCCTCTCCACGTCATACTCCGCGTCTGGCCCTGGGCTTCACGCTGCTGGCCATTGCCGCCTACCTGCTTGCCTTCCTGGCTGGTCTCCCCGCCCGCTGGCGCGAGTTGACCCGTGTGTGCGAGGCTGATGTTTGCCTCCCGTTGGAATTGACCCCACCCGACGCCGAGGCTCTGACCGAGCTTGGACTGTCGGTGGGTCTCTATGCCAGCTTCCATGTGAGCGTGGAAGTGCTCGTGGTTTCCCTGCTGGTCTTGCTGGCCGGGCTGATCGTCTGGCGGCGGGGCGATGCGGGGCTGGCGCTGTTGACGGCCCTGGCGCTGGTGGCGTTCGGGGCCGCCGTCATTGCGGAGAGCGATGGGGCGCTCGCACGTGCCCAACCGGTATTGGCCTGGCCCATCGCCGTGCTGGAGACCGTGGCCCTGGCGCCCTTCGTTTGGCTGCTATTTGCCTTTCCCAACGGCCGCCTGGTGCCGCGCTGGGGCTGGCTCGCAGCGGTGGTCGTGGCGCTGGGGCTGGCCGTCAGCGTTCCGTTTGGGCCGCCCCTGGTCTACGGTAACCCGACTCGGCCGGTTGTTCTGTGGGTCTTCCTGGCTTTGGTCGCCGCCGGCGTCGTGGCCCAGGTCTATCGCTACCGCCGCGTTTCAAATGCGGTGGAGCGCCAGCAAACTAAGTGGGTGATGCTGGGACTGGTGGGCGTTGTCGTGGCGATGGTAATGTACCTGTTCTTCTTTGAGCTCTATCCGCTGCCCGCCGGCCGGGCGCGCATTGTGTTCTCGCTGGCCGGAACGGCTGGCATGGCTGTGCCGCTGGCGGCGCTGCCCGTCTCGCTGGCCTTCGCCATCATGCGCTACCGGCTGTGGGACATTGACCTCCTCATCCGCCGCACCCTCATCTATGCCGTGCTCACGGCCACCCTGGTCCTGGTCTACTTCGGGGCCGTCGTGTCTCTGCAAGCCTTGCTGCGGGCGGTCACCGGCGAGGGCCAATCGGAGATCAGTGTGGTGGTGTCTACGCTGACGATCGCGGCGCTGTTCGTGCCGGTGCGCCGCCGCTGGCAGGAGGCGATTGACCGGCGGTTCTACCGCCAGCGCTACGATGCCGCGCAAGTGCTGAGCGAGTTTGGCAGCGGCCTGCGCGATGAGGTGGAGTTGGACCCGTTGGTGAACCGCCTGCTGTCCACCGTGAATGCCGCGATGCAGCCGCGTGCGCTGTCGTTGTGGCTGCGTGAGACGCCTCCAGGAGACACCGTCGATGCTGGGTGATGGCAACACACAACCCGCCGTCGGCTGGCTGCGCCCGGCGCGATTCTTCAGCGTTGGCATGGTCGCAGCCTCGCTGGCGGTCTTCTTGGCGGGTCTGCCGGCGCGCTGGCAGGAGCTCAGCCGGGCCTGCGCCGCCGAGCATTGCCCTATCCTGAGCCTGCAGGCCGCGGATGTGGTCGTGCTGGACGCGGTTGGATTGTCCCTGAGTCATTACGCCTTCTTCCAGATTGGCCTCGAACTCCTGGCCGCCCTGCTCTACCTGACGCCGGTGGCGCTTCTCCTGTGGCGGCGGGGCGACGCCTGGATGGTGCTGCTCGCCGCGCCAGCCTTCATCGGCCTGGGTGTCAATCTGATGACTGAAAGCAGCTCCGCCTTGGCGCGGGTGTATCCCGTGACCGGCTACCTGGTTGCGTTTCTGCAGGCGCTGTCAGTGCAGCTCTTCGCCTGGCTCCTGTTTACGTTTCCCAATGGACGCCTGGTACCGCGTTGGGCCTGGGCGTTGACCCTGCCGCTATTGGGCCTCATGGCATTCAACGTGGCCTTTCGCCCAACCGTCGAAAATGAGAACCCGCTCCGCATCGTTGTGGTGGCCTCCTTGTTGGGCGCCTTTGTCAGCGGGGTGGCGGCCCAGGTATTTCGCTATCGCTTCCGGTCCACCCAGTTTGAGCGCCAGCAGACGAAGTGGGTACTGGCAGGGCTGGCCGGCATGGCGGCCAATATCATTGTCTGGACGCTGGCGGTCGAGATCTTCCTGCCGCCGCCCGGCCCTGGCCGGCTAGCGGTGTACATGCTGGCAGTGGGCGTAACGGCCGCGCTGTTCTCGACTCTGCCGATCTCACTGACCTTCGCGATCCTGCGCTACCGGCTGTGGGATATTGATCTGCTGATCCGGCGCACGCTGATCTATGCGGTGCTGACGGCCACCCTGGCGCTGGTGTACTTTGGGGCGGTCATCAGCCTGCAAGCGCTTCTGCGGCTCATTACCGATCAGGAACAATCAGAGATCGTAGTCGTCCTGTCCACATTGCTGATCGCGGCGCTGTTTGTGCCGGTGCGCCGCCGCTGGCAGGAGGCGATTGACCGGCGGTTCTACCGCCGGCGCTACGACGCCGCGCAAGTGCTGGAGGCCTTTGGAGCCGGCCTGCGCGACGAGGTAGAGTTGGAGCCGCTCACGCGGCGGCTGGTGACCACCGTGGAGGAAACCATGCAGCCGGAGGCGGTCTCGTTGTGGCTCAACGATGCCCCGGCCGATATGCCCCCAAGCCGGTGATGTTTGTCACTTCCTGGCGGCTGGCCGGCGGCCTACACTGTTCGCACCGACACAGGAGCGCCTTGTATGCCCAGCCGCATCATCCATTTTGCCTGCGCCATTCTCCTGGCGGCCGTTAGCGGCCTGACCGCTGCCTGCGGCAGCGCCGCCCCCGCCGAGCCTCAGCCGCTCGCCATGGCCCACCTGCACGATATGCCGGCCGAGGTGCAGGCGGCGCCGGTGGCCGTGCAGGATGCCTATCGTTTCGCCGCCGCGAACTCGGACATCGCTGGCGCGATCCCATGCTACTGCGGCTGCAGTCCCATTGGGCACACCTCCAACTATGACTGCTACTGGCAAGCGCCCGGCCCGGACGGCAGCCTGACCTTTGACGCGCACGCGCTGGGCTGCAAAATCTGCGTGGACATTACGGCCGACGCGATGCGGCTGACGGCCGAAGGCGAGAGTCCGGGCGCGATCAAGGACTATGTGGACACGGCCTACGGAAGGTACGGGCCGAGCAACATGCCCTGACGCGCGCCATTGCCCCGACCGGCGAGACCGCGTAAACTGGGCGCGTGATCGATCTCCACGCCGCCCTGCGAAAAAACTTCGAGTTCCCCGACTTCCGCCCCGGGCAGGCCGCTGCGCTGGAGCATGTGCTGGCCGGGCGCGATGTGCTGGTGGTGATGCCCACCGGCTCGGGCAAATCCCTCATCTACCAATTGGCCGCGCTGGTGCTGCCGGGCACCGCGCTGATCGTTTCGCCGCTGATCGCGCTGATGAAAGATCAAGTGGATGGGCTGGCGCGCCGGGGACTGCGGGCAACCTTCATCAACTCCAGCCTGGATAGCGCCGAACAGAGCCGGCGGCTGCGCGGGCTGGCGGCGGGCGAATACAAGATGGTGCTGGTGGCGCCGGAGCGCTTGCGCAGCCGCATCTTCCAGCAGGCGCTGGCCCACGCCAGCCTAAGCCTGCTGGCGGTGGACGAGGCGCATTGCGTCTCTCAATGGGGCCACGACTTCCGGCCGGACTACCTGCACGTGGCCGAGGCCCGGCGGGAACTGCAAGCGCCCGTCACCCTGGCGCTGACGGCCACCGCCACCCCGCACGTCCAGAACGACATCCTGCGCCTGCTCGAACTGCCGGACGCGGCGCGGTTGGTGGCTGGGTTCAACCGGCCGAACCTGTCCTTTGAGGTGTGGCCGGCCGCCAGCGCAGACGCCAAGCACAAGCTGTTGGGCGAATTTCTGCGCGAGAGCTTTGCGCCGGGCCGGGAGGGGCACGGCGGCGGCATCATCTACGCCGGGACGCGGCGCGACAGCGAGGCGGTGGCGGCGTTCGTGAATGACCGGTTGCGGATTCCAGCGCGGCCCTATCATGCCGGGCTCGACTCGGCCACGCGCAGTGAGGTGCAGGACGCTTTTCTTTCCGGCGACCTGCAGGTGGTGGCGGCCACCAATGCCTTTGGCCTGGGCATTGACCGCCCGGACGTGCGCTTTGTGCTCCACTATGCCGTGCCCGCCTCGCTCGAAGCCTACTATCAGGAGGCGGGCCGTGCCGGGCGCGATGGCCTGCCGGCGCGCGCCATCCTGTTGTACGCGGCGCGCGATTCGTTCGTGCACCAGCACTTCATCGAGAATGATACGCCCACGGGCCGCGAACTGCGCGCCGTGCATACGTTTCTTTGCAGCCCGGAAGCGGCCCAAGGGGTGAGCCGCGAGGCGCTGGCGGCGGCGACCGGCGTGGGCGAGGTGAAGCTGCGGGTGGCGCTGGAGCAGCTTGAGGCCGCTGGGGCGCTGCGGCGCCTGCCGGACGACGGCTATGACGCGCTGCGCGTGGACACAGCCAGCCTGCCCGAGCGCGCCCTGGCCGACCTGGCGCGGCAGGTGGAGGCCCGCCGCGCGCACAAACGCAAGCAGCTCGATATCATGCTGGCTTACGCCGAGACCGACGATTGCCGGCGCGAAACATTGCTGCGGCACTTTGGCGACGACGCGCCGGCGGTGGCTGAGGTGGAGCCGTGCTGCGACCGGTGCGCGGCCCGTGCCGCCGCGCCAGAGGCCGAAGCGCCCGCGCGGCCAGCCGAGACCAAGGCTGAGTTCGCGGCGCTGGTGGTGCTGGACACGGTGCGCCATCTGGCCTGGCCGATTGGTGCCGAGCGGCTGGCGCAGGTGCTGAAAGGCTCGGCCAGCAAGGAGACGGCCAATTACGCCAAGGCGCGCAACTTTGGCAAGCTGGCCATTCTGCGGCTGAAGGCCATCAAGGACTTGATCGCGGAACTGCTGAGTGGCGGGTACCTGAAGTCGGCGGGAGGCACGCGGCCCGTGCTCTCGCTCACGCCGCGCGGCGACACGGCGCTGAATGGGCGGCAAGCGATCCCGCTAGGCGGGGTGCGGCTGGGCATTCCGGGAGCGCCGGCTGCGTCCCGGTCACCGGCGCCGTTCCGGGGCGTACCAGGGGCGACCGTGCAGGAAAGCGGCCGGCTGTTGAAGACCGGGCAGACGCCGGAGCAAATCGCGGCGACCAGAGGCTTGACTCTGGAGACGATCTACAGCCATCTGGCGGAGTTGATTGCGGAGGGGCAGGCGGACATCAACACCGTTGTTCCGGCGGAGATTCAGGCGCAGGTGCGGGCCGCTATCGCCCAGGTGGGGTCGGTGCAGTACCTGTCGCCGCTCAAGGCCGTGCTGCCGAATGCGGTGAGCTATGGGGCGATCCGGTGCGTGGTGGCGGCCCACCGGCGGGACCAGAGTGGGCTGCCGGGCCACGCATCTGAGGCGGGTGAAGCGCCGGCCGAAAGCGCGCGCGGAGAAGATGACGCGACCCCTGGCGCAAATAACGATAGCCGGGTTGTCAATGCCATCCTGGCGTGCGTGGCTGCGCTGCCGGGGCGGCTCAGCCGGAGCACAGCGGCGAAGGTGCTGGTGGCGGCGCAAGTGGACGAGGCGCTGGCCTACGCCGAGCACCCCATGTATGGGCGGCTGGCTGGGTATGGGCGGCAGGAAGTGACGAGGTATGTGGACACCCTGTTGGCGGCTGGGCGCCTCGGGCAGGACGCGGATGGCCGGCTGGTCCCGGCCGGCCGCCTGGCAGTTGGCGCCGAAGTGCCTGTGCAGCCAACCATGGCAGATTTGCCGCCCGACCCACCGCCGGCCTTCGACCTCATGCCCGCTGGCGCACGCGAGCGCGCCGCACAAGTGCATGCGCTGGGCGAAGACCGAGATCCGCAAGCCATTGCCCACCTATTAGCCGCGCTGGAAGACCCAGACGGCAATGTGCGGCGGCTGGCGGCCTCCGCCCTGGGCAAACTGCGCGCTGCAGAGGCTGTACCGGTGCTGCTGCGAATGCTGGCCGCAGAGACCCTGCCGCAAGTGCGACAGTATGCCGTCAAGGCCCTGGGCCGCATCGGAGATGCGCGGGCAAACACGACTCTGGCCCGCATCGCTGCGGACCCGGCCGAAAAAGATTACGTGCGCGCCGCTGCCCGGCATGCGCTGGGGCAGTCGTGACTCCGCTTTGAGTTGGGGAAAGAAACCCGGCCCGCTACCAAGCGGGCCGGCTGCATTCTGCGTTGAGTTGCGGCGGGGACTAGGCGGGCTGAAGCTGGGGTCGGAATTTGTAGCCGTAAACGAGCATGCCGCGGTCGCCGTCCTCGCGGAGCTTGCGCGTGACCATCTCGACCGGCATGCCGATATCCACCTTGTTATTGTCAACATCGGTCAGTTGGGCCGTAACCATGGGACCTTCGTCGAGCTTGACGATGGCGACCGTGTAGGGGGCATTCCCCTCGTAGCCCTGGGGCGGGTCGTAAACAGTGGTGTAGGAGTACACCTCACCCCTGCCGCTAAACGTAAAGAGGGTCTTGGCTTCTCCGGCGCAGTTGGGGCACACGTCACGCGGGGGGAAAATCTTGTACTCGCAGTGGGGGCAGACTTCCCCAACCAGGCCGTACCGCTGCTGCTGCAATCGCCAATGGCGCGATATTTCCATAACTTCCTCCAACACTCTGATGATCTACGCGGTCAGGTTGAGCATTGTTTCACAACCGCTGACCCTGCGCGTGTAAAGGTATCGTGGAGGGGCTATCAGAAACTATCCAAGGCGCTCTGAAGGGTCTCAGATGGCCCCGAACGGGGCAAATTGGGCCGCGGGCGGCCGAGTTGATGGTCATAGCGAGACGGGCGCCGCCCCGGCGCCACACCGGCGCCGTCAGCGCGAATGATCGGCGCCCCAGCGGTGCTTGACACCCGCTTGCAGGCACAATGCCAGGACCGGGCACGCGGAGCAATGGGGGAGCGCACTGCTACAGATGTGCTTGTCGTGGGGCACAAGCGGCGGGTTTATGTCTACCAAGTAGTCCAGAGGGAGGTTTGGTTCTAGTGCGGCAAGGGTCTGATCGGGCGCCCAAGTGGCGACATTATACAAACACTATTCAGGGCGCAGGCAAGGCTATACTCCGCCCATGCCCACCTTCAACTTCAGCTTCACCGTCCGCGCGCCGCAGGAGGCGGTGGCGCGCTTCCACGCCGATACGCGCACCCTGCGCCGGCTCACCCCGCCGCCGATCTTTGCCCAGATGCACCAGGTAGAGCCTGTGGCGGAGGGATCGGTGGCGCACTTCACCCTGTGGTTCGGGCTGCTGCCAGTGAGGTGGGTGGCGGTGCACTCCGGCGTGGATCCGCAAGCGGGCTTCACCGACACACAGGCGCGCGGTCCGCTGCGCCGGTGGGAGCACACGCACCGGTTTGCGCCGGTGGATGAGCGCGCGACCCGCGTGACCGAGCACATTGCGTACGAACACCACGCCGGGCTGCGCGGGCTCTTGAGCCGGGCCCTATTTTCGCGGCCCGCGCTGTGGGCGTTGTTTACCTACCGGGCCTGGGCGACGGGGCGGGCGCTGGAGGGCTCCAGCACCTAAGCGTGCTCAAGCACGTTCCAGGATGTGTGTCACCGCCGTGGCGCCCGCGCCGCCCAGGCACTGCGCCATGCCCCACTGTGCGCCCGCGACCTGACACGGGCCGGCCTCGCCCCGCAATTGCAGCGCGACTTCAGCGACTTGATAGACACCTGTGGCGCCGCCGGGGTTGCCGCGCGCCTTAAGGCCGCCCAGGGTGGAGATGGGGATACGGCCGGTGCGGGCGATGTCGCCACTGGCCAGCCGCCAGCCCTCACCGGGCGGCGCAAACCCGGCCGCCTCCAGGCTCAGGGCGGCGAACACCGTAAAAGCATCGTGCAGTTCGAATAGATCGATGTCACCGGGCTTGAGGCCGGCCTTCTGGTAGGCGCGTTCGGCGGACAGGCGGGCCGCCTCGAAGTGGAGCAGGTCGGGGCGGTCGTGCAGGGCGAGGGTATCAGTGGCAATGGCGGAGGCGGCCACGCGCACCGCGGCCGGTCCGGCAGTAAGGAACAGGGCCGCGGCGCCGTCGCCGTCGGGCGCGGAGTCGAACATGTTGACCGGCTCGGCCACCATGGCGGCTTTGGCGAAGGCCTCGGCCGTAATGGTGTTGCGAAACATGGCGTTGGGGTTGCCCTTGGCGTTGGCATGCGCGTTCACGCTGAAGCCGGCGAAGTCGGGCACGGTGACGCCATAGGCGTGCATGTAGCGGCGCATGAGCATGGCGGCCAGCGCGGTGGGGGTGGCGCCCTGGGCGGCCTCCCAGTCGGTGTCGCTGGCGGAGGCGGTCGCGGCCGTGACCCCCGCGCCGACTTTGTCCGTCATCTTCTCCACGCCCACCACGAGGGCGGTATCAATCGCGCCCGAACCGATGGCCAGCACTGCCTGGCGCAGGGCCGCGCCGCCGGAGGCCCCGGCCGCTTCCACGGTGGCGGCCTCGATGCCGCGCAGACCGGCGTAGTCGGCCACGAGGGCGCCGAGGTGCTCCTGGCCGCTGAGTTCGCCGGCCAGCATGTTGCCCACGAACAGGGCTTCGGGGCGGGGGAGGGGGCTGCCGGCGTGCTGGGCCCAATCCTGCTGGGTGGCGAGGATGGCCTGCAGGGCCAGTTCGCGCAGGGAGGATTCCCAGTGTTCGCCGACGGGCGTAAGCCCGACCCCGGCAACGTAAATGTTGCGCACTATTCCATCACCAGCTTGCCGCGCAGTCGGGCGTAGGTGGCGTAGTCGATGACCGAGCGGCGGGCGATGTAGTCCTGGGTCTTGGGGGCGCGCGATTGGCGCTCGGTGATGAGGCCGGTGGCGCGCAGGGCAAAGGCATCGGAGCCGGCGCCGGAGCCAAAAGAGACCAGCAGGATGCGGTCGCCGGGCTGGGCGGTGTCAAGGACGGCGGTGAGGCCGATCATGGCACTGCCGGCGTAAGTATTGCCGATGACGCCCACCAACAGGCCAGTCTTGATCTGCTCATCGGTGAAGCCGAGCATCTTGCCGGCGCGCTGCGGGAATTTGACATTGGGCTGGTGGAAGATGGCGTAGCGATAGTCGCTGGGCTTGGTGTTGGTCAGCTCCAGCAGGCGCTCGGCGGCCGTAGTCACGTGGCGGAAGTAGGCCGGCTCGCCGGTGAAGCGCTGGCCGTGCTCGGGGTACTTCTCATGCTGGCGCCGCCAGAAGTCGGGCGTGTCGGTAACGAAGGAGTATGACCCTTCAAAGACGGCCAGGGACTCGGCGGCCGGGCCGAGCAGGAAGGCCGCGCCGCCAGCGCCGGCCGTGTATTCGAGGGCGTCGCCGGGGCGGCCCTGGGCGGTGTCCATGCCGATGGCGAGCGCGTACTGGGCCATGCCGGAGCCGACGAAGCCGATGGCGGCCTGCATGGCCTCGGTGCCGGCCTTGCAGGCGAACTGCCAGTCGGCGGCCTGGGTGTTGGGGACAGCGCCCAGCGCCTCGGCCACGATGGTCGACGTGGGCTTGACGGCGTAGGGGTGACTCTCACTGCCCACCCACACGGCGCGGATCTCGCTGGGCGGGATACCGGCCCGGGCCACGGCGTTGCGGGCGGCCTCGACCGACATGGTCGCCACGTCCTCATCCAGGCCGGGGACGGCCTTTTCCTTGATGGGCAGGGCGCTGGTGCCCTCGGTCCAGACGCGCGCCACCTCGGAGGCGGGCAGGCGGAAGCGGGGGACATAAGCGCCGTACCCGACGAGGCCCACGTCGCGGGCGGGGCGCATCAGTTGATTGCCATTCGATTGTTCCATCGTTGCTCCTGACGATACCGGCGGATGATACCCGGTTACTTATCGGCTAGTTTGACAATCAGATTCTATCAAAAGCCGGTCAGGAGGGAAGAGGAAGGGATTCGACGACGGACGACGGACGACCGGAGACCAAAACGGCCCGAGCAGCGTGGGTCAGGGGGGCGCACAAGAATAGAACACAAGTTCCTTAGTCCCGCAAGGATTAGTTGGAGTCAAACGGGGCGGGGCGCTACTCTTGGGCGACTGTGGCGCGCTGCTTGGAAGCCTTGAGGGGCGACTTGTCGCGACGGCCCCCGTTCGAGGCGGGTTCCGGCAGATGGCCATTGGACTTGCTGTTGCCATTCGAGGGCGCAGCAGGCTGGTCGCCGCCAACGGGCCGAGAGCCGGTCAAGAGTTGCTGCCGCAGCACGTCAATGGGCTGCCACGCGCCGGTCTCGTCCTCGAAGTACCAGTGCTCCCAGCCGTTGCAGGAGGGGGCACTTTGGAGGGCACGGCCCAGGGCGTGGATGGAACCGGTAGTCCCGTTGCGGCGCAGGTGTCCGTTGGCGAGGATGACGGCGCTGTGCTCGGCGCGCTTGCGAAAGCGCAGGGTTTGGCCGGGGCGCAAAAGGCCATTCTCCAGCAGCGCACCGAAGGGCACGCGGCGGGGCTTCTGCTGTTGGTCGAGAGCGTAGACCTCGTCGGAGAACATGGGCGGCTGGACGGCGGCGAGGCGCTGCTGGGCCAGCCGCACGTAGCGCGGCTCGCGCTCGATGCCGATCCAGCGGCGGTGCAAAGTCTTCGCCACGGCGCCGGTCGTGCCCGTGCCGAAGAATGGATCAAGGACGACATCGCCAGGGTTGGAGCTGGCGAGGATCACACGGTAGAGCAGGGCCTCGGGCTTTTGGGTGGGGTGCGCCTTGACGCCATCTTCCTTGAGGCGCTCATGGCCAGTGCACAAGGGCAGGTGCCAGTCGCTGCGCATCTGCACGTCGTCGTTCATGGCCTTCATAGTCTGATAGTTGAAGGTGTAGCGCTGGCCGCGGAGCTTCTGGGCCCAGATCAGGGTCTCATGGGCGTTGGTGAAGCGCTTGCCGCGGAAGTTGGGCATCGGATTCAGTTTTGTCCACGAAACGTCGTTGAGCACCCAATAGTCCAGGTCCTGCAAGGCGGCGCCAATGCGGAAGATGTTGTGGTAGGAGCCGATGACCCACAAGGTGCCGGTGTCCTTGAGGACGCGGCGGCATTCGCCCAGCCAGGCGCGGGTGAAGGCATCGTACTCGGCGAAGCTGGCGAATTTGTCCCAGGCATCGTCCACCGCGTCCACCTTGGTCATGTTGGGACGGTAAAGGTCGGACTGAAGCTGGAGGTTGTAGGGCGGGTCGGCGAAGATCAGGTCCACCGACTGGGCGGGGAGGCGCGGGAGCACCTCCAGGCAGTCGCCGGTAAGGATCGTATCGTGGGGCAGGGTATCGGTCACAGTAGCCTCAGGGCGGCCCCGAGCGACCGGGACCGAGTCTTAAAATTGTAGTCGAGGGCGACTCGACGGCGCAAGTGAATCACATGTTCTAATTCGGCGCAAGGGCCGTCTTGGATTCAGACCAGGCGGGCGGCAGTTGTACGCTGCGCAGCGCGGCAAACAAGGCCGACAAAACTGGCTGTCGCTGGATATTGAGCGCAAACGCAACCGGCCGCCCGGAACAAAAACTGCACCGGCGCGCGCGGCCGAGCGGCTTGGGCGGCGGCGGCCAGCCTGACATTCGACACTACATAGACGATGCCAGGGCGGCTACACTGAAGGTGAGGCCGGCAAATGAATTGGTGATGAAGACGGCCCAAATTGCTGGAGGTGCATCATGCAAGCGACATCCAGGAAGTGGTTGTTGTGGGGGCCGCGGATCGCGGCGCTGCTCGTGTGCGCGTTCCTGAGCCTGTTCGGTTTCGACGTGTTCGAGGAGGGCGTGAGGCTGGGTGAGGCCCTGGTTGGGTTTGTGATCCATCAGACGCCGGTGCTGGTGCTGTTGGTGGTGATAGCTCTGGCGTGGCGGTGGGAGTGGATCGGGGGCGTGGTCTTCTCAGTGCTGGCGGTGGCGTATGCCGTTGTCGCGCGCGAGCACCTGCTGTGGATCCCGACGATCTCCGGGCCGCTGCTGGGGGTGGGAGTGTTGTACTTCTGGAGCTGGCGGCACCACGCGGAGCTGCACGCGGCGGCGTGAAACGAGTGGGGGAGGCGGGCGAGATGATGACTAAGCGAGGCGGTTTGTCAAAGGCATTGGCTGTGAGCGGCACAGTGGTGCTGGCGCTGCCTCTGGCGGCGCCGCTGGTCTTTGGGGCATTGGGCCTTCTGGTCCAGGGCCGGTTTCATCTGGACTGGCTGATGCCGGCGGAACTGCTGCCAGTGGCGCTGGTGGGCGGGGGCTTGCTGCTGTGGGCGGCCTGCCGGGCCAGGGCACGGCGAGGCCTCATCGGGGGGAGCCTGGCTGTGGCGTTGGTCGCGTTGGCCGCGGGACTGGCGTTCGCAGTGGTCACCGGATTGGCGTCGGGCGCAACGGAGCCGGCCGGCTGGCGGTGGGCGCTGGTCATGGGGTCGCTGGGTGTATACGCCATTGGGTTGGCGGTGGGGGTGGTGGGAGGCGGTCTGTTGGTGCGCGATCTGTACGCGTGAAAATTGACAGGCAACCATTTCGGACTACAATTCCGACCAATTCAATCCGATAAGCCGCGTACAGCACCATCGCCTGGGTCCGCTGCTTCAGTGCCTGGGAGGACACGATGACCGTACCCGCAGACAAGACCTATCCGGCAACTGCCACGAACAAGGCGTGGCAGAAGAAGAAGAGCTTCATTGACAAGGCCAAAGCGAACACAAAGACCGGCCTGGGCGTTGCCCTGCTCACGGCCGAGGCGCGATGGAACGCCATCCCGTGGAAGGACTTGGATGCTTCCGCCCAGACGGTTGTGAGCGTGGAGAGCGCCCAGCGCAACCTGGCCAAGGCCAAGACCGCGCTGATCAAGCTGAACGCCGCCAAAAAGGCGCTGTTGGTTGCGAAGTCGAAGGCGATGACGACGAAGACCAATAAGGCGCTGTCCAAGCCGGCGCAGCTCGCTGCCAGCAACATTGACCTCGCGTTGGGGCAGGCCTCGAAACGGCTCGACAAGATCACCCTGGTCGATTTTGAAGACGCGATTGAAAAGGCCCAAAAGGCAGCCGTCATCAATATGACCAAGGTAAACGTGTACGACGGGCGCAACCTCGTCATGACGGGCGGCGCCGCCACCTGGGACCGAAAGTTGCTAAAGGTCGCGGGTGTGGTCTGGAAGATTGGCAAGGCCGACGACTACAAGGGCAAGACGCTGACCGTGCGCGGCGAGACCACGGGCAGCAGCCAATGGGCGGAAGGGATCAGCAAGGTCTTCGCCAATGACATGAAGCTGCAAAGCGCCAGCGGGAACGCAGCCACCTTCGTTCCGTAGCGCCCTGCCGGACACACACTCTCGCAAGACGCCGCCGCCTGGGCGGCGTTTTTGCATTCTGGTAAGGCGCCGCGCACCCTACGCGGCGGTTGACGCGCCGGGCGCGCCGGATGGGAGACGGTATAATTGGGCAACCACTATGAATGCGACCAACCCCGCGGTCTCCGCGATACCTGCCGCCGATATCCGCTGCGCCCAATGCGGCGGGGTGCTGCACCCCGGCGAAGGGCAGTTGTTCCTTATCTGCCCGTACTGCTCGTCCTCGGTCTATCTCGACAAGAGCAAGGTTGTCTTTCACTGGTCGCTGGCGCGCACGGTGACGCCCGAGGCCGCCGCCGCCAACCTGCGCCGGTGGATGGCGGGCAACGACACGGTAAAGGACCTGGACCGCAAGGCGAAGGTCACGGCCAGCACATTCGAGTACTTTCCGGTGTGGTACTGCAAGGCGCGCACGCCGGGCGGCAAGGAGCAGGTGTATCTGGAGCCGGCGGCGGCCATCTCCATCAGCGAGATCAAGTCGCTGGCCATCCCGGCGGGTGATTTGCAGAAGTACGACCCGGCGCTTGACGCGGAGGCAGTGGCGCCCACGGTGCCGTTCCCAGCCATGATGCAGTGGCTGGCGGGGCGCGGGGTAGCGGCGGAGCAGGTGGCGGAGGCGGCGCTGGTGCATCTACCAGTGTACATCTTCAAGTACGAGTTCGGGGGCAAGTCGTTCACGGCGATGGTGGAGGGGGCGTCGGGCAAGGTGTTTGCCAACCTGTTCCCAGCCAAGGCGGAGGCGCCGTACCTGATGGTGGCGGCCTTCGCTACCCTGGGATATCTGGTGTTGAGCACCTTTCCTCTCATCGGGCTGGCCCTAGGCGACAGCGCGGGCATGTTCGCGGGGCTGGGGGCGTGCCTGGTGGGCGGCGCGGCGTTCGCCATCCCAGTGTTCGCGCTGGCCGCCTGGGTCTCGGCGAAAGTGTAAGCATGGCTGACGTTATCACCGGATTGGCGTGTCCCAACTGCTCCGGCATCCTATCGATCCGCGAGGGGCAGCGCATCGTCAAGTGCCCGTACTGCCAGGCGCGGTCGCTGGTGCGCGGTGAGCGCGGGGTGGCGCGCTACCAGGTGGCGCGGCGGGTGGACCGCGACCGGGCGGTGAGCGCGGTGCGGGGCTTTTGGGGCGGGTTCAACCGCGCGATGGACCTGACGCGCAAGGCTGAGATCAGCGAGGTGTTCCTGGCTTATCTGCCATATTGGCGGGCACAGGCGATGCTGGCCGGGTGGATCTTTGGGCAGAAGCGGGTGAAGTCCGGTGACAGCACGCGCTACGACCCGCGCGAAGTGCAATTGATGGAGGATGTGGAGTGGACGGGCGCGGCCGGGGACGTGGCCGAGTTTGGGGTGGACAGCATCGGGCTGGCGGGGGTGAAGTTCGCGGCCTATGACCCGGACGCGCTGCACGCCGAGGGCATGGTGTTTGAGCCGACCGGCTCGACGACCGACGCCAGCGACGCGGCGGCCAAGACTTGGGATCAGCATGCGCGTACGCGGGGCGGGCTGGACCGGATTGGACAGGTGATCCTGCGCTACTTGCGGCAGGCATTCTCGCTGGTATATTACCCGCTGTGGGTTGCGCGCTACACCTATCGCAAGCGCGCCTACCAGGTGGTGGTGGATGGCTTCAACGGCAAAGTGTTGTATGGCAAGGCCCCGGGCAACATATACTATCGGGCCCTGATGCTGCTGGGCGGGACGGCGCTGGGATCATTCATCCTGGTGGATGGAACAGCGCTGGCGCTGGCCATTGTGGCCAACAGCAGCGACGACGACACGCTGGGCCTGCTGCTGATCCCGCTGGCGGTGGGCGCGGCCCTGATCGCGGGCGGGTACAAGCTGTTCCGGTGGGGCGAGGAGATCGAGCACCGGACGGGCCGCGCGCGCAAGGCGATTGGGGCGAAAGGCCCGGCGGGAGTGCTGGCCCCGATCAGCGAGGCGCTGGAGAATGTGCGCGACGTGGAGCGGCAGTTGCGTGGTCCGGGGGGAGGCAGCCGATGACGAGCAGCGTGGAGCTGGTGCTCCTGAAGTGTATCCAGTGCAGCACACCCATCCCAGCGGAGGAAGACGAGGTAGCGTGGGTGTGCGCTACCTGCGGGCGCGGGCTGCTGCTGACGGAGACCGAACTGGTGCCACTGGGCGTCAACTGGGCGGCAGGCCGGGGGCAGTCCGGCCAGCCGGGGCGGCCGATGTGGGTGTTCAACGGGACCGTGGAGATTGCGCGGCGCGAGAGTTATTCGGGCCGAGGCGGGGCCGACGAGTTGTGGCGCAACCCGGTCCGGCTGTTCGTGCCGGCCTACACCTGCCCACTACGGGAACTGGAGGACGTGGGCGCGCGGCTGACGCGGCAACAGCCCGCACTGACGCCCGGCCCGGCGGGAACACTGGCGGGCTGCACGTTGCTTCCGGCAGAGGCGCGGCAGGTGGCGGAGTTCATCGTGCTGACCATCGAGGCCGAGCGCAAGGATAAGCTCAAGACGATTGACGTGCGGCTGAACGTGGGGGCGCCGGAACTGTGGGTAATGTCTGTCTAGCAGCGCGGCGGCCTCCCCCACGCGCTAGCGCCCCCCGATCATAATCTCCTGTACGATCGCAAATCCATCTGCACCCGCGTTAGCTCCCGCCACCGTTAGCCTCGTCCCTGTTGCTTCGTTATATAAACCCACCACCAGGCTGGCCGGACCCTCAGGCGCATCGGGAGGAATGGGCAAGCGATAGGTGTCTACGAACGAACGACCAACATCCCAGACCGTGGTGGCGTAATTGCCCAGGCCGGGGTAGGTGTCCTTCTGCGCGAGGGGCCCCAGGGCCGGGTCGGACAGATGGACAAAGATAGTGTAAGGCACGTCGGTGCGCGAGAGGGGCTGCCAGTAGAGCGTGACCACGAGCGTGTCGCCGGGGCGCACGGCGTCGCCGCTGACCTTGTAGCCCAGCACGCGGGCGGTGTCGCCCAGGTTGGCGTCGAGGGGGGTCATGGCGCGCAGCTCGGATGCGCTGGGCGGTGGGGGGATACGGTAGGTGGGAATGAGCAGCCCGTACAGGCCGTAGAGCGCCGCGAGAAGCATTAGTGCGCCCGCGGTGGTGGCGGCGAAGGATTGCCAGCGAGGGCGAAACCAGTTGAGCCAGCCGCCAGCCAGGATAATGGCCATGGAGGGGAAGGCAGGAAAGAGGTAGCGCCCGGACACGCCGGGGATGACGGTGAGGGCATAGTGGAGGAGCGCCAGCGACACGGCCAGGAAGGCAGCGAGGTGCAAGCCCCACAGGATGAGGGTGGGGGAGATAGGGGATGGGCGGGGGACGGAGGGGAGAGCAGATTCCTCGCCGCGCACAGGAGGCGCGGCTCGGAATGACATGTTATCGAAGGAGGAAGGAGCGGCGGGGGAGGACGCGGTCGCGGCGGCGGTTCTGAGCTGGGTGCGAAAGAGCGCGGCCCAGGCCCAGCCGGCCAGGGCGAAGAGTGCCAGAGCGCCCGCGAAGTAGTAGGCGACGGGGGGGTAAGTGATCATCAACCCCTGGCCAAAGCGGCCGAGCAGACCGGTGAGGAACAAGCGAAACGCAGGCCAGGGCCGGATCGGGTCGCAGCACCACAGCGCGGCGATGATGCGGTTGCCGGTAAGGTCGCCGTACAGGTCCAGGTTGCGGAGGAACCACCAACCGGTGAGGGCCAGGACAGGCACGCCAACCGCCAGCCCGCCGGTGACGAGCACGTGCCAGCGGCGGGTGCGCCAGGTTTCGTACAGCAGGGCCAGGCCGATGGGCGCAGCCAGCGCCAGGGCGCTCACCTGGAGCAGGATGCCCACCGCCAGCAGCAGACCAATAACAATCCACAATCGTAGACGGAAGCCGGCTGGCCGGAGGCCGAGGCTGAGGGCATATAGCACCGCGGCGCTGGAGGCGATGGCGGTGGTGTTATTTTGCACCACGCCGCTCATAAAGAGCAGCATGGGGTGAAAGGCGACCAGGGCAGCGGCCAGCAGGGCCAGGCGCTCGCCCGCGATGCCGGGGCGCAGTGGACGCGCGGCCAGGTAGGTGAACAGGACGCCGAGGGTGGAAAATGCCAGCGAGATGAGCCGCACGACGTGGATGACAAGCGCCTGGCCAGCATAGGGCCAGCGTTCCTCCGGGCCGTAGTGCACCCACATAGACTTGTTGTCTGGCTCGGGGTCGTCGTAACGGAACCAGACCTTGGGGTTGGGCTGCATGTCGATGCGGTCGGCTCCGCCCTCGACCGGCACCCAGGCGGTGAGGGCGGCGGCCAGCAGGTGATAGAGCGGGGGGTGATGGGCGCGGGCAGCGTTGGCGTCCAGGGTCTGCACGGGCAGGGCGCGATGCACCTGGAGGTAGCGCACGAACAGGTAGTGCCCATCCTCGTCGG
>CAZCEC010000028.1:42319-43321 GCA_964497615.1 uncultured Anaerolineales bacterium | reverse complement strand
GGGGTGGCGAGATGGTAGAGCAGGCCCAGCAGCATGTGCCCAAGCAGCAGGCCGGGGAGCAGGCGGGTGGGCCGCGGTTGCGGGCGACGTGCCATGAGGCCGCCATTGTACCTTGCCCTCCGGGTTCCACGGTAAAATGCGCCCGTGCCCCGCGCTTCCTTTCAACGCACCCTCGGACTGGCGGTTGTGCTGCTGCTGGCCGCCGCCGGCCTGTACGCGGGCTGGCGGCTGTTTTGGTTCCTGACCGACGATGCCTACATCGCTTTCCGGTACATAAGCAACAGCCGGCTGGGCTACGGCTACGTGTGGAACGCGCCACCGTTCAAGCCGGTCGAGGGCTACACGAGCTTCTTGTGGGTGGCGCTGCTGGATGGCGTGTGGCGTTTGACGGGGATCGCGCCGCCCGAGGCCGCGAACCCGATCTCTTTGGCATTTGCGGCCGGCACGCTGCTGCTGACGGCGGCGCTGGTGTGGCGGACGCGATTGACCCCAGCGCTGGAACGCTATCGGCTGGCGCTGCTGGCGCTGGTGCTGCTTGGTGCGCTGTCCAATCGCACGTTTCTGGCCTGGACGTCGTCGGGGCTGGAAACGGCCATGTTCAACTTCTGGCTGACAGGTTGGGTGTTTGTGGCCGTAGCGAGGCCGGCAGGGGTCGCGAGGTGGCTGGCGCTGCTGGTGGGTGCGGCGGCGCTGATGGCGCTGACGCGGCCGGATGGTTTGCTGTTCTGCGCGGCGACGGGGGTGGTCTGGGTTGGCGTGGTGCTGGCTGGGCGGCCGGCTGAAGCACTCACCGCCGGCAAAGCTGGGAGGCAGAGGGGGCGTTGGCAGACGCTGCGCCCCTATGTGCTGGCGCTGGCGCCGTTCGCGGCGGTCATCGGGCATCTGCTGTGGCGGCATGCGACCTATGGTGCCTGGCTGCCCAATACCTATGTGGCCAAGGAGACTGGGCCGTGGCCGGAGAGCGGCGTGCGGTATCTGCTTTCGTTCATCATCGAGTATTCG
>CAZCEC010000028.1:16473-42309 GCA_964497615.1 uncultured Anaerolineales bacterium | reverse complement strand
CAATCCGGTGGCTGATGCGGCGGGGAAAGGGCGAAGCATCCGCCGGAAGCGGGCGTGAGGTCGCGGCGATGCTAGGGCGGATGCTTCGTCGCCCCGACTTGGCACGGCTCGTCGCGATGGTGACGTTGGTCGGGCATTTTGCCTACTACACGGTCATCATCGGCGGCGATCACTTCGAGTACCGAGTCTACAGCCACCTGGTGCCGCTGCTGTGGGTGTCACTCGTGTGGCTGTTGAATGCGATGGCGGCGCGACCGGCGGTGGCGTTGGGGGTGATGGGCTTCAGCCTGGCGGCGTCGCTGCCGATCCCGTGGGTGCATTGGGCCGCCAGCCAATCGCTGACGACGCGGCTTGAGACGCTGTCAATGTTCGTGCCGACTGCGGATCGATTCCCGGCGCCGGTGCGCTCTTACGTGGGCGTGTTCGACTCAGCGCAGGCTTGGCTGATCGAGCGGGCCGTGGGCATTCGGCATCAAGAGCACAAGGTATTCGCGGAGTCGCAACTGGCGAGCCTGCCGCCGCGCGAGGCGGGGTTGCTGCTAAGCCCGCTGGTGGAGGCGGTGCGCATGGAGGGTGCGGTGGGAGCGATTGGGTGGGTGCTGCCCACGGTCGCCATCATCGACCGGCACGGGCTGAACGACCTGGCGATTGCCCGCAACCCGCTGGACCCGGCCCGGCCGCGTGTGATGGCGCACGACCGCTTGCCTCCGGAAGGCTACCTCGAGTGCTTTGCGCCCAATACCATCGCGCCGATCAATAAGGTCATTGTGGGCCAGCGCGCCGAAGACCTGAACACCCTGGTGCCCTTCTGCGAAACCAATGCTTGGCCGGTGGGGATTTATCACGGCGAGCAAGTGGGCACAAACCTGAGCCTCGCGCCCGCTGCTGGCCGCGTGCTTGACAACATCTGGATGCCAGACCCGATCTTCGCGTACTACGTGCCGCCAGACCTGCCGCCGGTGCAGCCGCTGGATGCGCTGTGGGCGGCATTCGAGAACGACTTTCACGACACGGGCTGCGTGGTCTTTCCACCTGAGGGCGCCGCGGACGGGTATGCCTTCACCTTCCTGCCGGCCAATTTACGCTACAACCCGGAGGAATTACGGCAGATGTTCCCCTGGGCCGGGATAGTGGATTTTGAGCGCACCGGTGAGCCGCGTCCCTACAACCTGGCATATGCGGCGCCGGGCGCGAATTTCCCCATTCCTAGCCCAGCGACAGCGCATGCGGTGGCGTGGGGGCCGGCCAGCCTGCTGGGGTATCGCTTTGCGGGCAGCACGGTGGCGCCGGGCGCGGCCATCGAGATTGAATTGACCTTCCGGGTGAACGGGCCGGCGGCCAATGAGCAGTGGTTCCAGTTGAACCTGGAGGCGCTGGACCAGCCTGGCACGGTGCTGGCCTCCGATCAGGGCGACCCCTGCCGGGGGCTGTATCCGGCCTGGCTGTGGCAAGCGGGGCAAGTGATCGTCACGAAGTCGGTGCTGTACGCGCCGCCGGATCTGCCCGCGGGCGACTCGCACACCGCGAGCACCCCCGGATTTAGCGCCGGGGGACTATGCGCTGGTGATGGATATGTTTGATTTGGCGGTGGGGCCGGGGGAAATGCTGGCGGCGGAAGGGGAGCAGCGGCTGATCACGATCACGATTGGGCCGTGATGGTCATTCATCCCCCAGGCGCAGGACGGCCATGAAGGCATCCTGCGGGATCTCGACCGCCCCGACCATCTTCATGCGGCGCTTGCCGCGCTTCTGGCGCTCCAGCAGTTTCTTCTTGCGGGTGATATCGCCGCCGTAGCACTTGGCGAGGACGTCCTTCTTGAGCGCCCGCACCGTGGCCCGCGAGATGATGCGCCCGCCGCCGGCCGCCTGGACGGGGATGGCGAACTGCTGGCTGGGGATCAACTCCTTGAGCTTGCTCACCAGCGCTTGGCCCTTGGGGTAGGCTTCCTCGCGGTGGACGATCATCGCCAGCGCGTCCACCGGCTCCTCGTTGATCAGAATCTGCATCTTGATCAGGTCTTCCTCGCGGTAGCTGTGGAAGGCATAGTCGAGGGAGGCGTAGCCGCGGGTGCGCGACTTGAGGTGGTCGTAGAAATCCACGATCAGCTCGGCCAGGGGGATATCGTAGGTGAGCAGCACGCGGCCGGGCGCGGGATAGTCCTGCTCGATAAAGATGCCGCGCCGCCGCGTGACGAGATCCATAATCGTGCCGTAATACGTTTCGGGGGTGAAGATTTGGATCCGCATCCACGGCTCGCGGATGGACTCGATGGTGGACTCGTCGGGCAGGTCGGCGGGTGAATCCACCAGGCGGGTCTCGCCGTTGGTGAGCACGACTTCATACTCGACCGAGGGGGCGGTGGCGAGGATGTCCAGATCGTACTCGCGTTCCAGGCGCTCCTGGACGATATCCATATGGAACAGGCCCAGGAAGCCGCAGCGGAAGCCGAAGTTGAGAGCCTGCGAGGTCTCTGGCTCAAAGACCAGGGAAGCGTCGTTGAGTTGGAGCTTCTCCAGCGCTTCCTTGAGGTTGGCGTAGTCCTCGCCATCCACCGGGTACAGGCCGGCAAAGACCATAGGCTTGGCCTTCTGGTAGCCGGGCAAGGGCTCGGGGGTGGGGTTGAGGGCCAGCGTGAGCGTGTCGCCCACGCGGCACTCCTGTACCGCCTTAAGGCCGGTCGCCAGGTAGCCGACTTCGCCCGCGCTCAATTCGCCTGTGGGAGTCAGGCCCGGGGTGAATACGCCAATCTCCAATGGCTCACCCATCACGCCGGTCGCCATCAGGCGGAAGCGCTGGCCCATTGCCACGCGCCCCGCCATCACGCGCAGGTAGGCGATGACGCCCTTGTAGGGGTCGTAATGCGAGTCAAAGATCAGGGCGCGCACCGGGGCCTCGGTGTCGCCGGACGGCGGGGGCACGAGGCGCACGATGGCCTCCAGCAGGGCGGGCACGTTCGCGCCCTCCTTGGCGGAGATGGCCAGCACCTCCTCGGCGCCGCCGCCGAGGAGGGAAGCGATTTCGGCGGCCACCTCGGCGGTGCGGGCGGAGGGCAGGTCAATCTTGTTGATGACGGGGATGATTTCCAGCCCGGCGTTGAGGGCCAGGTAGAGGTTGGCGAGGGTCTGGGCCTCGATGCCCTGGGTGGCATCCACCACCAGCACCGCGCCCTCGCAGGCGGCCAGCGCGCGCGAGACCTCGTAGCCGAAGTCCACATGGCCGGGGGTGTCGATCAGGTTCATCTCGTACTGCTGGCCGTCGGCGGCAGTGTAGCTCATCCGCACGGCCGAGGCCTTGATGGTGACGCCCTTCTCGCGTTCCAGGTCCATCGAGTCGAGGATCTGCTCGGTGGTGTCGCGGTCGGAGACGGTGCCGGTGAGGTGCAGCAAACGATCGGCCAGGGTGGATTTCCCGTGGTCGATGTGCGCGATGATGCAGAAGTTGCGGATGTGGCCGGTGTCCATACAGGGTTAACGGGAGAATCCGGGCCGGTGTGTGGCCGTGTTCTCCCGCTGGATCAATTGTAACCGATTTTTCGGACGAATTGGGCTAAGGCGCGCCAAGTAGGGCAGTGAGGGCGCTGGCGTGGTCGAAGGGCGCGGCGGCGCCCGGGCGCAGCCAGGCCAGAAACTCAACGTTGCCTTCGGCCCCGGTGATTGGTGAGCGGATCAGGCCGGCGGGGGGCAGGCTGTTGGCGCTGGCCCACCCGAGCAGGTCTTCGAGCACGTGGCGGTGAACGGCGGGGTCCTTGACGATACCGCCCTTGCCCACTTGGCCGCGGCCGGCCTCGAATTGGGGCTTGATGAGGGCGACAATCTCGCCGCCAGCGGGCGGGAGCCAGCCGCGCGCCGCCGGCAGCAGCAGCTTGAGAGAGATAAACGAGGCGTCGATGACGACCAACTGGACCGGCTCCGGCAGGCGCTCCAGGTAACGGGCGTTGACCTGTTCCATGACGACCACGCGGGCGTCGGTGCGCAGGCGATAGTCGAGGATGCCGTGGCCGACATCAATGGCATAGACGCGGGCCGCGCCGCGCTGGAGCAGGGCATCGGTGAAGCCGCCGGTGGAGGCGCCCAGGTCGGCGCAGACCCAGCCAGCCACCTCCAGGCCAAAGGCCGCCAGGGCGGCGTCGAGTTTTGCGCCGCCGCGGCTGACGAAGCGCGGACGGGCTTTTAGCTCGATGCGGGCATCTTCGGCGATGAGGGTGGCCGGCCGGTCCACGGTCTGGCCGTTGACGCGCACCTCGCCGGCCATGATCAGGCGGCGGGCCAACTCGCGCGAGGCGGTGAGGCCAAGCTGGTGGACGCGGTGGTCGAGGCGCTGTTTGGGCATGGGCGGCGCGCGCCTCATTCTAGCATGTTCATTTCCCGTTTATAATCGCCGGCATGTTGCTGGCGCTCTTCCAAACCATGCGGCCCAAGCAGTGGATCAAGAACCTGCTGATCTTCGCGGCGCTGGTGTTCGATCACCAATTGACCCAGACGGGGCCGTTTCTGCGCACCCTGGCGGGCTTCGGCCTGCTGTGTTTGCTGTCGAGCACGGTGTACCTGTTCAACGACCTGGCCGACCGGGAGAAGGACAAGCTGCACCCCAAGAAGCGGCTGCGGCCATTACCCTCCGGGCGGCTGAGCCCAACCCTGGCGCGGGCGGCGGCGGTTGTGCTGCCGGCGGTGGCGCTGCCGCTGAGTTTCTGGCTGGGGTGGGGCTTCGGGGTAGTGGCCCTGATTTATCTGGTGAACAACCTGCTGTATTCGTTCCGGCTTAAGCACGTGGTGCTGATCGACGTGCTGATGTTGGCCTCGGGGTATGTGCTGCGCGTGGCGGCCGGCGTGGTGCTCATTACGGTGGAGCGCTTCTCGCCGTGGCTGTACCTGTGCATTACGCTGGTGGCGCTGTTTATGGGGTTTGGCAAGCGGCGCGGGGAACTGCTGCTGATGAACTCAAACTCGGGCTCGTCGCGGCGGGTGCTGGAGGAATATACGATCCCGTTTCTGGATCAACTCATCAACATGGTGGCGACGGCGACCATCCTCGCCTACGCGCTGTACACTTTCTCCGCGCCCAACCTGCCGGAGAACCATGCCATGATGCTGACCATCCCCTTTGTCATCTATGGCATCTTCCGCTACCTGTACCTGATCCACATCAAAGGGGAGGGCGGCGCGCCCGATGAACTGGTGCTCACCGACCGGCCTCTGCAAATCACCTTTGGATTGTGGGGCTTGCTGGCGGTGGCGGTGCTATATCTCAGCCCATGAAGGCGGCGCGGGCCACGGCGCCCGGCAAGGTGATCCTATTTGGGGAGCACGCCGTGGTGTATGGACGGCCGGCGCTGGCGGTGCCGGTGGCCCAGGTGGAGGCGCGGGCGACGGTGACGCCGGGGGGCCAAGAATTCTGGATTGAGGCCATCAATCTGGGCCGGCGTTACGTGCTGGATGACGCGCCCACGGGCGACCCCCTGGCGAGGGCGGCGCGGCTGGTGCTGGATCGGGCCGGGCTGGGCGAGCCGCCGGCCGGTGAGGTGCGGGTTGAGTCGAGCATCCCCATGGCTTCGGGGCTGGGGTCGGGGGCGGCGGTGTGCACGGCGGTGGTGCGGGCGCTGGCCGCGGCGCTCGAGATGGAGTTGAGCGCGGCCGAAGTGTCGGCCCTGGTGTTCGAGACCGAGACCCTGCTGCACGGCACACCGTCGGGCATCGACAACACGGTGGTGGCCTATGGGCAGCCGGTGTATTTTGTGCGCGGCCAGCCGCCAGCGCCGTTCCGCGTGGGCAAGCCATTTCAACTGCTCATTGCCGACTCGGGACGGTCCAGCTCCACGCGCGTGGCAGTGGGCGACGTGCGGGCCGCCTATGAGCGCGAACCGGCGCGGCTGGGGGCGATCTTCGATCAGATCGGCGCAGTGGTGGATGAGGCGCGCGGCCACATCGAGAGGGGACAGCCCGAGGAGTTGGGGCCATTGATGAATCGCAACCAGGCGCTGCTGCGACAATTGGATGTGTCATCCGTGGAGCTTGATGCCCTGGCAAACAACGCCCTCGCTGCCGGTGCCCTGGGCGCCAAGCTCTCCGGCGCGGGGCGGGGGGGCAACCTGCTTGCGCTCGTCACGCCTGAGACGATGGTGGCCGTGCGGGAAGCATTGGCGGCGGGCGGAGCGGCGGGGGTGATTGCGACGCAGGTGAGCGAGACGCGGGAGCGCGAGGCGTGAAACGAGACGGGCCGAGGGCCGGATGCTGATCTTTCTGAAGCTGGGCGGCTCGCTGATTACGGACAAGCACACACCCCGGACGGCGCGGCCGGACGCACTGGCACGGCTGATGGGCGAAATCGCCGAGGCGCGGAGCGCGAAGCCCGAGCTGCAACTGGTGCTGGGGCACGGGAGCGGCTCATTTGGGCACGTGGAGGGCCGCAAGCATGGCACACGCCAGGGAGTCGCTACGCCCGAACAGTGGCGGGGGTTTGCGGAGGTGCAGGCGGCGGCGGGGTTGCTTAACCGGCTGGTGGTGGACGCGGCGCGGGCGGCGGGGCTGCCGGTGCTCAACCTGCCGCCCTCGGCTTCGGCGGTGTGCCGGGAGGGCGTGATCGAACAGATGGCGTTGGAGCCAGTGCGGGCGGCGCTGGCGCATGACCTCGTGCCGCTGGTGTTTGGGGATGTGGCGGTGGACGTTGCGCGCGGCGGCACGATCGTTTCCACCGAGGATGTGTTCGCCTACCTGGCGCGCGCCCTTCGACCCAGGCAAGTGCTGCTGGCCGGCATCGAGCCGGGGGTGCTGACGCGCTGGCCGGAGGGCGAGGTCGTTCCTCACCTGCCAGCAGATGCCGCGGCGGGCGGGGTGGGGGGGGCGCAGGCCGCCGATGTGACGGGCGGCATGGCGGGCAAGGTGCAGGCGATGCAGGCGCTGGCGCGGGCCTTGCCGGGGTTAGCGGTGCGGATCTTCTCGGGCGATACGCCGGGGCTGGTGCGGGCGGCGCTGTTGGGCGAGGCCGCGCCGGGGACCTTGATCGCGTCTGGCTAGTTCCACCAATCGTCCACCTGATCGGTGAGCAACTCAAAGCGGGAGATGGCAAGCAGCACGGTCTGCCGGTCGTCGTCGTCCTCCAGTTCGTCGCGTCCATTGGCCCAGTTATCCAGGGCATTGAAGATGGCCTGCGGGTTGTCCTTGCCCAGGTCGTGACCGTTCTTCTTGAGCTTCTCGGCCTGCCCGATCATCTGGGTCAGGCCGCGCGCGGCGTCCTCGATGCCGGCGTTGAAAACCTTGGGGGTGGGCTTGCGGCGCACTGCGCGCGAGAACTTGCGCGCATCCGACAGCACCTTGACCATGTTCCGGGCGTAGTTGTCATAGGTGAATTGCATATTGCGCTTGAGCCGGGCAATCTCGTTGTCGAAGTCGGTGAACTTGATGCCCTTAAGCTGCACCAGGCGCGGGGCGAGGTCGGCGGCGATCTGCTTGGCTTTGGTGTTGGCGGTGCCGGTGATGACGATGTTGCGGCCGGCCCAAACGGCCTTGCTGTGCGCGGTGCTGAGGGCCTTGATGGCGGGCTTGACCACATTGTTGTAGTGCAGGATGGCCCCCTTCTTGGCGACCTCGACATCCGTGACGATGTCGAACTTCTGGCCCGTCTTGCGCATGATCAGGGCCACATCCAACTGGTGGAACTGGATCTTCTTGTAGGCGGCCTCGGCGGCGCGCAGGGCGGCGCCTAGTTCGGTGTGCCACTTGTCGCGGGCCTTGTTGGTCTTGGCCGCCTTCCAGGAGGCGTCGGTGGAGTTGGGTGACCACGGGGCGATGGTATTGGGATTGGGCACGGACATGGCAGTCTCCTGGGGCGTGTGGTTAGGCGCGGGAGTGTAGCATGGATTGAGCAGCTACACGCCGTCGCCCAGACCCTTGGCCTGCATGTCGTAGAGGATGACGCCCGCGGCGACGGCCAGGTTGAGCGAGGTGGCCCGTCCGTGCATGGGCAGACGGACAACGGCCTCGCACAGCGCCAATTGCTCCGGCGAGAGACCCTCGCGCTCGCTGCCCAGCAGCAGGAGGGCGGGCGAGGCGTAGGCGGTGACATCGGAGTGAACGACCGCGCCATGCGCCGACGAGCCGTAGACGTGATAGGCGTAGGTCTTGGCCCACGCGGCGAACTCGGCGAAGGTGGCGGACGCGATGGGCACCCAGAACAGCGATCCCAGGCTGGCGCGCACGGCGTTGGGATGGTAGGGGTCCACACCGCTGTCGAGCAGCAGCAGGCCGCCAGCCCCCACTGCATCCACCGTGCGGACGAGGGTGCCCACGTTGCCGGGGTCCTGCGGGGCGACGACCGCCACGCCCCAGGCGAGGTTCTGGGGCGAGAGATCGGCGAGGGCGCGGCGCTGCTGGCGGACCACGGCCAGCAGGCCGGTGGGGTTCTCGCGCTCGGAGAGGGTGGCGAAGACCTGGGCCGTGGTGGTTAGGATGTGGCGCCCCTGCTGGCGCTGTTCGTTCAGCAGATCGTTGGCGAAGGGACTGGTGAGCGTCTCCGGGCAGGCCACCAGGTATTCGACGGGGGCGCCGGCCTCCAGCGCCTCGGCCACGTGGCGGATGCCCTCAACGACGAACAGGCCGGTCTCGGCCCGCGCCTTGCGCTGCTTGAGCGCCCGCACTTCCTTCAACTTGGGGTTGGACTTGCTGGTGATAGGCGGCATCAGGGCGCGATTCGGATGGGGGCAGAGTGGTTGGCTGGCGGCGCGGCCAAGCGCGTGGACAGTGCGGCTTCACCAGTATCGATGAAGGGCAGATAGAAGGTGTGGGTGGGGTCCAGTTGGAGCGCGACGGAAGTAGTCAGCGACTGAGTGACGGTGAGCCCGGCGACCGTCAGCGGCCAATAGCCAGGTGCGGTGACAGTGAGGGTATAAGCGCCGCTGAAGACGGTCTGCGTCAGATAGCCGACTGCATTGCTGAGGCCCGACAGGCTGAGGGTGGGCGTGGGGGAATAGGTGGCGGTGAGCGATGCGCCGGCGATGGGCGCGGCGCTTTCGCTGTCGGCGAGGTGGACGGCCAGCACGCCAGCGCCCTCGGGTGCATTGACGACAGCGGCCAGGGCATCCAGCCGGCCAAAGCCAAAGGTGTTGTTGGGCCAGCCGCTGCTGCCGCACAGGGACGAGTTGATGTGCACGGCGGTGGCGTTAAGGATCAGCTCGGTGAGGGCGATCTGCCCGATGAGGCCGGGCCGCGCCGACCACAGCAGCGCGACTGCGCCGGCCACGTGCGGGGCGGCCATGGAGGTGCCGCTGAAGGCGCTGCTGTAGCCGCCGCCATTGACGCTGGAGCGAATGCCGGTGCCGGGAGCCGTGAGGTCGGGCTCGCGGCGGTTGCTGCCATCGGCGGTGACGGGGCCGCGGGCGCTAAAACTGGCGATGGAGTCCGTGCCGGTGTTGAGCGCGCCGACGGTGTAGACCTCGGGATGGATGGCGGGCGGCTCGGTCAGGCTGCCGCAGCTTGGGCCGGTGTTGCCGGCGGAGAGCACGGTGAAGATGCCGGCGGCGCGCTGGGCCTGCACCGCGGCCAGGAGGCTGGTGATGGTGCAGCCTTCGAAATCGGGGCACGACCAGGAGTTGTTGGTGACGTGGGGGGCCAGGTCGGGGTTGCTGTCGGTCATTGGGTCGCCGCCGACGGGGTAGGGGGCGAGGAAGAACTCAAAGCACTCCAGGTAGGTAGCGGGCGAGCCGATGCCCTGGTTCATGTTGCGGCAGCCGATCCACTCCGCGCCAGGGGCCATGCCGATCTGGTTGGCGCCGCCGTCGTCCCCGATGGCGGTGCCCAGGGTGTGGGTGCCGTGGTTATTGTCGTCGCACGGGAAGGCTGAGTCCGCGCCGCAGCTCCCGCCGCCGCTGTGGATGCTGTCGTGCCAGTTGTAGTCGTGGTCGGCGATGGCGCCGTCCCAGCCGCGATATTGCGGCAGGAGCGCGGGGTGGTCCCAGTCGTAGCCAGTATCCTGCCCGCCGACGACGATGCCCTGGCCGGTGAAGCCCAGCGCCCAGACATCGTCCGCGTTGACGTAGGCAATGTTGGGCTCGACGGCGTTGGGCGCGGCATAGTCCACCGCAAAGCCCGCCGCCGGCCCGCCGGAGAGGCCGGTCAGGCTGGGGTTGCCGTCCACCCGCGCCACGTCCGCGCGCGCGGCCAGGGTCTGCGCCAGGGCGAGGTCGCCCTTCACCCAAACGGCGTTGACGATATAGAAGGCGCGATGCGGCACGCCCTGCCGCGCCAGCCAGCGCAGCAGGGGGCCTTGCGAGGCCTGGGCGGCGGCGCGCAGTTGGGCGACGACGTAGCGGCCCTTCTCCTGCTTAGTGCGCAGGGCCTCCGCGCCGCTGAGGTCGGCCTGCTGGTTGAGCACCACCAGGAACTCGGCTTGCTGATCGTTGAGGGTGTGGGCAAATACCCAGGGTGCGATCTTGGCATCGGTTGGCATATTGGGCGCGGCCGCGGCGGGGGCCGCAGGGATGGGCGGGCCCAAGGCGGCTATGCCAAGGAGGGCGGCCAACCAGAAGCGCGAGAGGCGGCGAAGCATGGGGCGAGTCTATCATAGGTAGGTGTGGGAGGCAGCGCGTGAGCCTGGCGGTTCAAACCGCGGCAACGAAGGCACAAAGCCCGCCTTCGCGGGCTGGGGACAAGCAGAGGGCGTCTTGTCGCGAGTTGGCGTTGCACCGCGCTATATGGATTCATGTGGCATACTCGGTGCATGCGCGATCCGTACTTTCCCTTTCATGCGCTCAATCTGCGCTCCAATCCGTTTCGCGCCCTGACCGATGAGGAGTGGGCGGAGGTGGTGGTGCTGCCGCCGGGTATGGCCGAGGCGGAGGCCAGCGGCCAGCACTTGCAGGTGCTGGGCGAGTTGGGGCGCGGCAAGACCTCGGCGCTGCTGGGGCTGGCGGCGGGGTGGCGGCGGGCCGGGCGGCGCGCGGTCTATGAATACCTGCCAGAGGGGCAGCGTGTCTTCAAGACGCAGTTGGCGGGGCTGGAGGTGTTTGCGCTGGACGAGGCGCAGCGGCTGAGCCGCCGTGAGCGGGAACGGCTGTGGCGCGCGGCGAAGGCGGGGCTGCGGCTGGCGCTGGGGAGCCATGATGACTTCGCGAGGGCGTTCGCGGCGCGCGGCCTGCCGCTGTTGACGGTGCAATTGGATGCACCGGACGCGTCACACCTGGCGCGGGTGCTGGCGAGGCGGCTAGGATATTTCACGCTCGACCCGGCGTGGCCCGGAATGACGATCTCGGACAGCGCGGTGATGGCGCTGCACGCGGCCTACGGGTCGAACCGGCGGGCGATTGAGCGGTGCCTATACGAGGTGTTTCAGGCGGTGGAGGCGGTGGGGGAGGTGGGGGCGGCGCAGGTGGAGGCGGTTAGCGGCGCGGGGCCAGGATGAATGGCTGGCTGGCGCGCAGGTCGGCGGCGAGGGGGATGTCCACGATGAGCATGATCTCCCAGACGATGTTGACGTAGTGGCCGGCGAAGCTCCAGGGGGAGTCGGGCAGGTCGAAGGTGAAGCGGCCGACCATGGGCATATTGGCGCGCAGTTGGGCGTCGTTGAAGGCGACGGCGGCAACAACGCCCTCGTCCCGGTCGCCGCGGCCCTCGGTGTGCCATTGCAAGCGGGCATAGACCTGCTTGGCGCGGATGTCCTTGGCGGGGGTGACGGTGACGGTGCCGTTCAGGCGGCTGCGCGGCTCGAAGCGCATGAGGGCGCCCTCGTGCTCGCCCCCCTCCAGAGAGAATTGAATGACGGCCTCGGCCATGGGGTTACCTCACAATCACGGGCGGCACGGTCAGGCTAAACTCTTCCTCGTAGTCCGGCCAGCCGGGGATCGTCACTGTGACCTTGAGGAACCAGTTGAGCTTGTTGCGGTTGGCGACGAAGGTGTGCATACCCAGCGGCGGGATTTGGAACTGGCGACGGTCCTGGAAGGTTTCGCCGGCCGACATCTGGCGCTCGGGCAGATCGTAGGTCTGCACGAAGTGGTCGTGCGTGACGGTGACGGTGTCGGTGCCGCGCTGGTACGTGGCGCTCTCGCGCAGGATGAGGGACATGCGGATGAGCTGGACCTGGGTGGACACGCGGTAGGTTTGCCGGTAGTCCAGGGTGAAGATTTCACCGACGCGGGGGGTAGTAGTGCTGACGGCGACCTCGGGCGGCGCGACGCGAGCGCGGGCCAGCATGGTGCGCACGGCGGCGCCGATCATCAACAGGCCGATGCCGCCCAAGGGCAAGCCCACGCACACGACCGTGGCCAGGATTGGGATTCCGGCCTCCGGGTCGATGCGAAGCTGGCCGCCCTCGAAGCTGACGATGTCGCCGGCGATGACGGGGATGATGAGGGCGGCCGCGCCGCCCAGCATCATGACCAGACCAAAAAAGGCGAGGCAGCCGGTCTGCCAGGGGCGATAATTGCCGCTGAGGCGCTGCATGGGTTAGCTCCCGCGTGGTTCAGGCGAATGGCACACAGGGGCGAATGATACTCCCGAATGGCGGAGAGCGCAGTCCAATCCAGGTCTATTTCCTCACAACCTGCCAGCCTTTGCCGATCAGTTTCACCGTCCCCGAGCCGCCTCCCTCCACGGTGCAGGCCAGCCGCGCATCGGCATCCCTGGCTGCGGCTTCCACCTGCTCCCAGGTGATGGACTTCAAGGGCACTTTGATCCGCTTGATCCAGACCTCCTGCGGGCCGTCTACCGGGCGAAGGCTCAAATACAGAAAACGGTCATGCGGTGTGCCGTGCGTGAATGCTCCCGAAAAGTTTGGTGGACCACCGGCCGCCGCTGGTTTCGCCCGTACCTGGCAGCGGAATACGGCTGAACCGCCGGCCGCCTGCGCCGGGGGATGCAGCCGCTGGTTCTTGTCCTGAAGTCCAAAGGCTCCTTGTCGCATGGGTGGATGCAGGCAGGTAATCTCAAGTGTCACCTGAGGTTCAGTTTGACCTGTCACTGGCCTCTCCTTGCTAACGTCTCGACCTGCGCCTTTGTTTTGTAAGTCGCTCTTAGCGCCTCTTGCCGGTCGTCTTTGCCGCCTTCTTCCCAACTTTCCTTGCAGCCTTCTTTGCGCCAGACTTCTTCGCTACATTCTTCGCCGCCTTCTTGGCGGTTTTCTTGGCCGCCTTCTTGGCGCTGGCCTTCTTCGCTACTTTCTTCGCCGGCTTCTTTACCGCTTTCGTGGCGGCCTTCTTTGTGGCCCTCTTGGACGTTTTCTTGGCCGCCTTCTTCCCGGCCTTCTTCGCGCTCTTGCGCGGGGCGGGGCGCGCCGGGCGCGCGGGCGGGGTGGCAGGCGCGGGGCCGCTGATCTCAGGGGTGAGCACGGTGGCCGGCTCGGGCGCGGCGGCGGGCGATGGGGCATCGCCTTCGTCGCGGGCGCCAGGGTGGGCGGTGAGAGGCGCTTCGGCCTCGGCTGGTGCCTGGGACGTGGCGGCAGCGGAGTCGCCTTCGGGCGGGGCGCCAGTCGCGTCCTGGGGCGGTTCAGGATCGTTCGCGGGCGTCAGGCTGATGGTCATGGCGTAACCCTCGATGGTGTCGGAGGCGGTGGCGGCCTGGGCCGGGGCCGCGCCGGAGAGCAGGTGGAGGCTTAGGGTCTCGGCCTTGATGTACTCCGCGAAGCCGATGAAGGTATCGGCCAGCTCGGGCGCGCACTGGTAGTATGTAGCGATGCGGTCGGAGATGTCAAACCCGGCGGACTTGCGCAGGTCCTGGATGCGGCGGACGATCTCGCGGGCGTAGCCTTCGGCGCGCAATTCGGGGGTGAGGGTGGTGTCGAGGGCGACGACGGCTTCACCTTCGGCGGCGACGGCAAAGCCGGGGCGCGGCTGCGGGTTGATGATCACCTCTTCCAGGGTCAGGGCGGCTAGCTCGCCGTCCTCCAGCGCCAGGTCCAGGGCGTGGCCGGCGCGCAGGGTGAGCACGGCGGCGGCGGGGTCGGCGGCAGATAGGGCGGCGCGCACCTGCGGGAAGCGGGCGCCAAACTTCGGGCCGAGGAGCTTGTTGTTGGGCAGCAGCTTGTAGGTGATCAACTCGGCCTCGTTAGCTGCTATCTCGACGGTCTTGACATTCAACTCGTCGGCGACGAGGTCCTGCATGCGAAGCAGGCCGGCGGCTTGGTTGGGCGGGACGACGGCCACGGCGCGGGCCAGCGGCTGGCGCACCTTGAGGTTGTGGGCAGCGCGGGTGGCGTGGCCCAGCGCCACCACGCCGCGGGCCGTGGCCATGTCGGCCAGCAGGGCCTCGTCGGTCCAGGCCGGATTGGGCTGGGGCCACAGGCAGTGGTGCACGCTCTCGGGCGCGGTGGAGTCCACGCCGCGCACCAGGTTCTGGTACATGGTCTCGGTGGCGAAGGGGATGATGGGGGCCAGGAGCTTGGTGAGCGTCACCAGCACCTCGTAGAGCGTGCTATAAGCCGCCTGCTTGTCAGCGTCGGCTTCAGAGCGCCAGAAGCGCCGCCGCGACCGGCGCACGTACCAGTTGCTCAGGTCGTCGAGGAACTGCTCCACCGGGCGGGTGGCCTTGTAGGCAAAGTAGTCGTCCAGTGCCGCGGTCACCTCGGCGATGAGCGAATTGAGCCGCGCCAATATCCACTGGTCCAATGAACTTGGTTGCTGGGGACTCAAGGGACTCAGGGGACTCGGGGGTGTCCATTTGTCCAGATTGGCGTAGGTGACGAAGAAGCTGTACGTGTTCCACAGCGGCAGGAAGAAGCGCTTGACCGTCTCCTTGGCGTGCTCATAGCCGAAGAGCATGTCGGCTTCATAGCGCTGGTCGGCGAACATCCAGCGCATGACGTCGGCGCCGATGGTGTCGGCGGCCTCGTTGAACTCGATCATGTTGCCCCACGACTTGTGCATGGCGCGGCCATCCTCGGCCAGCAGGGTGGCGAAGCCGAGCACGGTGCGCGTGGGGGGCTGGCGCTCCAGCGCGGTCGCCATCACCAGCAGCGAGTAGAACCAGTTGCGGAATTGGCCGGGGAACGACTCGGTGATGAAGTCGGCGGGGAACCACTTGCGCCAATAGGCCGGGTCGGTCTCGTAGCGCAGGGTCGAAAGCGAGACGATGCCGGCATCCAGCCAGGGGTTGCCCACGTCGGCGATGCGGCTGGCCTTGTTCCCGCACTCGGAGCAGGCGATCTTGACCGCGTCGATATAGGGCCGGTGCGGGGTGTGGCCGTCGAAGGTCTCCCAACCCTCCACGGCGCGCTCCTCAAGCTCGTCGCGGCTGCCCAGCACGTCGAAGTGGCCGCAGTGCTCGCACTCCCAGACGGGCAGGGCCAGACCCCAGTAGCGCTTCTTGGAGATCATCCAGTCGTGCATGTTGCGCAGCCAGTCCAGCTCGCGCTCGCGGCCGAACTCCGGCACCCAGCGGATCTGGTTGGTCACATCCATCAGCGGCTGGCGCAGACCGTCCATGCTGATGAACCACTCATCCACCAGGCGGAAGACAAGGGGCGTGGCGCAGCGCCAGCACTGCGGGTAGCGGTGGGTGTAAGGCTCCAGCCGGTAGAAGCGGTCCTTGGCGCGCAGGGCGGCCACGATGCCGTCGGTAACGCCGGAGACATGCTGGCCCGATAGCCAGCCGAAGCCATCGATGTAGACGCCGTTCTCGTCCAAGGGCGCGACGACGGGCAGGCCATACTCCTTGTGGAGTTGATAGTCTTCCGCGCCGCAGCCGGGGGCGATGTGGACGATGCCGGTGCCTTCGGCCTCGCCCACATCCGCCCATAGGATGACGCGGTGGGCTTGGGTGGCGGTCTCCGGGATGCTGGTCAGCAGGCGGCGCAAACCCGGCTCGGCCCAGCCGCCGGGGTGCTGGGCGGCGGGCAGGTCGTCGAATGGACCAGCATAGGCCCAGCCGGCCAGATCGCGGCCGGGCAGCTCGGCCAGCACTTCGTAAGGGCCGATAAGCATGTGCGCGCAGCCCTTGGACAGGTAAAGCACCTCTTCGCCCTGCCGCACCTTGACGTAGGTTAGCTCCGGCCCGACGGCGGCGGCCACGTTGGAGGTGAGCGTCCAGGGCGTGGTGGTCCACACCAGGAGGGACTCGCCGGTGGGCGCGCCATCGGCGCCGAGGAGCGGGAAGCGGACGGTGAGGCCGGGGTCCTGCTTCTCGATGTAACCTTCGGTGACGATCTCGTGCTGGCTGATGCCGGTGCCGCAGCGCCAGCACCAGGGCATGACGTCGGTGCCCTTGTAGATCCAGCCTTGCGCGTGACACGCCTTGAGAAAGCGCCAGATGTCGTAGTTGTTCTTGTCGCTAAAGGTGAAATAGGAGCCGCCCAGGGCGGGCAAGCCAAGCTGGCCCACCAAGTGCTCCGGCGTGCCGGTGACGGGACCTGCTGGGCCATCCAGGGTGAGCAGGCCATGCGGGTCGTCGGACAGCTTATCGCGCAGCAGGCGCAGGGTGGCCGGCTCATTCCAGTCCATCCACATGCCCAGCCGGAGGGACTGCTCGGTCTGCACGGCGGCGTAGTTGAGCACGCGCTGTTTGCACAAGAGAACGAACTGCGCCAGTCCGTAGTCCTCGATGTCCTTCTTGGTCTTGAAGCCGAGGTCCTTCTCGACGTTGACCTCCACCCACAGGCCCTGGCAGTCGAAGCCGTTCTGCCAGCGCTCGTCGTAGCCGCGCATGGCGTAATAGCGCTGCCAAAGGTCCTTGTAGGTGCGGCCCCAGGCGTGGTGCACGCCCATGGGGTTATTGGCGGTGATCGGCCCGTCGAGAAAGGAGTAGGTGGGGCCGCCGCGGCGCAGGGCGCGCAGCTTGTCGAAGGCGCGCGTCTCGCGCCACCAGGCGAGGGTGGCGCGCTCGAGGGTGGGAAAGTCGGGCTTGGAGGAGACGGGTGTGAACATGGGACCTCTATGGTTGCAGCACCAGGTCGGCAACGACGGGACGGTGGTCGCTGACTGCGTCCCACGGGCCGAAGGCGGCGTTGACGGCGCGGAAATGGCCGGAATAGAAGATGTAGTCAATGCGCACGAGCCACATGGGCACGGCCACGCCCGCGAGCACAGGGCGCGATGAGCCGGGCGACAACGCGCCGGGGAAGGTGTGCCCGAAGCCTTGCCCCTGGGCCTCCCAGGCGTCGGTGAGGACGCGCGCCACAGTGCGATGCGCCTCGTTCAACGGTGTGGCGTTCAGGTCGCCGGCGGCAATGACGGGGCCGGGTTGGGCGGCGGCAAAGGCGGCCAAGGACTCGGCGGCTGCCTGCCGCTCGGCCACCAGGCCAATGCCCGAGAGCAAATGAAACCGGACGAAGGTGATCACCGCCCCATTCACGTCAACCCGCACGATGTGGGTGGTGCCCCTGAAACCGCCGGACAGCGTTTCGCCTGTCGGTGTGAATGGATAGCGGCTGATCAGGCCAGAGCCACTGACCCCATTCTGCGGGTCCAGGATCTGATATGGATATTCGGCCGCCAGCTCCGTGCGGATGGCGGCGGCCTGTAGCAGATTTAGCTCCTGGATGGCGATGATGTCCGCGCCAGAGGCGCGTAGGGCGGCCACTACGCCCTCGACCTGCTGGTTCCAGCCCAGCACATTGGTGGTCATCACACGCAGCGCCTGGCCGCCGGATGGCGCTGCCTGGAGGCGCGGCATAAACAGCGGGCCATACAGCCCCACCCAAATGGCGGTGCCCGCGAGACAGAGCGCGAGCAGCGGCAGGCGCCGTGTCACCATCCCAATAGCCAGTGCCAAGGGCAAGGGCAGGAAGAGATAAGGCGCCATGGCGTTGATGGCGAACAGCCACCGCCACTGGTCGCGCAGCAGCAGCGACAGGACGAACCACGCCAGCAGCCCGGCCGCATAGGCCAGCGCGCCGGTGAGCAGCGCGCCCCGCAGAGCGTGCCGCCAGCCGGGCGGCGTGCGCGGGCCTGGCGGGCTAGCCTGGCGCCTCAACGACCACCTCGAGGCGCTTGTTGATCTTGCCTTTGCTCTTGTAGTCGGCGACACGGATGTGCCCGACCTCGCGTGTGTTGGCGACGTGGGTGCCGCCGTCGGCCTGCAAGTCGAGCCCCACGATCTCCACCGTGCGGACTTCGGCGATGCCCTCCGGCAGCAGGTTGATCTTGGTGCGGATCAGATCGGGGATGGCGAAGGCCTCGGCGCGCGGCAGAATCTTGACACGCACATCGCGGGCGGCGGCGACCTCGGCATTGATGCGGGTCTCGATCTCGCGCACCAACTCCTGGCGCATGGTCTCGAACTCGAAGTCCATGCGGCCGCGCAAAGGTTCCATGTTGCCGCCGGTGACGCTGGCGCCATAGTCGCGAAAGATAACGCCGCACAGGATGTGCATGGCGGTGTGGGTGCGCATCAGCGCGTAGCGCCGGTCCCAATCCAATTGCCCGCGCACGGATGCGCCCACGGCGGGTGGCGGGTTGTCCAACTCATGCCAGATATTGCTGCCTGCTTTGCCCACCTTGACTACCGCCCAGGATTGTCCATCGATGGCGGTGAGCCTGCCAACGTCGTTGGGTTGGCCCCCGCCGCCGGGATAGAACGCAGTGCGGTCCAGGGCCACGGCATTGCCTTCCACGGCAGTAACAACGGCGTCGAACTCGCGGGCGTAGGCGTCGGTGTGATAGATCAATTCAGTCACGTCAGTCCCTCCCAATCCTCGTCGTGGTCGCGAAACGCCTGTTGGATGGCGGCCACATGGTCGGCGGGCAGCGGCCCGCGGCTCACTGCCGCGGCATTCTGGCGCAGGTGGTCGGGGTTGATGGTGCCCACAATGCAGCTATGGACCTCCGGCAGGAAGGCGGCGAAGCGCAGGGCGAGCTCCTGCCAGCCCAGCCCGCGCGGGTCCAGGTCCATTCTCTGCCAGCGGTGCCAATACTCCTCGGCATAGTGGCCGTAGGGGCGTGTGACGAAGCGCCAGGGCGCATTGGCGACCGGCCGCTTGGCGATAACGCCCAGGCCGCGCGCCTGTGTCTGGGGCAGGGCGGCGGCCAGGCCGCGCTGGTCGGCCAGATTGACCGAGGTCTGCACACCCTGGAAGCGCTGGTCGGCAATGGCATAGGCCAGCGGCTGGTTCTCGCCCGAATAGGCCGCCACGCGGATCTTCCCGGCCTGCCGGGCGGCAGCCAAGGCCTCGCTTACGTCGCCCTGGCGCAGGACCTCTACCGGGCAGGAGTGCAGGTGCACGATGTCGATCCAATCGGTGCCCAGAGTTCGCAGCGCCTCATCCACCCCGGCGGTCACGGCGCCGGCCGTCCAATCGGCCTGGCCGGGAATGCCATAGCCCACCTTGGTAGAGATCACAACCTCAGCCCGGCGCGAGCGCAGGAAGCGCCCCAACCGCGCCTCAGACAGGCCATAGCCGCGCGCGGTGTCGAACAAGGTGATGCCCAGGTCCAGGGCCAGGCCCACCAGGCGCTCAGCGTCGCGGTCGGCCAGGCTGTGGGTGCCGATCTGCCCGCCGCCGAAGCCTAGCGCGGAG
Source organism: uncultured Anaerolineales bacterium (assembly GCA_964497615.1). Lineage (GTDB taxonomy): Bacteria > Chloroflexota > Anaerolineae > Anaerolineales > UBA6663 > CAZCEC01. The sequence continues at coordinate 22,877 of CAZCEC010000028.1, read as the reverse complement.
ACGGTGAGGCCGGTGGCGCCAAAGGGCCGCTGGGGAATGTTGTTCATGGCCGTTAAACAAACGCGCTCTCATCCCAAGCAGGGACGAGAGCACAAGTCTCCCGCGGTACCACCCTGATTGCGGCTGGCACGGCCAGCCGCCGCTCAATCAGGCACCATCATGCCCGCGCGCCGCTAACGGGGCGCGACTGCGGCGCCGACTACTTGCGCTAGGTGCGCTTTGGCCGGCGCGGCTCCGGAAGGATTTTCAGCGGGGTGAGCCTGCCTGGGTTCCACCGGTCCAGGCTCTCTGTCAGGCGCACGGCGGCCTACTCGTTTCCATCAACGCCAATGTGGAGCGATTATGCCATAGTCAGGACGAAAAAGAAAGCGACGAACAGAAGCGAAAATTGGTATAATCGCCCTGCATCCCTCACTCATTTGGAGTCCCACATGTACCTCGACCGCCTCGACCGGCTGCGCGTCGCCCTGGCCCAGGCCAAGCTGGACTGCGTGGCCGCCGTCGCCGGCCCCAATCTGTATTACCTCACCGGCCTGTCATTTCACCTCAGCGAGCGCCCCACCACCGGCTTTTTCCCTGCCTCCGGCGATCCCGTCATCGTCTCCGGCAACCTGGAGGCCAGCAAGGTGGAGACCGGCGCCCCCTACCCCATCCGCGGCTGTTACTACACCGACGCCGATGGTCCCGTGTCCGCCTATCGCGAGGCCGCCGGACTCCTGCGGCTGGCGGGCGGCAGCAGCGGCATGGCCCGCATGGGCGTCGAGTCGCGCCGCATGCGCGTGATGGAACTGCGCCTGATCGAGGACGCCTTTCTCGGCCCCCGCATCGATGCTGCGGAGGCCATCTTTGCCGCACTGCGCATGGCGAAGGACGAAATGGAGTTGAAGCTCATGCGCCGCGCAGCGGAGATCGCCGAACAGGCCCTGCGCGCCACCCTGCCCAGCATCCGCGTCGGGATGACCGAGCGCGAGATCGGCGCTGAACTGCTGGTGCAGACCCTGCGCGCTGGCTCTGATGCCGAACTGCCCTTCGCCCCCATCGTCGCCTCCGGTCCCAACTCCGCCTTGCCCCACGCCGCCCTCACCGACCGCGCCATCCAGCCCGGCGATATGCTGACGCTGGACTGGGGCGCGGCGCATGGCGGCTATGCCGCTGATATCACCCGCACCTTCGCCGTCGGCGAGGTGAGCGACGAGCTGAAGAAGATCTATTCGCTGGTGCAGGCCGCCAACGCCGCTGCCCAGGCCGCCACCCGCCCTGGCGTGCCCGCCGCCGAGGTGGACGCTGCCGCCCGCCGCGTCATCACCGAGGGTGGCTATGGCGAATACTTTGTGCACCGGCTGGGACACGGGCTGGGCCTGGAAGGGCACGAGGATCCCTCCATGCATGGCCGCAACGAGCTGAGCCTGGGCCCCGGCATGACCTTCACGGTCGAGCCCGGCATCTACGTGCCTGGCCTGGGCGGCGTACGCATCGAGGACGATGTGGTCGTCACCGCGGACGGCTGCGAGAGCCTCACTACCCTGCCCCGCGACTTGCAGGTCGTCGGCGGGTAGTCTCCGTTCCCCTTGGCGATGAAACTCGTTCCGGGCGGCGAGCCATTCTTCTTTCGCGGCGGTCCGGTCGGCGCGCTGCTGGTGCATGGCTTCACCGGCGCGCTGCTGGTGCATGGCTTCACCGGCGCGCCGCGCGAGGTGCGCCCGCTGGGCGAGGCGCTGAGGGGCGCGGGATGTGCCGCGCTCGGCGTGCGGCTGACCCACCACGCTACCTGGATCGAGGACATGTTTCGCTCGCGCTGGCACGATTGGTACGCCAGCGTGCTCGATGGCTACCACTTGCTGATGGACCAGTGCGAGGCCATCTTCGTGCTGGGTTTTTCGATGGGCGGGGCGCTGTCGCTGCTTCTGGCGTCGGAGCGGCCGGTGGCGGGCGTGGTGGCGCTCTCGACCCCCAGCCGGCCCCGGCTTAACCGCATGGACTGGCGCACGCGCTATGCGCGCCTCTTTAGCCTGCTTGTACCCACGGTCAACAAGGGTCCCGCCGACCCCGATGCCGACCCAGGCCACGTCCACTACCCCCGCTATCCCGTGCGCGCCATTGGCGAACTGCGCGCCCTGCTGGAGGCAGTGGATCGGCGGCTGTCCTCGATCACGGCACCGGCCCTCATCATCCAGTCGCGGCGCGACACGAGCGTGGCGCCCGCCAACGGCCAATACCTCTTTGACCGGCTGGGCAGCGCCGACAAGGACTTGTTGTGGCTGGAACGCAGCGGCCACATCATCACCGAAGGACCGGAGCGCGACCTGGTGAGCCAGGCCGCCGTGAAGTTCGTCCTCGCGCGCGGCGCCGCCGCACTCGCATGAGCCGCGACAACCGCCTGCTGGTCTTCGCCCTGTTTATGTGGGGCATGGGCGAGGGCCTGTTCATCTACATCCAGCCGCTCTACCTGCGCGACCTGGGCGCGGACCCGGTCGCCATCGGCTCGATTCTGGCGGCGGCGGGGCTGGCCGCGGGCCTGGCCCACATCCCCGCCGGCCTCCTGGCCGATCGCTTTGGCCGCAAGCCGATGCTGCTGGCCGCTTGGCTGCTTGGCCTGCTCACCACCCTCGTCATGTTCGTGGCGCGCGACCTGCGCCTGTTCGCGCCCGCCCTCATCGCCTACACCTTCACCGGCTTTGTGCTCTCCCCGCTCTACGCCTATGTCTCGGCGGCGCGCGAGGGGCAAAGCGTTCAGCGGGCCATTACCCTGGTCTCGGCCGGGTTCTGGGCCGGCACCATCGTGTCGCCGGCCCTGGGCGGCTACATCGCCCGCTGGTTTGAGCCGCGGATGGTTTTCGCTGCCGCCGCCGCCGCGTTTGCATTTTCCACCCTGGCGGTGCTCCTCATCCGCCACCAGCCGCCGGACCCGCGCACCCCCGGCCACAGCCGTTACGGCGCCCTGTTCCGCAACCGGCGCTTCATTGGCTTCGTCTGCCTCATGCTGGCCGCTCTGCTAGCCATGCAGATCGGCCTGCCGTTTATGCCCAACTTCGTGGTCGAGGCGCGCGGCTTCGACGTGGGCCTGGTGGGCCTGCTCGGCTCGGCCAACTCCCTCGGCACCGTCACCTTCAACCTCTTGCTCGGCCAACGCCTCCCCCGGCGCGGCTTCCTGCTGGCGCAATCCATGCTGGCCCTCGGGCTGATCTTGTTTCTCGCCACCACCACCCGCAACTGGCTGTTTGCGGTGTACTTCCTGCGCGCGGGCTGGTTCCTGGCGCACAACATGGCCGCCGCGCAGGTCGGCCGCGTGGTCAGCGCCGCTGAAAGCGGCCTGGCCTTTGGTATCATGGAAACGGTCAGCGCCTCCGCCACGGTGTTGGGCCCGCTCATCGCGGGCGAGCTCTACGCTCAGAACTTCGCCCTGCCCTTCCAGGTGAGCGTGATCCTTATCCTGCTGACCCTGCCCCTGGTGTGGCTCTTCGCCCCGCGCCGCGACGCGCACACGGTCGAGCCGGCCCCGGTTGTCAGTTAGTTGCCCGGCCTGCGGAGTTGTGGCAAAATCCGCCTGCCCTGGCCCCAGCCAGGCTCATTCGGCGCGTTAGGCGCGACATTATTGATAGAGGAGAATGCGATGAACAAGAGGTGGCTGCTGCTTCCAATCGTAATGCTGGTGATCGCTGGGCTGGCCTGCGCCGCGCCCGGCGGCTCGGCGCTCTACCGCGACAACTTCTCCAACTCGAGCGGTGACTGGTGCGTGGACAGCGACGACACCAGCTCCACCGACTACAGCGGCGGGAAGTTCGTGATCGAGGTCATCGAGACCGAGTGGTACGTCTGGTGCAACCCCGACCAGAGCTTCGAGGATATCCACCTGGAAGTGACTGCCGAGAACACCAACGGCACGCCGGACACTGTCTTCGGCATGATGTGCCACTACCAGTTCCTGGATGAGTTCTACTACGTCGGCATCACCTCCGAAGGCGATTACACCATCCGCCTGTACATTGACGACGCCGACGACATCCTGGCCGAGGGCGTCTCGGACGACATCACCAAGAATGCAGCCTCGTATCGGCTGGGGATGGACTGCGCCGAGGGCCGCATCGCCCTGTATGTGGACGGCACGCTGATCGACGAGGTCAGCGACAGCACCTTCACCAGCGGCGACATCGGCCTGTACGCCTGGAGCGGCGACGAGGTGCCCGCCGAGATCCGCTATGACGATCTCGAAGTCACCGCCTTCGGCGCCGACAGCGACAGCTAACACAGCGATTGGCAGGCGGCCCTCCCCGGAGGGCCGCCTCATTTAAGGAACCGGCATGACTTCCGCTTACGGCGCCGAGCTGCAGCCTTTCGCCGGCATTACTTCCTTCATGCGTTGCCCCGTCAGCCGCGAACTGGCCGGCGTGGACGTAGCCGTGGTCGGCATCCCTTACGACGGCGGCACCTCCTACCGCAGCGGCACGCGCCTGGGTCCGCGCAAAATCCGCGAGGCCTCGTTGATGCTGTGGGGCTACAACAACCCCCTGGCCGTCCGCCCGCTCGAAGCGCTCACCGTGGTGGACTACGGCGACGTGGACGTTATCCCCCCCAGCATCGAAGACACGATGGCTCACATCCAGCAGGAGGTGGGCGCGGTGCTGAGGGCGGGCGTCACCGTGCTGGCGCTGGGCGGCGACCATTCCATCAGCCTGCCGCTGCTGCGCGCCCACGCCGCCCGGCACGGCCCGTTGGGCGTTGTGCACTTCGACTCGCACCCCGACACCTGGGACACCGAGTTTGGCGGCCGGCCCTACAGCCACGGCACACCCTTCCGCCGCGCGCTGGAGGAAAAGCTCGTCAACCCGGCCCGCTACATCCAGGTGGGGTTGCGCGGCCCCACCAGCGCCCCCGGCGACTGGCAGGACGCCCGCGACCTGGGCGTGCGCGTCATCACGATGGATGAGGCGGCCGGCATGGGCGTCCCCGCCGTCATCGCCGCCATCCAGGCCACCGTGGCTGGCGGCCCAGTCTACGTGTCCCTGGACATTGACTCGGCCGACCCAGCGTTCGCGCCCGGCACCGGCACGCCGGAGGTTGGCGGCTTCACCAGCCACGAACTACTACGACTGGTGCGCGGGCTGCGCGGGCTGCCCCTGATCGGCTTCGACCTGGTGGAAGTCAGCCCGCCCTACGATCACGGCGACATCACGGCGATCCTGGCCGCCAACCTGGCCTTTGAGTTCCTGTCCCTCATCGCGGTGGAGCGAAGTCAATGAAACGCCTCGGCATCCTCACCGGCGGCGGCGACGCCCCCGGCCTCAACGCCGTCATCCGCGCCGTGGTCAAGACGGCCGCCAACGATTATCAGTGCGACGTCATCGGCATCGAGAACGGCTTCGACGGCCTGGTGCAGGAGACCATGAGCCGTCCCCTGCCGCCCGAAGCGGTGCGCGGGCTGTTGGGCCGCGGCGGCACGGTGCTCGGCACCGCCAATCGCGGCAACCCCTTCGCCCGCTGGGTGATGCGCGACGGCCAGGAAGTCATCGAGGACATCTCGCACGAGGTGGAGGGGGGCTTCGCCCGGCTGGGGCTGGATGGGTTGGTGGTCGTCGGCGGCGACGGCACGCTGCGCATTGCCACCGAACTACGGCAGAAGTTTGGACTGCCCATCGTGGGCGTGCCGAAGACCATTGACAACGACCTGGACGGCACCGACGTCACCTTCGGCTTCGACACCGCCCTGGGCATTGCCACCGAGGCCTTCGACCGGCTGCACACTACCGCCGAGAGCCACCACCGCGTCATGGTCCTCGAGTTGATGGGGCGCGACGCCGGCTTCATCGCCCTGCAGGCCGGGGTGTCGGGCGATGCCGATGCCATCCTCATCCCGGAGATGCCGTTCGATATCGGCGTGGTGTGCGGCAAGATTCAGGAACGCGAGGCCGCCGGACGCAAATTCAGCCTGGTGGCCGTGGCGGAGGGCGCGCGGCCGTTGGACGGCGCCCAGGCGTTCAGCCGGGCCGGCGACGAGATCACCACCGCGCGGCTGGGCGGCATCAGCTTTCAGGTGGGCGCGCACATCGAAGCGCGCACGGGCAAGAGCACCCGCGTCACCGTGCTCGGTCACGTGCAGCGCGGCGGCACGCCCAGCCACTTCGACCGCTGGCTGGCCACGCGCTTCGGAGCCGCCGCGGTGCGGCTGGCAGCCGAGGGCGGCTGGGGCCGCATGGTGGGCGTGCGCGGCCTATCCATTGTGGACACCACGCTCGAAGAAGCCACCGCCGTGCCCAAGCGCGTGGACCCGGACGGCGAGCAGGTCCGCATGGCGCGGGGCCTGGGCATCGTCTTTGGTTAAAGCAAAAGGCCGCCCTTTGCAGGACGGCCTTTTGTGCGCCGGGGCACACAAACTCAGAACTTACTTGGGGAGGCGTGCCCCGGCGCAT
>CAZCEC010000028.1:0-16407 GCA_964497615.1 uncultured Anaerolineales bacterium | reverse complement strand
CGACCAGACGTACTCATATGGGACACCACCTCCTCCTTTCTAAAGGATAGCGCTTGACCCAGCCTGGGTCACAATAAAATACCCCGTGGAAGTCCGGGGAAGATGATACGAGAATTATGGCACGGTTTGGAATGAATGTCAATCGTGTCTCGCCGCGTGTAACCTCATCGGCCTTTCCCCGCCGCATAACCCGCCCTAACACGCATGCCCCCCCGCACCATCCTCCACGTTGATCTGGACGCCTTCTTCTGCTCGGTGGAAGAACTGCTGAACCCGGACCTGGCCGGCACCGCCTTCGCGGTCGGCGGCGCCCCGGATGAGCGCGGCGTGATCGCCACCGCCTCCTATGCGGCGCGCAAATTCGGCGTGCACTCTGCCCTGCCCACCGCGCGTGCCCTGCGCCTGTGCCCGCAACTCACGCTGCTGCCGCCGCGCCACAAGCTCTATAGCGAATACTCGCGCCAGGTGATGGCCCTGTTCGATCGCGAGACGCCCCTGGTCGAACAGATTTCAATTGACGAAGCCTTCCTCGATATGACCGGCGATCCGCGCTCCGGCGGCGAGGTTGCCACCATGCTGCAGGCCCGCATCCAGGCTGATCTACGCCTGCCGTCCTCCTTTGGCGTCGCCACCAACAAACTCGTCGCCAAGATCGCCACCAACGTGGGCAAGCCCCGCGGCCTCATCGTCGTGCCCTCCGGCCAGGAGGCCGACTTCCTGCGCCTGCTCCCCATCAACATGCTGTGGGGCGTGGGGCCTAAAACTCGGGAGCGTCTGGCCCTCCTCGGGCTGCGCACCATCGGCGACCTCGCCGCCTGGCCCGCCGCCGACCTGGAACAGCGCTTCGGCGCGGCCGGGCTGGACCTGGCCCGCCATGCCCGCGGCCAGGACGACCGCCCCGTGGAGCCAGAGCGCGAGGCCAAGTCCATCTCCAAGGAGATTACCTTTGCGCGCGACGTGAGCGAGGGCGCTGCCCTCCGGCGCATCCTGCGCGAGTTGTGCGACCAGGTGGCGGCCAGCCTGCGCCACAACGGCCTGGCCGCCCGCACCGTCAAGCTCAAGCTGCGCTGGCCGCCCTTCGAGACCATCACCCGGCAGAGCACCCTCCCCCAGCCCACCGACCTGGAGGGCGAGGTCTTCGCCGCCGCCGAGGCCCTGTTCCGCGCCGCCTGGACGCGCGGGCGGGCGGTGCGGCTGTTGGGCGTGGGCGTCTCGGGCTTGCAGGCCCCGGCCCGGCAGCTCGGCCTGTTCGAACCGCCGGATGAGAGCCGCGAAGCGCGGCTGGCCGAGGCGATGGACAAGATCCGCGCCAGGTATGGCTGGGATGCGGTGCGGCGTGCCAGCCACCTCGACGACGACTGAAAGCTGCACAAACCTACGTAAAACTACATTAACCTTGACGAACGCTAAGCGGGTGTGCTATAAGCCACTCGCCAGTCACTCCTATCTAGGCACCTGCCCATGCTCAGGGAACGCGTCTCCGAAGACATCTACGTTTTTACCAGCGAAGTCTATGCACAGGTGACCGCCGGGTTGATCGTTTACTCGGACGGGGCCGTGCTGATTGATACCCTGGCCTTTCCCCACGAAACCCTTGAAATCAAAGACTTCGTCGAGAACCGCCTCTCCACGCGCGTCCAGTACCTGATCTACACCCACTATCACGCCGACCACACCAACGGCGCCTATCTCTTCCCGCAGGCGCGCGCCATTGGGCACGTCCTCTGCCGCGAGAAGCTGGACACCGTGGGCCGGCAGGGCATGGCCCGCGCCAAGGCCCAGGCGCCCGAGCTGGCCGATGCCGAAGTCGTGCTGCCCACCGTCCTGCTCGAAGACGGCATGCTCCTGCTCTACCTGGGCAAGAAGACCCTCCAGCTCTTCCCCACTCCCGGTCCCTCGGCCGACTCGATTTCCGTGCTCCTGCGCGAGGATCGCATTCTCTTTGCCGGCGACATGATGATGCCGCTGCCTTACATCGTGGATGGCAGCGCCGAGGACCTGGCGCGCTCCATGCAGACCATCCCGTCCATGGGGCTGGAGAACGTGGTCCAGGGGCACGGCGAGCTGGTGCTGCGCGGCGAGATCGACGACGCCGTGCGCTCGAATCTCAAGTACCTGGACAGCGCACGCAAGAAGGCCGAGCAGTTGGTGAAACGCGGCAAGCCGCGCCAGGCCGCCCGCGAGATTGATATCGAAAGCTGCGGCAAGAGCCGCATCCCCCTCAACGGCCTGGTGACTCAGCTTCACACCGCCAACATGCTGGCCATGTACGACCGGGCGCTGGCGGAACGCGACGCGTGAACCGTGATCCAGCAACTCCTCGAAGCCATCGCCGCCCTGCCGGAATCCGAGCGAGCCGATTTGCTTCAGCGCCTGGCCGAAATCTACCCGGCGCCGCCCCTCGCCCGGCAGATGGGCCTGGGGCTTGAAACTGGCGAGTGGAGCGAGCCGCCCGACTTTCTGTTGATCTTCGATGGCGGCAGCCTGGGCAACCCTGGCGCGGGCTACGGCAGCTACGCGCTGTTTGAGGCTGGCCGCGCCGGCCGCCCCGAACGCCTGGACTTCCCTGGCAGCCTCACCAACAACGAAGCCGAGTACCTCACCCTCCTGGCCGGTCTGCGCGACCTGCTCGCCCGCCTCGGCGACCGCGCCAGCGCTGCCAGCCTGGAGGTGCGGGGCGACAGCGCCCTCGTCCTCCAGCAGGTGCAGGGCCACTGGAAGGCCAAGGATGACCGCATGCGCGCCCTGCGCGACGAGGTGCGCGGCCTGCTCCGGCGCTTTGGCCGCTGGCGCATGGTCCAGCAGCCCCGCGAAGACAGCGTCCGCGTTCTCGGTCACTAACCATCTGATTTTCGCCTGCAACTTTACGCGCCCATATGCGTAACGTATAATGAATTCAGTCCGATCCCGACTCTATGGAGGTAAATCATGGGCAAAATCACTGGTTTCTTGGCGGGCCTGATGAGCGGCGCGATTGTGGGCTCGGTGGCCGCGTTGCTGCTCGCGCCGACCTCGGGCCGCGAATTGCAGACCCGCACGCGCGAGCGCTTTGAGTCCTTGGTGGACGACGCCCGCACCGCTGCTGAGACCAAGCGCGTGCAGTTGGAAGCCCAACTGGAGGCGCTGAAGGCTCCGAAGACTGAAAAGCAAGCAGCGTAAGCAGACTGCAGGCGAAACGAGAAGCGTGAAACGTGAGACGTGAAAGGCGCTGGGAGCGCATGCCAATCACGGATCACGTTTTACGCTTCACGCCTTCCCCGCCGGCAAACTCACAGTAAATATCGCCCCCGTGCCCGGCCGGCTCTCGACGCTCAGCCGGCCACCGTGCGCCTCCACAATCTCTTTGCTGATCGCTAAACCCAGCCCCACGCCCGCGCCGCGCGCCCGCGCCTTGTCCACCTGGTAAAAGCGCTCGAACACCCGCGCCTGGTCCGCCAGCGGGATGCCGGGGCCGGTATCTGCCACGCTTACGCTCACCTGACCCCCTACTGTGGCCGAGCGCACCGTCACGCGGCCGGAGCTGGGCGTGTGCTTGAGGGCATTGTCGATTAAGTTGGTGAACACCTGCGCCAGCCGGTCGCCGTCGCCCGTGACGGATGGAAGGGCGGGTGGCAGTTCGGCCAGCAGTATCACGCCATTGGCCGCGGCCTGGGGCTCGAACTTCGCGATGACCGCTTCCAGCACGGCGCGCAGGTCCCCCGGCGTTTGGGCCAAGGTATGCAGGCTGGCCTCGAGCCGCGCCAGCCCCAGCAAATTCTCCACCAAGCGCCTCATCCGGTCCGCCTCGCTATGGATGATAGTGGCGGAGCGATTAAGGGCTGCGGGCGACTCGGCCGCGCCGTCGAGGATGGCCTGGGCAAAACCCTGGATGGAGGTCAGCGGCGTGCGCAGTTCGTGTGAGACATTGGCCAGGAAGTCGCGCTGGGATTGCGTGTTGGCCTGCACCTGCCGCGCCATGCTATTGAGCGCCTCGGCCAGTGCGCGGACCTCTTCTGGCCCGGTCTCCGGCGCGGCCTGGCTGTAATTGCCGTGCGCGATGCCCTGCGCGACGCCGGCCATTTTCTGCAGGGGGCGCGCAATGCCGCGGGCGATGAGGATTGCCAGCAGGCCGGACACCAAGGCCGCCAGCCCCGCCGCCTGGATGAGCGGCCAGAGAAGGTTGTCGCTAAAGTAGAGCAGGGCCGAGAAGCCGGGTGGCCGGCCTGCCACCACCAACATCCGGTCGCCCAGGATGGGCCGGGCGACATACAGCCACACGCGCAGGCGGTTGTCGCGCGCGGTGCCCACCACAGCCTCCGGAAAGGCCGTGTCGGATTGGGCCGCGCGGAAGCGGCGCAGTTCCAGCCCCGGCTCCGCGCCGTCGGCCGAGTCCATCAGCACCGTCCCATCGGTCTGGGTGAGCAGCACCCGGGCATCGTAGGTGAGGGCGATCTCGCCGATGACGCGGCGCAGATCGGCCGGGCGCGAGTCGCTGCCCAGCAGGGCCTGCCGCACCACGACCGTGGATACGGTGTGCAGGCGGGCAAAGGCCTGGCGCTCCACCAGGGGGTTGTTGCGCAACAGCACCAGCAGCGCGAGGCTGACGCTGGTGAGCACGATGGCGATAACGCCCAGGAAAGCGAGGAAGAGACGCTGGCTGAGGGAGTTCATGGCGCCCCGTGCTTATTATGGCGGCCCGCCGCGCGCCAGGCATGGCCGGGGTGTAAACGCTGTGTAAAACCGGCCCGCCGCTAGCGTTTCTTGCCGCCGGCCGCGTTGTGCGCGATGGCGGCGCGGATGAGGGCCTTGAGCGCCCCTTCTTTGGGCGCCTCGCCCTCGTGGAAGTCAATTGCCCGCGTGGCCTTGGCCTCCAGGCCGGCATTGAACAGACCGGCCGGGTCCGGCAGGCTGTCGCCCTGGAAGAAGTTGAGCTTGACGTGGTCCTTAAAGGCGCTGGCCGACAAGACATTTCCCCGATGCGACCACACCGGCGAGCCCCACTTCCATTCCTCGGCCAGTTCCGGCCCGGCGGCCTGGATGAGCTTGCGCAGCCGGCCCAAAAGTTGGCCGCGCCACCCGCCCACTTCCGCGATGTAGCTGGTGATCTGCTTGGAGGCTGCTGGATCGGACTTGGCTTCTGGTTTCTTCATGTCGGCTCCTTCTTAGGGTCAATGGGCGACGAGCTTGTAGCCGACGCCGGTCACAGTCTCGATGTTTACGTGGCTGCCGGCCAGCGCCTTGCGTACGTGGGCGATGTGCACGTCCACGGTCCGCGTCTGCCCGTAGAAGTCGAAGCCCCACACCAGGTTGAGCAGCTTCTCGCGCGTGAGCACCCGGCCGCGGTTCTCGGCCAGCGCCAGCAGCAGGTCGAACTCCTTGGCGCGCAGGCTAACTTGCCTTCCCGCCACGCTGACCTCACGACTGCCGGGGTCAATCGTCACGTCGCCGACGTGCACGGGCGCGGCTTCGGCGTCCGCTGGGGGGCGGTCAGGGCCGGTGCGGCGCAGGATGGCCTTGACGCGCGCCACCAGTTCGCGCGGGTTGAAGGGTTTGGTCAGGTAGTCATCGGCGCCCAGCTCCAGCCCGATGATCTTGTCAATATCCTCGTCGCGGGCAGTGAGCATGAGGATGGGCAGGTCGGACCTGGCCCGCACCTGCTTGCAGACTTCGTAGCCATCCAGTCCAGGCAGCATCAGGTCCAGCACCATCAGCGCCGGAGGCGTCTTGTCCACGCGCGCCACGGCGGCCAACCCATCGCCCACGGCGTCCACGCGGAAGCCTTCGCGTTCAAGGTACAGGCGCGCCAGCTCGATAATGTTGGATTCGTCGTCCACCAGCAGAATCAGCTCACCAGGCATGGATGACGGCTATTGTAGGACTGCGACTCACCGAAGACAAATGAGCATGGTATGATCACGCCGCTTTGATGACCAGCCCGAGCTTCGAAATTCGTCCTGTTCCCGTGGCCGAAGTGCGGCCCATCCGGCAGGCGGTCCTGCGGCCAGGGCAGCCGCCCGCGAGCACCGTTTACCCCAACGATGATAGTCCCGAGACCTGGCACGCCGGGGCCTTTGCGGGCATTCGCCTCGTCGGCATCGCCTCCGTGTATCGCGAGGCCGCGCCCGGCGCACCCGATGTGCGTGCTTACCGGCTGCGGGGCATGGCGGTGCTGCCTGACTGCCAGGGCCAGGGCTGCGGCCGGTTGCTGGTGGAGGCCTGTGTGCGCTATGTCGCGGCCCAGGCTGCCGCCTTGCTTTGGTGCAACGGCCGCGTCAGCGCCCTTGGCTTCTACACCGCCCTCGGCTTCCAGCCCGTCGGCGACGTGTTCGATCTGCCATTCAGCGGTCCGCACTACGTCTTCATTCGGCACCTGCCCTGATCCTGCGTAACTTCTCTTTCTCTTTCTCTGCCTCTCTGGTAGAATGCACCCGGCTCGCGCCGCGCAGTACGCTGCGCTGCGCAGTACCCTGCGCCCCCATCGTCTAGTGGACCAGGACGCGGCCCTTTCAAGGCCAAAACCGGGGTTCGAATCCCCGTGGGGGCACACCAGAGCACAAGCTGGTCCACAAAAAAGAGCGCGCCGGTCATCGCGACCGGCGCGCTCTTTTTTGTGGTGCTACACGTGGGCTACTGCCCAAGCCGAGTGTACAGTTCCTGCGCCCAAAGCATCATGGCATTCTGCTCGCCCTCGCCAGGCTGGGCGCTGCCGTTGCCGTAGAGCACCAGCCGCACCGCCATGGCGTCGGACACGTTCGGGTCATTGGCCTCCTCGGCCACCACGGAACCGTACGCGGCCAGCAGGGCCTCCAGTTCGGCGCGCTCGTCGCTGGTCAGCACGCCTTGCAGCGCAGCGCCATCGCCGTGCTTGCAGTTCCGGGCTTCAATCTCGCCCGAGGCGAAGACGGCCAGGCTGTCGCAGAAGCCCGCGAAGCCGCCATCGCGCGTCCACGTCAGCACCAGGCTGCCGGGCCGCAGCGCGCTGCCATCCTGGTTGGCGTGATAGCCGTACACCTGGCCGTTCACGTCCAACTCGATCAGGTAGCCGGGCGTGATGACCTCCGCGCACGCCACACCGGGCAGGGCCAACCCCAGGCAGGCATCCGGCCATTCGACCGGCACGGCGTTGAACAGGGTGATGTCATCCAGCGCCACACCCAGGGCCTTGGCCAGTGCTTGCCGCGCGGCCTCGACCAGGTCCGCGGGGACCTCGGCGGCCGGCTGGCCGGCCGGGGTGAGGGCGGAGCCATCCGCGTTCGTGTGATAGACGTACTCGGCGCCGTTCGCCGAGAGCACGATGCGGAAGCCGGGGACGATGCCCTGCGCGCACATCACCTCGGGGCGATGCACGCCCAGGCAGCCATCCGGCCACTCAACTGCTTCAGCGCTGATGAGCTTAATCTGATCCACCGCGATGTTAAGCGAGGCCGCCAACGCTTCGAGCGCGGCTTTGACCGCGGGGTGCTGCGCGTCGAGCGGCACCTCGGCGGTGCCGGGGAATTCCGTGACCGCGGGCGTGCCGGTGGGGCTGGGCGTCGCCGTCGACTCCACCGGTGTGGCCGGCGTGGTACACGCGGCCAGCACCATGGAGACCAGTATGAGGGTTACCAATAGCCGTTTCATCTTCGTTACTCCTTCGCACATAATAGACGCGAAGGGGTCCGAATTGGTTCCCTCAGGACCACCAGCGGGTGCGCGCCTCGCCGGGCCGGTACGGGCGCAGCGCGAAGGCCGACCAAACCTCATTCACCGAGATCAGATTCACCCATTTCAGGTCCTGGTCGTGCAGCGCGTCCCAGCCACGGTCGCGCGTCAGGTCGGTTTGAATCTTGGACGATCCCTTGGGGAATGAAATCCACAGCAGGCTCTCTGGCTTGAGGGCGGCGATGGCCTTGGTCGCAAGCTTGCTGATCTCAGCCTGATTCTTGACGAATACCTGTACCCAATCAAACTTGCCGCGCAGGGCGCTCACCACCTCCACGCTATCGGGCAGGGGGCCCAGCTCATCCAGGTATCCGTCCGGCGCGTTGATGAGGGCGATGCGCTGACCGGGCCTCAGCTTCATCTTCTCGGCCAGGGTTTTGGCTGCCATGGCCTAGCCCATACCCGCGCTTGGGTCCTCCTGGTGGAGGCCGAACAGGGTGCCTTCGGGGTCCTTGCAGTAGGCCAGCCAGCCGACGCCGGGGATGGGCTGCTTCTCTAGAGCCACGGTGCCGCCCGCGGCCTTTACCTTCTCAATATAAGCGTCCAGGTTGTCCACCTGGATCGTGTTGACGGTGGCGGTGAAGGTCTCGGTGGGCTTGAAGAAGCCGCCATCAATGCCGGGGGTGCCAGGCTCGCCGGTCTTGATCAGCCAGTAATCCTGGGGGCCGGCCCACTTGGTGATCTCCCAGCCAAAGGTCTCGCTATAGAACTTGGCCTGGGCCTCGGGGTTGTTGGCCGATATTTCGAAGTGGACGACGCGGGGCATAGGTTCTCCTTTCAGCGCCACAATGGGCAAGTAGAGTGATCTTAGTTTAGATCATCTGTTCCAGGAGTCAACGGCCAGTTTCCCAATTCGCAGCTACGCCCGTCAGGGCGCGGGCGCGCACCCAAGGGCTGGAGGCGCTGCGGGCTGCGGCCAGGGCCTCGGCCAGCACCGGCGCACTTTCGGAGTGCGGCATGGCGGCGGCCAGGTCGCCCAGGAGGTCGGCGCGTGCCCATGGGTCGCGGAGGGCGCGCGCCAAGTCCAGGGCACGGGCCAGTTGGCTGGCCGTCAAGTAGCCGGCTATCCGGCTGATGAGCGTGGCCCGCGTCCACTCGTCGCCGACCTGCGCGGCGGCGTCGAGGGCGTTGCCGGCCAGGGGGGTGCGCTGGTCGGGCGAGGCCACCGGCAGCAATGCGATTAGTGCCTCGGCGCGGGCGTCGGCGGGCAGCACACCGAGGGCCTGATCCACGGCGCGTGCCACGTCGCCGGACGGCAGGTGCGGGGCGGCGGCTCGCAGCACGCGCGCCCAGGGCATGGCCTCGCCGGTAAGGGCCGCGGCAGCCAGGGCCTCAAGAGCCACGGCCGGGCGGTCCGGTTCGGGCAGGCGCTCTAGCATTTCGGCCAGGGCGCGGGCGCGGGTTTCGTCATCGTCCAGGGCGCGCGCGGTGGCAATCGCCTCGTCCAGCACCGCGTCCTCCACGGTCTCCGGCAGGTGGGCGGAGAGTTCGGCCAGGGCGCTGGCGCGGGCGCCGTCGTCGGCGAGGCCGCGCAGGAGGTCCAGGGCCTCCAGCCGCGCGTCGGGTGAAAGGTAGGGCGCGAGGCCTGCAATCGACCAGCCGAGTTCATAGTCGTCACGGAGGTTGGACATCAAGCGCAGGGCCCGGCCCGCGGCCTCCGCGCCAGCCTCGCCGCCGAGATAGCCCGCCAGCGCCGACAGGGGCGCCACCATGTCGGCGGGTGAGGTCATAAGCCGTAGGCAGGCATCGGCTTCGGCCAGGAGGGCGAGGCGGTCGGATTCCGGCGCGGCCAGGGCAAGGGCCATGAGGGTGCGGCCCCTCAGGCTGGGTGTGCGCATGGCGCGCGTCAGGGCCAGGGCGTCGGGCACGCAAGCGGGCGGCAGGTGGCGGGCCATGCCGCGCAAGGCGCGCGACAGTGCCCACTCGCTGTTGATCTGGCGCGCGGCCTCGAAGGCCTCCACGCATACGTCCGCGGCGGTGAGCGGGGAGGCGGTCACGGCCAGACCCACCCCACAAATGCCTCGTCCAGCGCGCAGTTGCAGAATGTCTCGGCCAGAGCCTTGAGGTCGTTGCCGGTGACGATGCCCCAGCGGAACTGCCGGGTGTAATCGCGCAGGAAGGCCTCCATGGCGGGCTCACCCATCTGCTCGGCGAGGGCGTCAAAGAAGAACGGCCCGCGCCCATAGACGATGGCGCCGTATTCGAGGTCGGAGTATTCACTCACGGGCAGGCCGATGGGGATGAAGGCCCGGTCCACGCGCGCCCAGCGGCCGTCCAGGGCTTGGCCGAAGCCCTCTTCGCCACCGGGGCCGTATTGGTCGAGGTAGTAGCGCCAGGTAGCGTACTGGGTCAAGGACTCGTCCAGCCAGGGCTCGTCCAATTGATCATTGCCGATCACATTATAGAACCACTGGTGCCCCACTTCGTGCACGGTGGTCGATTCCAGGAGTACCTCGACCGGCGTCGCGCCGAAGTCGGCGGCGGGATCGTACAAGTCGCGGTTGAGGGCGATCATCCCGGGATACTCGATGCCGAGGGCGAGGGTGGGGATGGCGACGAAGTACAGTTCGGTGTAGGGGTAGGGACCATAGCGGGCGGTGAATGACTCCAGCGCGGCGGCGGCGAAGGCCAGCACATCTTCGGCAGCGGCGGCGTGGCGGGCGGGCGCATAGCTGTTGAGCTGCACGTTGCCCCACCTGGCGCTCACCAGGGCGAAGTCCGCGCTGGCGGCCAGGTAGAAGTCCCGGGCTGGGCCGGCCAGGTAGGTCGAGGTTGTCTGGCCGGCGGCAGTGGCGGTCTGCACGCGCTGGCCGGCGGCGGCCACCACGACGGACGCGGGTGCGCGCACAGAGGCTGCGAAGAAGCTGGCGTCGGCATAGGTGAGGTCGCCGCGCGGGGCGGGCGGGGCGATGTTCCAGCCCTCGTCGTCGTACACCGCCAACATGGGGTAGAAGTGGGCCAGCGCCAGGATGCCGTCGGTGGAGGCCAACACCCCATAGTTGCGCTCCAGGGAAGTGGGCACCTGCACGGCGAAGTCCATCTTCACCACCACCTGCGCGCCGGGGAGCAGGGGCTCGGCGAGCGGCACCTGCACCGCCGTCTCGCCGGGCGCATAGTCCACGTTGACGGCCTGGCCGCCGCCAAGCGTCACGTTCGACATCGTCAGGCTGCCGCCCAGCAAGTTCGGGTGGAGGTGAAACCATATCTCCTCCAGGGGGACGGTCTCCTGGTTGGTGTAATAGACGGTGGCCCGTCCAGCCACGGCGGTCAGGTCGGCGGCGATTTCGAGCTCCAGAACATAGAGCGGCGCGGCCCAAAGCTGCGCCAGCATCTCGACCTCGCTCTCGGCCAGGCCGGCGGCGAACGGGGAGCGGTCGTTCCAATCCCAAGCCTCGGCGTCGAATCCGGGCGGGGGCGTGGCAGAGGGGGGCGGCGCGGGCTCCGTGGCCAGGGGCGGCGACGTTGGGCCAGGAAGGGTGGTAGCTGTGGCGGGCGGCGGCGTGAGCGAAGGCGCGGCTGTGGCGGCTGGCGGCTGGGTGAGGATTAGTACCGGCGTCTGGAGGGGGCTGCAGGCGGCCATCAGCCAGGCGGCGGCAAGGGCGGCAAGCAAGTCACGGCGCATGGCGCCTCCTAAGCGAGTGGGTGGGTCATATCTACCTGCCTACCTGCGGGCGCCCGTGGAAGTTCACTGAGGCATTAAACAGGCCGGCCCGCCGGAGGCGTGGGTCGCCTCCGGCGGGCCATTCTGGAGTGCCGTCCGAGTAGCCGGCTACTTCTCGGGGATGGGCGAATTGGGGCTGATCTTCTTGAACTTGGCGATGAGGCGCGCGCGCACCTTGCTGTCGCGCTCAGTGGCCAGGCGCGCCCGCAGGGCGCGCTTCTTCTTGTTGCGGTTGCGGTTCCGGCGGATTTCGCGATCGCGTTCAACCTGCGCCATGCTTCTTCTCCTTATTGCGGACAGTCGCGCAATGGTAACACCTGGGGCAGGGAGTCGTCAAATCGGGCCGATCGCGGAAGAACCCTAATTCGTGCTGTTGAGGAACGTCTCGACGAGCGGCGCGATCAACTCGCGGTTGGGGACGCCCACGCGCCCGCCGGTCGGCGTGGTGTACGGCAGGATCATGGTGCCGTCAATGGACAGGCTGGTAATGAGGTCGCGGTTGATGGTGGGGCCGAGGCAGGCCAGCGCCGCCATCTCCTGCGGGGAGAGGTCGGTGCGGCCCGCGCCCTGCATGGCGGCGATGAGGCCAGGAATCTGCGGGATGACCTCGGGCCGGGCGAGCCGGTCGCGCAGGGCAAGCAGGACGGCTTGCTGGCGCTTGATGCGGTGGTAGTCGTCGTCCTGGTGGCGGGTGCGGGCGTAGCGCAGAGCCGTGGCCCCGTCCATACGGATGATGCCGGCCGGCACTTCGAAAACGATGGTGCCGTCGCCCTCGTCGGCCGGAAAGGCCGCGTCGTAGATGGGCTTGGGCACGTCCACGTCAATGCCGCCCACCGCGTCCACCACCCGCTTGAAGGCGGCGAAGTTGATGAGGACGTACCGGTCAACACGCAGGCCGAAATTCAGCTCCACCGTTTGCCTAAACTCCGCTGGGCCGCCGCCGGCCACCCCATAGATTTCGCCGTACAGGTAGGCGCTGTTGATGCGGGCCTGGTCGATCTCCACCGCCTCCAGGTTGGGCAGGGGCACGTACAGGTCGCGCGGGATAGACAGCATGGCGGCCCGGCCGGTGACGAAGTTCAGCCGCAGTAAGATGATGGCGTCAGTGCGGGCGCGGTAGTCGTAGTCGTCACCGCGGGTGTCCATGCCCAGCAAGGCGATGGTCATGGTCTGCGGGCCGCCGCACGAGCCTTGCACGGTGGGCAGGGGCGCGGCCGTTGGTTCGGGCGTAAGCTCATCGGTGGGGTGGGGGGTGATGTCGGGCGGGAGCGGCTGCTCGGATTCGACGATGGCGACGAGGGTGGCGGCTGGCACCTGGGTGGGGCCGGGCGCGTACACTGCGCGCACCCAGCCCGGCGACAGAAGGCTGAGGCCGGCAAAGAGACAGCCGACAAACAGGAGGCCCGCCAGGCATCCCACCCCAAGGCTCAATTGAGTTCTGCGCATAAGCTTGACCCGCAGCTAGAAAGGTGAAGAGGCAGCGTGCGCGCGCACGCTCTCACTCAGACGCCGCCCCGGCGCATACGGTTCCAATGGGCGGCAAGCTGGATTTGACGATGTCTGTGCATTCTTATACAATTCCTCCAACTTCACGATTTCCGAACGGAGAAACACCCGCCATGCAGATTAAGCGCTTGATTTTGATTGCGGTCTCACTTGTGGTTGCCGCCGTCACCACCTGGGTCATCGTCTACGCCTATATCCCGTTGGGCCCCATTACCATTGGCTTCGGCACCACCTTTGAACACTTCGCCTGGAGCAACGTGGTGCTGCTTTTCATCTCAGTGGCCGGCATCATGGGCATTTGGCTCGACTACTTCCTCGATACCAAGTTCCTCAAGAGCTAATCCGCGCCCCACAGACGCACCCAGCTAAAGACCACCCGCGCCGGCCCTGGGCCGCGCGCCAGTACCCCCACCTGGCCGGCACTGCCGGCCAGTTCCGTTGATGCCAACACTTCGTCGTTCACCCGCGCGGTGACGACGGTCCCCGCCGCCTCGACGCGCACGTCCACCCGCACCCGGTTGCTCTCCGCGCCGTACAGCAGGTGGGGCCACTGCTGCCACGCTAGCCAGACGGCGCGCTGCCCGCCGGCCTGGGTGAAGGCCTCGGCGTAGCCGTTGCCGTTGACCAGCACCGCGCTGTAGTGGGCGTCGTCCTGCCAGCCAAACACCAGTCCATAGGCAGCCAGGCCCTCGACGGCGGCGCCCGCCACTTCCAGGGTGAAGCTGCCGGCCGGCGCGGATGTCAAGGCCAGGGCAGTGCCGTCCGCTTCGCCTGCTAGGCTGGCCTCCAGGGCGCCATGCTCGGCCGCTATCTCGCTGCCGTTGCCGGGGACCAGAGTCCAACGCTCCAGGCCGTTCTTGAAGTCATCCTGCCAGAGCAGCGGGCCGGCGCGGGGCGGGTCGGCGGCCCCCAGGGCCAGGGCCGCCGCCAACGCCGCCACGCCCCCCAGCGACAGGAACAGCGCCCAATTGGCGAGCCGCCACAGCCACGGCGCCACGTGTTCATTGGCCGTCACGATGGACATTGTATTCGACAAATGGCGGGCCGCCTGTTATCATCCTCGCCCAATGAATCGTTGGCGAGGCCTAATCGTATCGCGCTGGTTGACGGGCCTGGCGTTAGTGGTGGCGGCCGGTTTTCTGGCCGGCTGCCGGCCGGATGCAGCCCTGGGCGCGGAGCCGGCGGCGACGGCAACCACCCTGGCCGCGCCGCCGGTCACTCCCCCTCCCGCCACTGCCACGCGCGCGATCCTGGCGCCGACGGCTGCTCCCAGCGCCACCGCCCTGCCTTCCCCCACGGTAACCAGCACCCCACCGTCCACCGATATGCCCCTGCCTGCGCCCACCAGCACCGCCGTGCCCTGGCCGACGCCCGACGCCGAGGCCGCCAGCCGGCGCGTGCGTTTGCCCATCCTGATGTATCACTACGTGGGGCCTTGGCCGGAGGGCGCCGACGAATTGCGCCAGGGCCTGACGGTGCGGCCCGAAGACTTTGCCGCGCAAATGGCTTACCTGCACGCGCGCGGCTACGTCACCGTGAGCCTGTACGACCTGATGGAGGCCCTGTCGCTGGGCCGGCCCCTGCCGGAGCGGGCGGTGGTGCTCACGTTTGACGACGGCTACCGGGACCTGGCAGAGCACGTTGCGCCGGTGATGGAGCAGTATGGCTACACCGGCACCGTATTCGTCGTCACGCAGTTGATGGATGAGGAACGGCCGGAGTATCTCACCTGGGCGCAGGCGGAGGCGCTGTACGCCGCGGGGTGGAAGATCGAGCCGCACACCAAGACGCACGAACTGCTGGCCGGTCGCGAGCGTGACTTCCAACTGTATCAGATGCTGGGGTCGCTCCAGACCGTGGAGGCCCACATCGGCGCGCGGCCCCGTTTCTTTGCGTACCCATCCGGCCAGTATGATGCGCTCAGCATCACGCTGGCCGCCGAAATGGACTTGTGGGGCGCCGTGACCGTGGACGCCGGGCGCACCCACACCTGGGCTGATCGCTACACCTGGCGCCGCCTGCGCGTGAGCGGGCTGGGCGTCTTGCAGGACTTCATCAACGCATTGGAGGGCGATCAATTGCTGACGCCCACGGCGCCGTCTCCGAGGACACCATGACCAACGAACCCACCTCTCGGCTGCCCGGTTTCTACAAGCAATCGCTGGCGGAGCGCCTCGACACGGTGGCGGCGCGGGCCGGCCTGAACAGCGAGCAGCGGGCGGCACTGGGCCGCGTCGGGGGACTCTCAGCCGACCAGGCCGACCACATGATTGAGAACGTCGTTGGGCTGCACGCCCTGCCGCTGGGCGTGGCCGCCAACTTCGTGGTCAATGGGCGCGAGGTGCTGGTGCCGATGGCAATCGAGGAGCCGTCGGTGGTGGCGGGCGCGTCGTTCATGGCGCGGCTGGCGCGGGCCGGCGGGGGCTTCTTTGCCCACGTCACCGAGCCGCACATGATCGGGCAGATGCAGATTCTGGACGTGGACGATGTGCACAGCGCCCGGCTGCGCCTGCTAGAGCAGCAGGCGCACCTGTTGGACCTGGCGAACCAGGTGGACCCGGTGCTGATCAAGTTCGGCGGCGGGGCGCGCGATCTGGAGGTCAGGCTGATCGCCGAGTCGCCCATCGGCCCATTCCTGGCGGCGCACCTGATCTACGACACGCGCGACGCGATGGGAGCCAACGCCGTCAACACGGCTTGCGAGACCCTGGCCCCCGCCATCGAGCAAATCTGCGGCGGGCGGGTGCACCTGCGCATCCTTTCGAACCTGGCCGACCGGCGGTTGGCGCGGGCGCGCTGCGCCATCCCGGCGGCTGAGCTGGCTTTTGACGCCTACACTGGCGAGCGCGTGCGCGACGGCATCGTGGAGGCCTACGCCTTCGCCGCCGCCGACCCGTACCGCGCCGCGACGCACAACAAGGGTATCATGAACGGGGTGGATGCAGTCGTCATTGCCACCGGCAACGACTGGCGCGCCATTGAAGCGGGCGCGCATGCCTACGCCGCGCGCGGCGGGCGCTACACCTCGTTGAGCACCTGGGCCGTGGATGGGGAGGGGCGGCTGGCGGGCACCCTGGAGATGCCGATGGCGGTGGGCATCATCGGCGGAGCGACGAAGGTGCACCCCACCGCCCAGGCCGCGCTCAAGCTGATGGGCGTGACCACCGCCCGCGCGTTGGCCGAGATCATCGTGAGCGTGGGGCTGGCGCAGAACCTGGCCGACCTGCGCGCCCTGGCGACGGAGGGCATCCAGCGCGGGCACATGACCCTGCACGCGCGCCAGGTGGCGATTGCGGCCGGGGCGAGCGGCGCGCTGATCGAGCAGGTGGCGGGCCGGCTGGTGGCAGAGAAGACCGTGCGCATCGACCGCGCCGAGGCGATCCTGGCGGAGCTGCGGCCGCATGCATGAGGTCGTCATCATCGGCGCCGGCCCGGCTGGCCTGACCGCCGCCGTGGAGCTTGCGCGCCGGGGGGTGACGGCCATCGTCCTGGAAAAGGACCGCCTCGTCGGCGGCATCGCCCGCACCGAGACCTACAAGGGCTACCGCTTCGATATCGGC
>CAZCEC010000027.1:29994-78132 GCA_964497615.1 uncultured Anaerolineales bacterium | reverse complement strand
GATGCCGTGGCCGATAGCGAAGCGTTGTACGACCACGATTAGCCGTGGCGGCCCGCGTTGCCCTAGATACATCCTTCGTCCTGGGCCTCCTCGACGCGCAGGACCTCTGTCACCAGCGCTCACTTGAAATAAAAATTGCTCTGGCCGAGCACGATTTTAGGCCGGTCGTCTTCGACTGTGTCCTTGCCGAGGTCATTAGCACCCTGGCCCGCCGCACGAGCACCGCCGGTCGGCCGAACTATCGGCGCTGCTGGCCCAATTGCGGCACGACTTCCCCGCCAACACCATCGTCTGGCTCTATCCTGATCTGCCACAACAGTATGCGGCTGTCGTGGCGCTGGTCGAACAGACTCAGGGGGAGCTCAACTTCAACGACGCATTGATTGCGCTCGCTTGCCAGACGCGAGCCTTAGAATTCCTCGCCAGCTTTGATAAGGACTTTGATCAGGTCCAGTGGCTCAGGCGCCTTTCAAGGCCTGCTGACGTTGCCACGGCGGCCGAGGCCGATGACCAATAGGCTGGCGGAGAAAATTCAAGTCGCGCGCCAAGCAAGGCCACCGCTCAGCCGCTGAGCCTGTCCCTACCCTGCACACCCGGAGCCGTCGCTGAACCCGCAACAACGGCCGTGCGCAACCAGGCGACACCGCCAGGGTAATATCAAATAAGCGTAGCCCGTCTGGCGCGAGTGTTCCCATGGCCAAAACTTCCGCCCCTATCTACCAGCTTAAGATCACCTTGAACAGCACCCGCCCGCCTGTCTGGCGGCGCGTGCTCGTGCCCGGCGACACCACTCTACGCCAGCTGCATGACCTCCTGCAGATCGTGATGGGCTGGACCGATTCGCACCTGCACCAGTTCGTGATCGGCGGCGCCACTTACGGCGCGACCGAATACGACGATGAAGGCGATTTGGAGCTGCTGCCCGAGCAGCGCTACCGGCTGAGCCAGGTGGTCCCCAAGCCCGGCGCCCGGTTTGTCTACGAGTACGACTTCGGCGATGGCTGGAACCATACCGTGCTCGTCGAGAAGATCGTGCCGCCCGAGCCGGGCGCGCACTATCCGCTTTGCGTGGCGGGCAAGCGCGCCTGCCCGCCCGAGGATGTGGGCGGCGTCTGGGGATACGAGACGTTCCTGGAGGCCATCCGCAACCCGCGCCACCCCGAGCACGAAGAGTACCTGGAATGGGTGGGCGGCGACTTCGACCCGGACGCCTTTGACGTGGAAGCCGGCAACGCTCAACTGCGCCGCATGGGCCGCGGCCGCAGCGCCGACGTCGGCAATACGTGGGCCACGATCGCGGATGCGCTGGACGAGGGCGAGCTCACCCTGGACTCAGCCTGGGTGCGCACGCTTTCCAAGGCCGATCGGGCCACGGCTGAAATCCTGCCCCTGCGCCGCGATGTGCTGGCGCTGCTTACCTATCTGCGTGATCAGCGCGTCACCGGCACCCAGGCCACCGGCAACCTGCCGCTCAAGGCCGTCCGCGCCATTTGTGCCCAGTTCGTGAAGCCGCCCCAGCTAGAGGACAAGATCGGTGACCAGGTCTACGTGGTCCGCAATGAGACCGAAGTCTGGCCGCTGTACTTCCGGCATGTGCTGGCGGCTGTGGCCGGCCTGGTCAGCGGCGGCCCAGCCCGCCGCTGGCAGCAAACCGAGCGGGGTGAGCAATTCCTGGCTGCTCCCGCCGCGACGCAAGTCTGGCTGTTGTTCACCACCTGGTGGACGCGCGTCAACTGGCTCATTGCTTTCCCCTGGTCCTATGGCGGCGGCGAGTTGCCATACGGCTTTACGTGCCTAGCGCTCAAGCACCTGCTGGCGCTTCCTGTTGGTAAGCCAACGCCCTTCGAGCCGTTCGCCGACCAGGTCATCCAGGACGCGTCCCTGGTCTGGCAAATAGAAAACCATGAGACGGCGCACACCATCCTCCACAGCCTGGTCGAGAGGGTGATCGTCGGGCCATTGTGCGACTTTGGCATCCTGGTAGTTGAGTACGGACCTGACCAAGTCCTGGGCCCCGGCTATCGGAAGCTGGCGGCTGTCCAACTGACGCCGTTCGGCAAGGGCTTGCTGACCGCAATCGAACCGGTGACCCGGCAGGCCTGGCCATAGGCAAGTAGCAAGCTCAACCTGGGCTACATCCAGGACAAGGTTGCGGATCAGAAGGGCGGGTTGCGGATCGACAGCGGAGTTGCGGATGTTGCGAAACCCTAGAAACGCCGAGGATTTTGAATCGGGCGTCGAGTTGTGGAGAGGTGGTCCGAGTTCTGGATATTTGAAATGCCGAGAAAACAAGCCGATTATGCGACCCGCAACCCGCAACACCTGGACGGTATATTAAGTCGATCCGCAACTCTGGTTCTGGCTTAAGTCCAGTGACAACGACATAAAAGAGGCGGCCTGGCAAGCCAGCCAGTCGAAGTTGAATCACTTGAACAAGGACCGACTTGTGACGGCATAAGTCACAAACCCGGCCATTTCAAAGTGAAGCCTGGACTGCCTGGTGGCAAAAACAGGCCAGTGAAGATCGCGTGATGATCCAATGATGAACACCGCGCACCCGCTTAGCCTGCCCGAGGCGTCCGTCCGAGTTTTTGAAACCACCGGTCAAGAGCGCTTTCGTAGTTCTGGCGTGTGTATTTCCCGACAAAACCGGGGTAACGTTTCGTTTAGAAAGTGTGGGTTCCGTTGCGGTTGTCAGGAGAGGCTGCAAACAAACCTCTGCTGTTCTTCAAGCGGCTGTGCGAAGTCTGGGACAAAGATGCAAACGGATGACTGGGTGGTAATGCTGGATGAACTGGTGGAAACTGGGAACGACATCGGTGGGTGAGCGGCGGTCATGCTGACCCAAACCTTCGCGGGCGACGAGGCCGGCGACGCGAGCTTTTCGTTCAACAAGGGCGCGTCACGCTACTTTGTGATGGCCGTGGTGGCGACGACCAACCCCGACGGGCTGCGAGCAACCCTGGCCGACGTTCGGCGGCAGGCGCGCCTGCCCGCCAACTTTGACTTTCACTTCAACCGGCTGGCTTCTGGCAAGCTGCGCCAGTTGGTCTTCAGCCGCCTGCGCGAAGCCGACTTTGAAGCGCGGGCGCTGGTCGCCGACAAGACCGCCCTGCCCGACCCCTTCCGCGTGATGGCGGGCCTGGATTTTTGCCTGTACTTCGTGTCTGAGCTTATTCGCCAGATACCGCCCGATCGGCGCGCCGAGGGCACGCTGATCCTGGATGAATTTGGCTCGCCCGAACGGACGCGCGGCGAGCTAAAGCGCGTGATGAAGGCGCGCGAGATTGACCACGGGTTCCGGCGCGTCACGGTGCGGCGGTCGGAGAGTGAGCCGTTGATCCAGGCGACGGACCTGGTGACCGGCGTGATTCTGCGGCGGGATGCAAAGAAGGACTCGGAGGCCTATGACTACCTGGCGCCGAGGCTGGCGCAGGTGATCACCTATTAAAGCAACCCGCTCTGCTAGCCCGGCCTTCGCAAATGGAAGGGGGCAGGCGGCCACAGATGGCCACTTTTCGCAGGGCGGGAGAAGTCGTACAACTTTTACACCTAAAGCATACCAGTTCGAGAATGGGGAGTCAATTTCGCGTGAAAGTGGCGCTCTGTACCGTGTTTGGCCGGCAAACAGCGTGTATGAAGCGCATGGCTGACCGCAAGCTTGACTCCGCTTTTGCCAACCGTGGCGCTGCTGTCCCTTTGGACCCACGACGAACACGCCGTATTTCCATCAGCCTTACGCGGCTGGAGCTTGAGCTCACGGCAGTGCGGCACGCCAAAGGGCTCGCCTATGACGCGCTGAATAGCTCTGTTGCGGGTCAATAACCCCGGTTAGGGGTGGCATTTTCGCCGTTAGGGAAATTTGACAACCTCAGAAATACGGCAAAATCGCGAGGTGGGCTGCGTTACGGATACCCATATCGCCGTTAGGGAAGTAAGCGAGGTCGAAAATCCGGCCCGTTATGAAGCTTGTTACGGGTCGGCCTGGACGGTAGGTTAAGTCGACCGGTAACCTTCGTTATGGATCTGGTCCAGTGCGAACGACATAAGAGAAATAGCCTGGAAAGCAGCTTGATCAGATAGGTCACTATGGTCCTGGTAGAGATGTTCACGTCAATTCGGTGTAGTCGCGAGTAGCCGATGAGGAACAGCGCAAGCCCGTGATAGCGCGGACAAGCCGCAGAGCCGCCGAGATGAACTGCGGCCCTCAATGTTGCCGAGGCATTCGATGACGAGCGCAGCGCGGCGTTGTGTGGCCAGGCGGCCATGAGGCCGGCAACGCTTCGGGCTGCGACAACACCGCGGCCTCACGGGCGAAGCAACTGCATGTATGAGCACCCTGTCCCATAGTGCCGAAGGCCGAGCAAGTGTATCACCTGCCGACACTGTAACCAGCGCTTTGACGTATAGACGTCAATGGCCTGATCAGAAATTGCGGCCGACGCCTTGGCACCAGCCTTCGTCTGTACGAGCAAATTGTGGTCAACGTTATCACGATGACGGAGGCAGGCAAGCTGAATGCTACGGGCGAGCGCCGTGGTTGGCGATATGTCCTACCTTAGGGCTTGTGGACAAAGGGCGGCATGGAGAGTTATACAAATGTGAATAAGTTTTGACAATTGTCAATAACCTCACCCTTGCTGACCAAAGCGATGCCCAAACTTACGAATGGACGACGGGCCGGCCGCCGCCATACAATCAGCTTGTCGAGGCATCTGCCCGAGTTGTCGGCGGCGCGACGCCCGAGTGCCTGCTTTGAGGGGTGAATAGGTTCCGCTGCGGGTCAAAACCTCAGTTGGGCTTTGTCTTTTCGCCATTATGGACTGGGACCAAAGTCAAAAAAGGGGGAATCACATTTGGACGTTGTTTTTGAACCACTCAGCGCTTACACCAGACGCCTGGCAAGAGTTAACCCTTGTGGAGTGAGCCTGTACACCCCATGGCTGACACGCTCGAACATATCAACCCACTCGGACCCTATGCTGGGCGCCCCGCCGGGGTGGTCAATCCGCATCGCTTGAAATATGGCCGTATAGCCGCCCAACCAAGCATCCCGGTCAACACCAATCTGTTTACGGACATCGTCGCGCGTGAACGTATCCCGCCCTTCCCGGAAGACAAGACGTGCGACCGCGTGCAGAATCTGCTCCGCGTGAGTCATTGGAAGCCTCCAGTACCATCAAACGTAAGCCTGCCCGGGTTAAGAAACAAGGTGGTCGAAGCAGATCAGCCGCAAGTCTTCTCGCCTCAGCGGCGGCGCGCTGTCTGGCCGCTCGGAATCCACTGGCACAGCATCCTCGAGGATGGATCTTAGCTCGGCAATCAGGCCGGCCATTTGCTGGTTCGACTGGAAAGCTGCATAGGCCGCCTTCATCCGCTTCACGCGGGCGTTGGCAGCCGGCCTGCGCAAGGCGGCCCGCAGGTCGCGCAATTCGGCACGGTTGAGCGCGGGGTTGTTGAGTTGCCCTTGCAGCACCGTGTCCAGCGTCTTCTGAATGGGATCCACGATGGTCGGGGCGGCCTCGACGGCCGCCTGGGCCTCCGCGCTCTTCAGGATGTCGGCGATCACGCGCTCTTGAACTGCAAATACGTCCAGGTCCCCAAGGACACGAGGGGTATCCGGCGCGCAGGCAATCAGGCTGGCGATGACGAAGCGGTTGTCCAGGATGCGATCAGTCGCCGCATCGTAAAAGCGCCAGAAGTGCTGCCGGCCGCTCTGCCGATCAGGCGCGGTGAAGTAGAAGAACAGGCCGCGGCTGCCGGCCTTGTGCAGGCCGGAATGGATGCCGTCAGGTAGAGCTTCGAGCGTTTCGCGGGCGCCGCCTTCGAGCAGAGCACGCAATTGCTGTTGGAGGAACTCACTGCTCGCAAGCTCCATGAAGCGCTCCTGCTCTTCGACCACGCTGCCGTCCTCCTCCTGGATGCGCCTGAGGGTATTGAAATTGCGGGGGTGCACGACCTCGCCCAGAACGCTGGCATCCAAGAAGCCGGTGCGGTCAATGTTCTGGATCTTCTGGCTGAGGTTCTCCACCAGGCCCAGCAGCCGCTCCAGGCCCTCATCGGGGAACATGTTGCCGATCAGGATGGTGTCGAACATGGAGCCGATGCGATCAACGCGGCCGGCGCGCTGCACCATGCGGGTCGGATTCCAATGCAGGTCATAGTTGACCAGTACGCCGCAGTCCTGAAGATTTTGCCCTTCGGACAGCACGTCGGTCGAGATCATCACGTCGATTTCCTGGTCGGTGCCGGCGATCTCGGGCTTCTTGTTCGAGTTGGGCGAAAAGGCCTGAATGTTGCCGAGCCGCTCGCGGGGCGAGGCGCCGCTGTCAAGCCGGCGAATGAGCGGATTCCCAATGGACGCTCGCCACCCGGCCGCCTCGTCACTCCCCAGTTGGCGATACAGATAACGGGCCGTGTCCTTGTAATAGGTAAAAATCAGGACCTTGCGGCCTTTCAGCTCACCGCCCAACAGCGCCTTGAGCCGGGCCAGCTTGGCGTCGTTGGCCGGGCTGATATCGCGGATCAGGCCCCAAACCTCGGTCAGGATCTCGACATCGTGGACGAGGTCCCGATGCAGGCGGCGGAGGTCGTACTGAGCCGTGTCCAGGCGGGGCAGCTCATCGAGGATCGCCTGAGCCTCCTCGTTTGCGTCCAACGCCTCGGCCATCGAGGTCGGGGTGGCGTCGTCCTCTTCGTCTTCCCGCGCCAGGAAGCGCAGGGCTTTGTCGAACGAGCGACTGTCGAGCAGCTTGCCGCCAAGCAGGTATTCCTCGTAAGTCTTGAGGTAGGCCAGGGCGCGGCGGACGCTGATGCGAAACGCGTCCACACTGCTCTCGAACCGCTTCAGGTAGCGGGTCTTGAAGATGCCGACCAGCGCCTGCTCGCGGCCTTCCTCAAACTCATCGCGCTCGACGCCGCGCTTTTTGTAGTGTTCCAGGCTGTAGTGGGCCAGGCGCAGCTGATCGATGCCGGCCACGATCTTCTCGTAAATGCCGGCGTACGTGGCTTCTAGGTCGTACTGGATGGTCTTGAGCTTGCGCTGGGGCCAGCGGACCGGCTGGCCGTTGATAACGGCGTTGGGATACGCCTGGCGAATGAAGGGACGAGTGCGGCGTATGACGACCTCTTCCAAAAGGTTGAACAAGGCCACACTGCCGTCGCCACTGTCCAGGTCGTGCCGGCGGGCGTTGACAAAATAGCGCTGCAGGTCGCCGATGCCGGCCCCGGCAAAGTAGCCCCGGTCGTTGCCACTGAAGAGCACTAGTTGATTGTAGAGGTCGAAAATGGTGTTGTTGATGGGCGTGGCGGTGAGCAGGATGACCTTCTTGCGCCCACCGGCGCGTCCCCGACGGCCATTGGCGGAGAGCAGCAGTTCGAGGTTCTCGTAGCGCTGCGCGCCGCGGTTGCGGAAGTTGTGCGACTCGTCAATCAGCACCACGTCCACGTCGGCGTATTCGGCCGGATCGAAGCGCCCGTCGCCCTGCCCCAGCCGCTCCTGCGAGATGAGCTGGGCGGCGATGGTAGCGCTGGCCAGCTCCTTTTCCCACATGGGCCCTAGCGAGGCCGGGCATACCACCAGGGCCTTCATGCGCTGGTGGTAGGCGAAGTCTTCAAGCAGCTTCTTGCCGATCCAGGTCTTACCCATGCCAACTGAGTCGCCGATGAGCACGCCATCGTACTTGGCCAGGATCTTGCGCGCCTTTTTGACCGCATCTTCCTGGAACTCGGCCAACTCCACCGCCGAACGGGTGCCGGGCAAGGCGGTGTCGCCCAGGTCGTCGCGGAAGTATTCGTAGATGGCCTTGAGATAGACTTCGTAGGGGGTGTATTCCCTCGCCCCAAATTTGGAGGCGTCGAGCAGCTCGACCAGCTCATCCTTGAAATCTCGAGCGTCCTGCCACTGGCGTTCGTACCAATCCACCAGGTCCAGGATGGCCCGGGCGCCGACCTCGCTCTTGAGCACGCGGCGATTGATGGCGGAGAGGCTTTCGCTGGCCTTGCGGCCGGCCAACCGTTCGGCGGCAGCGCGCGCGCCAGCGTCGTCGACCTCGTCCTCATCCAGCAGGGTCTTGTGGGCGAGGTTGAGCTCCTTGTTGGTCAGCAGGCCGGGACCGGTGAAATTGCTGGAACCGACGATGCCGATGTACGGCAGGAAACGATCCCACAGCGCGACCTGGCGGCCCTTGTCGCCATAGAACAGGTAGCACTTGGCGTGGAGAAAGCCATAGTCGTAGAGCCGTACCGCCACTTCGGGCCGGCGCAGGTAGGCGATGAGGTCTTCGACCAGGCGCAAGGTGGCTTCGCTGAAGGGCTCGCGCTCCAGGTCGCCGCGCAGCGTGGCATGCAGCACCCGCCGTTCGGGCCGCAGGCCCATGTCTGGGCCTTCCCTCGGTTCGAAGCCCAGCAGCAGGCGGAAGCTGCGCAGACCGGCCAAGTTGGCCTGCAGGGCGCGAAAGCCGGAAATGCTGAAGTAGGCCGTGGCGATGTCGAGCGAGTTGTGGGCGTGCTCGGCCAGGATAGCGTTGAGGACGTCGGCCAGTTTGTGGGTCTGGTTGTCGATGACGTAAGGGATGCGCATTTTGCTGCGTCAATCGAGCAAAGCTTGGAGCAGCCGCCGCAGTACAACCCGTAACAGGCGTGTTCGAGTAGAGAGCGCTGCCACCTGCGTTTGGCGCGTGATCAGCTCTCCTGTCGAGTGCATCACTTGGTTGCGCAGTGCGTTAAGTTCTCGGAATTCGTCGAGCTTGATGGTATCAGCCAACAACAGGTGAGCGAGCCTTGAGTTACAGATAACAATGATCAGCAGTTGAGAGAAGAACGCGGATTCTAGCAGTGAGAGATCAAGTGTTTCGCGCCTGGCTTTGCTGTGCCGCTGTTTCAAATCAGCTAAGGTCTTCTGGTTGAAATACTGCTGCCACTCGCTGTCTGACACGTGGCGTGGAATCAAGTCCACTAGGCCAGCCTCGAAGGCGCTAAACAACAGATAGAGATATAGTCTCACCGGTGGCCGGTTCAGGTCACTCGTGTGCACGATGCCGACAACATGCTCATCTTCGTCTCGCACTAAGCAGTAGGGCAAATCCTCCAGGCGACTGATTGCGTATGCGACTGGGCTATACTGGTCGATGAGCAAGTTTGGGGTTATTGGCCGCGAGCCCTCCTGGCCGACGCGTATCCGTCGGCGAAGTCCGTCAACATCGCGTCGGTCGAACAAGGCAGCGGTGGTTCCGTTGTGGCGTACGGGAGCCTGGTCAAAGCCATGCCGGTCCATGAAGCGCAACGCACGCGCCACAGTCCAGTGGGATTCTACGAACAAAGGGTCAGCTGCCATGATTTGATCCACGCGCAGGTTGCCAGCCAGGTGGCTCAATTCGCGCAGGCTTAATGGGCGTTTGCCTATGGGGGCCATAAACTCGTCTACTGTTTTGGAGCTGGCCTTAGCGCCTGAAAAGCCGCCCCAACCACCGCAGAAACTTCATCGGCTCCGAGTAATAGCCGACACGCCGCAACGCCCGGCGCTTCATGTTCTTGGGCGTGTTGATGATGCGCTCAACCTTGGCGATGCCCGTCGCCTTCTTGAAGCGCCGCTTGGCCTTGGTTACGCCAAGCGCGGTTTTCAGGCTGGGGCGGCGATAGCGCGGAAATAGCTTGAACTTGGCCATAGATGTCTCCCCATGCAAACTGAACTCTATTGTGTTACTACCGCCGCGACCCCAAGAATGACTTAATCCTGGCTGACAGCTTTGCTCCGATGCGGGACGGGTCTCCGCGAACACCCAGCTCATCCAGCTTTGCTCGGAGCTTTGGCTTCGACCCAAACACTCGCTTCCAACCTCGGAGGTGCCGGTAGAAAATGATTGGCTCGCGACTGTTCCGGCTGTCGAGGACTCGAACGTTCTTAACACACATCGCAAATCCAAGCGAGCAGCCCCATTCGTCGACAACGGCAAATACCTCTCCCTGTTTATAAAGCTTGGCCTCACTCTTGGGCACGTGCACCCATTGACGCGAGAAAGTCAGCTCATCCGATTGGGCAGCTTCTTTGCGTACGTTGCGCTTTAGAACTTCATCTTTCTCGTAGTCACCAATCCAGCAGAAGGTGAAGGAGGTTCCGTTGAGTGGTGATACCGCAGGGCGAGTGCGATGCCGAGTCAGCTTTCGCTGCCCAATGCCGTGCCAACGCTGTCGATACTGACGATGCTTCTTGGCCTGGTCATAGAGCCGTTTGTAATCAGGTAAGTGCTTGTCGGCGGGCAAAGCAATGGCACAACGAGCCTGCAGGGCTGCCCGCGCCTGGCTGTAGACCGATTGATTTTCCGCGATCTCAAGATTCACTTCGCCCGCACTAGCGAGGCCTTTGGGCGTCAGGTTTGACGAGCCGATGATGACCGCGGGTCCCCGCGCCGACTTGAAGCAGGCCAGCTTGTAGTGAAAGCCGTAGTCCGCATCAAAGTACACCTTCAGGCGCGGATATTGACTCGCGAGTTTGAGCAGGCCGACGATCGCTCGCGGCTCAGTGACGAAGTCGAAGCGGCCTAACAGGCAGGTGACCTGAGCGCCGTTACCCAGTGCCTGCTGAAGGCTTTCACGCAGCGCCAGAAATGCGCCGTGAGTGAAGAAGGCTGATCCGATGACGGCCTCCTGGGCGCTTTCGATGCGGGCCTTGAGCCGCCGCTCAAACGTCTCTTCTTCGGAGATAAGGTGGTAGACGGGCTTGGGGCTCATTCTGCACAATAAAGCCGGCTACGCCGCAGGCGGCCGGGGCCACACCTTTTTCGCCAGCTTGAACAACTCGTCTCCTCTCTTGCGAATGGCAGTCTCATCCCAGAGCTCGAGATCGTATAGGTCGCGGTTCATCAGCAGCACCGCATGTTTGTTGAGTGCCTTGCGCTTCTTGTCCCAAGCGCTGTTGGATAGCGTCGAGTTCATGGAACCGGTGACCAGGGTGAGGTTGCCAAATGAATGCACCAGCGCTTCCCGAGCATCGCGCGCTTCGGGCGAGTTGTTTGCCAGCGGCCAGGCGTTAGCCCAGGCACGCGGCATGACATGCTCAATCGAGATGCGCTTCTTTGGCAGGTTCAACTCTTCGGACAGACCTGTACTGCGCAGTTGGCGCTCCAGGGCTTCCAGAATCATGCGCAGCCGCCCCTGGGGCTTGATTCGGCGATAGGCTTCAAGCTTGCGCCAGGCGTCGCGGAACTCGGTATCATCCGGCCAGCGCCCGGTATCTTCTGTCAGGCTGAGCAAGTAGGCGCGCAGCTCTTGAGCCCACTGGTCCGGGGTTGCTTTCGCCAAGACTTTAATGGCAGCAATTGTCAGATTGTTGTAGTTCTTCGCGGTGAGCTCGCACACAAGCCGCCTGACCAGGTATGACTCGATGTCAGTCAGGATTTGCCGCCTATCGCGATCGTGAGCGGGGCTGCCTAGCGCATCAAACACCTTGAGCAAGAGTGGGAAAACCGTGGTGGTATCCAGCGCTTCCATTCGTTGAAAGAACAGGGCTTCCGGAGTGTTCGCGGGGTATTCATAAAACCGATAGTACACCTGGCCAAACCGATGCAAGTTTCGAAGGTGAGACTCTGCGTCCTCGTTCTTCTGGGCCTTGAGGTGCTGTCTAAAGTCGTAGAACAGGCTGGTAACGGAGACCTCAGCCTGCATGCGAAGAGTGAGGTAGTGGTGTAGGAACACCTCAATGTGGGGGCGCTTGAAACGCCCAGTGCGAATTTCCTTCCGCCAAAAGGGTGTGGCGTCAAATGGCTCCCAGGTGTCGTGGTAGACCTTGTCAAGCGCCGGCCCCTGTTTTTCAGTGCCGTGCAGCAGATAGTTCTTGACGAGGTCGGCAGCCAGCAGGGGCGTGCCACGCGCGTTCATGGTCTCGAAAATGACCTGGGCGTCATCGCGCTCATCCAGATCGATAACGACCATCTGCAGGCCGCGGTAAATGGCGTTTTCGAGCGCGGTCATCTGCTGAAGGAGTAGAGCTTCGTCCCCGGGTTGCAGCCAGGCGCTAAGCTTGTCGTGCAGGAAAAAGTAACCATCCGCGATGGCATGGCCGACAGCGCCCTCGCGCGTGCTGTCATAGAGATTGCGCAACTCTTCTGGAGAGCCAGCCGACATGACCCGCCGGAAGTGCTCGCGATCAACGTTGGTTGGCCAGACCTTGAAGACTTCGGCGGGATCGTCGCCACGTTGCTCGTTGCGGGTCAGCCGGCGCAGGCTCCGAGCGGTCATAAAAGCAATGGGGCCTAACGCCTCGCAAATATCTGCCGCGGCTTCGATTAGGATTTGAAGGGTGGTCAGCCGCTGCTGCCCGTCAATGACCTGGCGCAAGTCAATCGAGCCGGGGAAATTGCCGACCTGGTCGAGCACGACCGCGCCCATGAAATGTGGCCGGACCTGGTTTGATTCGCGCCGCACGTACCGCTCCGTCAGCGCCTCGAAGTCTTCCCACAGCGGCCCCCACTGCTTGTCTTTGCGCCAAACATATGGTCGCTGATACAGCGGCACCATATAGCGGATTTGGGTGTCAAAGATGTCCTTGAGGTTGTGCGGCTTTGCGTCCATTGATTCCCCTGTGCTATACAGAGACCGAGGTGCCAAACTTCGCAGTCACCTTAGTTCGCGGATCGCCTTGGTTATCGCTGTATCAGTATTTTTCCGTGTCAGTGATGCGACGAACACGGATGGGCTGCATGACAGTTATCGGACCCTAATTCCCACAGTGTAAGCGCCAGTATTGTCACCATATGCTTTAAACAAGTCGTTCACGCCCAAATGGAGCGGGCCAGTAGCCTCCGCCACAATCGTGTTACTAGAACCCACAAGGAAGGCGCTTTGCTCAGACCATTCTCCAATCCAAGCTACCAAGGCACCAGCGGGAGCATGGGGCAGAAGTTGACCGGTCATTTCATACATTGTGAAGGCGTTTGGTGCGGGCTGCCTAGCATTACCGGCCGAGTCGCACAAAAGCCCGTCGGGATTGACTAAGTTGACTCCACTGTCAAGCGAAACGACCCCAGTCGCTGCAAAGCTCATGAGTTGCCCCTTTTGAACCACGAAACCCGAGGCAACCCCATGGCGTTCACGCGCTTGAACCTCTAAAACGCGACCATGGATTCTTGCATCTTCAATGGTCGTTGCTGGCCAAAGTATTACATGCAATTGACCAGCGACCAGGTTCCCCGAGGCTACCTGCAACTTGTATGGCACCTCGATGGAGATTGGCCCACCATCTGCTTCGCCTCTCGGCACGAGCATTGTGACCGTTCCAATAGCTCGACTTGAACCGGGCTCGACTATGGCGAGTTCGTCGCCTGCCGGCGAATAGACACAGCGAACGGATTCTGTGGCTACTTGTGTAGTGTCCCACCTGTCGAAAGGCTCAATCTGAATTGGGCTGCTCTGATATGCATAGCGAAAGAACGGTGCACTAAATGTCATAGTCAGCCTGCGACTAACTATGGGATCAGTGCCGTGATTCTCGACATAGAGTGTAAACGTGAGTGCCTGTGCATATCGTATTACGGGATGGGTATTGCGAGGTAGTTCGAACGCAACCTCTTTTGAAAGCTTCTGCGAATTTGGTCCCAAAGCGAGCAAACCAAATTCTGCGTCGACGTCCAGTCGAAACGCTTCCGAGTCGGGTCGTGCCAAAGTCCTAAATAGCTTTGTATATCGGATTAGGTCAGCCGGAGACTGCGCTAGCTGCGGCTCAAGACGCCCTGCTATTGCCGCTAAAGTCTCAACTGCAAATGAGGTGGAGTTCCTGCCCAAATGTTCGAGCAGATCAACTGCGTCCTTTGGCGACAAGGTAGCGATCTTGACCAAGTCGTCACTTAGGCTATGTGGCAATTGGCCGGAGGCCTTGACGTAAGAAACGTAATCGGCCGGCGAATCGGTTATGGCGTGAGGCAAATTAGTCGGGGGCTCGCGATGGACAATGTAAGGACGACCTAGGTCAATATCGAACAACCCATCCTTTAGTTCGGGGTCGCTGGTAAGGTCTACAGTCCAGAAGCCACCACCTTTGTCAGAATAGCTGAGCCCGAGCGCTTGCCCCTTGCCGGTAGAAAGGTCCAGGTGAACAACATTGCATGAATTAGGCAAGGTCCGCTTGTCAAACCCTGCGCCGCTAGCAAAAACGTACATTGAACTACGTTGTCGTTTGTCCTGCCGGAAAGCCTGCTCATGTAAGTGGCCATGCAACAAGAAATCGCAGGAATTTCGAAGGAGTGGTTCACAGTCGGCTCGATCTAGCTGATGCAGCCATTCGGTTGGGTGATGCATAAGGCCGATTCGAAGCTGTTTGCCTTGTCCGATTTCCGTTGCAGCTCGCACTTGGCGCTCTCCTAGGAGGAGGCGGCCATTATCATTATCCGATGCGCAAAGTAATGCAGAATTGAGTCCATATATAGCAATTTCAATCGGTCCAAAAGGAATTAGCGTCGAAAAATAGCGATAGTTGTCTGCCCACTTCAAATCTTGACTTAAGTAGGCGGTCACAAATTCGTGAAATTCCTTTTGTCGCTCGAGGATCATTTGCCGAGCAGAACTGTCTGCAAATATACCGCCTACTCTTGAGCGCATTTCCTCAATCGAGAGACGTGGTGCGGTGATGTGCTCTGACAATGCCTTAGCTGGTTCGCCAATTCGACCGCGGTCAATGTCATGGTTACCGGGCACTATGAAGAGTCGATCTTTCTGGAGTTTGACGGTGGCCAAAAGCTCGTCAAAGAATCTTACTGCTTGTGCATAATCATCCCTCCTGCCGTAGTAAGCAGTATCCCCAGTAAAGAATACAAAGTCGATATTTCGAAATAGAGCTGGCAACTCATTGGCCAGGTACTCTAGCAGCTTTGGCAACACAATATTGGCGTCGTACGCGGTATCCGCGCGCAAGTGTAGGTCTGAGAGGTGAAGCCAAGTCAACGTATTGGTCATGGGCTAGACACCACCCTCCGCCACCGCGATCTCATCCTCCGTCAGCCCGTACAGCCGGTACACGACCTGGTCGATCAGCCTGTCCGTTAACGCCAGCCGCGCCTTGATGGCAGCCACGCGCTAAGATCGCGCCAAGTGAATTGTCACGACGCTTGATTCGGCTAAGTGCTTGAGCGCGGCATCGGCAGGTAAAGGCACGCGAATGCCGCCTATTTTTGCCTCGCCGCTTCGACCCTTATATCGTTCCTCGTACTGCTCCACTTTGTCGCGATACTCTCTGTGGTGCCGATAGAGACTATCTGTTTCTGGAGTTGGCACCGCAGCCTTTGCTTCATAGACTGCCTTGGTGTCTGTGTCTCCGAGGTTAAACCAGACTGTTGCGCTCCACTGCTTCCCGTCAATGACCTGTGCCGGATAGACGAAGGTCTCATTGCGGATTTCGTCTCGGCCACGCTGGCTCGTAACTCGCACCTTTCTGCGTAGAATCCACACCCGCGATCCAGTCAGGCCCGGCGGCAGCACGCCTTGAATGACTACTTTCTCGCCGTCATGAGACTTGTCTGAGGCCCGCAACTGAAACTTGACCGAAGTCGCTTCTGGTTGCTGAAGTGAAAGCTTGCCACGGAGTCTGGGCCTCGGGTCCTTCGCTGCCGAACTCCACAACGTCCACAACGCAAATAGAACTGCGGCCAGCGTGATAACACCGCCAACGACAATAAAGAACACCTGCAGCCCGTTTCCGATGGATCCAGCCGGGATGCCAAACACACCTCCGCCAGCAGCGCTAATCACCGCAATGACAAAGCCAAACGCCACAAGCACGATTGCGACAACGACCTGACTGGGTAATGCACGGATAAGTTCCGCAATTGCCGATTTCGGCTCGTTATCTGAGATGGACATCGTCTGATCCTTCACTGCTATTGACGACTGGGCGCGCCAACCTTCGGCACCATTGTTGCCCATTGCGGCAGGCAAGTTCCAACCTAGATGGGCCGAAGCAACGTGCTTTCCGCAGGAGTTTTGTCATGTCACACTCGGCCCTCCACCACCGCAATCTCCTCTTCCGTCAGCCCATACAGCCGGTACACGATCTGGTCTATCAGCCTGTCCGTAAACGCCAGCCGCGCCTTGATCGGCAGCAGCACTGCCAGGCTCTTCTCGTACTCCTCCCGTCAGTTACCACAACCTTGCTGCACGATCCAATTCGCCACTTGACGCGCGGCGTTGTCATTGATGTACTTCGAGCGTGGATTCGAGCTGACCAGTATGTTGCTGTTGCCGCCT
The DNA here is from genome assembly GCA_964497615.1 of uncultured Anaerolineales bacterium. Taxonomy (GTDB): domain Bacteria; phylum Chloroflexota; class Anaerolineae; order Anaerolineales; family UBA6663; genus CAZCEC01. The sequence goes on along the minus strand of CAZCEC010000027.1, from coordinate 61,902 downwards.
AACGGCACAGCCGCCCTCCAAGCATCTCCACGCATAACAATCACAAATGCCTTGCCTGCGAGTGCCCTCTGCATCAGGCCCTGTGCATGCTCTTGAGCGGCGAGCGATGAAGGGAGTGTATGTATTAAGCGTTTGAGCTCGGAATCCCGCGAGTAGAAAACCCGTGATGGGTACGGGATCAGTTGTAGAACAGCTAGTTTCCTTGCCAGACACAGAGCTGCCTGTGAGCGAGTCATGCCATGGGCCTCAAGCTGGGTTAGTATCTTGCTCGTGGCCCCAACCCAGTATTCGAAGCCTGGATGCCAAGCAAACTGAGGGTTGAGCCACATGAATGGATAGGTGTCGGCGGCATTCTGCTGGGCAAGGTTGCACAATAATGCGTCCAAGAACGCCTTGTCCTCAAACTGCGGACGCTGGGTCTCAGCAAAGTAATTGCACGGGGCTACCCGTGGATTGAGTGTGAGCACAAATATGCTGGCGGTCTCCAGGTGCCCGATGAATGGGACGGGCACCAGGCCAATGTGTAGACGTTTATCGTCGGCATGCCAGACGTCTCCCGAGGCGACGTATGCTGCCCATGATGGGTAGCACACCGTCAGGCCGGGCTTTGCGTCTAGCACAGCCTTATCGCCAGGAAACAGGTATAGGCTCCCCGCTTGAACAGCGTCGGACCAACCCGCCAATAAGGTTACTGAGTCTGTCACTTTGCCTCCGTTGTGCGCGGGCCATGTTTAGTGTTGTGGTGTGTTGTCGCCCTCCACCACCGCAATCTCCTCCGTCGTCAGCCCGTACAGTCGGTACACGATCTGGTCAATCAGCTTGTCCGTAAACGCCAGCCGCGCCTTGATCGGCAGCAGCACCGCCAGGCTCTTCTCGTACTCCTCCCGCAGCCGCGCCACCAGCCGCGCGTCGCCCAGGCTCACCCCCAGCCGCGTCCGGTTACGGTGCAAAATGTCCATGAGTTCATCGAAGGGCAACGCCTTCTCATCACCTTGATAATCGCCCTCAAAATTCCGAATAGCAGACTTACCGGTGAGGGCGTCAAGCCCTGCTTTGCCGTCCTCACCCTCCCGTATCCTTAAAGCCAGGTTCAGGCTCCGAAGGAACCTGGACGCCTCGATACGCTTCTGGTTATGTAACGCCATCATCTGGTCAACCAGGTAGACAAGAAGGTCATGCACGGCATCAGCTTCGGAAATACGGCTGTCCAAACGCTGATTTGCCCATGCAATCAACCGATGATGGTCCGGCGTGCTTGAGCCAGGCGCGGTTACAGTAACCGCGGAGTCGATAGATTTGCGGGCAATTCTGGTGCCCTCATCTTGCAGGTGCGCGCGACGCGTCACGGAAGTTGTAAAGTCGATCTTTCGAATCGGAATAGCCTCGACATACTGGCGCTGCATTTCCATGTACCCGCCCGCCAAATCGGTAGATCGCGAACGAACTATTCGATCCGTCAGACGTGAGTTGAGCAACGCCAACAAGTATCGAATGTCGACTTGGCCTTCGATGTGCATCACATAACACGGCGCTATGAAAAGCGCATCACCTGTTGGATCAAGGACGAAGCTCGCCCGTTTTGTAATCGTAGGAAACGCGACCTTCGGTTGCCGCGAGTATGAGCTTACATATGGAAGCTCATGGAACTGCATGCCCTGCTCAAGGATTGTCTTGCCGTAAAACCGTCGCTTGGACAGCGCCTCCCGATGATTTTCTAGGTACGTTCGGGCGCCCGGGTACTTCGCCAAACTTAAGGGAGTCAGGCGACCATCAGCGTCTTCCTCATATGGAAATAGCATCAAGGAGTGGTCATCGGAAATGTGGTATCTCTCAAAGTCGCGAGGCTTCACGGCAGGCCGCAACAACTTATTCTCAACTCCTCGCATCGACCAAGTGGCCAGATCAGAGAGATACACAGTATCCAGATTCGTCTTTACTCCATACGCAACAGATGCCACCTCACCAAGTTGAACGAACCCGGTAGCGAAGCGCTGTGCTTCGCGCAGAAAAGTCGGCAAGTCAAGTTGCCAGGCGTTATCGGTACGGAAGAGCGCATCGGATAACACTTGTACATACGGCTCAAGTGCGACTTCCGAAGAAATGGCGTTTTCAATCACAGCCGTTGTGATTCCCGATGGAAACAAAGCTACCCGCACTGCATCGTCACGATCGCTCCCTTGTCGTTTGGCAATTACGATTAATGGGTACACCGTGATTGGGCCGAACAACGCCGCGTCAGCGAAATGCAGAAGTTGAACCAGCTTTGCTTTCTGTGCCAAGAACGATCGCAGGCCAAACCCATACTCGGTAACTAAGAACTTGCTTTGGACAACCATAGAAAAAACACCGACAAGGTTTAGCAGCAAGACGCCGCGCTCGATAAACAAAGCGTATAGGTCGCATTTACCAAGCGCCGCTTGGTACACGGTGCGCAAGTAGCCTTTTACGGTCTCTGCAATCTCCTGGACATCCACCCACGGAGGGTTTCCTACAACCGCATCAAAACCGGCGTCTTCCTTCAAACTCACTGCCTGTGTCGTCCCCGCCGCCGGCCCAAAGAAAACTTCAGGGAACTCCAACTCCCAGTGGAAGAAGCGGTGCTCTTCTGCCACAGCGCGGGCCGTATCGGCGATCTTCCGCACATCGGCCGGCAGCTTCTTGGGGCCCTTGTCTGGGTCGTCCAGCCAGGCTTTCACTTCGGGCCGGCGCAGGAAGTCAATGGTCGGCTCCAGGCCGAACTTCGCCTGGGCCTTGGTCGACTCGTTGCCAAACCAGCGGCTCACGTAGACGTCCATGACCCGCTTATACGGTGCCAGGGCGTCGGTGGCCTTGCGATATTCGCTGCGGCTCAGCCGCACCTGGTCGGCGGTCACGTCTTCCAGCTCGCCCACGTGCCGCATCAGGTCGGTGGCCAACATGATGCCGGTGAACTGGCTGCTGGCAAACAGGCTCATCTGCTCGTTCTGCTTGAACTCCACCGCTTCGCGCACCTCGTCCACCCGCGCGCCAATCAGGCTGTTGCCGGCCTTCAGGTGGTGGTCCAGGAAGCTCAGCGGCGCGCCCAGGGTAAAGCAGTCCAGCCACAGGCTCACCTTGGCCAGCTCCACCGCCATCGGGTTCAGATCCACCCCGTAAATGCAGCGCTTGAGCACGTGGCGCTTCAGCAGGTTCACGTCGGTCAGCTTGCCGGCGTCAATCGTCACCCCCTGGCGCTCCATCTCCGCCAGGATTGTCTCGCGCGTGCGCCGCAGTTCGGCCGTCACCGGGTTCCACGGGAAGGCGTTCAGGAAGTTCAGCATCCCGTCGGTAATGAAGTCCACCGCCTCCACCAGGAAGTGCCCGCTGCCCATGGCCGGGTCCAGCACCCGCACGGCAAACAGCTCGTCCACCACCGCCTTGTAGGTGTTGGCCACCTTCTCCGGGTCGTCGCCCGCCATCCCCTGCTTGCGGAAGGCCTCGCGCCGCTGCTGGGCAGCCCGGTAGGCCTTCTGCGCCTCGCGCAGCCGCGGCCGCATGGCGTTGAATTTCTCTTGCAGCACCGGCCCCACGGTGTGCTTGACGATGTACTTGACGATGTAATCGGGGGTGTAATAGCTGCCAGTGGCTTTGCGCTCGCGCCGGTCGTTTTCGAGATAGGCCGCGCCCTTGGGCAGGGTCTCGCGGATGCGCTTGCCGGCCTTCTCGGCCTCGCGGTAGGGCACCACCTCCTCGGCCTTCTTGCCCTTGACCACCGCCAGCCTGGCCGGCGCCACGCGCAGCTTGAACTCCAGCAGCCCTTCGTAAATCGAGCCAAGCTGCCGCACGCCCAGCGACTTGTAGTCGATGAACGCCAGCGCCTGGGTCTTGTCGTCCAGGTCGCGGGCCAGGCGGTCCAGCCCGCGCGCCAGGAACCGGTCGGGCATGCGGTGCGCCTTCAAGAAGCGGGCGTTGCGGGCCTCGGGCGTCGTGTCGGCCGCCTCCGGTTTGGTGATGAACAGCCCGCCGTTATACAGCGGCACGTTCAGCGCGGCGCTGCCCTCGTCCACCACCCGGAACAGCCCCTCCAGCCGCTCATACAGGCCGGTCTCGGTGGGGCCGTAGCCTTTGTCCAGCTTGCCCGGCGCTTCGTCCAGGATGTTGCCGGCGCGCGCGGCCACTTCTTCCTTCAGCTGCGTCAGGCTGATCTCGTAGTAACCGCGCGTCTCGCGCACCGGCAGCAGGTCGCGCGCCTCGGCGTAGAGCAAAAACAGCAGCCGGTACAGGAACGTCAACGTCCCCTGGAAGACTTCGGCCAACCGTGCCTCGTCCAGCTCGGCCCCGGCGCCCTCCCGCGCCCGGATGCCAGCGATGAAGCCCTGCGCAAACTCGGGGAAGATCTCCTCAAACACCCGGTCTTTCAGCCGCTCGCCCAGTTCCTTAGCATACCGGGCGCTTTCGTCGAGCAGCCGATCCAGGAAGGACCCGCCGCCTGCGGCCGGCGTGAAGGCTTCGGCGCGGAATAATAACCAGAAGTAGCGAAATGCCAGGCCCGGGTCCGGGCTTGCCAGGGCTTCTTCCAGGTCAATCTCGTAGTAGTTGGTGGCGCGCGAGTGGGCCTTGCGCGAATACAGCCGCCACAGCTTGCCATTGGTGGCCATGGCCCAATCCGGCGCGCCCTCCTGCTCCAGCAGGCTCACCACCAGAGCGCCGGGGTTCTCGTCGGGCGTTTCGGGGTCGCGCAGCTCGTCGCGGCCGTCCAGGCTCCGGTCCCACACATACGCGTTCGCCAGCGCCACCGGTTTGTCCCCGGCGCGCAGCACGTAGTCGGCTGCCGCGCCCTCGTCCTTGGCCTTGCGTTTCTCAGCCTGGGCCTCGAAGCCCAGCGCCTTCAGCGCCGGCCCGAGCAGGTCGCGCCGGATCGCGGCTTCCGGCTGCCGGTTCACCCGGGCTCGCGCGTCGGCGTACAGCGCCTGGAACTGCCGCAGCGTGGCGCCCAGCCGTTCGGTTTCGGCCCATTCCGGCGTGTCGGGCAGGCGCTCCTTCAGGTAATAGTCCGAGAACAGGGCCCGATTGTTGAAGTAGGGCTCGGACCACTCGGCGATGGTGTAGGCCGAGCGGAGCTTGTCGAACTGGTAGTCGGCGTCGGCTTCGGTGTACGAGAAGCGCCGCAGCACCCGCAGCGCCACCGAGCCGGGGTCGCGCCGGTTGACCGTGAGTGTCCGGGGCCGCAGGTAGGCGCCCTTATGCGTGATGGCGCCCGGCGCCTCGGCCGCCTCCGGAAGTTGTGGCTCAAAGAGCACAAAGTCGAGCCGCTCGTAGTCGCTCGTGAGCACCCACAGGAAGTTGCCGGCCCGCTGCCGCGCCGCCCGCGCGATGAGCTGCGTGTTGGCCACCGTCACCGCGCGCAGCTCGCACAGGTACACCTGCAGGGCACCGTCCTCCTGGTCGGCCAGGCGCTCCACGTGGCGCACCTCGCGCCTGAGCCCTTCAGCCGTCAGGCCCATGGCCTCGGTCGTCTGGGTCAGGCGGGCTTCGGTGTTGTAGCCCAGCAGGGCAAAGAGCGCCGCTACGGCGTCGCGGCCGGACAGGGCCTGGAGGTGGGCGAGCTGCAGGTCAAAGTCGTGGGGTAAGGGCATCGTGATCGTATCGAATTAGGTGGACACGCTGGCCGGCACAGGCTGTCGGCAGCAGGAGGCGGCATTGCGAGGCACGTTCCCCCTGGAGCGGCATAGCCGTATGCGGATGTGGATGGGGCCAGCGGAGCGCCGGAGACAGTTTATGCCGAATTGGAGAATCGGGCAATTGCGGTGGGCTGACAGCTAGGAGGCACGAGCCCCCTACCCCAGGGCCCGCTCGGTGATGCGACCCGCTTCCATGCGCAGGTAATGGGAGAAGGGGTTCTCGGGGAAGATCCCCTCCGGCTCGCTGATAAAGACCTGGTCGAAGCGCTGGCCGATCAACCCCGAGCGCACGAGTTCCACAAACGCCTCGCGCCGCACGCGGTCGAAGCTAGCCACCGGCTCGTCGAGAAGGCAAAGGCCGGCGGGCGCCCGCGTGGAGTGAAGGGCGACTTGCGCTAAGTCGCAATACGCCGATAATATGAACAGCTTCCAGTCATACCAATAACGAATGTAGGGCTTCTGCCGAGGCGCTGTCGGGCGCAGCGCCAGCACTGCCATTAACAAGCCGAGCCATTCGCATCAACGCGAATGGCTCGGTGGCTTAATTCGCCAATATTCATCCGTTCTATCCAACTTTGGAGGAAATAGGGGCCAATCATGAAATGTCCGAAATGCGGTTTGATCAATGATGAATCAGCGTTGCAGTGTGATTGCGGTCACCGTTTCGCGACCGATTCAACCAGGGCAGCTGCTATGACTGATTCGGTCATCACCCGGGAGGCCGGGGACCTTCGGCGTGCGCTTCGCGCGGCACGGGTTGGCGGTGTCGTTTCAACGCTCAGCCTGCTGGTGCTGTTGGGCATCCTAACTTACTTCGTCTATACGCTGGACCAGCGCGTTGGCGAGCTGGAGGCCGAGTTGGCTACAGTCGGTCTCCGTGTTTCAGGGCTTGAAACGGACGTCACCAGCCTGGCCTCTGAGCTGTACACCGTCGGCATGTTGGCTCGCAACGCCGACAATTACGCCCACAGCCACTATTCAGATTTGAGACTAAAGCGTGAAGTTGCCGCCTATCACAGCAGACGCTTATTGAGCTACGGCCAGTGAGCTTTGAATGGGACCGAGACACTTACCCGGCGCTCGGACTGCCCGAGGGTCAGCGCCTGGGCCTGATTGCCCAAGAGGTCGAAGCGCTCTACCCGGCACTGGTCTCAACCAACGCGGCCGGCTTCAAAGTTATCGATTATGGCGGCCTGACGGCCGTGCTGGTGGATGCGCTGCAATCACAGCAAACTACCATTGATCGGTTGGTAGGCGAAAACGCCGCGTTGAGTGACCGGCTGAGCCAGCTTGAGAACGGCCCCGCCAGCGACAGCCGGTAAGCCTCACCACGGATGAAAACGATGAACGGCCTCCGGTCCAACCCCCTGCTGATTATCCTGATAGCACTGGTTTCTACAGCATGTAGTCCTGGTACGCTTCGCCTTGGTGCAGTGACCGCCACCAGCACCGTGACTTCGACCGCGACGAGCACCCCTTCGCGCACCGCCACCGCTACCTCCACGGCGACCGCTACCTACACGGCCACACCAACGCCAACGCCCACGTCGACAGCAACTCGCACGCGCACCCCTACCGCCACGTGGACGCCCTCGCACACGCCTACCAACACGGCCCTGCCACCAACGCAAACCGCGGAGGCCAAAGCAGCGGCTCAGACAGCAACCGTTCAGGCCAAAATGGCCGCCCAGACAGCGACCGCGGCCATGGCTGCCAGACTCGCAGAGTGTGAGGCCACGACTTCGTCCGCAGACTATCTGGCGTGCTTTGTACTTTACGCTAACGAGTATGAGCACATCTTGCAGCAGGCCTTATCGGACGAGATCGGTTTGGCCAAGCACATTGATCTGATGGAGACGTTGAATGACCGGTTGGAGGCGTTGCCCGTTCCCCGCGCAGCCCAGGCCATGCACAACGCCTTCCGCATGGTCACGCTCAATGACAGTCTGCGCCTGCTGTCGTTAATGATGGGCGACTATGGGGGTGCAAACTACTACGTGAGTGTGCACGGGCTGTATTGGGGCGACTATATCTACCTGCGAGAGGCATATCTTGACAGCATCGGCAAGACAGTGCGGGGGGCTGGCTTTGATCGGTAACCTGAAATCGTGCCATGAGCTCTAGGCAATCGCATGGTCATGGTAAGAGGCGGCACACCTCACACTGGGCTGTGCTGGTCCGCGACTGGCCAGCAAGCGTACACTATCCGGCCGCACATTTGTGTCATAAAGGGGCACCACGAATGAAATGGATCTACCTGTTCGCGATGATTAGCTTTACCTTCGGTCTCGCTGCGTGTGGCCCGTCCGAGGCCGTACTAGCCACAGCGGTCGCCGGGACACAGGTGTCCTTGGCAGCGGCGGCCACAGCCACTGAGGCGGCTCGACCAACTGCCACGCCGCCACCAACTAACACGCCAGCGCCGACCGACACGCCGATGCCGTCACCCACACCAGTGCTTTATACGTCGAACGGCAAGAAATTCGTGCCAACCGAAGCCGACATGCCCTTTGGTTTCATGCTGCAGACCAGCAACTCTGGGCCAATGGACGGTGGCGATGGCTATATGGCGACCTTCCTAAACCCAAACAACATGACCAACTTCGGAGAGCCGGTCCTGGTTGTATTTCAAGTGTTCGTGCCGGACACGGAGGCACATGGGGAGGAGATGTTCATACGCCTGGCCGATCATGGCGCTGAGTTCCTGGCCGCGTTTCGTTTCGAGGGGGAACAAGTCAAGTCAAAGATCGGCAATGTCGATGTCAGGGTGCCGGATGTTGATGAATCCCTGGGCATCTACGGAACCATGCAGGGACCACTCTTCGAGAAGTCGGTCTGCGGCATTAGCGTCCGCGTCAAGAACCTGCTGTCTTCCGTTTACGTGATGTCGAATGAGTTGGAGCCGAGCCAAAGGGGATGTCTCCAGCAGGCGCAGCTTTTCCAATCGCTGGTGATCGATCGGCTGGAAATAGCTGATTGACCGGGCGGGATCCTTCTTCAAGTTCCTCCGTGCGGTGACGTCTGCGCAGGCGCATCAGCGTTTTGCGCCTCGCCCGGCCAGGTGGCCTTGTTCATCAGACAGTGAAGTTAATGCGGCGTCGCGCTAGCGCTGCGAGTATCGACCGCAACATATCACTTTTCCAGACCGTCTGACCGTCCTGAGCTCCTATCATCTCTATGGGCCGAGTTGGCTAGCAGCCCTGTGAACGCTCTGCGATGGGTCTTAATGGCCATCAGGTATTGAGCCAAGATATCTTGCATCCGCGTACTCCTCGAAGGCGAGGCGAACCATGATCCTGTAGTGACATTGATCTAGCCGCCACTAGCCGAACTACCTTGGTTGCCACGGCAGCCAACACTTCCGATGGGAGCCAATATTGTTCAGAACTGAGCGTGGCCCTGAGGCACATAAGGTAATAAGTCAAAGGGCCAACTGGACAACCCAACTTTTGGCGCCAAGCAAAATGGCGACATGCCTCATCGCTTGCCGAGCAGGTCCAAATCGTAATATCATTATTCCAGATGCAGTTTCACACGCATCACACCGTTTACGTCTATTGACTGGCGCCACCAAACGCGGATGAGGTTCTCAACGAGAAAACACTGACCGTAAACCTAAGACCCTTAGTCGGAATTCGGCCAAAAGTGAATGAGGGGCCGTAGAACACCTGTATTACGACCTGCAAAACCCTCATTCGGCGGTTCAAATCCGCCCGGCGCCTCAACTCATTTCGCCCGCCCCCCATTGAAGTCCGTCCACCCCATGGCCGCCCATGGCACTGCCCTGCGGGCGCAGTTGCCGGCCGCTATGCAACCAGACAACTCCACACAGCAACTCCCGACCGCCATCGCACCGCCGGTTCGGTCCGCCACTCCCTTCGCCCAGCGCCGATTGGACCGCCGCCCCAGCGCGCCGCTGTGGCCAGGTTCCAGGCCCGATAGCCGACAACCGTCCCCTTCTCAATCCTGGGTATACTAAGGCTGACTGCCAGCTCATCTCGCGCGGCCGGCCTCCACCGTGCCCGCGCTCAGCCTGAAAGGACCGCGCTGTATGTCTGACTACGCCCCGCAACCCGAACATCGCTTCACCTTTGGCCTGTGGACCGTTGGCAACCCCGGCCGCGACCCCTTCGGCCACCCCGTCCGCGCCGTCAAGACGCCCGTCGAACTCGTCCACCTCCTGGCCGAAACCGGCGCCTATGGCGTCAACTTTCATGACAACGACCTTGTCCCCATCGACGCCACCCCCGCCGAGCGCGACCAGATTGTCCGCGACTTCAAGCGCGCCCTGTCAGAAACCGGCCTCGTCGTGCCCATGGCCACCACCAACCTGTTCAGCGATCCCGCCTTCAAGGACGGCGCCTTCACCGCCAACGACCCCCAGATCCGCGCCTACGCCCTCCACAAGACCCTGCACGCCATTGACCTGGGCGTTGAGTTAGGCGCCAAGGTCTACGTCTTCTGGGGCGGCCGCGAAGGCACCGACACCGACGCCGCCAAAAACCCCCTCGACGCCGGCCGGCGCTTCCGCGACGCCCTCAACTTCCTCTGCCGCTACGTCCAGGACCAGAAGTACGACCTGAAATTCGCGCTGGAGGCCAAGCCCAACGAGCCGCGCGGCGACATCTACCTGGCCACCACCGGCCACATGCTCGCCTTCATCAACACCCTCGATCACCCCGAAATGGTTGGCGTCAACCCCGAGGTCGCCCACGAGCAGATGGCCGGCCTGAACTTCCTCCACAATGTCGCCCAGGCCTGGGATGCCGGCAAACTGTTCCACATCGACCTCAACGACCAGAACTTCGCCCGCTACGATCAGGACTTCCGCTTTGGCTCCCACAACCTCAAGCAGGCCTTCTTCCTGGTCAAGTTCCTCGAAGACGTCGGCTACACGGGCTCGCGCCACTTCGACGCCCACGCCTACCGCACCGAGGATTACGACGGCGTCAAAGCTTTCGCGCGCGGCAACATGCGCACCTACCTCATCCTCAAGGAAAAGGCCGCCCGCTGGAACGCCGACCCTGAGATTCAGTCCCTCGTGGCCGAAGCCAACGCTGGCGACCTCGCCCTCGGCAGTTACGCCGCGAGCTACTCCCCCGACCGGGCCGCTTCGCTCAAGGGCATGGCCTTCGACCGCGAGGCCCTCGGCCGGCGCGGCCTGCCTTACGAGCGCCTCGACCAGCTCACTGTGGAAGTCCTCCTGGGCGTCCGCTGATGGCCTATCTGCTGGGCGTCGACGTCTCCACCACCGCCACCAAAGCCCTGCTCATTGACGAGCACGGCGCTGTCGTGGCCGTCGCCGCCGACCATTACCCCTTCGAAACTCCCCGCCCCGGCTGGACCGAACAGCACCCGCATTTGTTCTGGGAGGGCACGGTCAAGAGCATCCGCGCCGTGCTGGCCCAATCCGGCCTCACCGGCGCCGATGTCGCCGCCGTCGGCTTCACCGGCCAAATGCACGGCATGACCTTGCTCGACGCTTCCGGTGAGGTCATCCGCCCCTGCATTCTGTGGAACGACCAGCGCACCGCCGCCCAATGCGCCGAGATTACCCGCCGCGCGGGCGGCGAGCAGGCCGTGCTCACGCTCACCGGCAATCCGGTCCTCACCGGCTTCACCGCCCCCAAGATCCTCTGGACCCAGCAGAACGAGCCCGACAACTTCCGCCGCACCGCCAAGGTTCTGCTCCCCAAGGACTATGCCCGCTACCGCCTCAGCGGCGCTTTCGTCTGCGACGTCTCCGATGCTTCCGGCATGGCCCTGCTCAACGTCGGCGCGCGCCAATGGTCGCCGGAGATGGTGGCCGCGACGGGTTTGCCCGCCGCCTGGCTCCCGGACCTGGTCGAGTCGCCCGTCGTCTGCGCGCGCGTCAGCGCCGAAGGCGCCGCCGCCACTAGCCTCCTGGCCGGTACGCCCATCGTCGGCGGTGCGGGCGATCAGGCGGCCGGCGCGGTGGGCAGCGGTCTCGTGCGCGAGGGCCTGGTCTCCGTCACCCTCGGCACCTCCGGCGTCATCTTTGCCGCCTCCGACGCCTACCGCATCGCGCCGCAGGGCCGCCTGCACGCCTTCTGCCACGCCGTCCCTGGCATGTGGCATTTGATGGGCGTCATGCTCTCCGCCGCTGGCAGTTTGCAGTGGTATCGCGACGCGCTGGCCCCCCAATCCAGTTTCGACGACCTCACCGCTGAAGCTGCGCCTGTCCCGCCTGGCAGCGAGGGACTGCTCTTCCTGCCCTATCTCACCGGCGAGCGCATGCCCTACCCCGACCCCAACGCGCGCGGCGCCTGGGTGGGCCTCACCGTCCGCCACAAGCGCGGCCACCTCACCCGCGCCGTGCTGGAGGGTGTGGCCTTCGGCCTGCGCGACGGCTTTGAGCTGCTCCAGCAGGCCGGCATTCGCGAGTTTGAGCAGGTGCGCGTCTCCGGCGGCGGCGCCAACAGCGCCCTCTGGCGGCAGATCCTTGCCAGCGTCCTCAACGCCCCGCTGGCCACCGTCAACACCACCGAGGGCGCCGCCTATGGCGCGGCCCTGCTGGCCGGGGTGGGCGCGGGCGTCTGGGCCGATGTGCCCGCCGCCTGCGCCGCCGCCGTCACCACCACGCCCGCCACCGCCCCCAATCCCGCCCAAACCGGCCCCTATGCGGCGCAGTATGCCCGCTACCAGGCCTTATACCCGCAGCTAAAGCCCGCGTTCGACTCGCTGGCCGAATGAGAACCGGAGGTGAGTATGAAGCGACCCGTCCCCAAGCTGAGACTCGTGGCCGTCCTCGTGACGCTGGTGCCGTTGCTCTCGGCCCTCCCGGCCAACGCCCAGGATAATGGCGTCATCCACGGCACGGTGTATGTGGACATGAACGCCAACCTGGTGCGCGACCCCGGCGAGCCGGCCTACGTCGGCGCGGAGATCATCGTCGCCAATGGGCAGACCGGCTGGTCCCTCCTCACCGGCGCGGATGGCGCCTTTCGCGTGGATGTGCCCACCGGCGGCTGGCAGGTGGCCCTCATGGTGCCGGAGGGTTTTGCCCCCGCCAATGACGCCACCCGCGAGGTCACCATCTCGCCGGAAGCCACCCTGGATGCCAACCTGGAGTTTGCGTTGCTCTCCATGACGGCCGCCGCGCCCGCGCCCGACGGCCAGGCCCCCACACCCACCGCCACCGCCCCGCCCGTCTTGCCCCAGACCGGCGCGCCCCTCGCACCCTCGGCCGCCATCGCCCTCGGGCTCGCCGGCCTGCTGGCCGCCGGTTTGCTGCTGGCCGGCTTTGGGCGCTGGGCCGCCCGGCGTTAGGGCCCGCGTAGACCACCGCCTTGACCGCCATGCGCCGCCTGGCCCCGATGCTCCAGTGGTTTGGCTGTGTGCTCACGTTGGGCGCGCTGGCCGGCCTCGTGATCCTGGGCACCAGCCTGCTCGCGCCGCCCGTCAGCGCCCAGTCGCCGCTCAGCCAGCTTCGCGTCGAATCCGTGCCCTCCGACCCAATCACCGATCCCGCCCTGGAGCCGGCGGACGCTCCCGCCGTCGAGACCGCTCAGCCCTTGGACCTGTGGATCCCGGCTCTGGACTTGCGCGCCCCCGTCGTCGCCGTTGCGCCCCGCGAGGTCACCCTGGGCGGCCAGCGCGTGGCGCAGCTCGACGTGCCCAACGCCTTCGCCGCCGGCTGGGATACGCTCTCCGCTCCGGTCGGGTCACCGGGCAATACCGTTCTGATTGGGCACAACAATGAGTTTGGCGAAGTGTTCCGGAACCTGGATCGCCTAAGTGTGGGGGATGAGATCGTGCTCTACACCGCCCTCGGCGAGCGGCGCTACACCGCCTCCGAAGTCGTCACCCTGCCCGAAGAAAACTCGGCCCTGGCCGACCGGCTGGCCAACGCCGCTTGGATCGCCCCCTCCGCCGATGAGCGCCTGACGCTCGTGACCTGCTGGCCGTACTTCACCAACACCCACCGCCTGGTGGTGGTGGCCCACCCGGTGAACTAGCCCGCGCCCAGCCCCCTCACCCACACCGCTCCCACCTGCTGCGCGCGACTCGCCAGCCGCTCATCGGCGGTGTAGAACTCCACGCCCAGCCGCTCTGCCAGCGCCAGATAGAATCCATCATATGCGGCCCGCTGCCCCAACCGCTCCGCCCAGATGAGCGCCGACTGGCACAGCGCTGCATCTTCGCCGATCACCTCAACCATCCCCAGGACTTTTGACAACGCCGTGGCTGCGGACGACAAATCCAGCAACGCGTCCGCGCGATACTTGTTAATTGCGGACGTGACTTCATACCGCCAGAGACGCGGCGCCACGAGCTGACGTCCATCGTGGATGAGGCCGTCCACCATCCACCTCACGGCTGGCGTCCGCTCCGAAACGATAACGGCTAGCACCGCTAGATTCGAATCAAGGACGGCCTGGCGCGATCCGTTCAAGACGCTCCTCCCGCATGGCGTTCAGGTCCGCCACCACATCAACCTCAAACGGTTGTCCGCCTCGCTGCCGGATGAGTTCTTCGCCGAAATCGAGTGCGCTCCGCCAGGCCTTGGCTTGCTGGCGCAGAAGGCCCTCACGTTCGGAGTTCTCCATCCATTGCTGAATGGCCTCCCGCGTCACCTCAGCCACGCTGGTGCCGCGCTCCTTTGCGATTCGCTTCAAGGCCTCATGTTGTTTGGGTTCCAGCAGCATTTGCACTCGGGTCAAGTTGCTCATAAGCGCCTCCGTACCCAATTATACCCATACACATGTGTATGCACAATGGCATAAATTCCTATGCCAGATCAGACCGCCGCGCTCTCCCGGATGGGCCTCCCCCGGCCTCCTGCTTGTGGAGTACAATCATGGCAACGCGCATCCACTAGCCAGATTTGGAGCCCCATATGGCCACTGCTGTCTCTACTACCGTCATCAATCAGCCCGTGGATAAGGTCTTTAGCTACGTCATTGACGTGAAGAATCATCTGGCCTGGCAGGCCGGCATCCTGGCAGCTAAGGCCACGCCCGACGGCCCGGTGGCGGCCGGCACCCTCTACACCTACACCACCGAGGTCATGGGCCGCAAGATGGACACCGCCGTGAAGGTCTCCAAGTTCGAGGCCAACAAAACCTGGGCCATCGAGACCACCGGCGTCCCGCGCCCGGTGGAGACGGTCTACAGCTTCGCGCCGGAGGGCGCCGGCACCAAGCTCACCATCTCGATGGAGCTCTCCGGCGGCTTCCCCGCCGCCGCCGAGGGCATGATCAAGCAGCAGATGCAGAAGAACCTGGACGAACAGGGCGCCCGCATCAAGCAGACGCTGGGAGGGTAGCCTTCAGCCGGTAGAGCGTCTCGCCCGCGTGCGGGACCAGCAGGACCCCATCCGCCTCGCGCCCCGCCCACGCCGCCGGGTCAATCGTGCTCGGGTCGCGGTAGCCCAGGTTCACCGCCCGGCACTCCGCCTCGCTCAGCCCCGTCGCCAGGGTGACGGCGATGCGCGGGCACTCGACGCCGTCTGTGTACGCGCCAATGCCGCGCACGTGCGTCGAGTGCGCCAGCACCCCCCACGGATAGTGTTTGAACCGTTCCCACTGCGCGGTGAAATAATCGCGCACGTGGTAGCCAATCTCGCGGATGATGCGGCCATGCGTCACGCTGATTTCGCGCAGGTGGGGGGCATAGATGACGACCTCGCCGCCGTCGGCCACCACTGGTTCGGTCTTGTACATCCCCTTCGCCCCCACCCATAGCTCGTCATACATCGCCGGCAGCACCGCCAGCACCTGCCGGTACGGCCGGTCGCACCACTTAATGTGCACTTGCGCCGACAGCGCCGCCGCCTGCGCCCAGGCCGCCTCCATCTCTCCCACAAACAGCCCGTGCACGCCGTCGCCCGTCACGACGCTGCACAGCGCGTGGCGCGGCCGCGGGATGAGCGCCGCCGCCCGGTCAATCACGGCCCTCACCGCCGTCTGCGCCATGCCGATGGAGGCATAGGACGTCACCAGCGCGCCCAGCCAGTGCGTGAAATCGATTATGTCGGCCCCGGCAATGCCCGGAAAGAAGTACTTGTTGCCGCCGGAAAAGCCCGCCACTTCGTGCGGAAACACCGGCCCGCACACCAGCAGGTGATCATAGTCCAGCACGGCCCGGTTCAGCCGCACCGGCACCTCCTCCGCCAACAGCCCGCCCGTCAGCGCCGCCAGCTCCTCGCGCGGCAGAACGCCCAGCGTTGCCAGGGCCGCCGGGTCCTGCCAGGCATGGTTGCGCAGCCGCACCCCGGCATAGTCCCGCGCCTTCTGCACCGGCGTCAGCCCCACCAGCCGCAGCAGCGCCGCCTCGCTCAGAGGCGGGTGCGTGCCCAGCGCCACCAGCACATCCACCGTCCGCACCCGTGGCTGCAAGTGCGCCATCAGCAGCCGGAAGAACAGCGGCAGCGGCAGCGTCCGCGTCGCATCTGGCACAATGACCAGCACCCGCCGCCCGTCCAGCGGCAGCGGCCTCAGCCCCGCCTCCACCAACCCGGCCAGCTCGCCTTCGGATAGCAGCCGGTCTTCTGCCATTTGATTCATCCGCCTCGGCCTCGCCCTTCCGAAAATTCCCTCGCCATTGTCTGGTTTTCCGCTTGCGTGCCAGCCCCCCCCGACCAGCATACTTCACTTGGCCGGACTCTCAAAGGGTGCCGCGCCGGGCCGCCGGGCGATTAAGACCAAAATCAACCCGCTCGTATGCCTTTTGGCGGGCTACACCCGTCCCGCCCTCTGGCATACTGTATTCGGGATGGGAGGTCATATGTCCAAACGCCTGCTCATTGCGTATGCCACCCGCGCGGGCTCCACCGCCGAAGTGGCCGCCGCCCTCGGCCACACCCTCGCCGCGCGCGGCTTCACGGTCGATGTCCGCCCAGTCAAGGATCAGCCGAGCCTGAGCGGCTGCGACGCCGTACTTCTGGGAAGCGCCATCCGCATGGGCCGCTGGCTGCCCGAGGCCGTGGCCTTCGTCCAGGCCAACCAGGCCGCTCTCAATCGTCTCCCCGTCGCCCTGTTCACCGTCCATGCGCTCAACCGCGGCGGCGACCTCCCCAGCCTCACCGCCCGCCTGGCCTATCTCGACACCGTTCGTCCCCTGCTTCAGCCGCTCGACGAGATCTTCTTCGCCGGCAAGCTGGATCTAGCCACCCTGTCTCTGCCCGACCGCCTGCTGGCGCGCCTGGTCAAAGCCGAACGCGGCGACTTTCGCGATTGGAACCAGATCAGCACCTGGGCACAGGCCGTTTTCGCGTAGGAGCCCCCATGAAAACCATCTTCTTCATTCGGTCACTGGTCATGGTCGCTGGCGTCATCGTCCTCGTCGCCGCCCTCAACCACCGGCCGGCCATGGCCCACTGATTCCTCTGTCTCGCCGCTCGCCATCCGCGGCACTGCCCAGTCATGGCCTGTCACAGGGGCGCGCCGGACCCAGAACGGGGTTACACGCGCGCTGTGAGGGTGCGCCTGCCGCGGCAGTGTTGGAGTACAGCATGAGATACCAGTCCACCCTCGCCCGGCTCATCCCCCTCATCGCCCTGCTGGCGCTGGTGTGCATCGTCGCCGGCCTGTGGCCTGGCGAGGGCACACCCTACCCCCTCACTAATTTCCGCGGCGAGGCCGTCACCATCAACGCCCGCGGCCTGTACTACTACGACACGGTCAGTTCCGCCGCCCAAATGCAGGCCAACGACTTCATCGCCCTCGTAGTCGGCCTGCCCCTGCTGGCCGTCTCCACCTGGCTGGCCTTCCGTGGATCACTGCGCGGCCGCCTTCTGCTCAGCGGCACCCTGGGCTTCTTTCTCTACACCTACATGTCCATGTCGTTCAACACGGCCTACAACAGCCTCTTCCTGGCCTATGTGGTGCTGTTTGCCCTTAGCCTGCTGGCCTTCATCCTCAGCCTGCTGGCGTTTGACCTGGACAGCCTGCCCGCTGCCTTCTCGCCCAGCCTGCCGCGCGGCTGGATTGCCGGCTTGCTCTTCGCCATCGCCGGCTTCCTCATCCTGGCCTGGGTCGGCGGCCGCATCGCCCCCACCTGGCGCGGCGCCGTCCCGCTCATGGAGAACACCACCACCATGGTCATCCAGGCCATGGACCTGGCCCTGGTGACGCCCCTGTGCTTCCTGGGCGCGCTCCTGCTTCTGCGCCGCAGCGCGTGGGGCTATCTGCTCTCTACCGTCGCCGTCATGAAGGGTCTCACCATGGGGTTGGCCGTCAGCGCCATGGGCATCAACGCCGCCCTGCGCGGCGAGCCGGATAGCGCCATCATCGTCGGTATGTTCGTGCTCATCACCGTCGCCAACTTGATCATGGCCGTCGTGCTGCTCCGGCACGTGTCCGACCGGCCCGCTGTCCGCGCCCATTCCCGCCACGCCGCCCGCCCCGCTCCCGCCCGAGGCTAAGATGAAGCAATACCCCGCCCTCAACTGGCTTGTTCCGCTGGTCACCCTGCTCGCCCTGCTTGCCGCCGTGGGCGGTCTGTTCACCGGCGACGGCAGCGAGCGCGTGCCCTTCACCACCCTGCACGGCCAGGCCGTCACCCTGTACGGGGACGGGCTGTACGCGTCCGACACGGTCTTCACCGCCGGTTCCTTTCGCGGCACCGACCTCGTCACCCTGGTCGTCTTTATTCCACTGCTGTCGATGTCGTTCTGGCTGTACCGGCGCGGCTCACTGCGGGGCGGCCTCATGCTGGCGGGCAGCCTTGGCCTGTTCATCTACAACGGCGCTTCGATGTCCTTCGGCGCCGCCTATAACAGCTTCTTCCTGGTCTACGTCGCATTGCTGGCCGCCAGTTTCTACGCCTTTGTCCTGGCTTTCACCAGCTTCGATCTGCCAGCCCTGCCCGCCGCCATGCCCGCCGCCCCCCGCCGCGGCTTGGCGGTCTTCCTGGTCATAGCCGGGCTGGCCCCGTTCGTCCTGTGGCTGATGGACATCCTTGGCGCGCTTGCTGCCGGCCGCGTGCCCGAACTGCTCGCCAGCTACACCACCGTGTTCACCTATGCCATCGACCTGGCCATCATCGTCCCCGCCGCCTGGCTGGCCGCCTACTTCGTGCTCCACCGCGTTCCGGTGGGCTACCCCCTGGCCTGCGTCATGCTCTTTGCGCTGGCGGGCGTCGGCCTCGCCGTCGTCGGCCAAACCTGGGCGCAGCTTGCCGCCGGCATCACCTTCAGCCCTGGCGTCTTCATCGGCTATATCGGCTCGTGGGTCGTCCTCGGCGGCCTTGGCGTCTGGTTTATCTTCGCCCTGCTGCGCAGTGTCACAGAAACCGCCCCTCAACACCACAGCGCCCATTGGCCGGCTGCCGCGCACTGACTTACATAGCCAGTTCCCTCACTCGCCGCTCCAGGTACGCCCGCTCCGCCCCATTCCGGCACAACGCCAGCGCCCGCCCATAGGCTGCCCGCGCCTCGTCCGCGTAGCCCGCCCGCCGCAGCAAGTCCGCCCGCGCCGCGTGGTACCAATGATACTGTCCCAGCGACTCGTCCAGCCGCAGTTGGTCGAGCTTCATCAGCCCTGCCAGCGGCCCTTGCGCCATGCCCACCGCCACCGCCCGGTTCAGCCCGACCACCGGCGACGGCGCCCGCTGCTCCAACTCCCCATACAACGCCGCGATCTGGACCCAATCGGTCTCCGGCGCCGTCCGCGCCTGCGCATGCAGCGCGCCGATGGCGGCTTGCAGTTGATACGGCCCTGGCCTGCGCAGATTCAGCGCGCGCTCCAGCAGCGCCAGCCCCTCCGCGATAGCGGCTGCGTCCCATTGGCTCCGGTCCTGATCCTCCAACAGCACGAGGTCTCCGGCCCCATCCACGCGCGCCGCCCGCCGCGAATCGTGCAATAGCATCAATGCCAGCAGGCCGAGCGCCTCCGGCTCGTCGCCGGTTGAGTCTTGCAGCAATTCCACCAGCACGCGCGCTAGCGCAATCGCCTCCGCGCACAGTTCCTGCCGGATCAAGGTCTCCCCGGTCGTGGCCGCATAGCCCTCGTTGAAGATGAGGTACAGCACGTGCAGCACCACGCTCAGCCGCGCCGGCCGCGCCTCCGCCGTCGGCGTCTGAAATGGAATCCCGGCCGACCGGATTTTGTGCTTGGCCCGCGTCAGCCGCTGGTTCATCGTCGGCACCGGCGTCAGAAAGGCGTGCGCGATCTCCACCGTGCTCAGCCCGCCCAGCGCCCGCAGGATCAGGGCGATCTGCGCCTCGGGCGCCAGCGCCGGGTGGCAGCAGGTGAAGATCAATTTCAGCCGTTCGTCGGGGATGGCGGCCTCGACCGCCGCGTCGTCCAGGCGGGCCGGGTTCACGGCCGCCTCGCCGCCGCCCGCGGCCTCGGCCGCCAGGGCCGCGTGCCGCCGCGCAAAGGCCGTGTCGCGCCGCAGGCGGTCAATTGCCTTGCGGCGCGCCACCGTCACCATCCATCCGGCCGGGTTGCGCGGCTGGCCCTCCACCGGCCAGCGCTCCAGCGCCGTCAGCAGCGCTTCCTGCAGCGCGTCCTCGGCCAGGTCAAAGTCGCCCAGCGCGCCAATCAGCGCCCCCAGCACCCGCCCATGCTCGGCCCGAAACGTGGCCTCAATCAGCGCCGCAGTATCCAACTGCCTCGCCTAGCTGAATTCCATGATCGGCCGGATCTCGATGGACCCGTGCGCGGCGCCGGGGATCTTGGCCGCCATCTCAATCGCCTCGTCCAGGTCCTTGCAGTTCAGCAGGTAATAGCCGCCCAACTGTTCCTTGGTCTCTGCAAATGGCCCATCCGTGATCACGGTCTGCCCGTCGCGTACACGCACGGTGGTGGCGGTGCTCGTCGGCTGCAGCGCCTCCCCAGCTTCGTACAGGCTGCGGTCACGCGTTTCCTTGGTGAACGCGAAGTAGCCGCTCATATAGGCGTCCGCTTCCTCCTTCGACATGGAGGCCTCCATCGATTCCGGGGTGTAAATCAGCAGCAAGTAGCGCATGGTCCCAATCTCCTTTGGTCTGCGGCCAGGCGAACCGTACGCCTGGGTGCGGTTGACGTGAGAATGACGAAGTTCAACACCCGATTTCGACATCCTCTTGCCGCCACTGGCCGCCGAACGCGATATTGGTTATTATGACATGCGAGGGCTAACGCGCAATATGCCACCTGCATACGATGCCATCATCGCTGGCGGCGGCCCCGCCGGCGCCTCCGCCGCCTACTTCCTGGCCGAGGCGGGTTGGCGGGTACTGCTCTTGGAAAAAGCGATTCCGCCGCGCTACAAGGCCTGTGGCGGCGGCCTCTCCGCCCGTGCGCTGGCCGGCCTCTTTCCCTTCGACTTCGGGCCCGTCATCGAAGCCACCATTGAGTCCGTTCGGTGGATTCGGGACGGCCGCGCCGCCACCTTCCCCGTCGGCCGGTACGCCATCCGCACCGTCATGCGCGACCGCTTCGACGCCGCCTTGCTGGCTCACACCTGCGCCGAGGTCCGCACCGGCGTCGCCGTGTGCCGCGTCCGCGAGCTGGCCCAGTCGGTCATCGTTGAGACCGGCGCTGGCGAGCGCCTGGAGGCCGCCTACCTCATCGGCGCGGATGGCGCCGCCTCCGTCGTGGCGCGCGAGGCCGGCTTGCGCCGCGGCAAGTCCATGGCCGGCGCGCTGGAGGTCGAACTCCCCGCCAATCCCGATGCGCTGCGTCGCCTGGGCGGGACGCTCCACTTCATATTTGGTGACGTCCGCCTGGGCTATGCCTGGGTCTTTCCCAAGGCCAGCGTACTCTCGGTCGGCATCATGGGGCTGCGGCCCCGGCCCGGCGAGCTGCAAGCCGGCTTGCGCCGCCTGGCTGCCCGCTTCGGCCTATCGCTTGAAGGCGCCGCCATCCACGGCCACCCCATCCCCCTCTACCAGCGCCCCGAGCGCCTGATGACCCGCCGGATATTGCTCGTGGGCGACGCCGCCGGCCTGGCCGACCCGCTCTCCGGCGAGGGCATCCGCCTGGCCCTCAAGAGCGGCCAGCTCGCCGCCCAGGCCCTCGTCGCTGGCCGGCCCCATCGCTATCCTTGGCTCATCTGGCGCCACGTGGGCTTCAGCCACCTCATCTCCGGCTTCTTCTTGCAGCTCTACGGCCTCGCGCCCGACTTGCTCTTCGACCTCGGCGCCTGCAACCCCTGGATCACCCAGGCCCTCATGGCCGTCCTGGCGGACCGCGCCACTTTCGTCCGCGTCTTCTTCACCGCGCTGTGGTCCGTGCCCCTCCAGGCCCTGCGCGTGCTGCTTGGCCGCGCCCATCAATCCCTGCCCTCCTCCGCCCAACTTGCACCCACCGGCGCTCAGCACTCCTCCGCCCCCGCGAACTCGCCGCGCCCCTCGCCCTAATGACCTGCCATTCTCCGCGCTCTCCGCGCACTCAGCGGTGAGCACAGCCCACTCTGTTACCACCCCGTAATCTGCCATTACCAAACCGTAATCGCCACCGCGACACCCGGTAACGACCGCGCGCTATGCTCATGGGCGTGTGGTTCTCCTCCTCCCGGCGCCCAACGGCGCAAGGCCGGCAAGCCCCGCCAAATTTGGCAGACTTGCCGGCCTTCAACCGCCTGATTCTGGCGCATCAGACGCGCCTATACACCATCGCCTTCCGGGCCTTGGGCAGCCACCCCGCGGCTGAAGCCGCCACCCAGGCCGCCGTCGAGAGTGCCTACCGCCAGGGCGCCGGCCGCAGCCCAGCCCAGGCCGAAAGCGCCCTCCTGCGCAGCCTCGTGGCCGCCCTCCGTCGCGCCCACCTCTCCGCCCTGGCCTCGCCAGACGGTCCGCTCGGCGCGCTACCCTTCGACCTGCGCCTGCCCCTGATTCTCATCGATGTCGCTGGTCTCAGCTACGACCAGGCTGCCGATGCGCTCCACACGACGCTGGTGGAACTGATCCAACAACTCGCCCGCGCCCGCCGGATGCTGTGCCTTTCAGCGCCCCTGGCCGCTGACGGCCCGCTGCCACATGCCAGCGCTTAGCCGGCGGCCTCCACCAACTTCTTCAGGCGCATCAGCCGCTGATCCCACGTTGTGCTGATCTCCTCGATCCATTGGTCCACCGCCCGCAGCGGCTCGGGCGTCAGCCCATACGCCTTGTCGCGCCCATGCTGCTCCACCGCCACCAGCCCAGCCGCCCGCAGCACCGTCAGGTGCTTGCGGATCCCCTGCCGTGTGATAACCTTGGGATAGTCCTGCGCCAGCCGCGTGGCCGTCTTGGGGCCATGCTCGGCCAGGTTCCGCAGCAGGTCCCGCCGCATGGGGTCCGCTAGCGCGGTGAACACCGGCGCCGCATTCACAGCATTACCCTCCTCACTAAAACCACGTTCGCTAGAAGCCCCCCGGCTGAGGCAAGGGCTCGCCCATCACCAGCGCCCGGATGTTCCCCAGCATCAAGCCAAAGCCAAAGGCCGTCTGCTCCATCATAGCGTCGCGGCCGTCCACCGGCTCAAGCTCATAGCCCGAATAGCTGATGGTCAGCCGCGTGCCCCCGTGCTCTTCGCGCAGGGTCCACTCGGAAACGTGCGGCTGCTCGGGCGGCGTTGGCGCCGAGCGCGTGACGTAGCGCTCGGGCGGGTCCAACACTTCGATCACCTGTGTGTAGAGCTCAGCCTTATTCTCCGCGTCATACACATAGAAACGCCCCCCCACCTCCAGCCCCGTCATCCGCCAGGAGATGCCCGGCGAAAACCACAGCTCCACCTGCGCCGGGTCGGTGATGGCCTGCCACACGCGATCGCGCGGCGCTTCGATAAAGACGCTGCGCTCGACCATCAGTCTGTGCGGGCTTTCGCGCCGGTAGCCCAGCAGCGAGGCCACAAAACCCTGCGGATACGGAAGGTCGGCGCCTTCCACATACGCCTTCAGGTTTTGGAGCGCCTTCTCCCAGGCGCTGCCGCTAGGCCCCATCCGTTCGCGCGCCGCGTCAGCGGGCAACCCCTCGAACCCCGTCATCGTCACCGTCACGCGCGTTCCGCCGTTCTCGTCATCCAGCCGGTAGGTGGTTGCCAGCACCCGATCGGGCAGCCCGCGCGTCGTCGCCTGCCTGGGCGGGTCCAGCGCTTCCAGCAGCGCCATGTCCATCGCCATCGGCCCCATCAGGACCGACAGCTTCCCGGCCTCGTCGCGCGCCATTTGCGCCCCCATCTCGCGCGGCAGGAACCACTGCCCGAGCTCATCCGGCTCGGTGATCGCACGCCACACACGCTCCCTCGCCGCCCCAAACCGACCGTTCCATCGACATCGGCTTCATCCTGGCCTCCTATGTGCAACCACAAAGTTTCACATAGTATACCCCGATTTCGCCGATTAGCAACCCCCTTCACCCACCGCAATGCCTGCTTCATCCTTCACTTCACTCCCTGCACCCCGCCACGCACCGCCATTCCGCCCCATCCCACTCCCAGGTGTCGTTCAGGGTCGTCGTCCCCCCGGCGTAGCCGCCATAGAGCACCATCACCTCGCGCTCCGCGTCATACGCCATGGCGTGGTGGCTGCGCGCCGTTGGCCCTGGCCCGGTGTACTCTGTCCAGGCGGCCCCATTCCACAGCCACGTGTCGCCCAATGGGTAACCGTTCGGCCCATACACATAGCCCCCCATCAGCACCGCCTGGCCGCGGGCCGCGTCAAACGCCATCCGCCCGCCGGCCCGCATCGGCGGCTGCGCTCCGGGCGCGCCCTGCCGGCTCCACCGCCGCCCATCCCAGGCCCACAACTCATCCGGCCCTTCGCCCAACAGCAGCACCTCGCGCCTCCAGGTGTCATACGTCAGCGCATAGTGCACGCGCAGGCTCGGTCCTGTCGTCGCCGCGCGCGTCCAGGCCGTCCCATCGAACTCCCATGTATCCCGCTGGATGGTCTGGCTCAGGTCCTGCCCCCCATACATCACGATCCGGTCGCGATCCGGGTCGTAAACCATGCTGAAGTGATTGCTCACCGTACCCGGTATCTCATTCGACGACCGCCACCCGCGGCCATCCCAAATCCACAGGTCCAGAAAGTCCTCCACCATGGACCGCCCGCCCGTCATCACCAGCCGCGCCCGCCGCGTGTCGTAGGCCACCCCCGCCAGCGCCCGCGCCATTGGTCCCTCGTCATCCACGCGCCGCCAGGTCTCGCCGTCCCACCCCCACAGGATCGTCGGCCCCGGCTCAAAGTCCGGCCCTTCCAGCACGCAGTTCGCCAGCAGCGTCAGTTCCAGGTTGGGCGCATACACCAGATCATGTCCGCTGCATGGGATCGGCTCCCCCGCCGTGACGGTTGGGTATGGCGCCGCGGGCACGAACGGTTCCAGGGTTGCGGTCGGCACGGGCGTCGCCGTGGGCGCAGGGCTGGCGGTCGGCGCGGCGGTCTCCGTTGGCGGCACAGCCGTCCGCGTGGGCATCGCGGTTTCCGTCGCCGCCATCCGCGTCACCGTGACCAGCGCGGTCGGCGTTGCCGTCGGTCCCGCCCCGCACCCAGCCAGCACCAACACGCCAATGGCCGCCCCCAGCCTCGGCCATAATTGCCGCCGTAACATGCTCATCACCTCACGCCGCATTGCCTCACCGTCACCCTTCGCGCGTCACGAATCACTTCTCACGCCTCACTCCCCGCACACGCTCACGCACCGCCAACCCTCCCCGTCCCACTCCCACGCATCATTCAGCAGCGCGCCCCCGGCCCCGGCGCCGCCCGCCAGCAGGATGCGCCCACGCATCTCATCATACGCCAGCATGTGATGCAGACGGCCAGGCGGCCCAGGCACGTCAAGCTCGGTCCATTGCTCGCCATCCCATAGCCAGGTATCAGCCAGCACTTGAACTGCTGGCTCCAATTGGGCACCGCCAAAGAGCAGCACCTGCCCGCTGTTTGGGTCAAACGCGGCCCGCGCTCCATCCCGCGGCGATGGCCCGGCCGCCTGCAACTCCTGCCAGGTCGTGCCGTCCCACGCCCACGTGTCGCCATACACTTGCCATCGCCCGCCCGAAATCGCATGGCCACCCATCAACCATACCACCTCTCGCGCCGGGTCGTACACCAACCCTCCCGGGAAGCGCGCAGGCGGGCCGCTCCCGGCCTCCGTCCAATTCGCGCCGTCCCACGTCCAGGTGTCAGCCTGCATCGCGCCGCCGCTGGCCCCGCCAAACAGCACGATCACCCCTCGGGCCGCGTCGTAGGTCATTCCCGCCGCCTCGCGCGCGCCGGGCCCAGGCCCCGTCCGGTCGCGCCATTGCCGGCCATTCCATTCCCAGGTATCGGCCAGTTCCACGCCATCGCCGCCAATGCCGCCATACAGCACCAGCACCTCCCGGCCGGCGTCATAGGCCAGCGCGGCGAAATTGCGCCAGCGCGGCCCAGCCGGGTCGGCGGCGGCCAACTGCCAGCCCGTGCCTGCCCAGGTCCACAATGCCGCTGGCTCATCCGCTGGCTTGCCTGTCTCCGGTCCGCCGTTCACCAGCACCACCTTTCCCAGGGCGGCGTGATAGACCATGTCGTGCCAGTTGCCCGGCGTCAGGTTCGCCGCCGTGAGCGTGGCTGTGGCTTCGGCGGGCGTGAGGGCCGGCGTGTCCGTGCGGTCGGGCGTGCTTGTCGCTGCCGGCGCCATTGCGGTGTCCGTCTCGATGACGGCTGTCGCGACCATCCCAACAGCCGTAACGGTAGTAGGGGACGCCAGAATCGGCGTCCCCTCGCCGCCAGTTCCTGCCGCACACGCCGCCAGCCACGCCATCCCCGCCAGCAGTGCCAGCCACCGGACCACGCACCGCGTTTCACGCTTCACATGTCACGCCTCACTCCCCGCACCCGCCCGCGCACCGCCACCCCTCTCCATCCCATTCCCATGTGTCTCGCAGCGGCGGCGTGCCCAGATAGGGCGGCGCCTCAAATCCCCCAAAGAGCACCACCACCCCTCGCCCCTCGTCATAGGCCATCGCATGCCACTCACGCGGTGTCGGTCTCGGCACGTCAAGCCGCGTCCAGGCCGCGCCGTCCCACGCCCACAGGTCGCCCAGCGGCTCGATGCCGTCGCCGTCCAGCAAGCCGCCAAAAAGCAGCACCGTGTCCGTGTTTCCGTCATACACTGCTCGGGTGGCGGGCAAGATGCCAGGCCGCGGTTCGGGCGGGCTGTGCTCGCGCCACGCGGTCCCGTCCCACCCCCAGGTGTCACCCCAGTTCTCAAACTCGCCGCTGGCAGACGGCGAGTGCCCGCCGTACAGCAATACCTCCCCCCGCCCGGCGTCGTATGTCATCGCGCCCGGAAAGCGCGCCGCGGGCCCCTCCGTGCTCGCCAGCCTCCACGCTGCGCCGTCCCACTCCCAGGTCTCAGCCAGCAGGTTGAACTGCGCGTCGCCTCCTCCGAACAGCACCACCCGCTCCCGCCGGGCGTCATAGGCGATGCCGGTGTTGCCGGTGTAGAGCGGCAGCGTCCCACTCACCTCGGTCCAGTGCGCGCCGTCCCACAGCCACATGTCGCGCATGCTTCGCCTGCCCTGCGAGCCGCCGAACAGCACCAACTGGCCCCGCGCGGCGTCAAACACCACCGACATCCCGTTGCGCCAGCGCGGCCCGTCCTCGCTGGCACTCAGCAGCGACCACGCCGTGCCGTCCCAGCCCCACACCTCCGCCGGGTCACTGGCGGACTTGCCGCTTTCCGGCCCGCCGTTTACCAGCACCCCCTGTCCCAGCCTGGCGTGATAGACGATTTCGATGGAGGTTCCGGGGACTAACGCTGGCCGCGCCGTTGGCGTAGCCGCTGGCATGGGCGTCTGGGTCGGCAGCTCTGTTAGTGCCGAGGTCGGCGAAGCCGCCGGTGTCGGCATGGGCGCCCTTGTTGGCGCTTCCACAGCGGGCCTGGGAGTGTCCGTTGGGGAGGGCGTTGTGGCCGCCGGCCCGCAACCCGCCGCCATGGCTGCCAGCAGCATAGCGCACAACCGTCTTGGAAATCGGTGTCGGAACATGAAAGGCAGGCTACCGCCCCCGCCCGTGCCCGTCATCCCCCATCCAGGGTGAATCTAGGCCAGCCCCAGCGCCTGCGCCCGCAGCACCGCCTGGGTGCGGTTGTGCACCGCCAGCTTGCGGTAGATTTGTTTGCTGTACCAGCGCACCGTGTCCACGGCTACCACCAGCCGCACCGCGATCTCCTGATTGCTCAGCCCGGCCGCCAGCAGTTGCAGCACCTCGCGTTCGCGCCCCGTCAACGGCTCCACCGCTCCTGGCACACTGGGCGCTATCTCGACAGCAGACGCAGCTTCGCCCGCTCCCGCCAATTGCAGCAGCCGGTCGGCATACCCCCTTTGCGGATGGGCCTGCGACAGCCGCCCTAACAGCCGCACCGCTGGCGCGCCATCATCCAGAAATATCCGCACAAATCCCTCCGGCGCAGCGGCTCTCAGGGCGCCCTCCAGCACCCGCAGCGCTTGGGACGACTGCCCCTGCGCCTCGTGCGCCAGCGCCTGCGTCACCCGCGCCCGCAGGGCCGGACCATGCCGCCCCGCCTGCTCCGCCACCGCCCGCACACGCTTGACCAGTGCCAGCGCCTCTGGTGCGTGCCCCTCCGCCAGCCGCACCCGGGCCAGCAGTTGCGCCTCGAACTCGGTCCTGCTGGCGCGCCCGCTGGCCTGCTCCAGCGCCGCCCGCGCCCGCTCCACCTGCCCAGCCGTCAGCCAGAAGCGGGCCAGCCACGCCCCCAGCCACCGGTCCAAATACTCATCGTTGAGCGGCGCAAGCTGGCGGCAGGCCTCGTTGATGGCCTCTTCCGCCGCCGCACCCTCGCCCCGCGCCTGGAGGATCCGCGCCCCCAACAACCCCGCCTGGGCCTCCCCCGCCGCATCGTTGTTGCGCCGCGTCACGCGCGCCATCGCCTCCGCCTGCTGCGCGGCCTGGTCCAATGCGTGCCATTCGAGATATACCAGTCCCAGCCGCTCGTGCAGCCCGGCCGCCAGCGAATCCAGCCCATGCTGGCCTACCAGCTTCAACGCCTCCCGGCTCACCTCCGCCGCTGCCCGCAGCCGGCCCTGCAGCCAGCGCAGTTCTGCCAGCGACTCGGCAATCTGCAGCCGGATGAACGGGTGATGCACTGCCCGCATGGCGTTATGCGCCTCGCTCAACGGCACGTCGGCGGCGTCGGCCTCGCCAAGGCGCAGGTATCTATCCCCCAGGTTGAGGCCTACAAAACTCCTAAGCGAGACTTGCAGCGGCGACAGGGTGCGCAGCGCCTCGCGCGCAAAGTGCATGCCTTCTTCCGGCTGGCCCTGGCGATAGGCTCGCTGGCTGCGGATGACGGCCAGTTGCCCAGCCAGTTGGCTGCGGTTCTCTCCACTCGCGAAACGGCCCGGCATCTGCAGCGCCGCCTCGGCCGCCTGGAGGAATGGCTCCAGTTCGGCCAGCCGATCCGCGTCTAGGAGGGTCCAGCACTGCCAAACGCACAGCGCCGGGTCGCCGCGCACCACCGCGCCCGGCAGCGCCTCGAGCCAGTTCCGGATCGTCCTCAACTGCCCCAGCCGGATCATCTGGTCGCTGGCGATGTCAATCCACGCCGCCGCGCTGTCATAGTCGCGCGCCGCCAGCGCATGGTGAATCGCCTCGTCCAGCAGGTCCTGACCGGCAAACCACGTCGCGGCGCGCCGGCGCAGTGCCGGCTCCACATCCGGCTGCGTCCGGCGCAACTGCTCCCGCAGCGCCTCGCCAAACAGGTGATGATAGCGATACCACCGCCGCTCGCCATCCAGCGGGATGAGAAACAGCCGCGCCTGGTCCAGCTCGTCCAGCCGGGCCTGCGCCTCAGCTTCGCTGACCCCCATCAGCCCCGCGCACAGCCCCGCCGCCATCCGCTCCAGCACGCTCGTGTGCAGCAGGAACTGCCGGACCGGCTCCGGCTGCAGCTCCAGCACCTCGGCCACCAGGTAATCGCTGATATAGCGATGGCTGCCTGAAAGCGTCTGGATCAGCGCTTGTGCGTCTGGCGCGGCGTGCAGCGCCAGCGCCGCCAGTTGCAGCCCCGCCGCCCAGCCTTCCGTGCGCCCCTCCAGCGCCCGCACCTGCGCGTCCGCCAGTTCCAGTCCCATCGCCTCGCTCAAAAAACCGGCAGCTTCGGAGATCGTAAAGGCCAGGTCCGCCAGGCCAAGCTCTACCAACTGCCCGCGCGCTCGCAGCCGCGCCAACGGCAGCGGCGGCTCCACGCGGCCCGCCGCCACCAGCCGCAGGTCGGCCGGCAGGCGATCCAGCAGAAAGGCAATAAGCTCGTGGGAGGCCTCGGCCGCGATCAGGTGGCAGTCATCCAGCACCAGCACGCCCGGCGGTCCGTCCCTGGGCGGCAGGTCATTGGCCAGACTGTTCAGGACCGGCTTCAGGTCGCGCGCCCCCTGCGGCCCGCGCAGTCGCGCCAGCGCCGCCTCGCCCGCCCCCGGCCGGACGTTTCTCAGCGCCGCGATCAGGTGCGGCAGGAACCGCGCCGGGTCATTATCGTCCTCATCCACGCTCAGCCAGCCCACCGGTCCTGGCGCGCCCCGTACCCACTCCGCCAGCAGCGTGGACTTGCCGTACCCGGCCGGCGCGCTGACGACCGCCAGCCTCCGTCCTGTTTCCAACACCTCATCCAGCCGCTGGACGAGGCGTGGCCGCGCCACCTGCCCCACTCGCGGTGGGGGAATATACAGCTTGGCCCTTAGCAAGGGACTCTCGGCGATCACGCCGTGGATTCTACCCCAGCCCTACCGCGCCGCACGCGCCCCTCACCGGTTCAAGATTGGCAGAAACGCCACCCACCCCGCCCCAATATCCGCCAGGCTCAGGGTGTAACCCGCGTCGCAGCCGCCCACCGCCGGGTGCCAGTTGTCCACCACCGCGTAGTAAGTTCCCGGCGCGGGCGGCGACCAGCCCAGCTTCGACGCCAGCGAGGTGCCGCTCAGGTCGTCGTTAGCGGCTAACACCTGCTGGCCATCCGCGCCCACGATGCGCAGCCGCGTGTCCACCCACGTCCCCAGGCCGGAGGTCACCAGGGTGTAGAAGCGCCCATAGCTGACGCCCAGCGCGAACCAGTCTTCATCGCCCGGCCCGCCGATGGTGTGCGCCTGCACATTGCCCGGATTGAGGGGCTTGGCCAATGCCGGCCCGCCGTCGTCCTCGTAGGCGTCCTCGGCCGCCAAGCAGTTCGTCACGCCCGTCAGGAACGCGTTGTCGCCCTCGTCCGTCTCCGCGATCACGTCCGTCGAGTCCACATACGCATACAGGGTCGCGCTGATCTCGCCGCTTCCCTGCGTCACCGGCGCGGCCAGGGTCAGGGTCGCCCCCGCTGCCAACGGCTCGCTCACCCAGGTGTAAATGCTGCCCCCAAAGTCGAATGGACCGCTGGGCGGGTCGTTCAGATACAGGTCCACCAGAAACCCGCGCCCGGTCGAGGCCGCGCCTTCGTTTTGGATGGTCAATTGCGCCCACAGCCCGCCCGCCGGGTTGGTCGCCGCGATGAGTCCCGCCACATTCAGGTCAGCGCCACCGCCCGCGCCCCCCACCGTCGTTTCGGTGTCGCCCGCGCCGGGGAAACTCCCCGTCTGGTTGCTGCCATCGGTCGCGCGACACCGGAAGGAATAACGGTGGCCTGCCTGCCCCGTGAACGTGCCCGAGGTGCTGTTCACGTCGCTCAGCCAGGTCCGCCATGCGCCCCGCCCCGAGTCAAGAAACTGAACCTCGTAGGCGCCAATCCCGCCCTCGCCGCCCGAGGCCGCCCAGCTCACCGCAAAGCTCGGCCCGGCGACGCTGCCCGGCAGCGCCTGCACTGTGCAGCCGGGCGCCGCGGCGCCGCTCCCCGCCGCATTGGCCGCGCCCTCCTCCAGCAGTTGATACACCCTGCCCAGCCGCTCCGGGTGCATCCAATCCGGGTCCGCGTTCGTCGCCGCCTCGACCGTCAGGCTGTGCTCCACCGCCGCGTAGCCCGCCGTGCTCCACGCATAGCCCAGGCTGGCGGCTGTCGTCTCGGCCATCACCGTCCCGTCCAGCAGCAGCCGCATGGCGCGATAGTCCGGCATGCCCTGCACCGTGGCCGTGATCAGCACCGTGCCCGCCGCTGCGGGCGAGGGCGGGTTCGCCGTCAGGGTCAGATAGCTCGACGCGGGCGCGACGTTCACCTCCACCCACACCGTCGAGCCAAAGTACACCCCCTGCGCATTGCGCATCCGCCAATAGCCACGCCGCATCCCGTTCTCGGCCGGCGCGTTCAGCAGCGTCGTCAGGTCGGCCTCCCCGCCCGGCGGGGTGTTGGGCACGTTAATAGCCAGAGGCGCGCCGCGCTGGTCCCCGGCGATGAAGGCCAATTGATAGCCCGGCCCCCAGGTCG
>CAZCEC010000027.1:29236-29984 GCA_964497615.1 uncultured Anaerolineales bacterium | reverse complement strand
CGTGGTGCCGGCATTGCGCAGCCGCCAGGTCTTGGTGAGCGGCGTGCCCGGAGCGTACACCGCCGGGTCGGGCACGGTAACATCCGTCACGTAGATCGCGGCGTCGAAGGTCCGCGCCAAACAGCCGTCCGCGCCAGTGAGCGTGCCTGCGCAATTGCTCAGCACCAGATCGGGCAGGGTTATCAGCGCCCCGCCGCTCACCGTGCCGTTGGTGACGCCATACCGCGCCCCCCCGGCCGCCCCAACCGTAATCGGTCCAACGTCCAGATTATTGAATCGATAGTACCCATCAGCCCCGGTGACGGCGGAGTAGTACTCGCCGTCATACAAAAACTTGATCCGCGCCCCCGCGGCCGGCGCGCCATCTGGCGTGCGCACCGTGCCCTGCACATCGCCGATCGTGCTGAACGGCGCCGGGAACCCGCCGATGATGCCCAGGCTGTACGGATCCACTGCCACCTGCCCGTTGCGCCGCACCTCCAGGTGCAGGTGGTCGCCGGTGCTGTAGCCGGTGTTGCCCATCAGTCCGATCTGCGACGGCAGGCTGGTGTACACCGCCCCGGTGACGGTCTGCACCCCGTCGCATTTGAGGTGCCCGTAAATCGTGTAATAGGTGTTGCCGTCCGCCATCACGCCGTGGCTCATGCGCACGTGCGTCCCAAAGCTGCCCGGCCCGCCCGGATAATAGTTATTGCAGTCCACCGTCACCTGGTAGACGGTGCCCGGCGCGGAGATGTACACCGCGTCG
>CAZCEC010000027.1:0-29226 GCA_964497615.1 uncultured Anaerolineales bacterium | reverse complement strand
GTCGTAGTCGGTGCCCCGGTGCCCATCGTAGGCGCGCCCGTAGATCCAGGTCGAGCCCACCCACCCCAGCCAATCGGCAATCTCCGCCGCATCTGGGTCCAGGTCATAGTAGGCGGAGACCCGTATCTGCCGCGCGCCCACGAACGGCGGCACCGGCCGGTAGAACAGGAAGCCCTGTGCCGCCCCCGGCGCTGCGCCGTTCCCCACCCTCGGGTCCGCCAGGGCGCTCGGCAGCGCCACCGGCCCGCTGGCAGCAGCCGCCGGTCCAAAGTCCGCCTGCTGCCACGCCATCGCCTCGCGCGCCCCCGTGCCGTCCAGCGCCGTCAACCCGCTCTCGGTCCACCACGGCGTCGCCCGCCCCGCATACACGGCATACTCGCCCGTCGCCAGGTCCGCCACCACTGCACCCGTCGCGCCGGTGTAGGCCAGGTAGCGCTGATCCAGTGAGGTCTGGGGAACATGACTGCCCGCCCTCACCGCCGGCAGCACGGCCGCTGCGCGCGGCACGTTCGGCCCAAACGTGCCCAGCCGCGCCAGAGTCAGGCTCTTCTCAGGCTCCACCCCTTTTCCATCCGCGCTCACGGTCCAGGTGGGCACCCGCACCACTAGCTCATCGCCCACCCAGCCGTAGAGCTGCACCGTCACCCCTGGCACGGCCAGCAGCACCCGCTCCTCGCCCCCTGCCAGGTCCCGCACCGCCACCGCATTCCCCAGCGGGAACTCAGCCCCGGGCAGAAGGTCCAGCGGCTTCAGATAGGCGATTGACCTTCCATCCGGGCTGACCAACAAAGGGGCATTGGCGCTTCCAGGCGGCAGCCAGGCATGCAGGCCCGCGCCATCCAGCCGCCACAGCGCGTACGCCTCGTCTACCACCGCCACCGCCCCATCCGGCAGATACCGCGCCGAAAGCGCCGTCACTCCCAGGCGCTCCACCCCGCCTGGACCTTGCCGCGCCAGCTCGCCCTCCGGCAGCAGCAACACCAGCACCTCGCTCCCGCGCGTATCCAGCACGTAGACTTGGGCGACGCCATCTGGGGCGTGTGCGACCGCCGTCGCTGGCCCCAATGCCGCCACACCTACAAACGCCAGCGCCGCCAACCCCAGCCAACTCCGCGTCCCCAGACCGCTAAATTTGCCCGATTTCATCACATTTCAGCTCCACCCGGACCCGTCTCAATCATCCCAGGGATGCAAGAAACCCGCCAGCCGGCGGTCAATGCGGTTCAGCCAGCGACAATGAAAACCCAGGCCTGCCGCCCCTCATCGGTGCCAGCCCCCTATCCAGTCTTCTTTGCCTTTCCTCCGGCAGGGTTGAAATCTCCCTTCCCCTGTATTAGGATAGCCCCACGTCCAGCCCTGACCCGGAGTAGTGCATGCTGACTGACTTCCAATCGCCCTATCTCTTGCTCCTCAAGAACCGCATTGACCTGCACCACGTCCCCTTCAGCGACCGCGGCTCACGGCTGATGGTCTTCCGCACCAACCAGCACCTCCAGGTGCGGCTGGCCGAGCGCTGGTTCAAGCAGGCCGGCCAACTGGCCGCTTACCGCGACCGGCCGCCCCTGGTGGACGAGTGGACCTTCACCGGCGCCGACGGCGAGCCTTTGCCCTTGCAAGTGACCACCTATCCGCACCGCCTCGACTGCCAGACCCCCGCCGGCGATTTCAGCCTGGCCTTTTTCGACGCCGAGACCCTCATCCTGGCCCTGCCGCCCGGCCCCTGCGGCCTCTCCTTCCGCGCCAACCTGGACCGCTGCCAGACCGACCGGCGCGGCGGCGTGCTGCGCCTTACCGGCGACATCCGCCGCAACATCGCCTACACCACCAATGCCGCGCTCACCCAAAATGAGGCCGTCGCCCAAACCGCCGGTCACCACCACGTGCGCCTCCGCTTCGAGGCCGGCGACGCGCCCCGCGCCGTCCTGATCAACATCACCCCGCGTTTGGGCTTCAATCGTTCCATGCCCCCTGCCCAGGCCGCCTTCGACCTCGCCGCCCAGCGCTGGCACAAATGGTTTGCTGCCGCGCCGCCCGTGGCCGAGCACCTCCGCGCCCAGTATTACTACGCCTGGTGGATCATGCGCGCCGGCCTCATCTCCACCCGCTTCTACACCACCCGCGAGGCCATGACGCCCTCCAAGCTGCACTACGTCGGCGTCTGGCAGTGGGATGCTTTCTTTCACGCGCTGGCTTATCGCCACCTCGAGATGCCCCTCGCCAAGGACCAGATCCGCATTGTGCTGGACCACCAGCGCGAGGATGGCATGATTCCCGACGCCATCCACGACGAGGGCACCGTCACTCACCTCACGCACCCCATCGAGGCCGACGTCACCAAGCCGCCCCTGCTGGCTTGGGCCGCCTGGAAGCTCTACGAAACCGACGGCGACCGTGAATTTCTGGATGAAATCTACGAGCCGGTCGTGCGCTGGAACAACTGGTGGTTCGACTACAACGACACCGACCGCAACGGCCTGTGCGAATACCTTCACCCCTACTCCTCCGGCCTGGACGACAGTCCCCTGTGGGACGACGGCGTGCCCGTCGAAGCCCCCGACCTGAACACCTACCTGTGCCTCCAGCAGGAAGCCCTCAGCCGCATGGCTGCCGCCATCGGCCTCGACGCGGAGGCCCGCCAATGGGCCGAGCGCGCCGACGCCATGGCCCAGCGCATGCGCCAGCACATGTGGGACCCCCAGGCCGGGTTGTTTTGGGCCAGCCGCCCGCCCGAGCGCACGCGCGTCAACGTGCGCACCCCATTTAACCTGTTTCCGCTCCTCACCGGCCGAATGCCGCCTGAGGTCGCCGACCGCCTCATCGCCCACCTCACCGACGAAAGCTCCTTTTGGCCCCGCTACCCCGTCCCCACCGTCGCCCTCGACGACCCCAAGTACCAGTCGCAGATCATGTGGCGCGGCCCCACCTGGGTCAACGTGAACTACCTGCTCATGGAGGGCCTGGCCCGCGCCGGCTACGCCGATCTGGCCCGCGAGCTGCGCCGCCGCTCGCTCGACATGATGCTGGGCGACAAGGACATCTACGAGTACTACGAACCTGAAACCGGCAACGGCCCGCCCAAGGCCGCCTCCACCTTCGGCTGGTCGTCCGCCCTGTTCATCGAAATGGCGATCGAGGAATCCAACGAGCTAAAGGACGCATATTAGAACGTATTTTCTAAGTTCGCCAACCTATTGACTCCCCCTGCATTTCGGCTTACTATGGTCGCATTGGTAACACGATTTAGTAAATCATGTTATCAACCATAACCATTGATGTCGAAACGCACGACCGCGCGTGACGTCGCCGAAAAGGCTGGAGTCTCCAGGACGACGGTTTCCTTTGTCCTGAACGACGTCGCTGGCATCCGCATCAGCGACGAAACCCGCCGCACTGTACTCCAGGCTGCCGCCGACCTCGGCTATCACCCAGACGCTACCGCCCGCCGCATGGTCAGCGGCCGCACCCGCGTTCTGGGCTTTGTCCTCCATCAGCGCCCCGACCAGGCCTACACCGACCATTTCGTCCCCACTGTGCTCAACGGCTTTGCCCAGGCCGCCTCCGAGCAAGGTTACAAAGTCCTGTTCGAGACCATCCCGCCCGGGGAAGGCGCGGCCAGCTTCACCAGCCTGCTGCAAGAGCGCCACGTGGACGGCATCGCCCTCTCTGGCCCTCGTTCCGACGACCATGACCTGCGGAACCTTCACGCCAGCGGCGCGCCCATCGTCCTGTTGGGTCAGCTTCCCGGCTCGAATCTCTCTTTCGTGGACGTGGACAATCGCGGCGGCGCGGCCCTCGCTACCCAGCACTTGCTCGACCTCGGCCACCGCCAGATCGGCCTGATCACCAACGCCGACCCCGTCTACACCGCCAGCGCCGACCGCCTGGCCGGCTACCGCCAGGCCCTCGAAGCCGCCGGCCGGCCCTTCAACCCGGCCTGGGTGCGCCATGGCAACTTCACCCCCCAAAGCGGCGGCGAAGCCATGACTGCCCTGCTGGAGGCCGTCCCCGGCCTCACGGCCGTCTTTGTCGCCTCCGATACCGTCGCCCTCGGTGCGCTGCACGCGCTCCGCCGCGCCGGCCGCGCCGTGCCCGGCGATGTGGCCGTGGTCGGCTTCGACGACGTGCCCATGGCCGAATACCTCGACCCGCCCCTCACCACCGTGCGCCTGCCGGCCTACGGCCTGGGTTGGGGCGCCGGCGAACTACTCACCCGCCGGCTGGCGGGCGAAGAGATTCGCCACCCTCAATTGCTGCTCGAAACCGAGTTGATTGTGCGCGAGTCGTCCGGGGCCGAGCAACCCCTGGCCGTCAGCGCTGCCGAAGGGAGGTGAAGTCGTCACACCATCTAGCCTACACAGCCCGACTCGCACAGCCATCCATCGTGTGCAGCGCAAGTTATTCGAATCAGGAGGAGTGAACAGATGAACAAACGCTATTGGCGTTGGCTTTCGGCCCTGATGGTGTTGGGCCTGCTGGCGGCGGCCTGTACCCCGGCTGCCACCTCCACCACGGCCCCGCAGCCCACCAGCCCGCCGGCCACCACCGCCCCCGAGCCCACCGCGATGCCCGAGACCGGCATCGACTGCATGGGCGCCGCCTCCGGCGACACGGTCAGCATGATCTACCAGTGGTCGGGCGCGGAAGAAGCCGCCCTAAACCAAATCCTCCAGCCCCTGGTCGATGCCTGCGGCATCGTCTTCCAGCCGGAGAGCACCCGCGACCAGGCCCTGCTCGACACCCGCGTCCAGGGCGGCAACCCGCCCGACATTGCCTTCTGGAATGTCACCCAGCTCAACCTGTATGTGGACCAGCTTCAGGCGATGGATGCCCTCGGCGGCCACGCCGAGAACTACGCCGACTTCTTCACGGCCCCGGGCACCATCAACGGCAAGTGGGTGGGCCTGCCCGTCAAGGCCGATGTCAAGACCATGATCTGGTACAGCCCGGCGGTCTTCTCGGCCAAGGGCTATGCCGTGCCCACCACCTGGGATGAACTCGACGCCCTGGTGGAACAGATGGTGGCCAACGGCGACGTGCCGTGGAGCATGGGCATGGAGTCTGGCGATGCCACCGGCTGGACCGGCTCCGACTTCATCCAGGACATCCTGCTCGTCCAGCAAGGCCCGGACTACGTCAATGGCATCATTGACGGCAGCGTGGCCTACAACGATGCGGGCGTCGTCCAGGCCTACGAGACCTATGGCAAGTGGGCCAGCGACGCGACCTACACCGTCGGCGGCGCGCAGGGCACCCTGTCCACGCCCTTCCTCGACCCCATCTACAAGCCGTTTGCCGATCCGCCCGAGGCCATGATGGTCAAGCAGTCGGGCTTCGCGGGCGCCGAAGTGAAGACGCAGTTCCCCGACCTGGAGTATGGCGTGGACTACGACTTCTTCATCGTCCCCGGCGCGCAGGGCCTGCAAGGCGGCGCCGACTGGATGATGGCCTTCAGCGACAAGGCGGCCGTCAAGGCGCTGGTGGCCTACCTGTCGTCTGAACTGGGCGGCGCCAACTGGGCCGCGGCCACGTTCGGCGTCTCGCCCAACCGCGGCGCCACCGGCAACTACACCGACGCTGCCCTGACGAAGTTCGGTGATGCCCTGGCGGCTACGTCCGGCTTCACGCCCGACATCGGCGACACCATCGCCGGGTTTGGCGATGACGAGTGGGCGGCCATCATCAACTACGTCAACGGCGGCGACCTGATGCAAGGCCTGGACGCGGCGGCGGCCGCGCAGGCGGAATCGACGTCCGGGAACTAAACGCCCGGCACGCTCGACCACCCAACGAAACAGGCAAGCCCTTCCCTGGCCGCAGGCCGGCCAGGGAAGGGCGGCCCATCACTCGGCTCTCGACAACCCACGCCTTTCGCGCCGACCGCCAATCATCTCAGGAGGAGATGCGATGGCCCTCACCCAAGCCCCGGAACCTGTCCGCATGCCAGCGCGGCTCCCGGCTCGCGCGCCCGCCGAACAAGTCCCCGCGGTGATGCGGCAGAAGCCGCTCACACCCTGGCTGTACCTGGCGCCGGCCCTGCTGGTGATGACGATCTTCATCGTCTATCCGGGCCTGTCCACCGCCTACTTGAGCCTGATGGACAAGGAAGCCGATGCTTCTGCGGCCACGCGCTGCGTCGCGGGCCAGCCCTGTTGGGGGGTGTTGGAGAATTTCCGCTACGCCCTCACGTCGGCCGCCATGCGCGAGTCGTTCATCAACAATCTCACCTGGATCGTGGTGATGACCACCGGCACGGTCGTGCTGGGCCTGGTCATCGCCACGCTGGCCGACCGGGTGCGCTACGAGCCGCTGGCCAAGGCCATCATCTTCATGCCCATGGCCATCTCATTCGTGGGGGCGGGCGTGATCTGGCGGTTTGTGTACGAATACCGCGCCACGGGCGAGCAAATTGGCCTGCTGAACGGCATTGTCACTTCGCTGGGGGCGGAACCCGTGGCCTGGATGACCCTGCCGCAGGTGAACACCCTGGCCCTGATCCTGGTCGGCATCTGGATGTGGACCGGGTTCTGCATGACGGTTCTGGCCGCGGCGCTGAAGGGCGTGCCGGGCGAAATCCTGGAGGCCGCCCGCGTGGACGGCGCGACCGAGTGGCAGGTGTTCATGGGCATCATGGTGCCCATGATCCTGCCCACGATCACGGTCGTCATCACGACGATGGTGATCAACGTCCTCAAGGTGTTCGACATCGTGTATGTGATGACGGGCGGGAACTACGGCACCGAAGTCATCGCCAACCGGATGTACACCGAGCAGTACCTCAACAATGATACCGGCCGGGCGGCCGCCATCGCCGTAGTGCTGATCATCGTCATCATTCCGGCCATGATCTTCAACATCCGCCGCTTCCGCGAACAGGAGGCCATGCGATGATGAACACCCAGAGCCGCCTCCAGATGTGGCTGCGCGGCCTACCCACCCATGTCATCCTCATTGGCATTTGCGCGCTGTGGCTGATCCCGGCCATTGGACTGGCCATCACCTCCCTGCGCCCCTATCAGACCGTCACCGAGTCCGGCTGGTGGACGGCCTTCCGCGGGCCTAAAGGCTCGACCGAGTACGCGGCCATGTGCGCCGAGTGCCACGGCGACGATGGCGCGACCCTGGCCGACGCCAACCTGAGCGACCCGAACGTCGTCCAGAACTACCGCCGGTCGTTCGCCGTCCTGGCGGCGCTGGAGCGCGACATCGACGGCCAGCCGCACCTCCAGGGCCAGCCCCTGCCCACCGACCAGGAGGCCGCCGACCTGGCAAGCTACATGCGCATCCTGGCTGGCGTGGAGACCCATCAGGTCTTCACCGTCGACAACTACATCGACGCACTCACCGGCTACCGGGGCGCGACCAGCTATCGCGCCGACTGCGCGGCTGGCTCGCAACCAGTGGACATCACCTGCACCCTGGCCGACCTGGGCAACCCGCGCGGCATGGGGCGGGCCTTCCTCAACAGCCTGATCGTCGCCATCCCGTCCACCTTATTGCCCATCCTGTTCGCCGCCTTCGCCGCCTACGCCTTTTCGTGGATGCACTTCCGCGGGCGGATGGTCATGTTTGCGCTGCTGGTGGGGCTCCAGGTGATCCCGCTCCAGATGACCCTCATCCCCATCTCGCGCCTCTACAACCAGATGGGGCTCAACGGCACCTTCCTGGGCGTGTGGCTGTTCCACACCGGGTTTGGCTTGCCCTACGCCATCTACCTGATGCGCAACTTCCTGGGCTCCCTGCCGCGCGAGTTGTTCGAGTCCGTCTACCTGGATGGGGCCAATCACTGGACGGCCTTCTACCGGTTGGCCCTGCCCCTGGCCATCCCCGCCATCGCCGCGCTGGGCATCTTCCAGTTCCTGTGGATCTGGAACGACCTGCTGGTGGCGCTGGTGTTTCTCGGCGGGCAGAACCCGGTGCTCACCTACCAGATCAGCAACATGGTCACCAGCATCGGCAGCGGCTGGCACCTGCTAACCGCGGCGGCATTCCTCTCGATGTTGTTACCCATGATCGTGTTCTTCTCGCTGCAGCGCTACTTCGTGCGCGGCTTGCTGGCGGGTTCGGTGAAAGGCTGATGTGGTTCAAGGACGCCGTCTTCTACGAGCTCTACGTTCGCGCCTTCTACGATAGCAACGGCGACGGGCACGGCGACCTGGCCGGCGTCACCGCCAAGCTGGACTATCTCCAGTCGCTGGGGGTGACGTGCCTCTGGCTGCCGCCCATCTACCCGTCGCCGTTGCTGGATGACGGCTACGACATCGCCGACTACTACGCCATCCATCCAGACTATGGTACCCTGGCTGACTTCCAGGTGCTGCTGGCCGAGGCCAAGCGCCGCGGCCTGCGCGTCATCACCGACCTGGTCCTCAACCACACCTCCGACCAGCACCCCTGGTTCCAGGCCGCCCGCGCCGACCGCCACTCGCCCTACCGCGACTACTACGTCTGGAGCGACGACAACACCCGCTACGCTGGCGCCCGCATCATCTTCCTCGACACCGAAACCTCCAACTGGACCTACGACCCGGTGGCCGGCCAATACTTCTGGCACCGCTTCTACAGCAGCCAGCCGGACCTGAACTTCGACAACCCGGCCGTGCGCGAAGAGATGAAGAACGTGCTCAAGTTCTGGCTGGACCAGGGCCTGGACGGCTTCCGCGCCGACGCCGTGCCCTACCTGTTCGAGCGCGAGGGCACCAACTGCGAAAACCTGCCCGAGACCCACGCCTACCTCAAGGAACTGCGCCAGTTCATGGACTCGTACGCCCCCGGCGCCGTGCTGCTGGCCGAGGCCAACCAGTGGCCGCACGACCTGCGCCCCTACTTCAGCAACGGCGACGAGTTCCACATGGCCTTCCACTTCCCCGTCATGCCCCGGCTCTTCATGGCGCTGGCCCAGGCCAATGCGGGCCCCATCATCGAAATCATGCGCGCCACGCCCGCCATCCCGCCCAACACCCAGTGGTGCACCTTCCTGCGCAATCACGATGAGCTGACCCTGGAAATGGTGACGCCGGCTGAGCGCCAGTGGATGTGGGAGTGCTATGCGCCCGAGCCGCGCATGCGCCTCAACCTGGGCATCCGCCGCCGCCTGGCGCCCCTGCTGGATGGCGACCCGCGCAAGATCGAATTGGCCCACGCCCTGCTCTTCGCCTTGCCCGGCACGCCCATCTTCTATTACGGCGACGAGATCGGCATGGGCGATAACATCTGGCTCGACGACCGCGATGGGGTCCGCACGCCCTTCCAGTGGGATGCCAGCCCGAACGCGGGCTTCTCCCCCGCCCCGCCAGACCAACTCTACGCCCCCGTCATCGCCGAAGGCCCTTATGCCTACACGCGCGTCAATCTAGCCGCGCAACAGGCCGACCCCGCCTCGCTCTGGCACCGGCTGCGGCGGCTGACGGCCGTCCGCCAATCCCAGCCGGCCTTTGGGCATGGCGACTTCGATTTTCTGCCCCTGAGCCCGGCCGCCCTCCTGGGCAGTGCGCGCCGGTACGCCGGGACAACCGTGCTGGCCCTCTTCAACCTCTCCGCCGAGGCCCAACGCGTGCACCTGGACCTTGGCGCGCTTTACGCGGGGCCCGAGGCTAAGCTGGTCGATCTGCTGTCCGGCGACGGTGCCAGCCAGTTCCTGCCCAGCGCGGCGTTCGACCTGCCGGCCTATGGCTATCGGTGGATTCAGTTAGTGTCTTGACTTCTTCCCCTGCCCCACCGCCTGACAACGCCTTCGCCAACCCCGATACGATCGTCCATCGCGCCGCCGCGCCATCCGCCGCTGAGCCTCGGCCCGCCGGCCTGATCATCGTCAGCAACCGGCTGCCGGTCAGCCTGGAGCGCCGCGATGATCAACTCTTTGTGCAGCGCAGCGTCGGCGGCCTGGCCTCCGCGCTTACAGCGCTAGCCGCCCACACGCCCACCCGCTGGATTGGCTGGCCCGGATTGCCCGCCACCTCGACCCGCGCCCGCACGAACGTCCGCGCCGCATTGCACGCGGCGGGCAGCTTTCATCCCGTCTTCATCCCGGCCCGTCAATTCGACCGCTACTACGCGGGCTTCAGCAACAACTGCGTCTGGCCGCTGTTCCACTACTTTCCCCGGCTGGCCCGCTTCGACCCCGCCGAATGGGAAGCCTACACCGCCGTCAATGAACGCTTCCACGACGCGGTGTTGGAGGCCTACCAGCCGGGCGACCAGGTGTGGGTCCATGACTATCAACTGTTGCTGCTGCCTGGGCTGCTGCGCCGCAGCCTGCCCGAAGCCGCGATCGGCTTCTTCCTGCACATTCCCTTCCCGTCCTATGAGTTGTTTCGAGAACTGCCTTGCCGCGAGGCGCTGCTGCGCGGGTTGCTGGGCGCCGACCTGATCGGCTTCCACACCTACGATTACATGCGGCACTTCCTCAGCAGTCTTCAGCGCGGGCTGGGCCTGGAACACGAGTTTGGGCGGGTGGCTGCCGGCCCGCGCGTCACTCATGTGGACACCTTTCCCCTGGGCGTGGATGCCGCGGCCCTGGCCCAGGCGGCCCGCGTCGCGCCGGCCGCGCCGGGCCTGCCCACCCTCGACCATGAGCGCCTGATCCTGTCGGTGGACCGGCTGGACTTTACCAAGGGCCTGCCCGAACGACTGCGGGCCTTCGCCCACTTTCTGGAGAAGTACCCGGAATGGCGCG
Organism: uncultured Anaerolineales bacterium; assembly: GCA_964497615.1. Classification (GTDB taxonomy): domain Bacteria; phylum Chloroflexota; class Anaerolineae; order Anaerolineales; family UBA6663; genus CAZCEC01. The sequence continues at coordinate 18,554 of CAZCEC010000027.1, read as the reverse complement.
GGCGCGTGCGGCTGGTGCTCATCGGCGTCCCTTCGCGCGCCACCGTTGCCGCCTATCAGCGCCTCAAGCGCCGCGTGAATGAACTGGTGGGCTACATCAACGGGAAATACAGCACGCCTGATTGGAGCCCCATTCACTATCTTTACCGCAGTTTCAGCCCGGATGAACTCGCCGCGCTCTATCGCGCCGCCGATGTGGCCCTGGTCACGCCCCTGCGCGACGGGATGAACCTGGTCGCCAAGGAATACCTGGCGTGCCGGCTGGACGACACTGGCGTGCTGATCCTCAGCGAAACCGCCGGCGCCGCCGCCGAGTTGGGCGAGGCCCTCATCGTCAACCCGGCCGACGAGGCCGGCATGGCCGAGGCCATTCAGCAGGCGCTGGCAATGCCGGTGGACGAACAGGTGCGGCGCAACCGCCCCATGCGCGATCGGCTGCGCCGTTACGACGTGCATCGCTGGAGCGCCGATTTTCTAGGCCGCCTCCACCAGGCCGAAGCCTACCAGCGCGAGCGCCCGCACCGGCGCCTGACCGGCGAGTGGCGCACCAAGCTGGAGCGCGCCTTTGCCGCCGCCAGCCGCCGCCTGCTGCTGCTCGACTATGACGGCACCCTCGTGCCGTTCGCGTCCCTGCCCCACCTGGCCGCCCCCGACGCGGAGGCTCGCCGGCTGCTGACTGACCTCTCGGCCGACCCGGCCAATACGGTGGTGATCATCAGCGGCCGTGACCACGTGACCCTGGAGCAGTGGCTGGGCGGCCTGGGCGCCGCGCTGGTGGCCGAGCATGGCGCCTGGCGGCTAACCGACCCGGCGGCCGGGTGGCGGCTGGATGCCGCAGCTGCCGACACAAACTGGAAGGAGCCGATTCGGCCGCTGCTGGAGGCCTTTGTGGATCGCACGCCGGGCGCGCTCATCGAGGAGAAGGCGCTGGCCCTGGCCTGGCACTATCGCCTGGCCGACCCGGAACTGGGCGCGCTCCGCGCCAAGGAGCTGGCTGATACCCTCGCCAGCCTCATTGCCAACACCAGCCTGCAGGTGCAGCGCGGCAATCGCGTGCTGGAGGTTAAGCAGAGCCAGGTGGGCAAGGGCCAGGCCGCCGCGGCGTGGCTGGCCGCGGACCCGCCGCCCGAGTTGATCCTGGTGGCTGGCGATGACGACACGGACGAAGATATGTTTGCCGCGCTGCCGCCTTCCGCCTGGTCCATCCGCGTCGGCCAGCCCCTCCGCACCCGGGCCCGCTTCACGGTGGGCAGCGCGCATGAACTCCGCGAACTGCTGGCAGGCTTTGTCAGGCGAACGTGACTGCTCGCCGGGAAGACGACCAACGACCCATGCGAAAACTTGCCATTGCCATTCTGCACTACTCGGCTCCGCCCGTCGTGGGCGGCGTCGAAGCCATCATGGCCGAGCACGCCCGCCTGCTGGCAGCCAGCGGTCATGCCGTCACCCTGGTCGTGGGGCGCGGCGGTGAGCCGGATGAGGCCGCCGGCATTCGGGTCCTCACGGTGCCGGAAGTCGATTCCGCCCACCCCGCGGTCACCGCGCTGGCCGCCTCTCTCGACCGGGGCGAAATGCCGGCGGCGTTTGTGGCCCTGCGCGACCGGCTGGAGGCGCGCCTGGCCGAGGCCCTGGCCCCGTTCGATATCGTCATTGTTCACAACGTCATGACGATGCACTTCAACCTGCCCTTGACGGCGGCCCTGCACCGGCTCCTGGATCGCGGCCGGCTGCCGCGCTGCGTGGCCTGGACCCACGACGCCTCCTGGGAAGATCCCTTACAGCGCGATCATGTTCACCCGCGGTATCCGTGGGAGCTGCTGCGCCGGCTGCGGCGCGACGTCACCTATGTGGTCATCACGCGCACGCGCCAGATCGCGTTGGCGCAGATGTTCCGCTGCCCGCACAACCGCCTGCGGATCATCCCCAACGGCGTCCACGCCCGGTTCTGGTGGAACTTGTCGCCCGAAGGCGATGCCCTGATCCACGAGTTGGGCCTGCGCGAGGGCGATCTGTTTCTGCTTCAGCCAGTGCGCCTGACCCAGCTCAAGAATATCGCCTTCTCGCTGCGCGTGGTCGCCGGGCTCAAGGCGCGCGGCCTGTCGCCGCGCTTCGCCGTCACCGGCCCGCCCGACCCGCACGATCCGGCCGGCCTGGACCTGCTGGAGGATTTGCGCGCCGCGCGGCGGGAGCTCGATCTGGAGCAAGAGGCGTTCTTCCTCACCGAACTGGGGCACACTCCAGACGAGCCGCGTGTTCTGCCCTTTACTGTTGTGCGCGACCTGTACGAAGCCTGCGACGCGCTGCTGCTGCCCAGCACCGCCGAGGGTTTCGGCATCCCCCTGATCGAAGCCGGCTTGCTGGGCCGCGCCGTCTTCTGCGCCGACATTCCCGTCTTCCGGGAGATTGGACGCGACCTGGTGCATCGTTTCCGGCTGGACGATGATCCCGGCGTTGTCGCCGATCAGCTAATCGCCTGGTCGCGGCGCAGCCGCGGTTACAAGCTGCGGCGCCTGGTGTGGCAGCAATACACCTGGCGCGCCGTCATGCGCCGCCATCTGGCGCCCCTGCTGGAGAGCCTGATGGCCTAGTTGCAGGCCTGGCAGGGACGTCCCCGCCGCAATTGAGACCGCCATCATCCCCAGATTGCGAGACACCTCGCGGGTTGCGCCTGGCGTGCCGTACTCGCCTACGGCGGCGGTTGCACCACTCAGGTTCCATGCTAGACTGCCCCGCCGGGCAGCGCTCGCTGCCATCGCATCCACTATCCACAGGAGCTACATTGACTGACACACACACTGAGCAAGACATGCACAGCGCGGCCCGCCGCATGCTCATCGGGGTAATCCTGAGCCTGGCCCTGCTGGCGCAACCTGCTAACGCGGGGACAGGCGGCCCCGCGGAACCCGCTGGGGCCGACACCGTCATCTGGTATGAACTGACACCCGTGGTCGTCGATCCCGAGGTGGTCCAGAACGTGGCGCTGGTCGTCCAAACGAGCGGCGGTCCGATTGATGGGGTGCAAGTGCGCCTGGCCAATGGCAGCACGGTATCGCTGAACAACAACGGCGGCGGGCTGTTCTCAACCGTTCTGACCCATGCGCAGGTGCTGTTTGGGTATGCTGCCGACGACTACAACCACAACTTCATCGGCTATATGGATCTTCTGGACGGCGCAGACGTTCTGGGCACATACAACTCGTTTATCAATGTAGCTGACGAGCGGGTCGCAGCCGCGCCTCTGTTCAGCCTGGCGGGCGACATGCAGGCCACGTCGCACGTGGTCAACATTCGCGTGCCGGCCATGAACGCCGCCAGTCCCAACGTCATCAGCGCCACCACCCGCTTTTACGACATCTTTCCCGACGACTATGATTTCCTGAACGTCATCTTCGTGCCCGAGCGCCCGGCCAACCGCACGCACACCGTCATCTTCAACCTTACGGCCGGCATCGGCCTGGGCTACGTCAACTTCACGGCCAGCTACGGCAGCGGCGGCAATCTGCTGGGCCTCAACCAATATCCGATCACCAGCCTTTTTGATCTGGCCGAAACCGCTTCGGTGCACGAATTCGGCCACCAATGGATCAACTACCTCGACCTGCCGGAGTTGGCCAGCGGCGGAGCGCATTGGCCGCTGTCGTCCCTGGCCCGCGGCATCATGGGCTTCAGCGGCGACGGCGGGCAGGGGCTGAATTTTCCATATGATCTGGTGCCCCTTGGCGGGGGAGACTATGGACTTTTGTCTACCAGCCGGCCGCCCGTGTTCAATGACCTTGAGTTGTACCTGATGGGCATGCTGGCGCCCGGCGAAGTCGGCGAGCACTTCGTGTTTGACAACCAAAATCAGGTGCCGTGTCATGCCTGCATCCTTAACGGCCCGGTCACCACGTTCACGATGGAGGATGTCATTGACCTGCACGGGCCGCGGGCGCCCAACTACCTCACCGCGCAGCACCAGTTCCGGGTCGCCACCATCGTGGCCACACGCAACCGGCTGCTCAATGCGCGCGAGATGGCCTTCTTCACCTATATGGCCAAACGCGCCAGCCTGACCATGCCCGTGCCCTACAGCGCGGGCCTGGCCAAGGGCATCACCTATCCCTTCTACGCGGCCACGCGCGGCGTGGGCTGCCTGACCAGCCGGCTGGTCTACACGCCCGATGACGGCTGCTACGCGGTGTACCTGCCGGTCGTTGAGCAGTAGCCAGCCGCCCGTGAGTTGAGTAGGCTCGTGAACGAGACCCTCTCCTTCGCCCCGCTGCTGCTCGTCGTGCTGTTGGCCTTCGCCATGCCGATTGTGCTGGCGCGCCTCAAGCCGCTGCGCCTGCCCATCGTCGTCGGCGAAATTCTGGCCGGCATCATCATCGGCCGCAATGGGCTGGAGGTGCCCCACGGCAACACCCGCCTTCAACACGGCGATCGGCTCACCCTGGTTGGGGATACAGACGCGGTTAACGCCGCGCGCCAGATGCTATTCAGCCGGCCGAACGGAGCCTGATGCGCCCTCGCGCCACCCTGGCTTATTGGCTCGACCGATTGCAGCCATCCGAGACCTGGCTCCTGGGCGGGGCCGCCTTGCTGGTGGGGCTCCTCAGCGGGCTGGGCATCTGGCTGTTCAAGGCGTTGATTCGACTGGCGCACAGCCTGGCCTTCGACCGGGTGGGAGGCAGCCTGGCGCCCTTGGGTCCGTGGACGGTTACCCTCATTCCGGTGGCGGGCGGATTGATCGTCGGCCTGATCCTGAAGTTCTTTGTGGGTGCCGAGCGCCATCACGGCGTGGCCGGCATCATGGAGGCGGTGGCGCTGGCCGGGGGGCGGCTGCGCTATTGGCGGGTCCCAGCCAAGTCCGTGGCGGCTGCCGTAGCCATCGGCGCGGGTGCATCGGTGGGTCCGGAGGACCCTTCGGTTCAGATCGGCGCTAACCTGGGCTCGGCGCTGGGACAGGTCCTGCGGCTGTCCGATGACCGAGTCCGGTCACTGGTGGCGGCAGGGGCCGCGGGCGGGGTGGCCGCCGCCTTCAACGCGCCCATAGCCGGCGTGTTCTTTGCGCTGGAAATCGTTCTGGGCGAAATCAGCGGCGGGGCGTTCAGCCTGGTGGTGATGGCCTCGGTGCTGTCGGCCGTGGTCACGCAGGCGCTCAGCGGCACGCAGCCGGCGTTTCGCGTGCCGGCCTATGCGTTTGGCTCGGCGTGGGAACTGCCGCTGTATGTGGGCCTGGGCCTATTGGCGGGGCCGCTCTCGGCGCTGTATGTGCGTTTCCTGTATCGCGCGCAGGACTTGTTTCACCACCTGCGCCGCGTGCCCCACTGGCTCAAACCGGCGCTGGCGGGTGTGGCCGTGGGCGTGGTGGGCATTTTCCTGCCGGATGTCTTCGGCGAGGGCTATCATACCATCGAGGCGATTCTGGGCCAGGTGGGGCCGCCGGTGCTGATCTTGCTGGCGCTGCTGGCCGCGAAACTCGTGCTCACGCCGGTGAGCATCGGCGGCGGCTTTCCGGGCGGCGTCTTTGCGCCGTCGCTGTTCCTGGGGGCGGTGCTAGGCGGCGCCTACGGCTTGCTGGCGGAAGGCATGTTTCCGGGGCTGGATATTGCGCCGCCGGCCTTTGCGATGGTGGGCATGGCGGCTGTGCTGGCGGGCGCCGTCCACGCGCCCCTCACAGCCATCCTGCTGCTGTTCGAAATGACCAACGACTATCGCATCATCCTGCCGTTGATGTTCGCCGTCGTCATCAGCCTGCTCGTGTCGCAGCGCCTCCAGCCCGACTCGGTCTACACCCTGGGGCTGGCCCGCAAGGGCATTCGTTTGCAGCGCGGGCGCGATGTGGAGGTGCTGGAAGGGCTGACGGTGGGCGAAGTGATGCAGCCGAGCGCGGCCGTACTGGGCGAGGCCGAGACTCTGCCCCACGCCCTGGCCATACTGCTGCGGCACCGGCAGCACGGCTTGCCGGTGGTGGATGCAGCCGGCCAATTGACCGGCGTAATCACCCTGCAGGATATCGATGCCGTGCCGGCTGCCGAGCGCGAGCAGTATACGGTTGGGCAGGTGTGCACACGGGACTTGCTGGTGGCCTATCCCGATGAGACCATTGGCGCCGCGCTGCGCCGCATGGGCGCGCGGGATGTGGGCCGCATGCCCGTCGTGGCGCGTGAGAACCCGCGCCAACTGCTGGGCCTGCTGCGCAGCGCCGACCTCGTGCGGGCCTACGATGCGGCTCTGGCCCAGCGCGCCACGCTGCGGCACCGGGCGCACCAGGTGCGCCTGGGGGCGTTGAGCGGCGTGCTGGTGGAGGAAGTCCAGGTTCAGAGCGGCTCCGCTTGCGCCGGCAAGCACGTCAAGGAGATCGCCTGGCCGCGGGATACGGTCATTTCCAGCTTGCGGCGGGGCCGGCAGGTGATTGTCCCCGATGGCGGCACGCTGCTGCGCGCCGGAGACGTGCTGGTCATTGTGTCCGAGCAAGCGCTGTCCGCCGCTGTGCGCCAGTTGTGCGCGTCCCCGGCGGCAGCGGATGAGGCCGCCGCGCCATGAGAATCAGGCGGCTGCTGCGCATTCTGCCCGTGGAGCGGCGCGATGCGGTCCTGGAGCAGTTGAGCCAATCGGCCACGCCGGGATTTGACTTCTTCCTGCTCGTCGTCCTGTCGTGCAGCATCGCCACCTGGGGGCTGATCACCAACTCGCCCGCCGTCATCATCGGCGCCATGCTGGTCGCGCCGCTCATGTCGCCCATCCTGGGCCTATCGCTGGCGTCGGTGGCCGGCGAGCGGCGCATGTTCACCCGATCGCTGACGGCGCTGATCCAGGGCGCGCTGCTGGCCGTGGCGCTGTCGGCCGCGCTCGGCTGGACGGCGCGGCTGCTGCCATTTGATGTCTTGACCGACCTGCCCTATGAAGTCCTGTCGCGCACGCACCCGACTCCGTTCGATCTGGGCATTGCCCTGGCGGGCGGCGCGGCGGCGGCCTATGCCTTGGCGCAGGCGCACCTCTCGGCGGCGCTGCCGGGGGTGGCGATTGCCACGGCCCTCATGCCGCCGCTGTGCACGGTGGGCATTGGGCTGGCGGCCAACGACACCTCGGTGGCGCTGGGCGCGCTGCTGCTGTTCCTCACCAACCTGGCCGCGATTTCGTTCGCCGGCATCGCCGTCTTTGCCTTCCTGGGGTTCCGGCCGGTGCTGCGCGAGGAACGCTGGCACGGCGTGCCGCGCACCTTCTTCATTTCGGCCAGCCTGGTGCTGATTGTCACGGTGCCGCTGGTGGTCTTGACGCTGCGCTTCGTGGGGGATGCCCGCTGGCGGCGGGAGGTGCAGGAGGTTGTGCGGGCGGAGGTGGCCGTGCTGCCCGATGCCCAAATCGTCGAGATGACCTTCGGCAACATCAGCGACAGCCCGCTGAATCTGGTAGTGACGGTCCGCACGTCGCGCCAACCGCGGCACGCCGAAGTCGTCGATCTGCAATCGGCCATTGCCGGCCGCTTGCAGCGGGCCACGGCCCTGCAGTTGATCGTCGTGCCGGCCACGCGGCTCGACCCGCTGGTGCCGCCCACGCATACGCCCACGAGCACGCCCGGCCCCAGCGCCACACCCACCCCAACGGCCACCTTCACCACCACCCCCTTGCCCACGGCCACGGCCACACCGTCGAGCACGGTCACGCCCACCGATACGCCCACGGCCACGCCGACCGATACCCCCACGCCGACGAACACGCCCACCCCGACCCCTGTGCCAGCCGTGGTCGGGCTGCCGGGCGGCACCGTGCTGCGCGACGAGCCGAACGGGCGCATCATCGGCTTCCTGCCCGACAGCGCCCCGCTGCAAATTCTCTATCGCGCGGAGGTCGTGAACGAGATCGTATGGCTGGAGGTGCGGGACGTGCTCAATCGCGTAGGATGGGTACGAGAGAGCCACATCGAGCGGGCAAGCCCGCTGCCCTGACGCCTGGGGACAGACGCCCAGCGAGGCGCGGTAGAATTGGGAAACGATTCGCCCTGCGTAAGGAGACCTTGAGTCCATGCCACTTGCCTTGCTTCGTCTTCTACCCCGCCTGGCCATCTTTGCCCTGCTGCTGGCCGGCTGCCAGCCCGGCAGCGAGGGCGCGGTGGCGGCGATTGAAAACTACCTGGCCGCCCGCGTGGACAAGGATGTGGATGCGATGACGCGGCTGTCGTGCCCGGCCTGGGAGGGGCAGGCCCGCATCGAGGCGCTGACCTTTGAAGCGATGGAGGCGCGGCTGGACGGGGTGAGCTGCACGGCGGCCGGACCTGACGGCGACTACGAGTTGGTCGCCTGCACGGGACAGATCGTGACCACCTACCAGGGCGAAACGCGCGAATGGAGCGTCTCAGAGCACCCCTACCGGGCGCTGCTGGACGGCGGCGAATGGCTGATGTGCGGGTATGGCGAATAGCGACGGGCGCTATTCGGCCGCCTCCAGGATGGCGGCCAGGGTTTGCAGGGTCACCAGGTTGCGGACGGTGAAACCGGCCTGAAGGTTCTCGGGCGTGAAGACATCCACGCGGCCGTCGGGCGGGACGGAAAGGTGAATGGTATCGGCGGGATTGACGCCGTGGTTGGGCAGCGGTTCCAGGGCGCGGTTGAGATTGATGAGGGGCAGGTCATAGTCTTGCGCCACACTGACGACGATTTGGTTGAGCAGCAGCGACTTCTCCGGGTTCTCGGGCCGGGTGGGGAAGGTGCTCAGCACCGGCAGCACCCCGGCGTCAATGGTCTGGATGACCAGGGTACGCAGGAAGTAATCATAACTGACCGCGTCGGTGTAGTCCACGTCGTTGGTACCGAACATGAGCAGGGCCACGCTGGGCCGGGCCACGCGGTACTCGCACGCCGCCGGGGACTCGCCGCCCTTGCACCACTCCGGGTTGGCCCAGGTGGCATCCAGCGGGCCGGCGATATTGAAGCCACTGGCCGCCGCCAATCCCACGGTCGCAAACGAGTCCAGGGTCCAGCCGCCGTCGCGCGCCGGCTCGCCGCCAAAGTGATCCAAGACCGCCTGCAAGTCGCCATATTGACCGAGATCGTACCGGCCTTCGGCAAAGGTGACCATGAAGTAGGGATTCTCCGTCATGCAGTCGCCCAGCTTAGAGAATACGCGCGGATTGCTGCCGCCGGCCAGCCCATTGGCGTACAACTGCCGGGCGGTGGGGCTGATCTCCGGGACGATGGGATAGTCCGCCAGGTTGATATGGGCGACGCTGGCGGGGTCGAACGCCCCAAAGACGGGCGTGGGCGGCGGTGGGCGCAGGGTGGGCGCGGGTGTGGGCACGGGCACAGTGGGGGTGGGCTCGGCGGAGGGCACGGTGCAGGCGGCGAGCCAACCCAGCGTTACAATCAGCAACAAGGGCAGGGGCAGGCGTTTTGGCATGGGGCGATTATACCGAACGGCGACCGGGGTGCAGGCGAACACGAGAGAGGCGGATCATGGTGACCTGGAAACGCGGACTCGGTATGGCGGCCTTGCTGATGGCGCTGGCGCTGGCCCAGGGGCGCGCCACTGCCGCTAACGGCATTACGTTTACGGTTACGGCGGCCAGCGCATTTCTGCGCGCGGAACCAGCGTTCGGCGCGGCGCGCATGTACTCGGTGTTTGCAGGGCAGACGTATGGCGTGGCCGGGCGGAACGAGACGGCCACCTGGGTGCTGCTCGAGTTCCCTGGCGCCGCGCCCGGCACGGCCTGGATCCCGGCCAGCTATGGCGAGGTCAGCGGCAACCTGGGGCTGGCGCCGGTGACGGCCGCGGCCCCCCTCCCCGCCCCAACGACGGCGCCCGTGGTGGTTGGCGCGCCAGCCAACAGCGGCCCAAGCGGGCCGGTGTATTTCACCGTGGCCGTGCGAAGCATGTTTGGCCGGCAGGGGCCGGCCCTTAACACGACGCGCATCGTCTCCCTCTTCGAGGGGCAGAGCTACGCCGTCACCGCCCGAAGCGCGGATGGCGCCTGGCTGCGGCTGAGCGTGCCCGGCCTGGGCGAGGCCTGGGTGGCGGGTGTGAATGGAACAGTCACCGGCAATGCGCTGGCGCTGCCGGTGGCGGGCGCGGCGAGCAGCCAGCCGCCAGCCGCCGTGCCGCCGCCTCCGGCCAATGCCTCGCTGCCAAGCGTGAGCCAAACGGCGCGCGACATCTATCAGCGCGGCTTGAGCCTGGGCAACCGCGCCAATGCCTTCTCCAAGATCGGGGACTGCAACTCCGTCAGCCCATACTTCCTGGCGCCCTTCGATCGGGGCGAGTACCGGCTGGGCGCGTATGGCTACCTGCAACCGGTGATCTCACAGTTTGCGGGGTCGTTTGGGCGCGATGGCGCGGCGGCGATGGACGGGATGAACGTCACCTCGGTCTTTGACCCCATTTGGGCGAACCCCGCGTTGTGCCAGCCGGGCGAGTCGCCGCTGGCATGCGAAGTACGCGTCCACCGGCCCAGCCTGGCCATTGTCAGCCTGGGCACCAACGGCTATTGGCACACGGATCAGGAATACGAGCACTACACCCGCCGCATCCTGGATGAACTGGCAGCGCAGGGCGTCGTGCCCATCCTCAGCACCAAGGCCGATAACCTGGAGACCGGCGACCGGTTCAACAGCATCATCCGGCGGCTGGCGGGCGAATATGACCTGCCGCTGTGGGATTTCGCCGCGACGGCCGCCGGGCTGCCCAATGGCGGGCTGGCGGATGCCTATCACCTCACCTGGGGCCAGGCTTACTACGACACCGCGCCGCAGCCTTACACCGGCTGGCAGGCGCGCAACCTGACGGCGCTGCAGGCGCTGGAGGCGGTGTGGCGCGGGGTGCAGTAGACCACCAGAGCGAATTGGGAGATGACTTACGCCACGCAGGCCCAGCCGGGTTCGGCGGCAAAGGCGGCCGCCGTCGCGGGGCATAAAGCACCCGCGCTACGGAGCACACGTCAAATCGGAAGTCGCTCTAGGGCCGGAGCACCGTGCGCCAGACGGCGTCCAGCACATAGAGCCCGGTGAGGTTGCGCACCACCATTCCGTAGCGCAGATACTCCGGCGAGAAGTCGGCGTTGCGGCCGGCGGGCGCCCAATTGGGATGCACGCCATCCGAATACATGCCCGTGCCGGGCAAGGTTTGCAGGGCGGCGTAGTAGTCCCACAACGGGATCTCATACTCCCGTGCCAGGCGCACGATGACGGCATTCAGCGCCTCGGCCCGTCCATCCAGGCCCGTCCGGTAGAGCGGCGGAATGGTGCTGAGTACCGGCAGCACGCCCCAGTCAATTGAAAAATCGAGGATGCGGCGCAGGTCGGCATCGAACTCGTCATCAGGGGTGTAGGGCACGTCATTGGTGCCCAGCATGATGAGGGCCACCGCCGGCCGCACGAGACGAAATTCGCACGCCAGAGGCGCTTCGTCCGGCTGGCAGATGGCCGGGTCGGCGGTGGACGGGCTGAGGACGGCCCGTGCCCGCCAGCCCACCTTGGCGGCCAGGGGCGGGGTGGCGAAGGAGTTGGTGGTGCCGCGCGCAATGCCAAAGGTGTAATAGTCAATCACCGGCTGGAGGCCGGCGTGATCGTGCAAGTCGTACACGCCCAGGCCAATGGGGTTGAAGAACACCGACGACACGGTGATGCTGTCGCCCACCTTGGAGAAGACGTTGGCGCGGTTGCCAAGGACCTGGCCGCGCTGGAAGATTTCGAGGGCCCGCTCGGTGATACCGGAAACGTAGGCGGCATAGTCGCCGGGCGCCGGGGACGGCTCGGCCGTTGGGGCGGGCGCCTCAGCCGTCACGGGCACCGTATTCAGGTCAAGGCTCACATCCAGCCACAAGGCCGCCGCCCAGCCGGCGGCGCCGGTGGGGGCCACCACTTCCAGCCAGGCGTTGTCGGCGGTGCGGCCAATGACCTCGAGGGGAGTCAGGGCGTCTAGGACTGCGACCGGGCCGGCGGTGAGGGCGGGCGCGACGCGCAGGCGCAGGCCGCCGCCGGTAATGCGCACGCGGGCGGCGGCTGGCAGGAGGGTGGGCACGGCGCTATCCGGCGGGGGGATGATCAACACCTCGCCCGGCACGATCAGGTCCGGGTTCGTGCCAGGGTTGGCGTCCAGCAGGCGGGCCGGCGCAACCTCAAAACGCAGGGCGATATCCCAGAAGGTGTCGCCCGCGACGACGGTGTAGGTGATGACGGGGACCGGTGTGGGCGTGACCGTTGGCGATGGGGTGGCGGCTGGCAGGGTGGACTGGTCCACAGTGGGCGCCGCCGCCAGCGGTGTGGCGGCCGGGGGTTGCGGGCTGGTGGGAGGAACAAACGGGGTGACGACTGGCGGCACGGTGGCCAGGGGCAGGCAGCCGCTCAGGAACAGGACCGCCGCCAGGCAGCAGAAGAACCAGCCACGTCTCGCCACAGCGAGAAGGTTGTAACAGGGATTGGGCGGACCGGCAAGGGCGGGCGAAGCCGGCCCTTAGGCCGAACCAGACGCCAACACGCCGCGCAGGGCGGCCACGACTTCGGCCAGGGTGGCGCCCTTCTCGACAAACACGCTGGCGCCGGCGGCCAAGGCGCGCGTCCGAGCGGTCTCGTCGGCGCCGTAGACGCTCATCGCCACGATGCGCGGCGGATGGGGCAGCAGGCACAATTCGCGGATGGCCAGCAGGCCGCCATAGCGCGGCATCTCCAGATCCATCAAGACCAGATCGGGATGAAGCGCCTCCACCTGGCGCAGCGCCTCTTCACCGTCGGCCGCCTCGCCGATGACGTCGAAACCAGGTTCTTCGCCCAGCAGCAGCCGCAGGGCTTCGCGTACGGCAGCCACATCATCCACGATCAGCACACGCATGAACATTCCCGATGAACGACCCACCTGGCTTGACACTTCGGACCCGCCCCCTGGGCACGCCACGCCAGACCGGACCTGCCTGGCCTTGTGCAGGCAGGCGCGGCACGTGCCCAGCTTGATGTTAGGCGAGACCGCCGCCGGGCACACGCCCCGGAAGGATGGTCCGGCCTATGACTTTAGAGGGGTATCCGCCGCGGAGGCGCTCAGACGTTCGGGGCCAGGCCGTGACGCACGGCGTACAGCGCCGCCTGGGTGCGGTCCTGGAGGTGCAGTTTGGAGAGGATGTTGCTAACGTGGCCCTTCACCGTGCCTTCGGTGATGTGCAGGCCATCGGCGATCTGGCGGTTGCTCTGCCCCTGCGCGATGAGGCGCAGCACCTCCAACTCGCGTTCGGTGAGGTCAACGGCGGCCTCCTGGGCGGGTGGCTGGGTGACGTGCTCCACCAGCCGGCGCTGGGCTTCCGGGTGCAGCACCGGCGCGCCCTGGGCTGCCTGCCGGATGGCGCGCAGCAAATCGGCGCGCAAAACATCCTTGAGCAGATAGCCGGCCGCGCCGCTTTGCATGGCGGTGAGCACGTTCTGGTCCTCAGCGAAGGAGGTGAGCACCAAAATGCGGCAGGCCGGCTGGCGGGCCAATACCTGGGGAATGACGCTGAGGCCGCCCAGCACCGGCATCACCAGATCGAGCAGGATGACATCGGGTCTCAGGCGTTCGGCCTGGACCAGCGCGGCCTGGCCGTCCGCGGCCTCGCCGACCAGGTCGAGGTCGGGCTCCTCCGCCAGGAGGGTGCGCAGTCCTTCGCGCACGATAGCGTGGTCGTCGACAATCAGCACGCGGATCATGGCGGGCAATGATACTCTCAAAACGCGCAGGCGGGCGGACTGTACAGGGCGGCAGACCAGAGCACACCAGGCGCGGGCTCGCTCAAGAGGCGTTAGGAAGGGTGATGTGAATGGTGGTCCCGGCGCCTGGCGAGGAGACCACGGCTAACTCCCCGCCCAGGCGTTCGACGCGCTCACGCATGACGACCAGGCCCAGACCGCCAGCTTCCTGACCATCACTGGGGCGCAGCGCGGCCGGATCGAACCCCTGACCGTCATCCTCCACGGTGAGAGCCAACTGCCCCGCCGGCTGGGCCAGCCGGATGGTCACGCGGCTGGCGCGGGCGTGCTTAACGACATTGTTGAGTCCTTCCTGCGCAATCCGGTAAAGCGCCTCCTCGTAGTCGCGGGGATGGGCGACGTAGCCATCGGCATCCAACTCAATAGTCAGTTGTTCGCGGGCGGCCACCCGTTCGCGCAGTTTGTCGAGGGCGGGCACCAAGCCATTGGGAACGGGACCGGCGGGCCGCAGTTCGGCCAGCAGGGCGCGCATTTCGGCCAGGGCCTGCTGGCTCAGCTCAAGCATCCGGCCAATGCGGCGCTCGCCTTCGGCGGGGTCGCGGCGGTAGGCCGGGGCCACGGATTGGGCCATGAGGGTCAGGCTGAAGATGAGCTGGGTCACCGAATCGTGCAGATCGCGGGCGAGGCGCTGGCGCTCCTCCAGCACGCCGGCCGTTTGGGCGCGGACGTACAGGCTGGCATTCTCCAGGGCCACCGCCAGTTGGTCGGCGACGATTGCCAACCCGCTCAAGTCGCCCTCACTGAAGGGGTGCGCGCCGGCCACATCGATGACGCCCCACAGCCGCCCGCTTTGGAGAATGGGCACGGCGGCCTCGGCGCGGATGGCGGCATTGGGCACGGCCACATAGCGCGGATCGGCGCTGACATCGTTCACCACCTCGGCGCGGCGCGCGCTGGCGGCGGCGCCGATGATGCCCTGGCTGATGGGCTGGCGGTAGCGGGCCGCCTCGCCGCGCGGCCAGCGGCTGGCGCGGGCGCGCTGGACCAGCAACGGCTCTTGCCCGGGCGGTTCATCCAGCAGAAAGATGGCGACGTGATCGTAACCCAGAACGCCGTGCAGGGCCTCGGCCGTCGTCGCCAGCAGGTCATCGGGGTCGAGACGGGCGGCAATCGCCTGACCCACCCGCGCGATGAGGGCCAGCCGCTCGGTGCGCTCCTGCTCGCGGGCAAAACGCCGGGCATTGTCCAGCGCGGCGGCAATCTGGTTGGCAGCGGCGCGGAACAGGCGCAATTCCGAGGCCGGCCAGTTGTGGGCAGCGGTGTGCGAAAGCACCAGGTTGCCAATGCGGCGGCTGCCCGCCACAAGCGGCATGAGGGCCAAGGCCGGCCGGCCGCTGGCGACCTGGTCATCGCGCAGGAAGTCCGGCACGCGGGGATCGGAGACGACATCGGCAATGGCCACCGTCTCGCCGGCATCGAGCAGCGGGTTGAGGGCGTCGTCGCTGACCGGGATATAGGCTTCGGCTTCGACGACGCCCGCGCCCGGCTGAAAGAAGAACGGCACATAGAACCGGGTGGGCTGCCCGGCGGGGTCGAAGTCGAAGAGGGCGATGGTGCACCGATACGGGCTATAGGCCGCAATGGCCTCCAGGGCCGCGCGCATCACGCCCCGCACATCACCCGCCAGGCTCAGGCGCTGGCTCAGATCGTATAGGGCAGTCAGTTGGCTCAGGTTGGCCTGGGCCTCGGCAAACAGGCGCCCATTGTCCAGAATGACCACCAACTGCTCGGCCAGCGCTTCCAGCACCTGCACATCGTCGGGGCCAAACGCGCCGCGGCGCTCGTCTTCCACATCCAGCACACCCAGCACCTGGCTGCCAGCCTTGAGCGGCACGCTCAACTCGCTGCCAGGGTCCCAACCACCGGGAGCGCGGATGTAGTGCGGGTCGCGCGTCACGTCATTGGCGAGCTGGGTGCGGCCGGTGGCGGCGGCGGCGCCGACCATGCCCCGCCCCACGGGCACCCGATCGCCCAGGGGAATGCGGTCGCGCAGATTGGTGGATACCGCGGCGCTGACCAGGACCGGCTCCTGCGGCTGGCGCAGGAGGATGCTGGCCATGCGGTAACCCATCACGTCCTGCACGGCCTGGACGACCACCTCCAGGGCCTGCTGCGGGTCGAGATGGGCGGCGGCGCGGCGGCTGACTTCAAGCAAGGCGCGCAGGTTGCGGGCGCGGCGCTCCGCCTGGGCGCGCTGGCGGGCGACCAGCAGGGCAACGGCGAGGGCGGCCAGCGCGGCGATGGCCGCCAGGACCGCCACGTCAAGAGGAGCCATGGGGGGAGATTGTACATGGGATGACGGCGGGGACCGCGGCGGGGACGGCGGCGGCGACCGCGGCGGCCAAGGCTGGACAGGCCGGTTGCAGGGCCGGAGTTGTTGGGTTAGAATGGTTATTGCGACAACTTGCAACTGCGACGGTTATGTCCCACACCAACCACGACTACGCGGCGCTGATGCGCCAAAGGGGCTTCCGCGTGACGCCGCAGCGGCAGATCATCATGGACGCCATCTGCGACGGCGGCGGGCACACGACCTTTGACGAGATATTCGCGCGGGTGCAGGCCAAGTCGGAGGCGGTCAATCGGGCCACGGTCTACCGCACGCTGACGTTTCTGACGGACCTGCGCCTGGTGACGGCGGCCGACGTGGGCGATGGGCACATGGTGTATGAGATCGCGGGCGAGACGCCGCACCACCACCTGGTGTGCCTCGACTGCCGCCAGGTGTCGCAAATCGGGCACAACACGGTCAAGGCGCTGTTTGCGAAGATCGAGCGGGAGCAGCAGTTCCAAGTGGAGACCAACCACCTGGCCTTGTTCGGTTACTGCCGCCGCTGCCGCGCCAAGCGGGGGAACGGTTAGGTCGAGCGTGATCGGTACATCTCAACCCACACAGGAGAGCACACATGCCATTCACTGATTTACTTGCACCGGTGAGACTGCACATCCCCGACGGGTTCCTATCGCCGCTGGTGGCGGGGGTGGGCTGGGTGCTGGCGGTGGCCGCCATCGCCTATGCTCTGCGGCAAACGCGCGGGCAATTGGGCAGCAAGCAAATCCCGCTGATGGGGGTGCTGGCGGCCTTCATCTTCGCGGCGCAGGCCATCAACTTCCCGGTGGCGGGCGGCACCTCCGGCCATCTGCTGGGCGGCACGCTGGCGGCCATCATCCTGGGGCCGTGGGCGGCGGTGCTGGTGATGACGGCTGTCATCGGCGTGCAGGCGCTGCTGTTCCAGGACGGCGGACTGCTGGTGCTGGGGTTCAACATCGTCAATATGGGTGTGCTGACAGCCTTTACCGGGCACTTCCTGTATCAGGCACTGAAGGGGATGATGGGGCCGGGGCGCAACAGCCTGCTGGCGGCGGGCGCGGTGGGCGCGTGGCTGTCGGTGATGATCGGAGCGATTGCCACGGCGGTGGAGTTGGCGTTTTCGGGCACGACGCCGATGGGCGTGGCGCTGCCGGCGATGGCCGGGGTGCACGCCCTGATCGGCATCGGCGAGGCGCTGATCACGGTGGGCGCGCTGTCCTTCATCTACGCCACGCGCCGCGACCTGCTGGACCTGGGTGACAAGGCGCCCGCCAAAGCCACGGCCAACTGGGTGGGCGTGGGCCTGGGCATTGCCCTGGTGGTGGCGATCTTCTCGTTCGCGGCCTCGCCGCACCCGGACGGGCTGGAGCGCGTGGCGGAGGACACCGGCTTCCTGGGCGCCGCGCTGGATCCCGTGTACAACCTGCTGCCAGACTACACGATCCCGTTCATCAGCAATGAACTGCTGTCGGGCATCCTGGCGGTGGTGGTAGGCACACTGGTGGTGTTTGGCATTGGCTGGGCCGTGGCGCGCATGCAGGCCAAATCCGCCGCATAGACGTGCACATCAACTTAGCGGATCAACATCACCGCGGGTCGAGCCTGATCCACCGGCTTGACCCGCGGACCAAGTTAATCGGCACACTGCTATTCATCCTGGCGGCGACGGTGCTGCCGCCGGGGGCATGGCTGCCGTATGGACTGCTATTCACCGCCAGCCTGGTGGTGGCCCACCGCACCGGGCTGGGGGCCGGCTTTGCGCTGCGGCGGTCATTTGTGGCGCTGCCGTTCGCCCTGGCGGCCATCACCCTGCCCTTCACCGTGCCGGGCCAAGAACTGGCCCGGCTGGGGCCATTGACGATCAGCGCGGAAGGGCTGGTGCGCTTCGCCAGCATCCTGATCAAATCATGGGTGTCGGTGCAAGTGGCGATCCTGATGACCTATACCACGGCGTTCCCGGAGCTGCTGTGGGGGCTGCGGGCGCTGCGCCTGCCGGCGACGCTGGTGGCCATCATCAGCTTCATGTATCGCTATCTGTTTGTGCTGGCGGATGAAGGCCTGCGGCTGACGCGGGCGCGCGCGGCACGCAGCGGCGCGGGGGCCGAAGGGCGGCGGACGGGCGGGGGTGTGGTGTGGCGGGGCAAGGTGGCCGGCGGGATGGTGGGCAACCTGACGCTGCGGGCCTTTGAGCGCAGCGAGCGGATACATGACGCGATGACGGCACGCGGTTACCAGGGCGAGATGCGGATGCTGGACACGCCGCACCTGCACGACGCGGACCGGAGCGCGCTGGTGGGCTGGGTGACTTTCCTGGCGATGACGCTGCTGATTGGATTTGTGTTCTGACATGACGACGATTGACATCCAGGACCTGAAGTTCAACTATCCCGATGGACATCCGGCGCTGCTGGGCATCTCGCTGAGAGTGATGCCGGGCGAACGCGTGGCGCTGGTGGGGCCAAACGGCGCGGGCAAGTCCACGCTGATGCTGCATCTGAATGGCATCCTGCAAGGGCAAGGGCGGGTGCAGGTGTGCGGGTGGAG
>CAZCEC010000026.1:47684-78506 GCA_964497615.1 uncultured Anaerolineales bacterium | reverse complement strand
GGGCGTCCTACGGCGGGCTGCTGTACGACCCCGAGAACCCCGAAGCGAACGACTCCTTTGGGTGGACGGTCTCGGCGGGCGACTACGACGGCAACGGCTGGGTGGACTTAGCAGTGGGCGCGTACCGGGACGATCCGATTGGCGTGGGCGCCAGCAACCCCGGCAGCGTGTTCACCTTCTCCAGCGACGACACCGGGCCGCAGATCACCCAGAACCAGAACTGGTGGGCGGGGCACGGCGGGCTGAAGGGCTCGACCGCGAACAACGACTACTTCGGCAATGCCTTGCCGGGCAGCCCGGAAAAACCATAGTTCTCAAGCCGCTGGCCCAGCGCGGGGGGGCCGGGCCAGCGGCCACTATTCCGAACTCACATTCAGGAGATTACGCACATGAACGCACAGCAAGTCGCTCTCGTCCAAGCCAGCTTTGAAGACGTCAAGCCCATCGCCGGCATCGCCGCCGACCTGTTCTACACCCGCCTGTTCGAGCTCGACCCCGCCTTGCGGCATATGTTCAGGGGCGACCTGGGCGAGCAGAAGATCAAGCTCATGTCCACCCTGGCCTTTGCCGTGGCCGGGCTGAACCAGCCGGAGCGAATCCTGGGGGCCGTGCGCGACCTGGGCCGGCGGCATGCCGGGTACGGCGTGCGCCCGGAGCACTTTCAGACGGTGGGCACGGCCCTGCTGTGGACGCTGCGGCAAGGGCTGGGCGAGAAGTTCACCCCCGCGGTGGCGGAGGCCTGGGCTGCGGCCTATGGCCTGGTGGCCGCCACGATGCAGGACGCCGCGGACGTGGTCGCGGTTGCGTAGGTCCACGGCCCCAGCCGCACCGGGTCGTTTTCAGGCAGAACTTGCCAGGTGGTTGCCATGCACACTTCCTTCCCTCACACACGCCCCGCGCGGGGCCCGCGCTTTGGAGAATCCTGGTGGGGAGCCGCGGTATCGCGGGTGGCGACCGCCCTGGCCGTTCTGGCCGGCTCGGCCGGACTGGCTTCCGGGACCACGCCCGGGTTCGCCGCCATGCCCACAGCCAACACCGTGGGCATCGGCGGCAGCCCGTGCGCCTATGCGACGGTGGGCGAGGCCATCGCGGCGGCGGCTGGGGGCGACACGATCTACATCGCTCCCGGCACTTACAACGAAGTGCTGGGCGTGGTGGATATGGACCTGCACCTCATCGCAGCCACCACCGACTGCACCCAGGCCGATGCGGCGGCTGTTCCGTCGAACCATGTCATCGACGGCGGCGGCGCGGGGGCCTTTGATGGCGGCATCGTCAAGATTGCGGCCAACCGCACCGTGACGGTGACCCGTCTGACCCTGAGAGACGCGCAAGCCACCCTGGGCGGCCTGGTCTACGTGGCGGAAGGCGCCAACGCGACCTTCGAAAGCATGTGGCTGCAAGACGGCACGGCGAACAACTTGGGCGGTAATCTGTATGTGGCGTCGAACGCGTCGGTGCAGCTTATGGGCAACGCGGTCATTGAGGGGGGCAATGCAGGCATCGCCGGCGGCGGGCTATACGCGGAGGGCGCGGTCACGCTGATGTTCGGCAGCCAGATTAGGGATTCACATGCGCCGCAGGGCGGTGGGGCAGCGCTGGGGGGCGCGGGGCGCCTCCATCTCTATTCGAGTTATCTTGGCAGCGGCAGCTATCCCAACTCCGCTGGGGCCGGCGGCGGCGTATACCTGGGGGGACAGTCACAGCTGGAGATGTACCAGTCGAGCATGGTCCGCTGGAATAGCGCCACGACGACGGACGGCGGCGGCATCTACGCGACGGGTTCGGCGGTCGTGGAGATGTATGACTCCAGCTCGGTCTATGGCAATGAGGCCGTGGCCTACGGCGGCGGGATCTACCTGGGGAATGGCGCTACCCTGTCCATGACGGAGTACAGCCGGGTGGGCAGCAGCAACCCTGCCAACGGCAACAGCGCGGTGCGCGGGGGCGGCATCTATGCCAGCGATGCCTACACCATTACCCTGCTGCAGAGTGCCGGCATCCAAAACAACAGCGCCGGGGACGGGGGCGGGGGCATCTACCTGGCCAGCGGCACCCCGCTGAGCATGACGGGCGGGTACATTAACGGCAACTCCACCACCGGTTGGGGCGGGGGGATGGCGATTGAGGAAGGCGAGGCGTTCCTATGGGGGACGGTGATCTCCGGCAACACCGCGATGGACGGGGGCGGCGCGGCGCTGGATAGCGACATTGACAATACACTGCTGGCGATCAACTCGCAGATTATCTCCAATACGGCGGGGGTGAACGGCGGCGCGATCCACGTCGCGCAGGGGACATTTGCGCTGGTGGCGATGGACGGCAACGCGCGGCTGGCGGGTAATCATGCCGATCAGAATGGGGGCGGGGTGTATGGCTCGGGCCATGAGACACTGGGTCTGGCGGCCTTTGAGGATGATGATCAAGTAGTCGTGGAGGCCAATACGGCCAACGGCAACGGGGGCGGGCTGTATGCTGCCGGCTCGGGGTTCGTGAGCTTGTTCGGCAGCGTGTGGATCACGGGTAACGTCGCCCTAGGCGACGGCGGCGGCTGGTACCAAGACGGGGGCGATGTGCTGACAATCGTGCTGACGCCGAACGCCATGAGCCGCATCGCGGGCAACAGCGCCCTGAACGGCCGGGGCGGCGGCATCTACCTGAACGACGTGGCCAGCGGGCCGGGCGACACCGGCGCTCCGTTGGGCAACCTGGCGCTGGTGGGCAATCAGGCCGATACGGATGGCGGCGGGCTGTACCTGAGCGGCGGGACCTATGCGCGCCTGTTCAATGCCCGGGTGCAGGACAACGAGGCCGGGCAGGATGGCGGCGGGGTGATGGTCTCGGCGGCGCGGCTGGAGGTGAGCCAGGACAGCGCCGCTTGCCAGAACACCCTGCTGCCGCCCGACCATTACTGTTCTGAGTTCCGTAATAACGGCGCGACGGGCAACGGCGGCGCGATTCAGCTTGAGGCGGGGGCGGAACTGGTGTTGACCAGCACCGCCATCATCAGCAACGCGGCCGGGCTGGGCAGCGGCGTGATGAGCGTCAGCAACGGCGACGAACTGGACATCACCAACAGCCTGATCAGAGACAACACCGGCAAGGCGATCTATCTGGCGGCGGACGCGGACCTGGAGCTGATCCAGAGCACCCTGGCCGGCAACGACTGGGCCATCGACATCAATGACAATGGGGCCGTGGTCGATCTGCACAGCAACATCATCTGGGACAACGGTTTTGGGGTGGAGAGCGCCGTTGCGCCCACGGTGGGCTGTTCCATTTCGCAGAATGGGGTGGGGGGCGCCGCCAGCGACCCGCTGTTCCAAACGACTGGGCGCGGCGACTACCGGCTGGCGGCTGGCTCGCCCGCCGCCGACGCCTGCCTGGTGGGCGTGGCCACCGACCTGGACGGCGCGCCGCGGCCCCAGGGGGCGAACTTCGACATGGGCGCCTTTGAGTCTGGCATCCCGCTGGTGCTCTTCTCGCCCGGCCTGGAGGTGGCGGAGGGCGATGCGGGCCTGACGCCGGCCGCCTTCGTCGTTTCGCTGTCGGAGACGAGCGCCCAAACCGTCACCCTGCAGGTGAAGGGCGTGGACGTGAACGCCAGCGCCGGTGTGGACTATGCGGAAGTGAGCCAGGGCCTAGTCTTTGCCCCGGGCGTGATCAGCCAAAGCGTGCCGCTGGAGATTATGGGGGACGGCATGTACGAGGCGGACGAGGTGTTTGAGCTGAGCTTCGGCGACGTCAGCGGCGCCTTCCTGGAGGCGATAACGGGCACGGTTCGCATCGTCAATGATGATGCGTGGCCCACCGTGACCTTTGACTCGGTGGAGGTCAGCGAGGGCGACACGGGCACAACGCCCGTCACCCTGACGGTAAGCCTGAGCAACCCGTCGGCCTTTACGGTGACGGTGGGCTTCTGGACGAGCGACGACACGGCGACGGCCGGCGACGACTATCAGGCCTCCAGCGGCGACTTAGTCTTTGCGCCTGGTCAGGAAACGGCGACGCTCGTCTTGCGAGTGTGGGGAGATGAACTGGCTGAGCCCGACGAGCAGTTTATCGTGTCGTTCGACCTCCCCGCTGGACCGTCGCTGTTGGGCGGCGGGCCGGGCGACTGGCAGGCGGTGGTGACGATTGTGGACGATGATTCGGAGTGGACGATTTATCTGCCGCTGATCGTCCGGTAGGTGCGCGGACGAAAAAGACCACAGGCTGCCCGCGCGGGTTGCGCCTGTGGTCCGTGGTGGGCAATACAGGGCTCGAACCTGTGACCTTACGGATGTGAACCGTACGCTCTGACCAACTGAGCTAATTGCCCGAACGCCGACGATTATAGCATGGCCGGCGGGGCGTCGCAAGCGCCTTGCCGCCCGGCGGCCCTCGTGATAAAATCGCCCCGTCATCATCCGGCGCGCTTTGCGTGATTGATGGCAGGCTCCTGTCCGTTCCGCCCCGTCCGGATCAGTTCCGACGGGGCTTTTTGTGTGTTCGTGGGAAGGGTTTGGGCATGACCAAGAAACTGCGGCTGATCCCCCTGGGCGGTTTGGGGGAAATCGGCAAGAACATGATGCTGTTCGAGTACGGCGACGACGCCCTGCTGGTGGACGCCGGGCTGATGTTCCCCGAGAACGATATGCTGGGGATTGACTACATCATCCCCGACTTCCGCTACGTGCTGGAGAACAAGGACAAGGTGCGGGGCATCATCATCACGCACGGCCACGAGGACCACACCGGCGCCATCAAGCACGTGATGCAGCAGGTGAACGCGCCGGTATATGCCACGCCCCTGACGCGCGGGCTGCTGGAAGTGAAGCTGCGCGACGCCAAGCTGCACGACCGCGTCTCGCTCAACACCATCAACGCGGGCGACCGGACCATGATCGGCCCGTTTGGGGTGGAGTTCTTTCACGTCTGCCATTCGATCCCGGATGGGGTGGGGCTGGGCATTACGACGCCCGCCGGGCTGATCGTGCATTCGGGCGACTTCAAGTTCGACCATACGCCGGTGGATGGCTGGCCGACTGACTATGCCAAGCTGGCCGAGTTCTCCGGCCGCGGCGTGCTGGCCCTGCTGTCGGACTCGACCAATGCCGACAAGGCCGGGTGGACCCCGTCGGAGGCCGTCATCGATCCGGCGTTTGACGACGTGTTCCGGCAAGCGCCGGGCCGCATCCTGGTGGCGACCTTCGCCTCGCTCATCTCGCGCATCCAGCAGGTGGCGAATGCGGCCGTGCGGCACGGGCGCAAGATGGCGCTGGTGGGCACCTCGATGGTGGAGAATGTGAAGATGGCCCAGAAGCTGGGCTATCTCACCGTGCCGGAGGGCACGCTCATTCCCACGGATGAAGCCCTGCGCCTCGGCCCCAGCAAAGTCGTCATCATGACCACCGGCACCCAGGGCGAGCCATCGTCCATCCTGGGCCGGCTGTCGGAGGGGCGCAACCGCCAGTTCGACCTGATGGTCAACGATACCGTGGTGCTGTCGTCGCACCCCATCCCCGGCAACGAGGAGATGGTGCACCGCACCATCAACAAGCTGCTGCAGCGCGGCGCGCACGTCATCTACGACCCGATCGCGCCGGTGCACGTCAGCGGGCACGCCAGCGCGGAGGAGATGAAGCTCCTGATTCACCTGGTGAAGCCTAAGTATTTCGTCCCCATCCACGGCGAACTGCGCCACCTCACCCAGCACGCCGCCATCGCGCGCGAGGTGGGCCTGCCGGCCGAGAATATCAGCGCGGTGGAAAACGGGATGATCCTGGAGTTCGAAGACGGCCAGATGCGCGTCACCGACCGCATCCCTGGCGGCTATGTGTATGTGGACGGCAGCGGGGTGGGCGATATCGGCCCGACGGTGATGCGCGAGCGCGAGGCGCTGGCGCAGGATGGCTTTGTCATCGTCAACCTGCGGGTGAATGCGGCCGGCAAGCTGGTGGGCAAGCCGGAGATCGTCTCGCGCGGGTTCGTCTTTGTGCGCGACGCGGATGAAATGTTCGCCGCGGCGCAGGAGCAGATCGCCCTGGCCGCGGCGCGGGTGAACGGGTCATCCAACGGCACCGTGAGTCTGCGCGAGACGGTGCAGAAGGCGCTGGCGGACTTCTTCTATGCGGAGCTCAAGCGCCGGCCGATGATCTTCGCCTTCGTCAACGAGGTCTAAAGCGCACGATTAGCAGGGCCAGCCCCGCCCCGCCCAGGCCGGCGCCCAGCCAGCCCCAGGCGGCGGCCAGGCTGGGCTGGGCGCGGGCCGCGGAGGGCGAGTCCGCATCCCCAACGATGATGACGCCGGCCATGCCCTGGCCGCTGGCGGTGCCGTGCAGTTTGCAGTAGTAGCGCACCACGCCCGCCTCGCCCACCGTGAACTCTGCCTGCTCGCCGGTCTCGAGGGTGCCGGTGTCAAAGGCGCCGTCCGCAAAGCTGAGGCTGTGGGGCACCTCCCCCTCGTTCACGACTTCGATGGTGCTGCCTGCCGGGACAAACTGAGCCGTGCCCTCGAAACAGCTATCCCGCATGATGATGACCTGGTCGGCGGCATAGCCCGCACATGCGCCATGCCCGCCCCCGCCGCCGGCCTCGGCGGCCCCAGCGGCCAGCGCCAGCAGGCTCAGGACCGCCGCCCCCACCAATCGGTTCCATTTAGCCATTCATTGCTCCTTTCTCAATCACCACTGTTCCCTAGCGCCCGGTCTGCCGAGATACACCGGTCCGGGTCGCACGGTTCCCATTGGGCGTTATGTATGCAATCTTGTTGCACCGGCAGGCTGGTCGGGTATAATGCCGCGTGGCTCTGACCATAATAAGGTTGGTAGTTGGTATGCTGGCAATGATCCATGGCGGTAAACGTTCAAGCGGGTTTGGCCAATTGGCGGTGGCGGCGGCGCTGCTGGCAGGGCTGACGGCCGGGGCCTGTTCGCGACCCACCACCGTCGCGCCATCAACCCAGGCGACCACGGTCATGGCCGAGACGGCAACCGCCGCGCCGAGCGTTACCCAGCCGCCGCCAACCGACACCCCAGCGCCCACGCCCACGCCAGTGCCGCTGGCGCTCACCGTCAACGGGCAGGACGTGACGCTGGCGGCCTACGAACAAGAATTGGCGCGCTGCCAGGCTGGGCTGGCAGGCGCGGGCCTGGACACGGCCGGCTGCCCGGATGCCGTGGCCCAATCCTTCGTCGAACAAGTGGTGGTGGAGCAGGCGGCGGCCGCCGCGGGGATGGCCGTGGGCGACAGTGAAGTTGACGCGGCCCTGGCTCAGATCACCTCCGACTTGGGCGGGGCCGCGGCCCTGGAGGCCTGGCTGCAAGCCAATCTGTACACAGCGGATGGATTTCGGGCAGCCCTGAGGGGCGACCTGCTGCGGGCTCGCTTTGGCGCCGAAGTCGCGGGGCAGGTGGGGGAGACGGCCGAGCAGGTGCACGCGCGGACCATCCTGGTGACGGCGCCGGACACGGCCGCGACCGTGCTGGCCCAGTTGCAGGCTGGCGCGGATTTTGCAACCCTGGCATTGACCTTTTCGCGCGACCTGACCAGCCGCGCGGCCGGCGGCGACCTGGGTTGGTTCCCGCGCGGAGTGCTGACGATGCCGGAGGTGGAAGCGGCGGCCTTTGCCCTGGAGCCCGGCCAGACGAGTGAGATCGTGGAGAGCGCGCTGGGCTATCACATTGTGGAAGTGCTGGAGCGGGACCCGGCCCGGCCGCTAAGCCCGGCCGCGGCCCAAACACTGCGCGCCGCCGCGTTCCAAAGCTGGCTGGCGGCGCGCGTGGCCGAGGCGCAGGTGACACGCCACCTCAACCCGTAAGGGGGCCGGCTGCTCGCGGCCGACCGGGAGAATTGATGATGGAAGAAACCGCCGTTCGACCCGCTCGGCCCCGCCGGGCACGCCGCCGGGGGGCAGGCTGCCTGGGCGCCGTGCTCAACCTGGCCTCGCTCGGCTTGCTGCTGCTCACCGGCCTCGTGGTTCTGCTGGTGGTGGGGCTGTTCATTTTCCCGGACGTGCTGCGGTTTGTGCCGGGGGGCAGCGCCTGGATGCCGCTGGGCGAGGTGCCCTTGCCGCCCACGGCCGTGGCGCTGGTGCCGCCCACCCAGCCGGGGGCATCCGCCAGCGACTCCGCGCCGGTGGAGTTCCCCACCTTGCCGCCTGAGTGGACGGCCACGGAGACGGCCACCATCACCGGCACGCCCCCGCCGCCCACCCAAACGCCTGAGCCGACCGAGACCTCCGAGCGGCCCACGCGCACCCCGCGCCAGTCGGCCACGCCCACCGAGACGCCCACGCCCACTGGACCCACGCCGACCCCCAGCCGCACGCCCACGCCGACAATCACGCGCTCGGCCTTTGCCTACACCATGCAGGACGAGACGCCCACCTATCTGCCTAATCTGATTAACAATGCCTCCTGCAATTGGTTCGGCATCGCCGGCCGGGCGTTTGGGCTGGACGGCGGCCCGGTGATCGGCCTGATGGTGCAGGTCGTCGCGGGCGACGTTACGCTGCCGCTGGTCCAGACGGGCAGCCAGCCCGCCATCGGTCCCGGCGGCTACGAAGTGTTCCTGGACGACCATCCCATCGCCTCCACCGATGTGTACAAGGTCCAGTTGTTTACCAACACGGGCACGCCGCTGTCGCAGCAATTCAGCCTGACGACGTATGGCGACTGCAACCGCAACCTGGTGATGGTGAACTTCGTCCAGAATCACTAAGAACGCCCTATAATCGCCGCATGGGTACGCTGTATCTGGTGGCCACGCCCATCGGCAACCTGGAAGACCTGTCGCCGCGCGCGCGCCGCGTGCTGGCGGAGGTGGCGCTGGTGGCGGCGGAGGACACGCGCCGGACGGGCCAACTGCTGCACCACTGCGGCCTGAAGACACCCCTCATCAGTTATTGGGAACACAACAAGCTGTCGCGGCTGGAGGAGATCCTGGCGCGGCTGGAGACCGGCGACGTGGCGCTGGTGTCGGACGCGGGCACGCCAAACCTTTCGGACCCCGGCTACGAGTTGGTGCGCGCGGTGTTGGAGGCCGGCCACGCCGTCACGCCCATCCCAGGCCCATCGGCGCTGCTGGCGGCCCTGGCGGCCTCCGGCCTGCCGACCGATGCGTTTGTGTACCTGGGCTTTCTGCCGCGCAAGGCGGGCGAACGCCGCCAACTGCTGCGCTCCGTGGCCGCGGAGCCACGCACCCTGGTGGCGTTCGAATCGCCGCACCGGCTGCTGGCGGCCCTGGAAGACCTGGAAGCCGAACTGGGCGACCGGCCGGCGGCTGTGGCGCGGGAACTCACCAAGCTGCACGAAGAAATCTACCGCGGCCCGCTGAGCGCCGCGCGGGCGCATTTCGCAGCCAAGGAAATCCTGGGCGAGATCACGCTGGTGGTGGCGGGGGCCGCGCTCCAGCCGAGGGCGGCATGGCCGCGCGAGCGTGTGCTGGCCGAGGTCGAGCGGCGGGTGGCGGCGGGGGAGCGGCTGAAAGAAGCCGCCCGCGCCACGGCCAACCGGGCGGGCTGGGCCGCGCGCGACGTCTATGATCTGGCGGCGCGGCCAGCGGCGGGCGGCCCAGAGGCTGGACCCGACACACTCCACGACACGGAATAAGCACATGAACCTTGACGATGCCGGCTATCGGCGCAGCCTCGATTCATCCAACCTGATTGCCGCGATTGATGCGCTGCCCAGCGCCATCGCGGCGGCGTGGGCGGCGCGCACTGCGCTGGACTGGCCGGAGCATTGGCGCGGAGTCCGGCAGGTGGTGCTGGCAGGGATGGGGCCGGCGGGCATGGCGGCCGAGATCGCCGCTGAACGGCTGAGGGGCATCTGTTCGGTGCCAGTGCTCACCTGGCAGGAGTTTGAGCTGCCGCGGGCGGCGAACGCCGAAACGCTGGTGATTGCGCTCTCGCCGGAGGGAGACGAGGAGGAGGCGGTGAGCGCGGCGGTGGCCGCCGAGGAGCAGGGCGCGGCGGTGGCGGCGCTGACGCGCGGCGGTGAACTGGCGGCAACCGCCCAAGCCAACGGGTGGCCGGTAGACGATGTGATCCCAAATGTGCGCGGCCAGGCTGCTGCCGGCCCGCTGGCCGTGGGTGTGCTGGGCGCGCTGACGCGGCTGGGGCTGTGCCCCGATTTGGCAGCGGAGGTGGCGGACGCGGCCGTGGCGCTGAGTGAACAACAAAACCAATTGCGGGCTGGATCCCCGGTGACCAGCAATCCGGCGAAGCGCATGGCGGGGCAGTTGATGGACCGCGTGCCCCTGATCTTCGCGGCTGCGCCGCTGGCCGGCATCGCGCGGCACTGGAAGAGCCAGATCAACGTGATGGCGAAGGCGCCAGCAATGGCCGAGGCTGTGCCGGCGATGGATCACCACACGATTGCAGGGACGATGCATCCGGAAGCGCTGATCGGCAAGTACATGGTGGTGGCGCTGCGCTCGACCTTCACCCACCCGCGCGCGCAGTGGATGGTTGACCAAACGCGGCAGGTTTATCTGACGGCCGGGTTCAACACCGATGCAGTGGAGGGGACTGGCGCCACGCCCCTGGCGCACATGCTGACTGCCCTGCACTATGGGGAGTATGCCGCTTTCTATCTGGCGCTGTGCTATGGGGCGGACCCGGGCGCCTAGCCGGCCCATGAAGGGCCGGACTACGCCATCGCGGTCGGGTGGTTTGTTCTTGCGCTAGCTGCCCGGCTGGCGGAAGACGAGCAGCCACGAGCCTGGATAGCTATTGAGGCCCGCGCCGCACGGCTCCACCACCAGCCCTTCCAGGGTGAGGGCAGGGCTCTCGGCGAGATGTACGGTGTAGACCACGCCGGGTGTCATGGTGAAGTCGCCGTAACCGCGGCCCAGGTCGGGCTTGAGGCCGGTGTAGAAGTGGTCAAAGCCGCCATCCCAGGTCACCACCACTTCCACGCCGGGGACGGGCGCGCCCGACGCGCTTTCGGCCACCACCTGAATCAATGGTTCAATTAGGTCCGGGTCGCACACAGCCTGCCGGCCAATGAAATCGAACGCGCCGGGCGGGGTGGCGGTGGGCGTGCGCGTGGGCAGCAGCCGGGGCGTAATGGAGGGGATGACGGTATCGGTGGGCTGGGGCGTGTGGCTGGGGGTGGCGCTGGGCGCGGCCGTCAGTGAGGGGGTGGCAGTGGCGCCGGCCGGGTCGCCGGGGCTGGCGGTGGATTGGGCCACCGCGACGGGAGTGGTGGTGGCCGGCCCAGCGCCCAGCGCCGCGGCAAGCTGGGCTACGGCCCGCACCTGCGCCTCGGGCTGGCCCTCGGCGGCCAGGCGCTGGGCCAGGGCCGTGACCGGCTCGGCGGGCTGATCCCAGCCGAGCAAGGCCAGGCGCGTGCGGGCGCGGCCCAGATCGGCCTCGGCGAGGTAGGCGCGGGCCACCAGCCGGACGTAGGCGGTTTGGGCCTCCGCGCTGAGGGCATTGGGCGCGGTGTCCACGAGCTGGACCGGGTTGAGCACCCAGGTGTAGAGCAATCCCATACCCACGCCGGCCGCAAGCGCCAACGCAAAGAACAGCGCGGTCGTCATCGGCCGCGCCGCCTGGCGAGCACCAGGCTCATACCGGCTTGATCGGCGGGGCCTCATTCAACACCAACCAATACAAACCTAGCTGACGGGTGGCTTCCAGGAACTCGGCGAAGTCCACCGGTTTGCGGACGTAGGAATTAGCGCCCAGGCGGTAACCTTCGATCAGGTCCTGTTCTTCCTTGGAGGACGTGAGGATCACCACCGGCAGGAGGCGGGTGCGGTCGTCGCTGCGGATGCGGCGCAAGACTTCCAGCCCGCTGACGAGGGGCAGGTTGAGGTCCAGCAGGATCACGGCCGGGCGGTTGTTGAGGGCCCGTCCGGCGGGCGGTTCTTCGCCAAACAGGAGGTCCAGGGCCTCGGCGCCGGTGCGGGCCACAACCACCTCGTTGAGGATGTTGTTCTTGCGGAAGGCGCGCCGCGTCAAGGCCTCGTCGTCGGGATTGTCCTCCACCAGCAGGATGTATTTCTCGGACATGGCTTAATCTCCTTCTTCGGGCTGGGCGCCGGCTTATTCAACCGGCGGCGCGTCCGGCAGGAAAAAGAAAAAGGTAGCGCCGGTCTGCACCTGGCCTTCGGCCCACACGCGCCCGCCGTGGCGGTGGATGATGCGCTGAACCGTGGCCAGGCCGATGCCGGTGCCGGGATAATCGCTCTGGTCGTGCAGGCGCTGGAAGGCGCCAAACAGCCGATGGGCATAGGCCATGTCGAACCCGGCCCCATTATCGCGCACAAAATAGGCTGCCTGGCCGTCAACTTGCTGGCGGCCAAACGCGATGACGGCGGCGGCTTGCGCGCCGGTGAACTTCCAGGCGTTGCCCAACAGGTTCTCCAGGGCGACGCGCAACAGACGCCCATCGCCCTGCGCCGTCAGGTGAGGCTCGACCTGGAACTGGACCTGGCGGGCGGGCGCGCTCTGGCGCAGGTCGGCGGCCACGGCGTGGGCCAGGGCACTGAGGTCCACCTGCTCCCAGCGCAATTCGGCACGGGCCACGCGCGAGAGATCAATCAGGTCGTCAATGAGGGCGGCCATGCGCTGGGCGGCGGCGCGCACGCGGCGCAAGTAGTCGCGGGCAATGTCGTCCATCTGGCTGCCGTAATCTTCCAGCAGGGCGAGGCTGAAGCCATCGATGCTACGCAGGGGGGCGCGCAGGTCGTGCGAGACGGAGTAGCTGAAGGCCTCCAGTTCTTGGTTGGCAGTCTCCAGGGCGGCGGCGCGCTGCTGGAGCGTGAGGTTCAACTGGCGCACCTGGGCTTCGGCGCGGCGGCGGTCGGCATTCTCGCCTTCCAGGGCGCGATTGGAGGCCGCCAACTGCGCGGTGCGGTCGGCCACGCGCTGTTCCAGTTCGGCGTTGAGGTGCAGGGCTGTGGTGTACAGGCGGACGTTGGAGATGGCCAGCGCCGAACGGTCGGCAATGGCTTGCAGAAAGTCGCGTTCGGCGGCGGTGTAGGCCGGGCCGGGCGCATCCCGAAACAGGGACAACGCGCCCAGCAGGGCGCCCTGAGCGCGCAGGGGGACGCTCAGCCAGCCGCTGGCGCCAAGGCGGGCCAGGTGGGCCGGATTGACGGTGTGGCTGTCCTGGCTGTCCTGACCGGCGGCCAGCACCTGGCTGGCAAAGCTGGCCTCCAACGGCACCGGCGCCAGGGGCAATTGCTGGCGCAGCCGCAGCGCCGAGGGCGGCTGACGATGCGCCCAGGCCGACACCTCCACCCGGTCGCCGCCAGCGTCCAGCAGTTCGAGCACGGCGCCGTCGCCGATGCTGGCCGCGGCGCTATCCGCGGTGGCGCGCCCGACCAGTGAGACTTCGGCGGTGACTTCGGCCAGGCGGCGGCTCAGCTCGGACAGGGCGCGGGAACGTTCGGCGCCGGCCCGGACTTGCGCCTCAGCGGCGGCGTGGGCGATTGACGTGCGCAAGGCGGTGAGCCCGTAGGCCAGGTCGCCGGCCAATTCGTCCAGCAGGCGCAGTTCATCCTCCTGGTGGTCGCCCAGCCGCACCATCCCCAGGCACAAGGCCCCCAACCCCTGCCCCTGCAAGATCAGGGGCAGGGCCAGCACGGCACCGCAGCCGGAGGGCGCGAGCGCCTGGCTCAGCGCGGCACGCCCGGCTTGCCGGGGCAGATCGTCAACCACAACGGAGCGGCGGGCACTGAGGGCCTCCAGGGTGAGCGCGGCGGCAGGCTCATGGGCGCGGCCGGCCGGCGCCAACCGGGCCTGGAGGCCGCCATCGGCGCCAGCCAGGGCTGCCAGACGGGGCGCTTCCAAGCCCGGCTGGTCCAGGCTGACCCAGGCCAGCGGGTAGCCGCCGAATTCGACGATGTTGCGCGTGACGCTGGACAGCAGTTCGTCTTCGGTGGCGGCCCGCACCAGCGCCTGATTGCACTCACTGAGCATCTTGAGCAGGCGGTTGACGGTCTGGAGTTGGGTTTGGCGATGCTCTAAGGAGTCGGCCATCGAGTCAAAGGCGAGAGCCAATTGATTCAGCTCGCCGGGGCCGGGCGCGGCATGGATGCGGGCGGTCTGATCACCGGCGGCGAGGCGCTGCGTGGCTTCGAGCAGGCGGTGCACCGGCCCCAAGACGAGGCGCTGACTGCCAAGCCAAGCTGCGGCGATGGCCAGCAGGGTAACGACGGCGAGGATGCCCAGGTTGCGGCCAAGCCTGACCCAGACTTCGGCAAAGGCCAGGTCGGTGGAAAGGCCCACGGTGACGTACAGGCTGGCCGGGCCTGTGCCAGCAACAGGCTCCAGGGAGTAGAGACGATCAACCCCGTCCAGACCACTGGCGCGGGCCACCTCCTGGCCGGCGACGCGGTTCTCGATGAGGTCGAAGATCTCCAGCCGCGACTGCCCCACCCATGCTTGTGGATCGGGATAGCGAGACAGGACGGTGGCGCGGCTGTCCACGATGGTGAGGGCCGCGCCGTCCGGGATCATGATCTCGGCGGTGAGGGAATGCAAATAGTCCAGCTTGAGGGAGGCCACCACGATGGCCACCAACTGACCATTCACAATCACGGGATAGGCCCCGGCGACGACGGGCTCACCCGTGATGGCGTCCAGCGAGTAATCGTCCAGCGCGAAACCGCGGGCCTCCAGGGCGCGCCGGAAGAATTGCCGGTCGCGCACGGAGGTGAAACCATCCGGCTGGGGGACGGCGCTGCAATAGGTGTCGCCCAGAATCGTGGCGGCGGACAGGTTGGCATAGAACGGGTATTGGGCCAACAGATCGGCGAAGGCGGCGTTGCAGGCGGGTACGTCGCCGGTCGTTACGGACGGCAAACGCGCGAGCGCGATCAGCAATTGCCGTTCGCCTTCAAAGACGTGGGCCAGGCTGCTGCCGGCGAGGCGCGTGAGCTGGCTCACCTGGCTGCCCACCGCCTCGGTCTGCTCGCGCCGGGCTTCGAGCGCGGTGTAGATTTCGAGCACGATCAGCGGCGCGATGGCGGCCAACAGCAGCAACAGGAGGCGGGTGCGCAGGCTGGTTGCGATGACCCTCACGATGGCGATCCCCTATCAGGCCGAGACAAGTTTACCGAAGAATCGAAAACTTGCAGGCATCAAATGACCAACAGCCAGATGACGCCCAGGCCCAGCGTGACAACGCAGATGGGCAGACCCGCCCGCAGGTACTCGCCGAAGCCCAGCACCACGCCGCGCCCGCGGGCCGTTTCGGCCACGATCAGGTTGGCGACCGACCCCAACAGGGTGAGATTGCCGGCCAGGGTGGTGGCCATGGCCAGGGTGAGCCAGGCCCGTTCCGGGTCGGCGAAGTGCGGCACCAGCGGGCGGAACAGCAGGACGGCCGGCACATTGGAGACCAGGTTGCTGGTGACGACGCTGACCAGGGTGAGGGCGACGACGCCGCGCTCGGCGATGGGCTGAGCCACCGCGAACAAGCGCTCGGACAGGCCGGCGGTCTCGATGGCGCCGGTGACGACAAACAGGCCGGTGAAGAAGACCAGCAACGACCAGTCCAGCTCGGTGAAGACGCGCGCCGGCTTGAGGCGGCGCGTGACCAGCAGCAGGGCCGCCGCGGCGAGGGCGGCCAGGGGAATGGGCACGCCGACGACGAACGCCGCCAGCATCAACCCGCAGGCCAACAGGCTCTTGCGCAGGAGCGGCCGATACTGGCGCGGCCGCCACGGCGCCACCGCCGGGAACGGCCCGGCGGAGAACTCGGCGCGATAGAGAGCGACCAGGATGGCCCAGGCCGCCAGCAGGCCCGCGCCCGCCACCGGCGCCAACAGGGCTGTGAAGCGCAGAAAGGGAATGCCGGACGACAGGCCGATGAGCATATTCTGCGGGTTGCCGGTGATGGTGGCGGTGGAGCCGATATTGGCCGCGACGACGAGGCCGATCAGGTAGGGCACGGGCCGGCGGCCGAGCGCCTGGGTGATATCGAGGACCAGGGGCGTGAACACCAGGACGATGGTGTCGTTGAGGAACAAGGCCGACAGCACGCCGCTGGTCAGGAGGATTAGGGCCAGGAGCCGGCGCGGGGTGCGCGCCCAGCGCACGACCCAACCGCCCACCAGGTGAAAGAACCCGGCGAGGCGCAGATTGACGTTGATGATCATCATGGCGAAGAGCAGCGCGATGGTGTTGAGGTCAATCGCGGCGTAGGCGGCCGGCAGGGAGATGGCGCCGGCGGCCGTGAGGGCGGTGGCGCCGACCAGGGCAATGGTGGCGCGGTTCATGCGCAGCCAGGGGTAGCGGCCCACCGCCACGCCGATCAGGGTGAGGGTGATGAGGGCCAGGGCGAGCCAGGGGCGCATGTTGGGCTAGGACTGCTCGGCGACCCAGTCGGCCGCGATTTGGCGGTTGACCCAGACGTTTTCCAGCCAGCCCTGGCGCAGGGCTGGGTCGGCGGTTTGCTCGGCCACGCGCAGGACCGCCGCGTGCGCCTGGGCGAGAACGGCGCGGGCTTCGTCGCGGTAGCCGGCCGCGCGCAGGGCGCGGCTGTGGGTCCACGACACCGTTTCGGGCATGGCCGGCAGCGCCTCGGCCAGCTTGTAGGCGACGGTGGAGTGGGCCAGGGCCGTATCCGCCTGGCCCTGACTGAGATGGAGCTGGGCCGCAATCAAGCGGGCGCGGACTTCATCCTCGCTCCAGACCGTTTCCGCCAGTACGTTTAGTGCCTGGGCGACGCGGTCGAGCCCGGCGCGGAGCGCGGCGGGGGACCCATCGCGCAGGTCGGCATAGGCCAGCACCAGCAGGGGCTCGGCGGCTTCCACCGGGCGGACGGCGCGGCCGGCCTGGTCGGCGATGACGTCATCAAGGAGGCGGCGGGCTTCGGCGTAGCGGCCCAACTCCACGTACAGCCGTCCAATCCGGCAGCGAATCTGGCCGCGCACGGCGGCGCTCATCCACTCGGCGGCGCTGTAGGCGGGCTGCTCCAGAATTTGCAGGGCGGCCTGGAACTGGCCGAGGCGAATGAGGACACGGGAGCGCAACTGCTGGAGGGAGGCTTCGAGGAACCGGTCGCTGAGGGCGGCGGCGCGCGACAACTGCTGATCCAGAAGCTCCAGTTCGGCGGCGTGCTGGCCGAGCGGCTGGAAGTAAACGTCGCTGAAGTCGGTCAGGGCGTCGATCACGCCATCGGCGGAGCCCAACTGCTCGAAGGCCGCCACGGCCAGCCGGAAGTAGCGCTCGGCGGCTTCAGGCTGGTGGAGCAGGGCGTTCACCAGGCCCAGCACCCCGTGGGCGCGGCCCTCACCCGCGCGATCGCCCAGCTCGCGGTGCAGGCGCAGGGCGGCCTCGGCGTATTGGAGCGCATCGTCGGGGCGGCGCTGGTCGAGCGTGGCGATGGCGAGGCGGCGCAGGCTGTGCGCTTCCTGGAGGCGGTCGCCGGCCTGGCGGCTGAGGTTGACGGCCTGCGAGGCGGCTGAGTGGGCGGCGGTCAATTCGCCCAGGCCCTGGCTGCCCAGCACGAGCGAGAGCATGTGGAGGCAAGCCGCGGCCTCGCCCGACAGGCCAGCATAGAGGAAGCGCTGCACGGCGGCTTCGAGCGCGGCCCGGCTCTCGGCCAGTTCGCGCGCCACCCAGGCTTGCTCGCCCACGCGGCGCAGGGCGCGGCCGGCGCGCACGGGGTCGCCCAGGCGGCGGGCGAGGGCCACGGCTTCCTCGGCGGGGGCGCGGGCCTGGCGAAAATCAAACGACAAGAAGTAGTCGGCTTCGGCGATGAGGGCATCGCAGCGCAGGGCGTCGTCGTTGAGGTGGCCGGCCAGGGCCAGCATGGCGACGACGTCGGCATGCTGGGCCGACCGGCGAGCCATCAGGTCGTGGACTTTGGCCCGGGCCGCCAGCACCGCGAAGCGTTCCGGGTCGTCTTCGGGGATAAGCTCGAGGGCGGCGGTGTAGGCCTGCACGGCGTCGTCGTTGGCGTACACGGCGGCGGCGTGGTCGCCGGCCAGGCGGTAGTAGCGGCGGGCCTGCTCATCGTCGCCGGCCTCGGCGAAGTGATAGGCCAGGGCGGCATGATCGTCGGGACGCAGGCCGGCCAGCGCGGCGGCGATGCGGCGGTGCAGGCGGCGGCGGCGCAGGCCGCCCAACCCATCGCGCAGGGCGGTGGGGATGAGGGCGTGGGCAAAGGCAAAGCTCTCGCTGGTCTCGTTGTGGCGGACCTCGGCCACAAGTTGGGCGCGTTCGGCGGCTTCGAGGGCCTCGATGACGGCGTCTTCGCCCCAATCGCCCACGGCGCGCAGCACGCTGAATTCGAACTCGCGGCCAATGACGGCCGCCGCCCGGAGCACGTCCTGCGCCGTCTCGGGCAGCTTGCCCACGCGGGCCTGGATGGTCTCGCGGACGCTTTGCGGGACGCGCAGGTCGGCCAGGTCGCGGACAAGCTGCCAGCGGCCGTCATTGACCACCAACTGCCCATCGTCAATCAGCGCCTTGCAGACTTCTTCGATGAAGAAGAGATTGCCTTCGGTTTCGCGGTAGATGGCATCCACCAACTCGGGGGCGGGGGCCTCGCGGAACATCGTTTCCAGTACCTGGCGGGTCTGATCGCGGTCCAGACGGCCCAGCTTGAGGCGGGCGGCGAGGCGCTCGCGCTGGAGATCGAACAGGACTTCCGGCAGGCAGCAGGTGTCGGCCACTTCGGCGTCGCGGTAGGTGAGCACGATGAGCAAGCGCAGGCGGGCGGCGCGGCTGCGGCGGGCCAGATGGCGGACGAGGAACAGGGTGCCGCTGTCGGCCCAGTGCACATCTTCGAGCACGAAGAGGATGGGGGTGCGGGCGGCCACCTGCGCAGCGAGCGAGACGAAGCTTTCGAACAGGCGCTGCTGCTCGGCGGCGGCGTTGAGGCCCAAATTGGGAGCCAGGTTGGTGGCCCCGGCGGTGGCATCGAAGACAGCGCTGCTGGAGGCCGCCACGAGGGCGGGCGCATAGCTGGCGCGCAGTTCGGGCGCCAGGGTGAGCAGGTCGGCCAGCAAGGTATCGGTCACTTCGAGGCCGGGCTGGGCCAGGGCCTCGCGCAGCACCTGGGTGAGGGGGGTATAGGGGGCGCTGCCTTCGGCGTAGGCTTCGCCGGTGAGCACCAGGCCGCCGCTGATCTCGGCCAGGGCCTTGATCTCGCGGACGAGGGGGGTTTTGCCCACGCCCGGCTCGCCGCTGACGAACAGGACGCGCACCTCGCCCGCGCCGGTGAGCACGGCCTGCCACAGCGCGCGGGCTTCGGCGAACTCGCGCTCGCGGCCCACCAGGCGGGCCTGCGCCAGCCGGGCAATGGGCGACAGGGGGCCGATCTCGATGGCGGGCTCGTCGGCGGCGGACACATGGTCCAGCAGGGACAGCACGGCCGCGGCGGAGGCGGGCCGGTCGTCGGGCTGCTTGGCCATGAGGCGGACGACCAGGTCATCCAGGGCGGGCGGGATGTTGAGGGCGCAAGTGCTGGGCCGGACGGGCGGCGCATGGAGGTGCTGGGAGACGATGGCCAGCGGGTCGTCGCCGCGATAGGGAAGCTGGCCGGTGAGCAGTTCGAAGAGGAGCACGCCCAGGGCATACAGATCGGTGCGGCCGTCGATGGTCTTGGCGAGGGCCTGTTCGGGGGCGAGGTAGAACACGGTGCCGGTAAGAGTGCCTTCGCCGGTGAGGCGCGAGGCGACGGAGCGCGCCAGGCCGAAGTCGGTGAGTTTGGCCAGGCCGGAGGGGTCCACGATGACGTTCTCGGGCTTGAGGTCGCGGTGGACGAGGCCGTGGGTGTGGGCGTGATCGAGGGCACGGCAGATTTGCCGGGCGACGTTGAGCACCTCGTCCAGGCTGCTGAGGCGGTGGCGGTCGAGCGAGAGGCCGGCCAGCAGTTCCATGATGACGAAGGTGAGGCCGCTGATCTCACCGGCGTCGTAGATGGCGATGATGTTGGGGTGATTGAGGCGGGCGGCGGCGCGGGCTTCGTTGAGCAGGCGGGCGCGGCCCTCGGTGCCCATGCCGCCGACCGACAGCAGTTTGACGGCCACATCGCGGACGAGGAGGTTGTCGTGGGCCCGGTAGACGATGCCCATGCCGCCGCGCCCAAGTTCCGCATTGAGCTGGTAGCGCCCGCCGAGAACGTCGCCGATCATCTATTGCCGCCGCGCAATCAGGAGGGTGAGGTCGTCGAAGGGGGCGGCCGCGCCGGTGAAGTCGTCCAGGGCGAGCTCCAGAGCAGCCAGCAGGGTATTGGCCGTGGGCGCGGCGTAGGTCTGCATGTGGGCGGCGAGGGCGGCGCGCAGCCGCTCCACGCCAAAGGCCTCGCCGGCCACGTTGAGGGCATCGGTGACGCCGTCGGTGTAAAGCAGGAGGAAATCGCCGGGGGCCAGGGTGAGGGCGCGCTCGGTGTAGGGGGAGTCGGGCAGGATGCCGAGGGCGATGCCGGTGCGGCGGACGGTCTCCCATTCGCCGGTGAGGGCGCGGTAGAGGAGGGGCGGGTTGTGGCCGGCGTTGACGAAGGTGGCGGTGCCGGCGGGGAGGTCGAGCAGGACGTAGCAGAGGGTGACGAACATGCCGTCCACGGCGTCGCCGGCAATGAGCTGATTGGCGAGGGTGAGGCTGGCGGCGGGCGAGCCGCCGCGCGACAGGCAGGCGCGCACGGTGCTGCGCGTGAGCGCCATGAACAGCGCGGCCGGCATGCCCTTGTCGGTCACATCGCCGATGACGAGGCCAAGCTGATCGGGCGATTGGCCGGGGATGAAGTCGTAGTAGTCGCCGGCGACCTCGCGCGCGGGCTGCCACTGGCCGGCGAATTCCCAGCCGGGGGCCTGGGGCGAGCCGCGCGGCATGAGGCTGGTCTGCACTTCGCGGGCCACCTGCAATTCGCGCTCCAGGCGGCCTTTCTCCACCGCGAGCCGGTACAGGCGGGCGTTCTCGATGGCGATGGCGGCGTTGGAGGCGATGGCGGCCAACAGGTCCAGGTCGTCGCGGGAGAAGATGCCGGCGTGCAGCCGGTTATCCACGTAGACGACGCCGGTGACGGTGTCCTTGATCAACAACGGGACGCACAGGATGGAGCGCAGGCGCAGGTTCAGGACGCTGTCGCGCAGATTGAGGCGGGTGTCCTGCTGGGCGTCGCTGGTGAGCACCGGTTCGCCGGTCTGGGCGACGCGCGCCACCACGCTGCGCGACATCTGAAAGCTGGGGTCGTCGATGCTGGTCTGGTCGAGGCCGCGGGCAGTGCGGACGGTGGCCTGGCCCTGCTCGTCGTGCAGCACCAAGAAACCGCGCTCGGCCCGCGTGGCGGCGATGACCTCATCCAGCACCAGGTTCAAGACTTCGTCCAGGTCGAGCGACGAGTTGAAGGTCTGCGAGATGCGATAGAGCAGGGCGAGGCGGTCGGTTGGGACGGCGGACATCTTGGCGAGAGCGATTTGGGTTGGACGCGGCGACGCGCTAGCGGGCCGGCCGACGTTGCGCGATTCGACGGCGAATCGGCGGCCGGGCCAGCCCTGAGTATAAAGACGGACGGGGATTTGGGCAATGGGCGCCGGGATCAGCCCAGGATGGGGGTGCGTCCGTACTTGCCGACGACCAGGCAGAGCAGCGCGCCGCCAGCCAGAATGGCATCGAACACGCCGGCCGGCAGGAAGAAGGTGAGCATGGCAAACGTAAGAGCCGACAGGACTAGACCCAGGTGCCAACCCCAGGCCCGGTTGGCGAGCACGCCGCCCGCGGCAGCCAGGCGCAACAACCCGGTGCTGAAACCGACCCCGAGCGTCATCTGCCAATTTCGGGCGAGTTCGTCAAAAATGAAGGCTGGTCCGGGCCGCGAAGGATCAAGCAACAAGAGCAGGCTGAGCACCTCGATCAGGCCATGGAGGCTGAGCAGCGCGCAGGCGACCCAGAGCAGGGGCCGCGAACCGGTGGGGGCTGAGACACGCATGACTGGACTTGGCGCACCGGCCCGTCAAGCCACCTGCCAATGGATCTTGGCCGGCTGAGCTCCGCGCGAGGCGGGGGCGCTGGCCTCGGTATGCAGCATCTTCGCCAGCGCCGCGCGGTTGCGGTGCAGACGGCTCTTGACGGCGCTGACCGTGGTGCCGGTGACGGCCGCAATCTCGCGATAGGTGAGCCCGGACCAGTAGTGCAGGGTGATGACGGCCCGGCCGGAGGGCGGCAGGCGGCGGAGCAGGTCCTGAACGCGGGCGGCCTGCTCCAGGCGCTCGGCTTCGGGCTCGGGGCCGGGGGAGGGGTCGTGCAGGGCGGGGTGATCGGGCGGGATGTCGGCCTCCAGCGGGAGCCAGACGAGGCGGCGGCGGCGGAGCTGGTCGATGCAGTGATGGTGGGCAATGGCGCACAGCCAGGTGCGCAGGGAGCGCTGCCGGTCAAACCGGTCCAGGTGCTGGTAGGCGCGCCAGAAGGTCTCCTGGGCGGCGTCTTCGGCCTCGGTGCGGTCGCCGAGCAGGCGATAGCACAGGTTGTAGATGCTTTGGTGGTGCAGTTCGAGCAGGGCGGCAAAGGCCGTCTCATTGCCGCGCAGGCTTTGCGCGATGAGGCGGTGTTCGTTGGTGGGCATGCAGGGTTCTCCGTCGCGTCGCCAGGTAATGTGAATTTACCTGTCATCCGCGGGGGGAGCATCCGCCGAA
Organism: uncultured Anaerolineales bacterium; assembly: GCA_964497615.1. GTDB lineage: Bacteria > Chloroflexota > Anaerolineae > Anaerolineales > UBA6663 > CAZCEC01. Next base: position 55,922 of record CAZCEC010000026.1, on the reverse strand, counting down.
AGTTGGAAGCGGGCGGCTGACTGGGCCACGGGCGCGCGCGGAAGGCTAGATTCCTCGGCAAGAACGGCCTCGGAATGACAGTATTGATAGGCGGGATAAGCTGGAAGAGGAGAGCTAGATTGGCAGGAGGTGGGCGCGGTTGCGGAACGCGGCTGCGGGCGCGATTGCGGGGCGCGGCTAGGGAGCGGCGGCGAGGGCGGCGGCGAGGGCGGCCAGGCGTTCCTGGTCGGCGGCGGGCAGGCCGGCGGCGGCCAGTCGGCTGAGGGCGTCGTTGATGGCGGTGACCGGATCTGCCAGTTCGAGGGCGGCGAGGGCGCTGCGGGCGGCGTCCAGATCGCCGTCCCCGGCGTAGGCGGCGGCGATCATCAGGAGGTAGTCGTCCTGGTAGGATTGGTGCAGGGAGGCGGGGCTGGCATCCACGTATTCGACCGGGGCGGCCACCCAGCCGATATACAGGCCAAGACCCAGGCCGACAAGAAGCGCAAGCAGGAGGAGGGGTAGGAGGCGGCGAGGCATGGCAGGGGCGGGTTCCGGTGGAAGCTATTCTACCCTGAGCGGCAGGCGCCGCGCGAGGGCGTCTCTTGGTATAATCGAGACCGCGCAAGGGGCCGCTCAAAAGGAAACGCGACGGTGGCGCGGACCGTCGCGTTGTTGTGTGGAGTGCCGAGGGCGGGAGTCGAACCCGCACGCCCGTTAAGGGCAATGGTTTTTGAGACCATCGCGTCTGCCATTCCGCCACCTCGGCGCGCCACAATTATAAGCGATATCGTCCGGCCAGAGAGGGCCGGTTTGATCTGCGACACCACACGACTGCTCATGAAACTTGGAATTATCGGACTGCCACAATCGGGCAAGACAACTATCTTTAATGCGCTGACGCGCGGCGACCGGCCGGTAGGACACTCGGCCGGGGGCGGGCGGTTTGAGGTGCAGACGGCGGTGGTGAATGTGCCCGACCCGCGAGTGGACACACTGTCGGCGATGTTCAAGCCGCGCAAGTCGATCTACGCGCAGGTGACGTACGCGGACATCGCCGGGCTGGCGGCGGAGGGCGACAAGGGCGGGTTCTCCGGGCCGCTGCTGGGGCAGTTGGCGACGATGGAGGGCTTTCTGCATGTGGTGCGGGTGTTTGATAACCCGCTGGTGCCGCACCCGAACGGGTCGGTGGAGGCGGCGCGCGACCTGGCGGCGGTGGAAGGGGAACTGCTGCTGAACGACATGCTGGCCGTGGAGCGCAAGCTGGAGCGGCTGGCGGACGATCAGCGCAAGGGCATTGTGAAGGACAAGGGGCTGCACAGCCAGGAGACGGCGCTGTTTGGCCGCTTGCAGGAGGCGCTGGGGGCGGGGCAGCCGCTGCGCGACCTGGAACTGAGCGCGGCGGATGAGAAGGCGCTGTCGAGCTATCAACTGCTGACGCGCAAGCCGATGCTGGTGGTGTTCAACGTGGGCGACGAGCGGCCTGACCCGGCCAGCCTGCCGCCGTATGCGCACGCGCATTCGGCGGTGGAGGTGCTGCAGGGCAAGCTGGAGATGGAGATTGCGCAACTGCCGCCGGACGAGGCGGAAGTGTTCCTGGCGGAGTATGGCATCGAGGAGCCAAGCCTGAACCGCATGATCCGAGTGTCCTACGATCTGCTGGGGCTGCAAAGCTTCTTTACGGTGGGGGAGGACGAGGTGCGGGCGTGGACGGTGAAGCGCGGGGCGACGGCACCTGAGGCAGCGGGCGAAATCCACACGGATTTGCAGAAGGGCTTTATCCGGGCGGAGGTGGCGAGCTATCCGGAGTTGATGGAGGCCGGCGGCTACACTGAACTGAAGGCGCGGGGCCGGCTGAGGCTGGAGGGCAAGGAGTACGTGGTGCAGGACGGCGACATCCTGAACATCCGGTTTTCGCCGCCGGCCAAGTGAGCGCGGAGAGTCTGAAACGCGTGGGCGGCATTCGGCCAGTGGCAGGGTGGGGCCGACAAGCAGGGCAAGATTCCTCGGCCAAAGAAGCCTCGGAAGGACATGGCTTGGGGTGACTTAAAGCTTAGTGTCCGTGGAAAGACTGGCCGAGCTTACCGCCGGACTGGCCAGGGGACACCGACTGCGGAGCGACACAAAGCGTGAAGACATGTCTGGCCGCGCTTGAACCGAAGGGGCGCGGCCGGCGTAATCGTACGGACAACAAACCACTCTAGCTGAGAAAGGGAGCCTGGGGATGACTTATACCGCTGGACGCTGGACGCTCGATGCGCTGATGTCGCCGGCCGAGACGGCCGACCTGGAGGGCACCCTGAAGAGGGCCCAGCGCCGGGTGAAGAAGGTGGAAGGCTGGCGCAAGAAGCTCAAGGCCTCGCTGCCGGCCAAGGATTTTCTCGCGCTGCTGAAGGATTACGAAGCCATGCAGCGGGACCTGATCCGCATCAACTATTACGCCGGGCTGCGGTTCGCGGCCGACACGCAGGACCAGGGCGTGATGGCGATGCTGGGGCAGGTGGAGCAGGCGACGGCCCAGATGGGCAACCAGGTGCTGTTCTTCTCGCTGTGGTTCAAGGAACTGGACGACCGCAACGCCGAGCGGCTGATGAAGGCGGCGGGCGACCGGCGCTACTGGCTGGAGAGCATGCGGCGCTTCCGGCCGCACACCCTGTCGGAAGCCGAAGAGAAGATCATCAACCTGAAGGACACCACCGGCGCGCAGGCGCTGAACAACCTGTATGACACCATCACCAACAAGTTTTCTTTCACCCTGGAGGTGGACGGGGAGAAGAAGACGCTGACGCGCGATGCGCTGATGGTGTACGCCCGCGACGCGCGCGCCGACCTGCGCGAGGCGGCCTACAAGGAGCTGTACCGGGTGTACGCCGACCACGGGCCGCTGCTGGGGCAGATCTACGGCTACGTGGTGCGCGACTGGCGCAACGAGGGGCTGCAACTGCGCGGGTACAAGTCGCCCATCGCCATCCGCAACCTGGCGAACGACCTGCCGGACGCGGTGGTGGAGACCCTGCTGAAGGTCATCGGCCAGAACGCAGGCGTGTTCCAACGCTATTTCAAGCTGAAGGCCAAGTGGCTGGGCCTGGAGAAGCTGCGCCGGTATGACCTATACGCGCCGCTGGCCCAGGCCGACAAGCCCTATGACTACGACACGGCCGTCAACCTGGTGGTGGACACGTTCAGCGCCTTCTCGCCCAGGGTGGGCGAACTGACGAAGAAGGTGTTCGACGACGGGCACGTGGACGCCGAGGTGCGGGCGGGCAAGCGCGGCGGGGCGTTCTGCGCCAGCGCGACGCCGGAGGTATCGCCGTGGGTGCTGCTGAACTACAACGGCAAGGCCAACGACGTGGCGACGATGGCGCACGAGATGGGGCACGCGATCCACGCGATGCTGGCCAGCAGCCACTCGCTGCTGACCTTCCACTCCGCGCTGCCGCTGGCGGAGACGGCTTCGACGTTTGGCGAAATCCTGCTGACGGAACGGCTGCTGCGGGACGACCCGGACCCGGCGGTGCAGCGCGACCTGCTGGCGCGCACGATTGACGACGCGTACGCCACCATCGGGCGGCAGGGGTACTTTGCCCTGTGGGAGAAGGAAGTGCACGAGCTGATTCACCAGGGCAAGACGGCCGACGAAATCTCGGCGCGGTACCTGGCGGCGCTGAAGGCGCAGTTTGGCGACGCGGTGGAGGTGAGCGACGACTTCCGCTGGGAGTGGGCGGCCATCCCGCACTTCGTGGGGACGCCGTTCTATGTGTATGCCTATTCCTTCGGGCAACTGCTGGTGCTGGCGCTGTACGAGATGTACAAGCGCGAGGGCGAGCCGTTCAAGGCTAAGTACCTGAAGATCCTGGAGTATGGCGGGTCGAAGGGGCCGGCCGAAATCCTGACCGAAGCGGGGATCAACATCAAGTCGGCCAAGTTCTGGCAGGGCGGGTTTGATGTGATCAGCCGGATGATTGATGAGCTAGAAGCTATTGGCTAGGGCAGACCGGCGCGGGCGCGGCGTTTGTGCCGGGCGATGATTGACTGTAGACTGGGATGCGCAGTACTATTCGACGCTAAAGGAATAAGGCTTTAGGCGCCATCCTTTGGAGGATGACGAACAGTACTTACGCCGCCCACCGGGCTGTCCGCAACAGCTTGGTGGGCGGCGGCGTAACGGGATGGCCCACCAGGCTGGCAGGGTCATCATCACCCTCACCCCACAGGAGTTGTCATGGCCGCCCCGAAACTACCGCCCATACTCACCGAAGCGAAACTGGTGCAGGACTTGGAGACGCTAAGGACCCAGGCGAGCGCAGCGAAGCGCGAGTTTGCCAAGGACACGCGGGCCCCTAAAGCGTTAGCCACGCAAATGGGCGAGGTGGCCGCCGCCGCCAAGGTGCTGCTTGGCCTGGTGGCGCGGGTGCAGACTGAGTTCAAGACCTTCGAACAAACAGCGCCGCCGAGCGGGCCCAAGGCACTGCCGCCCAAGCCCGGAACTCTGGACCAGGCGGCGCGTTTGGAGCAGTGGTTTACTGAGTTGGCCAAAGCAAAGGTCTACAGCGACAGCGCCTTGCTGCGGTGGGGCACCGACAAGGGAGTTGGCAAGGCTCTGGAGGAGAAACCAGTCCAGGAACTGCTTTTGCAGCAGGCCGACCTAACGCGGACACTTCGCAAGCTTAAGGTCGGGATTGAAGAGATGACGAAGCTCAGAGGCAAAACCTTGGATGGTCAGACTGCCGGCCAGGTCAAGACAATCTGGGCCAATACCATCTTGCCGGCCTGGAAAATTCTAGAAAACGAAAGCTCGGCCAAGCTGCAGGGCTATTTGCTCAGGGTGAAGGCGACGGCGGCGAAGAAGTCGAAGGTGGCCCAGGTACTTTTGCCCAGCGGCCTCCAGAGAAAGATGGTCGGTACGCCGCCGGATAGGGGGGCCATAGAAGCGGAACGCGCGCGCCTCGTGCAGCTAACGCAAGCCGCAGCGAGTGCCTTAAAGCAGCACAAACCGGCCATGGATAAGTTGGTCCGGCTTGAAGCCCGCCTCTAGGGCAAGGGCGGCCTCGTTAGCACTGTGCGCCTGCCAGCCGGTTACTGGCGAGTGGCGGCTTCCATGAGGCGCTGGATGCGCCCGACCATGGCGGCGGGGTTGGGCAATAGGCCCTCGACGAGCAGGGCGCTTTCATAGAGCTGTTCGATCACGCTGCCAACGAGCTCATCGGCCTCGCCGTCCGCAATGCGGGCGGCGAGGTTTTTAATCAGGGGATGGCGGGGGTTGAGCTCGACCATCTTCTTGGGGATGGTGAAGTCCTTTTCCAGCAGGCGGCGGACGCGGTCCATCTCGTGGCCCTTGGCGTCGTCGGGGGCGACGAGGCGCAAGGCATTATCCACCAGGCGGTCGGTGGCGCGGGCGCCGGCAATGCGGTCGCCAAGCTGGGTCTTGAAGCGCTCGACCACCGCGTCGAACTCGGCGGCAGGGACGGCCTGGGCGGCGGCCTCCGGGGAAGGCTCGGGCTGAGGCAGGTCCAGGGTCGGGTCGTCGGCGTTCTTGAGGGGGAAGCCCTCGTAGGTTTGCAGACCGGCCAGCATGAAGCTGTCGAGCGGGTCCACCAGGTAGAGCACCTCGCGTTTGTGCTGGCGGAAGAGGTCGAGGTGCGGGCTGTGGGTGACGGACTGGACATCGTCGCCGAGGAGGTAGTAAATCTCGCGCTGGTCGGGGTGCATGCGGCCGGCGTAGTCGGCCAGGGAGGTGAGTTCGGTTTCGCCGCCGGGGCGGGAGGAGTAGAAGCGGAGCAGGGGGAGGAGGCGCTCGCGGGCGGCAGGGTCGGTGGCCATGCCCTCCTTGACGAAGGGGCTGTAGGCCTGCCAGAATTTGGCGTAGGCCTCCGCATCCTTGGCGGCCAGTTCCTTGAGGGTGTCGATGACCTTGTGGGTGAGGGCGTTCTTGATGCGCTCCATGACGCGGGTGGTCTGAACCGTCTCGCGGCTGACGCTGAGGGGGACGTCCTCGCTTTCGACCACGCCTTCGACGAAGCGCAGATAGTTGGGCAATAAGTCCTTGGTGTATTCCTGGATGAGGATCTTGCGCGAATAGAGCTTGAGGCCGCTGTCCTTGCGCGGGCTGAACATGCCGCGCTCGGTGGAGGCGGGGACGAACAGCAGGGCGTAGATCTGGACCGGGGCGTCGGTGTTGAGGTGGGCGCGGGCCAGGGGCTTTTCGAAGTCGAGGGTGAGCTGCTTGTAGAAGTCGGCGGCGGCCTCGTCGGTGATCTTGGCGGCCGGCTCGCGCCAGAGGGCGGTCTGGCGGTTGACGGGCTGGGCGTCGTCGCCGAGGTAGATGGGGTAGGAGACGAAGTCGGAGTGCTTGTGGATGATCTCGCGCAGGCGCCAGGCTTCGGCGAAGTCCTTGGCGTCTTCCTTGAGCTTGATCTCGATGGTGGTGCCGCGCTGAACGGGGGTCAACCCCGCCACTACATTTGAATCGGCGGGCTCGGCGGGCTCGAGGGTGAAGCTGTCGCCGCCGGTGGCGGTCCAGACATAGGCTGCGGCGCCGGGCTGGTAGGAGCGGGAGATGACGCGCACCTCGTCGGCGACCATGAAGACGGAGTAGAAGCCGACGCCGAATTGGCCGATGAGGTCGGAGACCTTTTGGCCCTCCTGGAGGGACTGGAGGAAGGCGGCGGCGCCGGAGTGGGCAATGGTGCCGAGGTTCTCGACCAATTCGTCGCGGGTCATGCCGATGCCGGTGTCGCGGATGATGAGGGTGCGCTTTTCGGGATCGCCGGTGAGGCGGATGGCAAGCTCGGCGTCGGAGTCGTGGACGTCGCGCTCGGTGAGCATGAGGAACTGGAGGCGGTTGAGGGCGTCAGAGGCGTTGGAGATGAGCTCGCGCAGGAAGATCTCGCGGTCGGTGTAGAGGGAGTGGACGAGGATGTTGAGGAGTTGGCGGATCTCGGCGCGAAAGTTGATGGCCTCAGGGGCAGGGGCAGCGGTCATGGGTCGGCTCCAATGGGTTGGGATGCGCCCATAATGTATGCCTGGAAAGTAAGAAAAGCGCAAGAGGGGGTGGAGGGCAGAGACGATTCGTCAACGGATGAAACGGACGAAACGGATGATGGGGACGGATGGGCTCGGGTTCGGCGGGGACGAAAATTGCATTATGGAATGTCGTGGCGGGGGACCCCCCCCTTGTAATCAGCGGTATATCCGGCATATCCGGCTTAATGTGACATAAGGACGAAGGTTGTGAAGCCGTTGTGCGGAAGGATGGCGGGGCGGCGACAGGGAAGGAAGGGTTGGCGGCCCATACAAGCATGATACCAAACAAATGTTCTATTGTCAAGTAGCGGCGGGAGTTTTCTCGTGCAGGAGGGCCGTGGAAGGGCTGGCTGACGCAAGGCAGAACTATTACCGTTCATTAACTGGAATTAGGGTCAAATCGAGTAAACTGACACGTGGAGTGAGTGACCGGGGAAATGTTTGAGCCCGGTCCCTGCGCTGACCAAAAACACTCCGCCGCAGTCAGCAGGGCGGCCTGGCCGTTCATCAGACGCCGATCCGGCGCACCATCAACCCCAGAGAAGAGTAAGGAGACCCGACTATGGCCCACCGCTTGACCCGCAGTGCTCTCAGTTTGGCGCTTCTGGTGTCGCTGTTTGCGACGGTGCTGCCGGCGCAACCGGCGCTGGCGATATCGCCCGACATTGTCATCAGCCAGGTGTATGGCGGCGGCGGCAACTCCGGAGCAATCTACACGCACGACTTCATTGAGCTATTCAACCGTGGGACCAGCGGCGTGTCGTTGGCAGGGTGGTCGGTGCAGTATGCCAGCGCGACGGGCGCAGGCAATTTCGGCGCGAACAGCGGCCAGTTAACTGAACTTCCTGCAGTGGTGCTGGCGCCGGGTCAGTACCTGCTCATACAGGAGGCGCAAGGCACAGGCGGCACGACCGCGCTGCCTACGCCCGACGTCACCGATGCCACGCCGATTGCCATGGCCGCTGGGGCCGGCAAGGTGGCGCTGGTGAACAGCACCGCATCACTCGGCTGCAACGGCGGCTCCACGCCGTGCTCGCCGGCCCAACTAGCCATGATTGTGGACCTGGTGGGCTATGGTAACGCCAACTTCTTTGAGGGCGCTGGGGCGGCTCCAACGCTGAGCAACACCACGGCGGCCTTGCGAAACAACAACGGCGCGACGGACACCGACAACAACAACGCCGACTTCACGGCGGGCGCGCCCAACCCGCGCAACAGCAACTCGGGCACGCCGAAACT
>CAZCEC010000026.1:0-47674 GCA_964497615.1 uncultured Anaerolineales bacterium | reverse complement strand
ACTGGTTATCAACGAAATCGACTACGACCAGCCGAGCACGGATACGGCCGAGTTTGTCGAGATTCGCAACAACGGCGATACGCCAGCAGACCTGACAGGCTGGACCTTGGAATTAATCAACGGCAATAGCGGCGGGGCAGTCGTCTATGACACGATTCCTCTGCCGTCGGTAAGTCTGGCAGCGGGCGACTATTTCGTGGTGTGCGCCAATGCCGCAACGGTGGCAAATTGCGACTTGGACGACGGCCCTGACACTAACTTCATCCAGAATGGCGCTCCAGATGGGGTGGGGCTACGGTACAACGGCGTGCTGATTGACGCTGTAAGTTATGAAGGCGACACCGGGGCGCCGTACACCGAAGGCTCGGGGGCGGGGTTGGAAGACCCTGGGGCGGGCGCCAGCGGCAGCATAGGGCGCTGCGCAGACGGAGCCGACACAGACCAGAATAACGTCGATCTGCAGTTTGCAGCAACCAGCACGCCGGGTGAGGCTAACGCCTGCCCGCCGCCGCCGCAACCCGAGATGTGCGGCGATGCGTTTACGCCGATCTACGCGGTGCAGGGCAACGGGCTGAGCAGCCCGCTGGCCGGCATGGAAGTCGCGATCCAGGGCGTCGTGGTGGGCGACTTCCAGAACGATGCCGCGCCGGACAGCGGCAACCTGAACGGGTTCCACATCCAGGACCCGGCGGGCGACGGCGATGCGGCCACTTCGGACGGCATTTTCGTCTTTGCGCCGGGCGGGATGGGCGTGAGCGCGGGCGATGCGGTGCGCGTGCGCGGCGCGGTGTCCGAGTTCAACGGGATGACGGAGATCACGGCCAGCCAGATCTGGGTGTGCTCGGCGGGCAACGCGCTGCCGGCGCCGGCCGTGCTGTCGCTGCCGGTGACGAGCGTGGATGCCTTCGAGCCATACGAGGGCATGCGGGTGACGTTCCCGCAGGCGCTGGTGATCTCGGAGTACTTCAACTACGACCGGTTTGGCGAACTCGTGCTGACGGGCGAGCGGCACCTGACGCCTTCGGCCGAGTTCGAGCCGGGGCCGGACGCGATGGCGGCGGCCCAGGCTTTCGTGCTGGACCGGATTACGCTGGATGATGGGCGCACCGCCCAGAACCCCGACCCGGCCATCCACCCCAATGGCAGCACTTTCGACCTGGGCAATCTCTTCCGCGGCGGCGACACGGTGGCGAACGTCACCGGGGTGATGGACTTCTCCTTTGGCTTGTACCGCATCCAGCCGACGCAGGGCGCGGACTACACCAACGCCAATCCGCGGACGGGAGCGCACGACGCGGTGGGCGATGGGCTGGAAGTAGCCAGCTTCAACGTGCTGAACTACTTCACCATACTGACCAGCAGCGGACCGGTTTGCGGCCCATTGGGGAACCAAGACTGCCGCGGCGCGGACAATGCGACCGAGTTCACACGGCAGCGCAATAAGATCATCGCGGCGCTGGCGGCCATCAACGCCGATGTGGTGGGGCTGATCGAGATCGAGAACTATCCGGGCGACGTGCCCACGGCGGACCTGGTGAGCGGGCTGAACGACGCGCTGGGGGCGGGCACGTACGACTACATCGCCACCGGCGCAGTGGGCACCGACGCCATCCGGGTGGCCATCATCTACAAGCCGGGCACGGTGACGCCGGTGGGACCGTACGCGGTGCTGGATACGTCGGTGGACCCGCGCTTTCTGGACAACCTGAACCGGCCCGTGATCGCGCAGTCCTTCCAGGACAACGCCACGGGCGGCGTCTTCACGGTGGCGGTGAACCACCTGAAGTCGAAGGGATCGGACTGCAACGATGTGGGCGACCCGGACACAGGCGACGGGGCGGGCAACTGCAACGGGACGCGGCTGGCGGCCGCCCAGGCCCTGGTGGACTGGCTGGCGACGGACCCGACGGGCAGCGGCGATCCGGACTTCCTGATCATGGGCGACCTGAACTCCTACGACAAGGAAGACCCGATCGACGCGATCAAGCTGGGGAGCGACGACACGGCCGGCACCGGCGACGACTACGCGGACCTGGTCTTCAACTACCTGGGCGAGGCGGCCTACTCGTACGTGTTCGACGGGCAGATCGGCTATCTGGACCATGCCCTGGCGAACGGAGCGCTGACGCCGCAGGTGACGGGCGTGACGATCTGGCACATCAACGCGGATGAGGCGGACCTGATCGACTATGACACGAGCTTCAAGCTTGACGCACAGGATGCCATCTACGCGCCAGACCCGTATCGCTCATCGGACCATGATCCGGTGATCGTGGGGCTGGCGGTGTGCGAGACGGTTGCGCCGACGCTGGCGGTGAGCGTGACGCCGGAGACGCTGTGGCCGGCGAACCACAAGTACGTGGACGTGACGGCCACGGTGCTGGCGGCCGATAACTTCGACCCGAACCCGACCATCACCCTGGTCTCGGTGACCTCCAGCGAGCCGGACGATGGCGAGGGCGATGGGAACACGGTGGATGACATCGTGATCGTGGATGATTTCCACTTCAAGCTGCGGGCCGAGCGCGCGGGCGGCGGGCCGGGCCGGGTGTACACCATCACTTATCAAGTGACCGACGACTGCGGCAACACGGCAATGCAGTCGGTGACGGTGACGGTGCCGGCCAATAAGAGCAAGTAGGGCTGGCTGGACTGAGAATCAAAATGGACCGCCCTGGGGCGGTCCATTTTGATTCTCAGTTGGTGTTACCGGATGGTGTAGGTGACGCTGTAGGCTATAGCAGCGCGTAAGATATTGTGCTAGACTTTCGGCATGGAGGACCCGCCGCCTCTCACGCCCGACCAACAAGCTCAGGCCCTGGCGCTCTACCGCCACCTGCTGAGTCTGCGCCGGTCGGGCGAGCGCCTGGCGGTGGTGCACCTCGACGACGACTTCGGGGTGCGGCCTGTTGGAAAACGGGTGGACGTCGGTAAGTCGTTGACGAGCCGTGGTACACTGACGGCAGTCCGCACAATCTAACACTCGAAGCCGGTCGTTCGGCCAGTTCCGGCCGATCACGCGCCCGGTCCCGCTGCTACTTCGTAGCGCGGGGCGGGGCATTTTCGTTTTTGGAGGTCACCATGCTCGCTCACAAGCACCGCTGTGCCATCGTCGTCTTTGGGCTGTTTGCGCTGCCCCTGCTCCTGGCCGCCGCGCCAATTCCCCAGTCCGACATCCCGCCCGATCTGCCCGCCCTGGTGCTGCTCTTCATCTCCCAGGCCGGGTTCGCCGGCATCGTGGCGGCCGTGATCAACGGGCTCAAGACCTTCGGCGTGGTCAAGGACGGGCAGGCCCCCACCTGGTCGCTGGCCATCAACGCGCTCGGCTTCGCCGGGTTTGTCGCCCTGGTGCTGTTCGCCCCCGGCTACGATATCGCGGGCCTGGACTCGGCGCTGGGCACGGTGGGCGAGATCCTCGCGCTGGCCCTGGGGCTGTTCATCCAGCTCGGCGGCAGCAAGCTCGTCCACGCCGGGGTGCGCGGCGCGCCCGTGATCGGCAAGTCCTTCACCCACCCGGCCTAGCGCCCCGTCATGGCCGGCACGGACGCCCTCCACTCCCCCAACGGCGAGGCCAAGCTGGCCGTCCTGGTCGAGCAGGTGCAGAGCCTGCGCGCCGACGTGTCCGGGCTGATGACCCAGCTCTCGGAGGTGGCCGCCGCCCTCAACGGCTTCCAGCTCAACTTCACGCGCGAGCTGCTTTCGACCGCCGCGCAATCCACGGCCAACAAGACCGCGCTCGAAGTGCTCGACCGCAAGGTGGACCACAAGGACCAGTCCGCCATCGCCAGAGACCAGCAGCAGGTGCTGATGATCCGGGACGAGGCGGCGGCGCGCACCAAAGCGCTGGACGAGATCAAGGCCGACCTGGCCGCCATCAAGAAGGATCAGGAGGACTCGCGTTTCTGGAATCGGATTCTCACCGGCGCTGTCGGGCTGGGCGCGTCGGTGCTGGGCGGGCTGATCGTGGGCGCGCTGGCGAGGGGGCTGCCGTGAGCATGTCCATGGACATACCGTGATCAAGCGCCTGCTGGTCTTGAGCGCCGCTGTGGCTCTGCCCTGGGCGCTGGTGTGGGGGGTGATCGTGGCCGTGTATAGCTGCTCGCGGGCGGTGTTGCGGTGACGAAAAAACTCACCAACCGTCAGCGGGCGTTCGTCGAACACTACCTGCGCACCTGGAACGCCACCGAGGCCGCGCGCCAGGCAGGGTATTCACCAAGGACGGCTAACGAACAGGGCTCACGCCTGTTAGCAAATGTTAGTGTTCAGGTCGCTGTTGACGGGCGACTGAGTGAACTCAAGATGGGCGCCGACGAGGTGCTCACGCGCCTGGCCGAGCACGCGCGCGGGAGCATCGAAGACCTGCTCGACGCATCGGGACAACTTAACCTGGCCGAGGCCCGGACGAACGGCAAGCTCTATCTGGTCAAAAAGCTCAAGCGCACCACGCGCGTCTACCGCGAGAATGATGAGCCGGTCACGCAGACCCTCGACGAGGTCGAACTGCACGACGCGCAGGCGGCGCTGGTTCACCTTGGCCGGCACCACAAGCTGTTCACCGACAAGCATGAGCTTTCGACGCCGGCCGGCGAGCCGCTGGAGATCGGAGTACGATTCATTGACTATCGCGCTGGCTTTGCCGCGCCTGAGGGCGGACCAGCTCCGGATCGCGATGCTTCTCAGCCGGAGGAGTCGCCGTGAGCGTCGCGGATGTGCTCCGCCTGGTTGGCGTAGAGACGGAGGTTTTCTATCGCATTGTTAGCCGGATTGCCGTCTATATGGTGGACCACTTCTTCGGGGCGAAGGTAGCGACCAATGTTTTGCTCCATCACGTAGCGGTGTTCAAGGATATAACGCAACCCGGATGGTTTGGTGTAGGCCGGAGCAGGGTGATTGTCGGGGGCAATGACGAAAGTGTAGCCGTCGCGACGCACTTTGCGCCCACCCTTCCAGCGCGGGCTCAGCTCATTGCGCCTGCCGTACATCGGATTTCTTTTTCCAACCAAGCCCTTGCCATAATTCGGGTTGTTTGGTCCGCTAATGTCTCGCGTATGCGATGGGTTGAAAGTCAAATTGCGCACACTGACCGCGCAACTCCGGCTGCAAAATCGTCTTATCCGACTGGGGTAGGACTTGATAGGCTTGCCACACTTCTCGCAGACACCGTCGATCATGGTTATGGTCCTTTCGAGGATGCTAACATTGGGACGTTGAAATGTCAATCAATATAGCTTTGCCACGACTTCGCGCGGATCAACTCGCTATTGCAGCCCATCCTGCTCAGGTGAAATACCTGGCGATGGGAAGGAGGTGGGGGTAAGACGGTCCTCGGCGGGGCGCTCACGCTCAATGTTCTGCGCCAGCATGGCAAGGCGGCCTGGACCGTGCCGAATTATAAGAACGGGCGCAGCCTGTGGCGGTACGTCCAGGCTGTGTGCGCGCCGCTGGCCAAGGGCGGGCTGATGGACATCAGCAAGTCTGAGCGCGTCATCACCACGCCGCGCGGCGGCTTCCTGGGCCTGTACTCGGCGGACAACATCGACGCCATCCGCGGCGAGTGGTTTCACCTGGTGGTCAACGATGAGGCGGCCCGGATCAGTGAGGAGGCCCACGACGATGCCATCATGCCCACTCTGGCGGACGCGGACGGACAGGAGATCAACATCAGCACGCCCAAGGGCCTGAACTGGTTCTACAGCCGCTGGGTGACGGGGCGCGACAACATGCGCCACCCACAGGGGGCCCAGGGCTCGGTCGCGGCCTTCCAGGCGCCGACCCGCGACAACCCCAGCCCGCAGATCCAGCGCGCGGCCGCGCTGGCCAAGGAACGGGTGCCGGCGCGGACCTACGAGCAGGAATGGCTGGCCGAGTTCGTCGCCGACGGCAATTACTTCCAGAACGTCGAGGCCTGCTGCGTCCTGGCCGCGCCCGACCGCCCCGACGACCACCTGGGCCACGCCATCGGATTGGGCCTTGACTGGGGCAAGACCGAAGACTTCACCGCCGGCACGTTCGGGTGCCGGGAGTGCGACCGGGCAGTGGACTGGTTCCACCTAAACACCTACGACTATATCCTGCAGCGCAAGGCCGTGCGCCAGGCCTACGACAAGTGGACCTATTCGACCTGCCAGGCGCGGGGCTGCGGATGGAGTAGCTGGGGCCGGCACGAAGCCTGTCCACGGAGCACGGCGCACAAGGTCGAGTGGCAGGGGCCGCGGGTGATGCCGGAGCGCAACAGCATCGGCGAGCCCAACATCGAGCTGCTGCGCGAGGACGGGCTGCGCGTCGAAGTGGGCCCGGACGGCAAGCCCGGGTTCCAGACCACCGGCACGACCAAGCCGACCCTCATCGAGCTGCTGGCGCTGGCGCTGCAGCGAGGGAAGAAGTATCCCAAGGTCTACCGGGAGGAATTCGTGGCCTACGAGGTCAAGACCAACGCCAACGGGCACCCGACCTTCAGCGCGCCCGAAGGCGGCCACGATGACCGGGTGATCAGCGCGGCCCTGGAGAACTACCTGGCCGTGACCGGGGTGCAGATCTGGTAGTGACATGGACGCTCAGACCGTGGTCACCGCCTATGGCGTCTGGATCGAGCAGGCCGGCTGGTTGCGGGGCGACTCCGGCCAGGCCTTTGCGGCCGTGGACCGGGCCGTGGCCGAGGCCGCGGCTGAGCTGTGGGGCGCGGGAGCGCAGGTGCTGCCCATCGACGATTCACTGATCGACCTGCAGCCGAAGTTCCTGGCGCAGCAGGCGGCACGGGCGGCGTCCGCACCGCCGAAAGGCATCCGGGCATGGCTTACTACGAAACGTTGAAGACCAGCGGCATGCTGGGCCGCCGGCCCGAGCCGGGGCAACCCATTGCCAATACCTGGCCGGCCTGGGAGTTCACCACGCCCCAGTATCCGGCGCCCAGCCCTTACGGCCTGGCGCGCGAGGGGTACCGCAAGAACGAGATTGTCTTTGCCTGCGTCCAGAAGCGCGCCGGCGCCGTGGCCGAGGCGCCCTTGCGCGTGTGGGATGATCCCGACGAAAAGAAGCGCCAGGAGATCGCCGACCACGATCTGCGCAAGCTCTTGCGCCGGCCCAACCCGCACATGGGCGAGGTCGAGTTCTGGCAGGCGTCGCAGATCTATCTGGACATCGCCGGCTTCTGCGTCTGGGAGGGCGAGTTCAACCGTCTGGGTGAGCCCATCGCCCTGTGGCCCATGCGCCCGGACTGGTGCTCGTTTCTCCGCGGGCCCGGCAACCCGCTGCGGGCCATCCGCTACCAGCCGCCCGGCCTTCAGTACGTGGACGTGGACGCGCACCGGTGCCTGGTGTTGATGGAGTTCGACCCGCTCTACCCGATGCTCAAGGGGCTGAGCCGGTCCGCCGTCGCGCTGCGCGTCACCAGCGTGGACAACGCCGCCACGGACTTCCTGAAGCTGTTCTTCCAGAACGGCGCGGTGGTCAATGGCCTGCTCAAGACGGCCCAGAGCCTGCAGGAGAGCGAGGCCGCCCGCATCCGCAAGATGTGGCGTGAGCAGCATGGCGGCGTCGGCAACTGGGTCGACCCGGCCGTGCTGGGGGCGGGCGTCGAGTACCAGCCCATGAGCATGAACTTCAAGGACATGGACTTCGGCGTGATCGACGGCCGGGACGAGGTGCGCATCTGCCAGATCTTCGAGACGCCGCCCATCCTGGTGGGCGCCAAGGCCGGCCTGGATCGGGCGACGTACGCCAACTACAAAGAGGCCCGCGCGGCGTTCTACGAAGAGACGGTCATGCCGCGCTGGCGCTGGCTGGAGTCCGAGATCGCCCAGCAGCTCGCCCCGCACTTCGGCGAGGACGCGTTCGAGATCGTGACCGAGTTTGACATCTCTCGGATCCGCGCCCTGCAGGAGGACCGCGACGCCAAATGGACGCGGGCCAACCAGGGGTTTACGGGCGGGTGGGCCACGCGGGACGAGGCGCGCCTGGAGGCGGGGCTCGAGCCCATCGACGGCGACGTGCCGGTGTTTGCGCAGCAGTCAACCGCCGTCGGCCAGGAAGTCGAGCAGGAGAAGGAAGAACAGCAGCAGCGCGAGGACGATATCCGGGCCGAGGAGTTGGCCGCCCGGCAGGGCGCCAAGGACCCGGAGCAGATGAAGGTCTGGCGCAAGCAGGCCCTGGAGCGCGTGGGGCAGGGCGTGGGTACGCCCTTCGACGACGAACTCAAGGCCTGCACATCGCAGCGCCAGACACGGGCTGTCTTTGAGCGCCATTGGCCGCGCGCGCCCGAGCCGACCGTGGCGGAGATCTTCGCGGAATTGGTCCGGGCACGGGAAGCGGCGGAGCGATTGGGCGATGGCGCTGACTAAGCCCGAACTGTCCGACTTGCGCCGCGCTATACTCTGCGCGGCCGATTATCTGAAGTCGGCCGCGCCCGACATTCCCTGGCTGATGTACGAACAGCAACTCAAGGACGCCCTGCGCCTGTTCCTGGCTCGCGAAGCTCTGCGCCTGGCGCGCCGCGCGGGGGAAGGCGAGTCAGCCCTGGAGGATGCTGCCTGGTGGCGCGATTTCCAGGACGGGCTGGCGGCCGTCCTGCGCCCGGCGCTGGAGGACATCGCCTACTTCGGCCTCGAGATGGCCAGCGGTGGTGCGGGGGGGATCGGCGTCAACTGGAATCTGGTCAACCGCGGCGCGGCCGACTGGGCGCGGACGCATTCGGCCCAACTCGTCGCGAACATCACGGACACCACGCGCCAGGGCGTGCGCGAGGCCGTGGCGGAGTGGATCGAGAGCGGGGAAGGCCTGCCCGCGCTGTCACGCCGTATCGAGGCGTTGGCCGACCCGGCCGGCGGGAGAGTCTTCGGTGCCCGGCGCGCCGAGCTGATCGCGCAGACGGAGAGCACCAACGCCTTCGCCGAAGCCAATGCCCGCGCCTGGGAAGCGGCGGGGTACGCGGCGCCGGCCATCAAGCCCAGCGCCCACCCCGGCTGCCGGTGCTATCTCCAGCCGGGGCGCATGCCGGACGGGCGGCGGGTCATGGTGTGGCACACGGTCCAGGACGACCTGGTCTGCACGCGCCCGATCGAGACGCCGTGGGGCAAGGTGAACGGGTGCCGCGATCTGCACCAGGTGATCGTGAGCCGGGGTGAGGGGATGGGGACGAAGCGGACATGACGCAAGCTGAGTTCGTCGCCGAGGTTCGCCGCGGGCTGCTGCTGATCCTGCGGGCGCTGATGAAATACTATGGATTGGGCTGGGCCGACATCCTGCCGCGTGAGGCGGTGGAATCCCTGGCCGTTGACGCACTGGCAAAAACCGCGTAGACTGACCGCAGTCGAACCGCCCGCGCCCCTCCGGGGCCCCGGCGCACCACCCCGCAAGCCGCCCACCCTTGGCCCGCTTCCCAGACAGGAGCGGGCCTTTTTCATGCCAGGACAGGACGACTCCCAAAAGTCCAAGCCCCAAACGGCGCGGGCCATCATCGAGAGCAAGATCCACCAGGCCTACACCGTGGCCTGCGACGAGCTGCTGATGCGCGGCTACATCGACCGCGACACGCGGCTGGCCATCGGCGGCCTGCTGGGCGGGCTGCTGACCCAGTTCGGCGACCAGCTGCCGCCGGCGCTCCAGACGGCGGTCGTCGAGCCGGGCGACCTGGACGTCATCGCTGCCAAGGCGATGCCCGACGACTCCCTCGTCTGGTTCGGATCCGCTGCCAAGGCCCTCGGCGATGGGCGCGTGGGCGGGTATCTCGTCCGCTTCTCTGGCCCGAACGACCCCGACCTGACCGGCGACTTCTTCACCCCTGACACTGACTTCGGCGACCGGACCGAGACCGACGTGCTCTACCAGCACGGGCTGGACCGCAAGATCGGCAACCGCCCGATCGGGCGCGGTACCCTGCGGCGCGACGAGGTCGGCGTGTGGGTCGAGTCGCAGCTTGCACTCCGCAACGAGTACGAAAAGATGATCTATGCGCTGGCCGAGCAGGGCAAGCTCGGCTGGTCGTCAGCCACCCTGCCGGCCCGCGTCGCCCGCCAACGGGTTGGAAAGGCCTACCACATCACGCGCTGGCCGCTGGGCCTCGACGCCTCTCTGACGCCCATTCCCGCCGAGCCGCGGACGGCGGCTGTCGCGCTCAAGTCCCTGCTGGTCCAACGATCCCAAGAGACAAGGGCAGGATCCTTGGATCTTGGGACAGACCAGGCGCCCCCGCCGGACGGCGGAGCGGCGCCGGAGCCGGACGGCTCCCAGGCCAACCCGGATCGGGGCGCGCAGCTCGATCCGGATGACATGGCCCTGGCGCACATGATCAAACGGCACGCGGGCATCGCCTAACCCGCACAGACGAAGTCCCACACAGTGGGAGGAGCTATGACCAACACCGACCTGAAGGAAATGAATGACCGTCTCAAGGCGATCGCCAACGAGATGGCTACCATCGAGAGCATCGACAAGAAAACCGACGACGACATCAACGCCTACAAGGCCCTGACCAAGGAGGGCGTCGCGCTGCGCGAGCGCGTGACCGCCCTGGAAGACGGCCTGGCGCTCAAGGCCTGGATGAAGGGCAGCGCCGGCAAACCTGAGTCGCAGAAGCTCTACACCCAGGAGCTGACCAGCCCCGAGGACCGCGAGCAGGAGCAGAAGGCGCAGGAAGCGGCGGCCACCAAGGCCTACGGCGCCGCCTTCGAGGGGTATCTGCGCTACGGCATGGGCGGCCTGCACGTCAACGACCGCAAGCTCTTGGCTAACGGCGCCATCAAGAGCGCCGACACCATGAAGGCGCTGGGCGAGACGACCGGCCCGGGCGGCGGCTTCCTGGTGCCCGAGGACTTCCAGGCCGAAGTTCTGAAGAAGGAGCCGGGCCTGGCCGGGCTGAATGACATCGTGCGCACCCAGCCCACGACCCGCGACGTGATCGTCTGGCCGACCCAGCCGTACACGACCGACGACAAGTACACCGCCCCGCACCGCCTGGTCTTCACCGGGGAAGTGCCCGCCAGCGGCACGGCTCACCGGGTAACCGACCAGACCTTCAGCGAGGTGCGCATCCCGGTCAACCTGGCCATGGCCAGCCAGTTGGTGAGCAACTCGCTCATCGAGGACGGCGCGGTAGACGTGGTCGGCTTCGTGGCCAACCTGTTCCGCGAGAACATCAACCAGGATGTGGACTACTACGAGGCGGTGGGCACGGGCTCCGGCCAGCCGGAAGGCCTGTTCGACAACGCTACGGCCCAGGCGGCGTACATCGCCTCCGGCGCGGCGGGGGCCTTGACCAGCGTCGGCATCAAGAACCTGTACTGGGGCACGCCGGCCCAGTACCGGCGCGGGGCGTCGTTCGTGATGAACTCCGACACCGCCCGCCTGATCTCGCTCTTCCAGGACGGCAACGGCCGCTTCATCTGGCAGGACGTGGACATGTTCGGCGGCGGCCTGGGCAGCGTGCAGCAGGACGGCGTGATCATCCGCCAGCCGTCGCTGCTGGGCGCGCCACTCATCATCACCGAGCACGCGCCGGCCACGACCACCAACGCCTTCCCTATCAGCTACGGCCAGCACAAGGGCTATATCAAGGCTGAGCGCGTCGGCATGACCGTGCGGGTCCTGGACGAGTTGTACGCCGAGACCGACCAGAAGCTCTTCCTGCTGCGCATGCGCTTCGGCGGGCAGCTGGCCGAGCCGTACAAGATCCGCCTGCAGAAGGTGGCTGCGTCCTAAGCACTCAGCGGCGCACAGGCCGCCGCCCCTAGACCTAGACCGCCGGGCCGCCTGGACCAGGCCCGGCGCGAGTTCTAAGGAGATTAGCCATGAATCAACGCTCGCTCGCCGTCGTCAACCTGCTCACCCCCGACGAGACCGCCCTGGAGGCCCGCACCACCGGCGCGGCCGTGGACATCGGCGCCGGCTACGCCAACGTCGGCCGGCGGGAGATGAAGGCCATCTTCGCCGCCTCGATGAATACGCCGTCATCCACCCAGCCGGCCACCCTGGAGCTGTGGGAAGCCACGACCTCCGGCGGCAACGACGCCGCGCAGATCTCCGGCGCGACGCTCACCCTCACCACCCAGGGCATCACCAGCGGCCACTTCTCCTCCAACAAGCGCTACATCGTGCCTGTGGTGGACTTCGCCGGGGCCACGCCGTCGGCGGTCGTGACCGCGCTGTGCCTGGTCGAGCGCCGCACCGGCGCGTAACTCGTGATCCGGGGGCGGGCTAGGCGCGGAAGGGAACGACCGCGCGACGACGGGCACTCCCACCCGGCCCGCCCCTTTTGGGAGTCTGCCACGGGAGGGCAGACCACACCATGACACACGTACCCGACGAACAGTACCCGACCGTCTTCTGGGCCGTCCTGCTGGAGCGCAACATCGGCGAGAAGCCGGTGGACTGCCTGCTGGACGTGGCGGCGCAGGCCGGCGCTAACGGCTACGGGCGCATCAAGTGCCCGTACACCGCGAGCGACATCGCCCGCAACGCCATTACGGCCGCGTTCCGCGAACTGGCCCGCCACCCGACCGACACCCTGATCATGCTGGACAACGACCACCAGGTGCCGATGCACATCCTGCAGCGCCTGGCCGAGCACGAGGCAGGCGTGGTCGGGGCGCTGGCTTTCCGGCGCTCGATCCCCTACTTCCCCTGTTTCTTCGAGCGCGGGCCGGACGGGCGTCCGCGCGTGATGACGCAGTGGGAGGGGGATGGGCTGCGGGCCGGCATGATGGTGGGGACGGGCGTGATCGCCATCAAGCGCTGGGTGTTCGACCAGCTGGAAGAGGCCGGCTACCGGCCGCCCTTCTTTCGCTACCAGTACCCGACGCACACCGCTATCCGGCCCAGCGAGGACATTTACTTCGGCGAGATCTGCGAGGCGGCCGGCATCCCCCACCACGTGGACCTGGGCTGTGTGATCCCGCACGTGACCGAAGGCGTGATCGACGCGGACACCTGGCGCGCCTATGCCGCCGACCACCCCGAGGTGCTGGCGGACGACTACGACCACACCCTGCTCATGGCGCCCCGGCTGGACAAGGCGGTGGAAGCGTGAACACTAACACTGACCGTCGCATCGTTGTTGTTCCAGTGAGCATTGGCTTGCTGCTTGAAATGGTCCGCGTCGATTTCGCGATCGAGCATGGCGTCCGCACACTGGAAGGTGTGCCGGCTGACGCCGCGTTTCTGGGCAGCTTCACCGACCCAGCTTCGGACACGGCCTATCTCAAGTTCAGCCACCCGTCGTTCGAGCCGGTTGAGCCGGGCGTGTCGTTGCCAGTGCTGAGAGTGGTTCACCAGAAGGTGGCGCCGTGACCGCCCCGCTCGTGCTCCGCGACCGGCCGGACGTGGACATCGTCATCCCCGGCTGGCAGAACTTCCCCCTGACGCGCCGCTGTATCGCCTCGCTGCGCCAGACCAAGGACGTGGCCTATCGCGTGATCTACGTGGACAACGGCTCCAAGCCGCGCGAGGTGGCATCGCTCATCCACGACTATCCCGAGCTGGTGATCGTGCGGCTGCCGTTCAACCATGGCTTCGTGCGCGGCACGAATTGCGGCCTGGCGCAGTCGCTTCTGTCCGGCGCGCATCACACCCTGCTGCTTAACAACGACGTGGCCGTGCCGAACGGCGACCCAGGGTGGCTCGCGCGCATGCTGGCCGCCTTCGATGGGCCGCGCGTGGGCGCGGTCGGCGCGGTGTCCGACAACGTGGCCGGCGCGCAGAAGCGCGCGCGGGCCGGGGAGGGCGTGAGCACGCCGCCGATCCTGATCGGCTTCGCTCTGCTGTTGAGCAAGGCGGCGCTGCAGGCGGTCGGCTTCCTGGACGAGTCCTTCGAGCCCGGGAATTACGAAGACTGGGACTACTCCTTCCGCTTGCGGGAGGCCGGGTTCGAGCTGCGCATCGCCGAGAGCGTCTGGCTGCATCACGGCGGCCACAAATCGTTCGAGCGCCTGCCGCTTGACTTCAACCAGCTGTTGGCCCGCAACCTGGCGATCCTGCGCCGCAAGTGGAGCGACGCGCAGCTGGCGCAGTTCGGGATCGACGTCAGCGCGAGCTTCTCCCCCGAGCCGGCGCTGCCGCCGCTGGACGACTATGCCGGCCTGATGCCCTTCATCGAGTCGCACGAAGCCGGCCAGGCGGCGTTCCTGGGCGAGCTGCTGTACGGGGCGCTCGCGCCGCGCAGCGTCGTGGACCTGGGCTGCGGGCCCGGCATCTACCTGACGCCCTTCAAGGCCCACGGGTGCGAGGTGACCGGTATCGACGCCGAGCCCGCGGCCGGCACGCGCCTCAACGGCGACTTCCGCCGGCACGACCTGCGTGAGCCGTTCCGGCTTGAGCCGCGGGCGGATCTGGCGCTGTGCATCGAGACCGCCGAGCATCTGCAGCCGGAGTTCGCCGATCAACTCGTGGACAACTGCACCCGCAACGCCCGGATTGTGTTCTGGTCCGCGGCCCGGCCGGGGCAGGGGGGCGAGCATCACCACCACGAGCAGCCGCCCGCCTACTGGGAGGCCAAGTTCGCCGCCCGCGGCTGGGAGCCGCACCCGCGCCAGGCCGAGCTGCTGGCGGCGATCGCCGCTGACCCGGAGTGCCGGCGCGTGGGCTGGCTGCTGGACAACGCGCGCGTGTTCCAGGAGCCAGCGGGACGAAGTCCCACGACCGAAGGGAAGATGGGATGACCCGCTTCGACTACCTCGTCGTCGGGGCCGGCCTGTTCGGGGCGACCTGTGCCCGCGATCTGGCCGACGCCGGGAAGCGCGTGCTGGTGATCGAGAAGGCCGACCACGTGGCCGGCATGGCGCACACCCTGACGCGCGCCGGCCAGATGGTCCAGGCCCACGGCGGGCACATCTTCCACACGGACGACCGCCGGCTGTGGGAGTACGTCAACCGCTTCGGCGAGTGGCGGCCGTACCGTCACCGGGTCAAGGCGCATGTCCGCGGACATGTCTACGACCTGCCCATCAACCTGAGCACCCTGCAGCAGGTGTATGGGGTGACAACTGGCGCGCAGGCCCGCGCGCTGCTGGCGGGATTCGTCAACGGCCACACGGCCGACAACGTCCGCGATTGGTGCCTGCAGCACATCGGGCCGGACCTGTACGCGATGTTCGTCGAGGGCTACACCCGCAAGCAATGGGGGCGCGAACCGGCTGAACTGCCGGCCGCCATCATCAAGCGCCTGCCGGTGCGCACCACCTGGGACGCGGACTACTTCGACGACGACTATCAGGGACTGCCGGCCGCGGGCTACACGGCGCTGGTCGCGGCCATGCTGGCCGGGATCCGGGTCGAGTGCGGCCAGGACTATCTGGACCGCGCCACTTACTGGGATGCCCAGGCGGCACGCGTGATCTACACCGGCCCGATCGACGCCCTGGCCGGCTGGGTCTTCGGCCCGCTGGCGTACCGGCGGCTGCGCTTCGAGCACGAGACGCACCCGCTGGAGGATTACCAGGGCTGCCCGACGATGAACTACTGCGACGCGGACGTGCCCTGGCTGCGGGTCGAGGAGTGGCGCCACTGGTGGATGCCGGCGCGCGAATTGGGCACGACGGTCGTGACCCGCACCTACCCGGTGCCTGAGAACGAGTGGGGCGAGCCGCTCTACCCGGTCAACGACGCACGCAACCAGGCGCTGTATGACGACTATGCGCGCTACGTGGCCGGCCACAAGCCGAACCTGGTCTGCGGCGGGCGGCTGGGCGGCTACCGCTACCTGGACATGCACCAGGCCATCGCGGCCGCGCGGCGGCTGGTGCGCGTGGAGTTGGCCTGATGGCTAAGAAACGCACAACGAAGACGCCCGCCGGGGGCATTCCCGTCAAGGCGACGACGGATACACCAACGCCCACGCTTGCGGCAGCGTCCGTTGATGCCGCGCCTGAGCTGGTGAAGGTCAGCGCCGTCATCCTGCAGCACGGCCAGCCGGAGCTCACGCGCGTGGCGCTGGCGTCCCTGGCCGACCAGACTCTTCCGGCGGGCGAGACCATCTTGGTGGACAACTGCTCCCCTGACGGGGAATGGGAGTGGTTGAGCGAGCATGGCCAGGTTGTGCGCCTGGAAACAAACGAAGGTTATGTGCGCGGCACGAACGCCGGGTGGCGGAAGGCGGCCGGCGAGTGTGTGCTGCTGTGCAACAACGACATCGCCCTGGGCCGGCATTGCGTGGAGCGGCTGGCGGCCGCGCTGGACGCCGATCCGCGGCTGGGTTGGGTCTGCGCGGTCTACCAGGCCGGCGGCTGGCCGTCGGCCTGGGTGCGCTTCCCGCGGGAGGCGCTGGCGGAACTGGACGCGTACGCGGGCGCGCGCCGCGCGGCGCTCAACCGCTGGGACGACACCCTGCCGGCCCGCCCCGTCGTGCGGCCGGCCCAGGCCACAGAGGCGACGGTGTTCATGGTGCGCCGGACGGCCAGCGACCAGGTCGGGCTCTACTGGGACCGTCTGCAGCTGCACCACAGCCACGACTACGCCCTGCGGCTGGCCGACGCCGGCTGGACGCTTGGCTACGTGGACAACGCCGTCTTCTGGCACCACGTGGACAGCCCGACCCTGGCGCGGGCCGAGTCCGCCGGGCGCGACTTCGAGCGCGAAGCAAGCACGCGCCTGA
Source organism: uncultured Anaerolineales bacterium (assembly GCA_964497615.1). Lineage (GTDB taxonomy): Bacteria > Chloroflexota > Anaerolineae > Anaerolineales > UBA6663 > CAZCEC01. The sequence goes on along the minus strand of CAZCEC010000026.1, from coordinate 31,098 downwards.
TGGATGAGCGCTGGGGCGAGCGCTGGAAGCAGCTCAAGACGTGAACGGCGTCGTCTTCACAGCCCTGTACGGCGCGTACTATCCCGTCCTGCCGCCCATTCCGCCGCAAGGCGTGCCGTGCGTGGCCTTCACCGACGACCCGGAGCTGCGCGCCGACGGCTGGGAGATGCGCGTCGTCCCGCGGCCCGAGCGGACCCCGCGCCTGCGGGCCAAGTGGTTCAAGCTCCAGCCGCACGCCTGCCTGCCCGAGTACGACGCCAGCCTGTGGGTGGACGCTGGCTGGGCGGTGGTGAGCGAGTCCTTCGCGGCCGACAACTTCGCGCTGCTGGAAACAGCGGGGGCGGTCTTCTATCCCCACCGCTGGCGCCATTCCATCCGCGAGGAACTGCCGGCGACCAGCCATCCCAAGTATGCGGGCGTGCCGCTGGCCGCGCAGGTCAACAGCTACCTGGCGGCGGGGTTCCCCGACGATCTGGGCCTGCTGGAGTGCACCAGCATCGCCCGCCGCCACCTCGACCCGGGCGTGATCGCGCTCGATGACGCCTGGTGGGAGCAGAACCTGGCCTGGAGCGAGGCCGATCAGTTGTCGCTCCCCTATGTGCTGTGGAAAACGCGCACGCCGCACGCGCGCTACCCGTTCACGCTGGACGGGCAGCCGTGGATCCGGCTGGCGCAGTGGCGGGCGGACTGACGCCCACAAGGACGTTCCAGTGGCTGACTCTTTTGAGCTGAGCGGGATGGACGAACTGGAAGACCTCATCGACCGGATGCCCGAACTGGCGCTCCAGGCCGGCGCGCTGGCGATGGATGAGACATTGCTCTTTCTCCACGAGCAGATTCCGCCCTATCCCGCCGGTCCGGCGCCGCAGGGTCAGACAGTGAAGAACATGACGCCCCGCGCGCGGCGGTGGTTCTTTGCAAATTTACGAAAAGGCACGCCCAAGCTGCCGTACCGGCGCACCGGCACATTGGGCCGGTCGTTCACGACTGAGACGCGCGTGCAGGGGACGGCGGTGCTGGGCGAGATCGGCACCGCGGTCACGTACGCGCCGTGGGTGGTGGGCCCGGCCTACCCGGGGCGCGAGATCCGCGGGCGGATGATGTACCAGGCCAAGCTCCATCGCGGCCGCTGGTACGACTTCGAGCAGGTGATGGCCGCCCGCGGTAACGACGCCGGCCTCGTCTTCGAGCAGGGGTTCCGCGTGCACCTGGGGCGGCTGATCGAGCAGCAGCCGGGAGAGAAGGCATGACAATCGCCTATGCCACCCTGTACCAGCTGCGGGCCGAGCTCGGGCTGGGCGCATCGCAAACAAGCGACGACGCGCTCCTGGGCCGGCACCTGAGCAAGGGCAGCCGGCTGATCGACGAGTCGACCCACCGCCACTTCGACCCGCTGCGCGAGGCGCGCGCCTTCGACGGGATAGGCGTCCGCGAGTTGCTGTTCGACGACGACCTGCTGGCGGTGGTGAGCGTGACCAACGGCGACGGGGCGGCCGTGGCGGCCACCAACTACTGGCTGGAGCCCGCGCGCGGCGCGCCCTACTACTCCATCCGGCCGCGCAAGTCTTCCGGCGTGGCCTGGCTGGACCCGGCCGGCGACTATGTGCGCAACGTGACGCTCGACGGGCTGTGGGGCTACCACGACCGCTACAGCGCGGCCTGGGCGGACACGCTCGAGACCGTGCTGGCGGATCCCCTCGCGGCAGGCGCGACCGCCATCACCTTCACCGACGCCGACGGGATCGCGGCCGACAGTGACGAGCCGCGCATCCAGGCCGGGAACCTGATCCGCTTCGGGCCGGACGACGACGGCGAGATGGCGCTGGTCGCGTCCGTCAATTACTCCACGAATGCCGGTGTGCTGGTACGCGGGGCGCAGGGGACGACCGCGGCCGCGCAGGCGCAAGGGACAAAGATTTTCGTTTTCCGCCCGTGGGCCAACGCGCACCGGGCGCTGATGCGGCTGGCGACCTGGACCTACCGGCTGAAGGACGTGAACTTCTACGAGCGCCTCACGGTGCTGGGGAGCACCCAGAAGGTCGCGCCGGACGGCATCCCTGATGACGTGCTCGAATTGCTGCCGGTGAGGGTTGCTACTGGATGAGCGCTGCCATCGGAGACCCCGAAAGCGTCTGTGCCGCGCTGGCGGCGCTGTTCGACGGCCAGACCGCGGCGGTCGGGGCGGACACCGTCACGCTTCACGGCCACAACCCGCCGCCGCCCAAGCTGGACACGGCCGAACTGCCGGCGGTGTATGCCTTCACCGGGCAGGCGGTCGACAGCGAGACGCAGGACGGCGCGGAGTGGGCCTGGGAGGCGCGCACCTACGCCGTCCAGTGCGCGGTCATGCCGCTGGGCCAGGGCACGCCGGAGGAGCGGGAGAAGCGCTGCCGGCCGATCCTGGTTGCGGTCAAGAATCGACTGCGGGCGTATCCGCACCTGGGCGTGGCCGGCGTGCAGCGGGCGCGGGTGCTGGGCGACAGCGGGATCGTGGTCCTGCCGGAATACGGCGAGGCCTTTATCGGGTTCGAGGTTCGCGTGCAGGTCAGCGTGCAGATCGCGCGCGCCTACGCCGCCAACGAGTAAAGGAGAGTAGCCATGTCTGCACCAAGCAAGAAACGCTCGGGCGTGGGATTCCGCAACGCGGTGATCTTCGCGCTCAACGCCGACGGCCTGCCGGCCGCGTCGTCCACCGCCGCCTACGAGGGCATCCGGGCCGAGGGCGCCAAGACCCTGACCATCAACGACCCGGAGTACCGCCGCATCAGCCACACCGGCGACGACCGGCTGCTGCAGTTCGACGTGCTGCCCGCCCTGGAGGGCATGACGGCCGAACTGCGCGTGGGCCGCATCAACGACGACCTGGACGCGGCCGTCTCGGGGCTGAGTGCCTTCGTGGTCGGGGAGGCGAACCTGATGCTGGGCGGCGTCACCGACCAGAGCGGGTTCGAGCCGACCGTGGGGCTGCTGGCCTACCGCCAGGCGCTGGACGAGGGCGGCAACCGGGTGTGGGACGCCCGCATCTTCCCGCGCGTCACGATCGCCAAGCGCGAGGGCGGGTTCGACGACAACCCGGAGGAGCGCGCCTACACCGTCACCCCGGCGCTGGTGACCGAACACCTGTGGGGCACGGCCTTCGCGGAAGGCGTCGAGGGCGCCGCGCAGGGCCAGGTGATCCGCGGCGTGTTTCAGTACAAGCCGAAGGTCGTGGCCTGGCTGGGCGACAACGCCGAGGACACCTTTCTCTTCCCGGCCGCCGCGCCGGCAGCGGCCACGGCGAAGGTGACGGTCTGGATTGACGGTGTGCTGACCACGGCCAACCTGACCGTGCTGACCACCAGCATCACCTTCACGACCACGCCCGCCATCCCGACCACCGACGCCCTGATCGTGGCGCTGTACGAGACCAACTAATGGGCACGGTGGAGGGCGATGTCCATGGCCGGCGCATCCGCATCACGACCGCGCCGGCCACGGTGTTAGCCGGGATGCGACGCGCGCGCCTCCAGGAGGCGGGACGGCGCGCCGCAGAGGACGACCCCGACCGGCTGATCCTGCGCGTGATCGTCTACCCCGACCTGCTGGCCGGGTCGGCGCAAATTGAAGTCGGGCCGCCGGATGGCGAACTCGCTCCCGCTGCGGCCGGCTGGCCCGACTTTGAGACCTTCCTGGACTTCCCCGACGGGCTGGCCGGCGCCTGGGAGCGGGCGGTCTACGACGACAACCCGCACTGGCTGCCGGAGGCTGCGGTGGAAGACCCAAAAGCGCCAGCGCTCGCCTCTACGCCCGTCTCCGGGAACGGTCGCAAGCGGGGGACGCAGGCGCGGAGGACTTCCCCGACGTAAAGTTCGACGGGGACGCGGACGAGGCCTACCGCCTGTGGTCCCTGATGGACGCGACCGAATGGAAGTTCCTGCCCAGGGCTGGCGGCCTGGCGGATCAGCCCGAGGCGCTGCTGAATGACATATTGGCGATTGAGTTTATGAGCAGGCGAATCAAAGAGCGCGCCAGGGAAGAGGCCGAGGCGAATGGCTGAAGAGCGCATCATCCGCGCCCGCCTGATCTTCGAGGCGGATCCGCAATCGGCCGCCCGGGCCAACACGGCGACCGACCAGCTGCGCGGGCGGCTCAAGCAGCTCGAGCAGCAGGCGGAGAGCACCCGCCGGCGCATGCAGGCGCTGCGCCAGGACGCCGAGCGCCTGGCGAGCATCTCCCGCAATGTGGGGCTGCTGGGGGCGGCCATCACCGCGCCCCTGATCGCGGCCGCCCAGCGCTACGCGACAACCACGGGCCAGACCGAGCGCGCCAGCCGCCGCTGGCTGGCGGCGCTGCGGGACATTGAAGGGGCCAACCTGCGCATTGGGCGCGTGGCGGCCAACCAGCTTCTGCCGGTGCTGGAAAAGGCGGCCTCAGTGGCTGAGCGCCTGGCGGCCTTCGCGGAGCGCAACCCGGAAGCGGTCAAGGCCGCGCTGGGCATCGGCGGCGGGCTGGTCGCGCTGGGGACATTGGGCGCGCTGGCCGCGCAGGGCATCAAGCTCTACGCCGACTTCCAACTGCTGACGGCGGCCAGCACCCAGGCCACAGCCGCGGCGCTGATGAACGCGGCCGCCGACAAGATGCTGCTGGCGGCCGGGGGCAGTCTGGGGGCGGGCGGAGCGGCTGGACGGGCGGCGGGCGGCGCCGGGCTCCTGGTAGCGGCGCCGCTGGCCGCGGCCGCTGTGGGCGCCGCCGCCGGCACCGCGTCACCGGAGAACGTCAGCGTCACCAATCGCGGGTTCATCCCCTTCGACTTCAACATCCCGCCGGTGACCGCCGGCGGATCGTCCGGCCCCATCAGCGGCCGCACGCCGGAGGAATGGGCGGCGCTGTATGCGGGGGGCGGCCGCGACCGTTCCCGCGCCGCGGCGCGCTATGCCCTCCAGCAGGCCGGGCTGCGCGCTGCGGCCCGCACGGCCGGAGCCGAGGCATTCGGCACGACCCAGGGGCAGCTCAATGCGCTGGAGGCCGAGACCGCCGACCGGCGCGCGGCCCTGATCGCCGACTTTCGCGAGCGCGCGACCCAGCTCGAAGCCGGTTACCACGAAGACCGCGCCCGGCTGATCGCCGACTTCGAGCAGAGCGAAGCCCGCCGGCTGGAAGATTTCCAGGAGGCCCGCGCCCTGGCCGCGCGCGACTTCGCGCAGCGCGAAGCGCGGCTGGAAGAAGATTACTACGCCCAGCGCCTGCGGCGCGCCCGCGACTTCGGGGCCGACACGGCGCGCTTCGAAGAAGACCATCAGCGTGAGCAGCGCTATGCGGCCGAAGATCATTCCGACCGCCTGCGGGACCTGGCGGCCGGGCGCGATGCGCTGGGGTTCGTCAAGGAGCAGCGCGCCTACGAGAAAGAGCGCCGGCGCCGGGAGGAGGAGCACCAGATCGAAGCGGCGCGCCGCTCGGCCGACTTTGCCCAGGATCTGGCCGACGCCGAGGCCGCCTTCGCCGAGAGCCGCGAGCAGCGCCTGGCCGACTACGAGCAGCAGCTGGCCGACGAGCAGGCGCAGTACGACAAGGAATCCAAGCGGCGCGAAGAAGACCAGGCTGCCCGGCTGCGCGACCTGGACGACCAGTACCGCAAGGAAAAGAGCAAGCTCCAGGCCCACCTGACCCAGCAGCAAAAGCAGTTGGAAGACCAGTACACGAAGGAGAAGAATCGGCTCAAAGCGCACCTGCGCGACCAGTTCACCCAGCTGTCCGAAGGGCTGGGGGACGTGTACGACCTGTTCGGCGACTTCATCGACGCGCTGGAAGGGACCATGACGCCCGGCACCGATCCCTGGAACCCGCCGCCCAACCCCGACGGCGGCGACACACCCATGGCGGCCGGCGGGTACGCGTTCGCCGGCCGCTACCGGATGGGGGAGCGCGGCCGCGAGTTCGTGCTGAACGCCATGAGCACCCGCGCCGCCGAGCGCGCCCTGGGCGGGATGCTGAGCCAGGAGCGGATTCTGTCCGGGCTGTCCGGCGGCGGGGGCGGAGCGGGATTGAGTCTGAGCTTTGCCTTTCACGGGTCGCTCTCGGAAAGCGACCGGCGGGAACTGACCGCCTGGGTTGAGCGCAAAGTGGTGGGCGTCGTGACGACCGCCGTGCGGCGGGCGCGGACGGGGCGGGGCCCCTAAAGGGCGTACCTGTGATGGCGCTCTATAACTATGCACTGGGGCTGCGGGACACGGCGACCGGGACGGTGGCGCACGGGGCCGACGGCGCGCTCGTGGGCACGACGACGGCCTTCACCACCGAGCTGTCCGTGGGCGACGTGATCGAGGTCGCTGGCGCCTACCGGGTGGTGACCGTCATCACCGACGATACCCACCTGTCGGTCAACCCGAACTGGGACGACACCGTCTCGGGCGAGGCTTACCGCCGCTACCAGATGCAGAACATCGAAGACTTTGGCATTCCCGGCGAGACCGGGTTCGGGGCAGGCGTGCCGACTCCGGCGCCCAAGAGCAGTTTCCAGCCATGGAGCCAGCCCCTGCTGCTGGCCTCGGGCGCCCTGCGCGGGGCGGGCTGGCCCACGGCCGAGTGGCGCTGGGGGGTGCTGTCGCAGATGGCCCGCGACCGCTTGAGCCTGTTCTGCGTGGACGGCGCGAGCAACATCCTCGCCAGCAACTTCGTGGCGGTGCGGACACGGGTCAACGCCGGCGGGGCGAGCGGGAGCGCGGTTTACCGAACCTTCGTGGGCGAGCTGGTCTGGCCGGCGGAAGAGATCAAGGACGCCGGCCGTCGGCTGGACTTCGCCCTGCTCTTCCAGGCCCTGGAGCTGGTGGTCTGAGTGGACACCCAGCCGCGCGCGATCACGAGCGGCGAGCTGGCCGCATTGCGGGCCGGCGGGCAGTGGAGCCGGCTGTATCTGGCCATCCACAACCCGCCTGCGGTCTACACCGCGCGGGTGAACGGCACGCCCGGCGATCTGGACCGGCTGGCGGAGATCGCCTACGACGGCGGTGCCGGCACCCTGGGCGACGTGCTGCCGGGGATGACGCTGTGGGTGGGCTCCGCGGCCGGCGCCTGGGACAAAGGGCAGGCCCGCGTGCGCCTCGCGCCTGACGGCGACACCTTCTTCATCGGCGAGACGTCCGAGCTGGACGTGGCCGACAACGACTACCTGACCGTGGTGGACGAGTTCGGCCTGTGGGCGCGGCACCTGCGCAAGGACGGCGCCGACGACTATATGGACTATGACGTGGCCTACAGCGACCAGCACGAAGTGCGCGCGCCGGTCGCCGTGCTGGGCAGCCACCAGGTGCTGTGGCTGCGCGGGGCGGAGGTCGCGGCCAGCTTCGACGCCTCCGAGAGCTGGGAGCCGGGCGGGGCAACACTCACCTACCTGTGGACCGCGCCGGGCGCGTCCACCACGGCCGACCTGGATACGGCCACCCCGGCGATTGCCTATGACACGGCGGGCACGTACCGGGTGGGCTGCACCGTCTCCAACGGCGCGGCGGAGACCACCGGCTACCGGGTGGTGTTCGTCTTCGACGACGAAAACCCGCCCCTCACCCAGTTCACGGTCGAGCAGATGCCGTCCGGCGCACGCGACGACGGCGGCTGGAGCTTGGCCGTCACCCTGTATGACGAGGCGGGGGTCGCGGCCGTGCGCGACCGGGCGCTGGTGATCCTGTTCGCGGTGGACCATTACGGCGCGGCGCGCGCCAGCCTGGGGTACGCCGAGGGGCGCGAGAACATCCTGGCGCTGGGGTGGATCGCGGGCGAGACCCTGGTCTGGCACCCCAGCCTGCCGGCGGTGACGTTTGAGGTGCAGGGGCTGCACGCCTGGATCCAGCGCCTGCCGGCCTTCCCGCAGGGGCTGGAAGATGTGACCGGGACGCCGGCCGCCTGGACGCAGTATCAGGCGCTGCACTTCACCGCCGCCGTCTGGCACCTGCTGGTTTGGCGCTCGACCCTGGCGGCTATGGCCGACTGTTACGTGGAGGCCAACACCTGGCGGGCGGTTGAGTTCGTGGCGCCGGCCTCGTCAGTGTGGGAGCAGCTGGCGGTCTATGCCTACAACGCCATCCTGGCACGCCTGGTGACGGACCACCTCGGGCGGCTGTTTGTCGAGCGCGACGCCCAACTCCTGGCCGACCGCTCCGGGGTGCCGGAAGTGCTGACACTCACCGCCGCCGACCTGCTGGAAGCGGCCGAATTCCAGCGCCAGCCGGTCAGCCCGGCGTCACTCGTGGACCTGAGCGGCATCGCCTGGGATGGCTCGACCGGCGCGGCCTACTTCGCGCTCTCGCCCGGCCACGTGTTCCGCCGCTACGGGCAGCCGGAGAAGATTGACGGCCTGGTCATCCCCGACCAGGCCACGGCGCTGCAACTGGCGGGACTCCTGGCAGGCCAGCTCAACAACGCGTACCCGTCCATCCCGCTGCGGCTGGCGGGCAACTTCCGCTTCTTCGACGTGGCCCCGGCCCTGTATATCAATTTTGATATGGCCGCCGCCGCCACCCCGCGCGGCGTGGCGCTGGACCTGCGGCTCCTGGTGCGGCGAGTGAGCTACGCGCTGGACGAGGAGGGCGGCATCGTCACCACGGAACTGGAGTGCGAGGCCGAAACCTTCGAGCAGTTGTCGGCGGTGGGCGACGCGCCGGCCGCGGAACCCCCCGAGCCCCCTGAGCCGCCGGAACCGCCTGAGCCGCCCGAGCCAGAGCCGGGGAGTGAAGCGGACGGCAATCTGGTCTACGTGCTGACAACCACTCAGTTCGGTCGCACCCGCAACTTCCTGGACTCCTCCCCAGATTACGAGGACGTCACGCCCAGCGTGTCTGGCGACTTCGTAGCAGGCGAGGTGGACCCGTGGGATCCCAACAACCGCGCCATGCTCATCACTCACAATGGCGTCTATCTCACTGCCGACCTGGACGAGTCGCCGCCCACCTTCACGCTCAAGCTGGCGCCGTCCACGGTGCAGACGGCCACCGGGCGGGCTGGGGTGCAGTTCCGCAACTGCTGCTACACCATTACCCAGCAGGGCAAGGTGTACGTTGCCTGGCGCGCCTACACCACGGGGTCAAGCGGCGTGCGCGGCGCGTTCGGGGTATCCACCTCGGATGACTTGGGCGCGACCTGGATTCACCGCTACATCGACAGCAATACCGGCGTGGGCGTCACCGATGCCGTCATCCCGCGCATGATCGGCGGGCTGGACGGCACCGGCAAGGCTTACTTCACGGTCGGCAACAAGGGCAGCCGCAACCACCTGTGCTACACCACCAACGGCGGCGCGAGCTGGTCGCTGGGGTGGTATCCGGGAGTCAACCAGACCATCTCCGATTTCGACCTGGCCTACCCCGACGCGGCCGCTACCGTGATCGTGATGCGCAACCTGGACGAGGCCTACCAGGGCACGGGCGGCGTGGCCGGCGCAATTTCACTCAAGCAGGATTTCGGGCGGAGCGGCGCCTTTGTGCCCAGCCCGTTCATCATCAACATCGCCACCGCCGACCGGGACGACATCCTGATCTGCTCGCAGACCGGCAGCACGGTCGCGGCTGAAACCAAGTTCTACCGCAGCACCGACCGCGGCGGGTCATACGCGGAAGTGTTCAGCGTGGACTACGGCAGCAACTGGGGCGGCGGGACGCCCATCGTGCGCAGTGTGGGCCGCTGGCCGTATGACGTGGAGCGCGTTTTTTGGCTGGTCACGACCAACACCCCCGGCATCTGGTACACCGACGACTTGTTTGCCAATGTGGATGACAAGCTGGGCGATTGGGCGACGGTGTTCGGTGGCGCTTTCGCCAACCCGGTGCGCATCCTGCCCATTTGGTTGAACCCATGACCCCCACCCTGGAACTCGAGCGCGAACTCTCCCTGGCGCTGGCCGGTAAGCAGGACCGGCTGCGCTTTTGGTCGGGCACGCTCAAGGCCATCGACAGCGCCGACAGCGCCGCCGTGGCCGGCCGCGCCAACTACGTCTACGTGGCCCAGCCTGACGGGGCGGTGATCCAGGTCTACAACGGCGCGGTGCCGCCCACGCCCGAGCGGGTGGTGATCATCGGCTACGACGCCCTCAATCCGCGCTTCCTGCAGGTGCTGGGCTTCCGGCGCGCCTATGCGGGCGGGACCGAAGGCGCGAGCAACCTGCCCCTGCCGTTGCACGCCGCGCTGCATGAATACCTGGGGAGCGACCAGGTGGACGTGCACGCCCGCCAGTTCTTGCCCCTGCGCGTAACCCTGGCGGGCGGGTTCACGGTCAGTATCAACGGCGTGGTGCAGACCTCGTCCGGCTGGGAAGCGATCAGTGTGCCGCTGGACCTGACGAGCCTCGTGCCCGGATCGGACGCGCTGTGGGTGTTGATCTATCTGAATGCGGATGGCCAGGTAGCGACGCGGGCCGGAATCGCCGTCGCCTTGCTCAACCTGACCGTGGCCGATATTCCGGCTTCGGCGCCAGGTGAACGCGCCCTGGCCGCCGTGCGGCTGTACGACGGGCAGACCGCGCTGCGCGAGGACAGCGCCAGCAACGATTTCGTGGACCTGCGCTTCGCGCCGCCGCCCACGCCCGACGTGACGCCGACCGTGACAGCCCGGTTTTATGTGGATGGCCGGCTGGCGGCGCTGGCGGGCGTCGCTGGCGCGTACATTGCTCCGGCCGACGCGATTATCGAAACAGTATATATTCGGGTCTCCTCGCCGGGGACGGAGGGCAGCACCGTCGTGGACCTCAACCGCAACGGTTCGACGGTCTTCACGACGCAAGCCAACCGGCCCACATTCTCCTACAGCGAAGGAGCCGCCGCCGTGAAAAGCCCGCAGCCCGACAGCCCGACCCTGGCCGAAGGCGATGTGCTGACCGTCGACATCGATCAGACCGCCGCTGGCGCCGCCGGACTGACCATTCTCATCGCGCTGCTGCTGGCCGGCACCGTCATCGCCCTGCTGGCGCCGCCCAGCACGGAACTCAACGCCTACAAACTTGGCAGCGGCTCCGACAACATCGTGCTGCCGCTGGGCAGCACCGGCCAGTGGGATGATGAAAAGATTGCCATGCCTTGCGCGGTTGAGCACGAAGGCACGGTGTATCTGTTCTTCAGCGCCCGCCATGACGATGTTTGGCAGATTGGCGTGGCCACCGCCCCGGTGAACGGGTTCACCGGCGTGAATTTCACCAAATACGCTTCTAATCCCATTCTGACCGTTGGCACCCTGGGCGCCTGGGATGCCGAAAGCATTGGCGACCCGTGGGTGATCTATGACGCTGAGGCCGGCATTTGGAAGATGTGGTATGCGGGTGTCAATGCCGCCGGCGACCGGCAGTTGGGCTACGCCACCGCGGATAGCCCCTTTGGGCCGTGGTCGAAGCATGTTTCCAACCCTATCCTTTCGCCAGCCGAAACATGGGAAGGCGATTTTGTCTGGCTCTTCTCCGTGCTGCGCGAAAGCGCTGCGAGCTACAAGATGCTCTACACGGGACACAACGTCAACACCGATGGCCAGATCGGACTGGCCACGTCCGCCGACGGGATCGCCTGGACAAAATACGCCGGCAACCCGGTCCTGGGGCCGTCCGGCTCCGATTTCATGTCCATTTCCGTTTTCTCGCCCCGCACCCTGCTCAAGATCAACGGCCTGTATCACATCTACTTCAGCGGCAAGTACAAGCCGGCGGATATGGTCGACTATTCGCACATCGGCTACGCCAGTTCGCCGGACCTGATCAACTGGACCGTGGATGACGATGCCCCGGTGCTGTCGGCCACGCGGACCTGGGAGGGCGTGAGTTCTCCGCCGGGCGAGGTCGAGAATGCCAATCTGATTCAGGTGGGCGACAGTCAATACCTCTTCTACAGCCTGTGGTGGGGAAGCCCCTCGACCATCGGCGTGGCGGTGATCCCGTGATCCACAACGACCGCCAGCACGGCCAGCCAGCGGTGCTGTTCCGTGACACCAAGGCCAATATCGAAGCCTTCACCGGTCTGGAAGAAGGCGCGGCCGCCTATGCTGCAGACACCGACGAACTGGGCACCTACGACGGCGCGGCCTGGACCTGGGGCCGGCTGACCAGCGCTCACCGCTACCGTCAATTCCTGTATGTGCTGGACGGGATGGGCGACTTTGTGTTCCTGACCGACGACGATGGCCATCCCCTGATGGGACTGCTGGACCTGGAGGCCTAAATGCCCGCGAGCGGACACTTCGAAGACTACTTCATCGGCCTGGACACCGAGGCCGCGCCCGACCCGGCCGCCGATTACCTGATGATCCACGACGACTCGGCCGGCGCGGTCAAGAAGACCCTGATCGAGGACATCACCACGGCGGCCGGCGGCATCCCGGCCAGCGGGTGGGTGCCGGCCGGCGAGACCTGGGTGTATGTTTCCGCCGACGACCCGACCTATGTGTTCAAAATCGCGGGCGTGGACCTGACCGGCAAGTACCAGGCTGGGCAGCGGATCAAGCTCGCCCAGTCCACCGGCGGCACGAAGTACGGCATCGTCACCAAGGTCGAATTCTCGACCGACACGTCGGTGACGGTCTACATGGGCACCGACTACGACTTGGCCAACGAAGCCATCAGCGACCCGTACTACAGCCCGGTCAAGGCGCCGTTCGGGTTTCCGCTCGACCCGGCTAAGTGGACTGTGACCGTCACCGACACTTCGCTTCAACAGCAAGCCACGCCCACCCAGGACACCTGGTACAACCTGGGCGGGATCACGATCTCAATCCCCATTGGCGTCTGGCGCGTGAACTATAAAGTCACTGCGGGAGCAGACAAGAACACCGTCACGGTTGTGACGGTGAAAACCACGCTGAGCACTGCCAACAACACGGAGAGCGACGCTGATTTCACAACCTTCGGCTATGCCATTGGCGCATCGGGCAATCTGCGCGCACTACTGCCGGCCTTTGTGGAAAAGACCATCGCGGTAGCCAGTAAGACATCGTATTACCTGAACACCCTGACGACCACGGCCGCAACAGTGAACACGTTGTACAACCACAACTCCGACGGCAAGCTGGTCATTCGCGCCACCTGCGCCTATCTCTAGCCGCGGCGTGATCCGCTGGTTCGATCTCTCCCGGCAACCCCGCCCACCATCCGGTGTATGCGCCGGTGGGCACGCCGGCCGGCGTGGTCGAGCCGGGGACGCGCATCCCGATCTATGCGGAGAACGTGACCGCCGGGGCGTTTACGCGGCGGGCGACGATCACGCCGGACGGTCTGAACGTGTGGATGCGGGACGTGCCGGCGACGACGTACCGGCGCGAGTAGGCTCTCCCCGGCTCCGCGCCGGTGAAAGCGCCCGCCGCTGTGACCGACCGGCACGGCGGCGGGTTTCATTTCCGCGGACATGTCCCATTCGAATATCGCCTAGCGCGCCGGGGATGTCACTGCGGAACCGCGGAGATCGCGGCGGCCGCGGAACTGCGGAGCGGAATCCGCACCTCGGGGGGCTCGCCCTCGGGCAGGTGGGGCAGCGGCGCGGCGTCGAACTCGCGCTCGAAGCGGTCCAGGTTCCACCCGCGCGCAAAGACGGTGTCCCGGCCGGCGGTGGTCCAGATGCCGGCCCGGCGCAGCAGCCGGTTGATTGCCCGGTAGCCCGCGCTGGAGGGGGTGCCGTCGGCGTTGACGATCCAGGGCCCGGCCAGGTCCCGCTCGCCGAACTGGGGCTTGCCGCCCACACCCAACTCCACCCCCGCGATGACGGCCCGCTTGATGGCCGCGCGCCAGCGGTGCTCGCGGGCCCGGCTGCGCTCGGCCGCCTGGACGACCTGGCCGCCGGGCAGCAGGGGCACCAGGCCGCGGGGTGTCACCAGCCACGGAGCGCCGTCGCGTTCCAGGATGCAGGCCCGGATCGCCCCAGCCTGAATGCGGCGCGTCTCGGCCTCTGCCTGTTCGACGCGCTGCCATTGGAGCTCGCGGAACGTGTCGGTGCGGATGCGCTGGCGCTCGTTGGTCCACCACGCAACAATCGCGGCCAAGGTCAGCCCGGCCAGCAGCGCGACGATCACAGCCGTCTGCGCGACGCCGGTGGCCAGGTGCGCGCTGGCGGCCACCCGCTCGGCGTCCGCGGCCAGCGCCGTCGCCGTGGCCAGCACGCCGGCGCGGTCGAGGGCCGCGCGGGTTTGGAGGGCCGCCCAGGTGGGTGTGGCGTAGGCGTGCGTTTGTTCGGCGGCGGCGGTGCGGACGGCGGCCGCGTCGGTGGCCTGCACCCGCGCCTGGCCGGCAGTCAGCGCGATCCCGGCGCGGGTGGCCTCCACGGCCAGGGCGTCGCGCGTGGACTGCGCCACCGACGTCTGCGTGGCGCGGGTCTCGGCCAGGCGCGTCGCGGCCGCGGCGGCCGTGTTCGTCGCGTCAGCGATGATCCAGCCGGCTTCGAGCGCGGAGACGTCGCGTACGACTGGCGTCACGACGGCGGGCACGCAGGCGGCCAGCAGCAGGGCGGTGAGCAACAGAATGCGGCGCATAGGGAAAGTGTACGGCAGGATTCTAGGGGGCGGTACGGTTCTCACCAACGCCTAAATCTTGTTCATTCCAATCCCACAGTCCAAGCGCGCCACGGGCGGGAACAGGCTGGGGCAGTGCCTGAATGTTGGTCAGCAGCCACGCATAGCGGCCCGGCGTGTAATCACCAAAGGAGCGCTCGGGATCGTCGGGCGGGAGCCAGGCGCCGATGTTGAAATAATCCAGGTCCGCGCGGCGAAACAAACGGCGCTCGTCCGGAATCTCGTAGCACTCAACCAGGGTGCACGTGGCGACAACTACCCCCAGCGGCAATTCGAGCGGGTTGAGACCCGCACGCTTTAGCGCCGGCCAGAAGTAACGCGTGACGACTACGCCGGTCCGGTCGGGGGTATTTGCAGCGTGGATGGCGAGGCGGCCGCGGTAGTTAGTGCGCCAACTTCGCGTTTCGATGCGCTTTGCACCGATGGCGACAAGCGTGGCCCACGGCTGAGTCAAAGTAAGCGCCTTCATCGTCTCACCTTCCTCGATGTCAATACTCGGTGCTGGCAATCAAACCTTTGCCAACTTGCGCCTCCCACTCACTCAGCAGCGCCTCATAGACGCCGCCTTGTCCCTCGAACTTCTCAATGACCTTTGCCGTCGCCGGCAAACCCCCTTCCCACCACACTTCTGACTCGACGTGGATTCGAAAGGGGCGATCACCCGGTTCTTCTTCCCACTCCATATCTGGGTAGTCGTCCCGGCTTTCGCCATACAACTTCTCCCATAGGTCAAGGGCTTCCGCCTTCGACTCTGCTGCAAAGTAGTCATTTCCGTTGTAGTAAACTGTCATCGCCTCGCCTTCCTCCCCCGCTGCATCCGCATCCGCCGCCGCTTCCGCTGACTGGCCCGCGCCCGCGCCCGGCAGTCGTCGCTGCAATACTTCCCGGGCCCCACGAAATGAATCCCGCACCGCCGCCGGCCGCAGCGCCGCGACCGGCCCAGCACCACCGCCCCGCTCCGGACCCGATGCGCCCAGACAGTGACGGGCCGGGCGCCGTTCGCGCCGCGCGGCTTCGAAGCCGTGCACGTCTCGGCCACGTGGACCTGGCCGCAGTCCGGGCATACGGGCGCGTCCGCCACGGCCGGCAGGCCCAGCGCCAGGCGGACGGCGATCTTCTTCGGCTCGCGGCCCTTGGCCACGGCGCACAGGGTGCCGGGCGGCACTGCCGGAAAATAGCGCCGGGCGATTTCCCGCCAGGATAGGTGCTGGCGGTCGTGTTTGCGCGCCAGGTCGCGCCTGAGTGCGTCCAATTGCTGGACAGGACCAATTTGACGACGTCTCACGCCTTCCGCTCCGCCTGGCTGGTGATGTGCCAGTGCTCGCCGCCGTGGTCCCAGTCGCAGCGGTAGGCGCGGTGGCGCTTGCCGGTGCGCGCCGTCGCCCGCCCGGCAGCGGCCTGGGCCTCGCGCCGGCTGTAGCGGCGCTTGCGTTCGCACGCGGCGCGGCGGTTGCGCTCAGCGGCCGGGGTCAGGCGGTGGCGGCGGGTCTGCTTCGTGGCGATCGAGTTCATAGAAGAGAAGGTCCAGCGCCTTCAGGAAACACACTGCGCAAATCTTCGCGCCGGGTTTCAGGTCGGTCATAGCCGGGCGCGCGCCGCAGCGAATGCACACCGGCGCGGGGAGTTGGCCAACGGGGGACAGCGGGCCGGCGGTCATGGACTGGGCGGCTGCCAGGCGCCGCCGACGATCTCGATCGTGCGGCCAGTGAAGCGCCGCATGCGGATCAGGCCGGCGCGCTCCAGCGCGTTCAAATGAAAGCCGACGGCACTGGTCGTGGCGTAGCCGCAGCCCCGCATGATGTCGCGGATGCTGGGCGAGTTGCCGTCGTGGGCGCGCTTGTAGGCCACGATGAAGTCGTACACGGCCCGGCGGCGGTCAGCCGTGGCACTCATTGACTCAGCCAGTCACCGGCCCCACCAGGATCGCAGGCGGCAGCGGGATCGACAACTGGTCCACCAGGGCCGGCTTCCACAGGTGCAGGCAGTACGGATGGCAGTTGACCCAGGTGGACCGGGGTGGGTGCAGCTGCATCACCGCTTCCTCGTCATCCCAGAAGAGACCTTTGACGAAGTTCATCTCTTCCCAGGTCGGGCAGCGCACGCGCAGGCTGACCGACACGTGCTCCCAGCCCAGGCCGTCGGAGGCCTGCACGCTGAGCGTGGCGCGGGTGGCCGGCGACGGAATCAGAAAGCGGCCGTTGTTGCCGAATGTCGAGTCGGACGCCAATGGTCCGCCGGTGATGCGGTAGCGCTCGATGCGGGTGTTGGGGATAGGACGCATGTCACTTACCTCCCCGTCGTGCTTCCCGTACTTCCCGCAGCCGCTTCCGCTCGGCGCGCGCCAGGGTGTTCGCCACCTCCGCCGCGCGCCGGCAGCGGTTTGCCATGCGGCTCATCAGGAACGGTAGCCGGTCGAGACAGGCGCGCGCGACCGTCCGCCAGTGCTCACGCTCGTCTTCGCTGAGCACGTTCTCCCAGACGTGGTTGTTGTGGTCGCGCCGCGCCTCGCCCCAAATCTGGAACGCGAACCAGTTCACATCTGTCTCGGCAGTATTGCCTTCCAGGTCGCTGGCGGAATTCGCCAGCGCGCAGTAGACGGCGTCCATTACAAGATGGCGCGCCTCAGCGCCGACGAAGTCCAGCGCCTCGCTCATCAGGTGATTGTCAAGAATGTCGGACATGGAAATCTCTCAGTCTATGAACAGCGTCGCGCTCGCCCGCGCCTGGTCGCCCCGCACCTCGATCAGGCCATTGCGCCGCAGCACGCCCAGATACGTCCGGAACGTCCCACCACTGGCCGCGAAGCCGGACAACTCGCCCAACTCCGCCAGCGCGACCCAGTGCGGGTAGCGCTCCACCAGCGCATCCAGCATCCGCGCCTCGCCTGCCCGCAGGCGGGCGCGCCACATGGCCAACATCTCATCCGTGGTCGCCGGCGCCGGCGGCACGTCCGCCCCCAGGTAGGCCAGGCCCGACTCGGTGACGGACACCTCCCCGCCCTGTTCGGCGATGAAGCCCGCCCGCTTGAGCACGCCGAGATACGTGCGAAAGGTCCCCCCGCGCGGCGCGAAACCCGAGAGCGTCCCCAACTGAGAGACCGTGTAGCGGGCGGGGTGGCGCTGGGCCAGGGCCTGGAGCATCTTGCGCTCGCCGGCGCGTAATGAGACATCGCCTTCGGGCGGGACGGCCTGCGGATGCTGCCTGGGAAGCGCGGCCGGGCGGACCAGCGCGGGGCCGGACTGGCCGATCTGATTTGACTTGGCCGCCGGCACAGGCCCAGTGTGTCTGGCAGCCGCGGCCCGCAGCGCGTCGCCGACTTCATCCGCGCCGGCGCGCAGGGCCTGGCCGGCGCCCGCGATCCCGTCGGCCAGCCGCCCGAAGTCTCCGGCGATGGCCGCCATCTGCGCCACGGCCGTCTCGAGCCGCCCCACCTCGCCGTCGCGGAAGACTGTCACCTCCACGCGCTGGACGACCGGCTCGGGCTTCGCAGCCTGCACCGGACGGGCACGCAGCTCGCGCTCCAGCTCGACCACGCGGCGCCGGGCGGTCGCCAGCGCGTCGGCCTCGGCCTGCACCTGGCGCGGCAGGTCGCCCAGGGCAGAGACGATCTTCTGGACCGACTCGCTGGCAGGCGGCACGTCGAGCAGGTGGCGCTGGCCGGGGCGCGGGTGCGTGGTGACGACGGCGTCCGTGCGGAACCGGTGCACCCCGCGCCCGACGGCCGGCCCGAAGCAGTAGAACTCGCCCGGCGCCAGGTCCCGCAGCGCCAGCCGGTCGGCCTTGCCTAGCCCCAGCATGTCGCCGGCGCGGGCCTGGTCCACGTCAAGAGTGATGCCGCCGATGAAGACGTTCTTGGCGTCGCCGATGGCATCCTTGTCCAATTTCGAGATGCGCTGGGTGGCCAGCGCGCCGCAGATGGCGCGCTTGCGGCCGGCGCTCATCAGGAAGTTGACCGCCCGCCGGCTCTGGGCCACGGGGGAGTCCTTCCCGCCGGCGGCCGATTCGGGGGCGAAGTTGTGGGCCTCGTCGATGGGCACGTAGATCGGGTGGTAGTCGCGCTTGGGGATGCCCATCAGCCCGTCCAGGAACGGCGCCAGGAACGCGCGCCGCGCGTCCCAGTCGCCCAGGTCATACAGGTCCACCACCGCGCTCACGCGCAACTCGGCGAGCTTGGCGGCGAGTTTCTTCGCGGTGCGGATCTCGGGGGCAATCTCGCCGCCCTGCCCGACCAGGAGCATGTCGAATTGCTCACGCAGGGTGTTGAACTCGCCCTCGGGGTCGATGACGATCACCTGCACCTGGCGGGCGATCAGTTCGATGATGCGGCGCAGGAGCCAGGACTTGCCGCCGCCGCTGGAGGCGGTGATGACCTGGCGGGTGTCGATCAGCGTGGGCACGTCCACGCGCAGTGCGCCGGTCTCGGTCTGGCCGAGCGTGACGGTCGTCGTCATCACCGCCCCCGCGCCGCCGCGGCAGGCTGCCGCGCCTTCTTCCGGGTGGGACGCTTCTGGCTCGGCTTGGGTGCGGGCCGCAGCGGGCGCGGGGCCGGCTTGGCCTTGGCAGCATGTCCGTGGACATACTTTCCGTTGGGCTTGGCGGGTGCCCTGGACTCGCTGGCCAGCACCTTGGCCAGCGGCTGGCCCAGCAGCTTCGCGCGCGCCTCGCCGGCGTGGACCGGGCAGAAGCAGCCGGCCAATTTGGAGTCCGGCCCGGGCGAGTCGGCGACTGTCACCTTCCCCGACGACAGCTCGACGAACGCCACCCAGCCCAGTTTCTTCTCGGCCTGGGTGAAGCCGCGGTCGTTGCCGGCGAAGGCCCCGCACTCCCAGCAGTTGTAGTGGGTGTGGTGGATGGGGGGCGCGTCCCACCCGGCGGGGAGCGCGACGCCGAAGGTCTTCAGCGCGATGCGGGCGGCCTCGTCCCGCACTTTCGGGTACGTGCTGTACAGCACCGAGGGCGGCTGCGCTCCGGCAGCGAACTCGGTGATGACGGCGTAGGCGATGTAGTGCCGGCGGGCGCGGTCCACCTCGGCTGTGACCGGCGCCGGGTAATACTCGCCCATCCGGCGCACATCACTCACCTGGGCCGCGCCGCGCAGATCGTTGCGGTGCACGTTGATCTCGTTGGCCCACGGGCTGTTGTAGGCGCTGACCGCCTTCGACGCCGCCCACGCCAGGAGCCCGCCGGCGGCGATGGTCTTGTCGGCCACGATCTGCGCGGCGCGGTCGAGCATCCACAGCACGTCGGCGCGGGCGCGGTGGAACAGGCAGCGCTCCTGCCAGCGCTCCTCAGCCTGCTCGCGCTCGCCGTTGACGCGCCGCGCGCGCTGGGCGGCGGTCTCGCCCTTGGGGGCCGGGCCCTTGACCGCCTTCCCTTTGTTCTCTTCCAGGAATTTGTTGAGCGCCTTTTCATCCACCGTCACGATCCCGACCAGCCCGGACCCGGTCAGGCCGGCCAGGTTGTAGCCGCTGTGGTCGAGCGCGGCCAGGCGCAGGCTCGGGTGTTTCGCCTTGAGCGCTTTCGCGGCGCGGGCCTGGGCCCGCGAGTCCCAGCCGCCCTCGTAGACGACCTTGACCTTTTCGCCCTTGGCCGCAGTCGGGATGCCGGTCTTGGCCACCGCGACGTCGAGCTGGTGCTTGCGCCAGAGCGTGTGCTTGATGTCGTGGCAGGCTTTGCGCAGGCAGTAGTGGCGGCCGTCCGACTTTACGTGGAAGCGGCACCCGTTGCAGTCCGGCACCTCCGCCGGGTCGGACGCGCCGCTGGCGATGGGCTTTTGCGGCCACTCCAGCGGCCACATCGCATCATCGGTGCGCCCGGTCGCCAGGTAGATCCCGTGGCGGTGGTAGGCGTCGCCAATAGACTCCATCACGTGTTCCGCGCGCTGGTCGGGGTCGCCGGCGCCGGCGTCCTTGGCAATCTTGACCGCCAGTTCCGGGCGCCACTCGGCCACGGGGACCAGGGCGCGGGCGGCGCGCTCGGGCAGGAGGCCTTCGGCCACGCGCATCTGCACGGGCTCGGGGAGCTTGAGCAGACGCAGCAGGTTGCTCACCGCCCCCTGGGACTGGTAGCCGAAGGGCGCGCCGGCCTCCAGCTGCGTCAAGCCGAAGTCTTTCATGCGGCGCGCGATCGCGCGGGCGGTCTCGATGGCGGACAGATTCTTGCGGCGGCTGTTCTCCTCGGCCGCCAGGTCACTCATCTGCCGGTCGGTGAGTTCCCGCGTCTCGAGGGGGAACGGCTGGCCGGGGAAGGCGATCCGCCACGCGGCCAGGCGCGAGTGGCCAAAGGCCAGTTGGACCCGGCCCGCGCGTTCGGGGTGCGGGCGCGCCAGGGGCGTTTGGAGCATGCCGACGGCGCGCAGGCTCTCGGCCAGGCCGGCCACGTGCACGGCGTCCTCGTCGAGGCGCGGCTGGTAGGGATTGCTGTCTATGAGTTCAACGGGAAATGTCTCAGCCATGATGGGTCTCCTATGGTTCAGTCAGGGCCAGCAGCGCCTCGATGCTCAGCAGCCCGTCCGCGCGGGCGCGCACCAGGTCGGCCGGGCTGAGCGTCTGCTCCAACTCACAGGCGGCGCAGCGCCCGTCGGGCCGGCGCGGGTTGTCGGCGCCGAACAGGATCAGGCACTCTCGGCACTTGCGGATGCCGTCGCCGGGGGCGTAGTCATACTTCCACCCGGCTCGGCTCCGTGCTTGCTCTTCAGGTGCAGCGGCAGGAACTTGCGGGCGATCTGCTTCCCGCACTCCGGGCACGGCGCTTTCTCCGTGCTCTTGCCTCGCCCGCGCCCCACCGCTTTTGGGGCCGCAGACTTCGCGGAAGCCTTTCGCCCGTTGCGCCGTCCGCCGCGGCCGGCCTGTTTCTGCGCCTGGGCTGGATGGTCCCAGCCGGGCGAGTAGGCGCGATTCCGTTTGCCGTTTGTTTCGGCCGCCCCCGGCAAATGCGGCAGCAGCTGCTCGCGGATCTTCTCCTCGAAGGAGAAGGGATCGGCGAGGGCGAGCTGGGCGTCCTCGGCGGACAGGGTCAGGCTGTACTCGATGATGGTGCGCTGGGTGGGTGTGATGTGCATGGTATCCTCCGGGTCTAAAAGTCGGTTTCAACGATTGCGTTCCGCAGCGACGGACTCAAATACTTCTGCACCCGTCGCCAGTTGCCATCCGCGATAGCCACCAGGCCCGCGCGCTGCCCGTTGCGGTCATAGTCCTCGTCGCGCCCGCGGCGCGTTCGGCCAAGCTGCTGCTCGAGCGACCAGGCCGTGCGCTGTAGAAACATTGCGCCGCTGTAGTGCATGCGTTCTCGCTCGTAGTCGTCGCCGAGCGATGGAAATGGAACCTTGGCTGAGATGCAAATCTTCTCCTCAGTGCCGTCAAATCCCTCATGCCACATCCACGTCACCGCAATCGCGCCCTGCGTCAGGCGTTTCTCCCGCTTCCATTCGGCCAACGCTTTCTCTGTGCCCAAACCCGGCTTAGGCGTCCACAAACGCCAGGCGGGCACGCCATGCTCGGAAATGCGCTGCGCGAGGGCCACCGCCTGCGCTTTGCTGGTGGTGTGGATGATGCCCTTCCAATCGGCCGGACAGGAGAGAATTGCCGCCGCGATGCGCCGCGCCTGATCACTCTGGACCGCTTCGTCGTTGCGCGTGGCGTAACCCATGGCTGGCGCGCCCAGGTCTAAGACAGGTCGAGTCTCGGCCGGCCACGCGTTGGGAATGTCTCGATAGACGTAGGTCTCGATCCCGAGTTCCGTGGCAAACGTGCTCGGATCCCCGATCGTGGCCGACATCATGACGGTCTTCCAGTCGCTAGTTAGGAAGTAACGCGGAAAGTGGTAGCGGGCGGTGAGCGGTCGCGCGACGAAGGCAGGCTCGCGGCCAGCCACGGTCGCGCGAGCGGCGGGCCCGCAGCGCAGGTACCAATCGTTGGCGTCTGTCTGCAGCGCGTCGCGCACGGCCATAATCTTGGCCAACAGTGAGCGGCACTTGCGCAGCCGCTTCATCACGGCCTCCGGCAGCTGCACAGCCTTGGGGTCGTCAGGCCCGCGCTCGTCCTCGTCGCCGTCGGCGCCCTGCGGCGCCAGCTCGCGCGCCGTCTTGCGCAGCACCCGCTCGACCGCCCTCAGCCAGTCCACGCACGCGGTGATCTCGGCCTCGGTGGCGCGGCCGCGGACGACGGGAAACGACGGCAGATCCCACTCAAGCCGCTCGCGCATGGTGACCGTCACGCTGGTATGGTCGAGCACAATGTCGGAGAGCTGGTGGGCCTCGTCGAGAAACAGATAGCCGCCGGACTCGGCCAGCCTCTGGGCTGGCCAGTTCGCCGCCAGCCAGTAGGCATAGTTGAGCGAGGCGCGAAACGAATAGGCCGCGCGCCCCTTGGCCTGGAGATAGCCGCACTCGCCGGCGTGCGGGCAGTCGTACATCCCGCCAGTGAACATGCACTCGGCGGCCGTTGCGTAGGTCGAGGCGTCGGGGTGGACGCAATCGTAGTTGCCGCGCCCGTAGAGCACGTCGAACTCGTACGAGCCGCCATAGTTCTCGGACTGCAGGCTCTTGGTCTTCACAAGTGCAACTGTGCGCTTCTTCGAAGCCATGGCCGCGGCGAAGGAGGTCTTACCCGAGCCGGTTGGCGCGTTGACCACGGCCGCGCTGGCTTGCAGCCCGAGCAGCCAGTCGATCGTTTCAGCCTGATGCGGGCGGAGCGTGGCGTGGGGCAACCCGTAGGGATTGGGGATTGTGTCAAGCATTTCGCGCATGGCAATCGTGGTCATCAGTCATCACTCCCGTTCGATAAAAGTCCCTGCCCCTGCCTCAGTGTGGAAAGGCGTGCAGGGCGTCAACAAAGGCGGTTAGTTCGATCTCACTCACTTCGACTGCATTTCGTTCTCGAACAGACGCTGCATACTGAGTTTGGCAGACGCCCTTGTGAATAGTTTTCACAGACACCTTCCAGTCACGATCGGGATACATCACCACCGCCTGTCCCAACCGCTCAATGGGCTGCTTGCAATGGTCGCATGCGATCAGGGTGATGCGCTCGTTATCCGGTCCGGTCATAGTCTTGAACATCTCAACCTCCGATTGGTGGAAGCACCTACCTCAAAAAACACCGAGAAATGGAAGGTGTGGAAGCACAACCCCCATTGTTAAGCCAATGTGCGCACGCGTGTACGTGTATGCGCGTGGTGCGATGGAATAAATAGATAGACATAAGTAGAGAACGAGATACCTTTTAAACAATGTCTATAACCTTCCACCTGCTTCCACCGCTTCCACCTTTCAAAAAACGCCTTTAAGCCTATTTGTTCTTGAACCTTCCATACCTTCCACCGCTTCCATACCTTCCACCACGTTTATGTCTATGACCCAGTGAACAGGTCATGTTCGACGAGCTGCACCCCGCTCCAGTAGTTTCCGTCCTTCGCCTTGGTCTTCTTGAAACCCAGCCGTTCCCACTCGGTGCTTACTCGGGTCGACGATTTCGGCCCGTGTCCGTTGGCCTTGCACCACTTGAAGTAGGCCTCGTACAGCCTGGATGACTTCGTCTGTGCGCTGGGATAGCGATGGCACTCCTCCGCAACAAACGTCGACTCGACGTCGTTGCTGGATTTGAATTCGACCGTCTCTGCCTCGACCGCCGCAGGTACATCGAAATGCCCGCGGCTGCGCAGCCGCTCGAGCCCATCCAGCGCCCAGTTGAGAATGCCGGCGCCCTCGCTCTTAATTGCGCGTTTGACGGCTGGATCGCGCTGACTCTCCGGAAGCGCCGGCACGTGAATGACTTTCACTCGCCGAAAGATGCCGTTATTGGCGTCGGTGACGCGCGGCAGGTCGTTCATCGCCCACAGAATTTTGGCCTGGGGAACTACCTCGATCGGCGCCTTGTATTTGAGATTGACTGTGATTGGTTCGCCTGAAATGATTTGATTAACCTTGCCGAGTGCCACCGGAAAATCGTTTGGGTTTTCGGTCGCGGTGACCAGCGTCCGGCCGATAAGCGTCTGCAGCATGAATGGCGACTGTTCGATGTCGCTCAAGCCCAGCACCCCGCATCGATCACCCAACATGGCCTTGACACCGTCCACGAACGTGCTCTTGCCGCCACCTGGCGGGCCGTACAGCCAAACGGCTACCTCGTAATCTGTCGTTGTTGTCAGGCACAGGCCAATGAACTCTTGAATAAACTGACGCGATTCTGCCAGCACCTGGTCGAGAAATTGTTCCCACGTCTCGGCGCGGGCCGCCGGATCATAGTCATAGTCCACGCCCGACGTCACATAGTCGAGTGGCGCGTGCGGCCGCAGCCGGCGGTCGGATATCGTCAGGGTTCCATTGCGGCAGACTAAAATATCGGGATCACGGTTCCAACGGTCGTCAGGCACCGTGACCGCGCTCTGCACCAGGCCTGTTACGCCGCGCTGCTGCCACCATGTCGGGCGCAGCCGAACATCCTCGCGTTCGGCCTGGTCGATGATCTCCTGAACCTCCTGACCAACGACTGCCTCGGGTACCCGCGCATACACTCCTCGGTCATAGCGATACCAGTTGCCCAAACCGTAGGCCGTAGTGCGATGCTTGCGCAGATAGCGATCGCGGAGTTGTGTGTCTTTGATGAGCGGCGGCTTGCCCGCGGGGTCGGGGGGCGGCACGGCTGCGCCGCTCATGGCTGACGTAGGCCCCGCTGTTGAGCCAGGAGCGGGCGCCCGGTCAGTCGCCACGGGTGCCGGCATGAAGACGTCGCCGATCTCGTCCAGTCGCTGGGTGTGGCCATAGCTGGGCGCCGCCAACCGGGCGCCGATCTCGCCGGCGTCGCTGACTGTGACATAGGCCGACTCGAGCTTGTGCCGCAGCTCGCCTTCGGACCACACCGGCCGGCACTTGTGGGCGTTGAACCAGTCGAGCGCGTCGCGCGCCTCCGAGTCGGTGAGGCCGAAGCGCCAGATCTCGCACGCCGCGTGAAAGGTTGCGTTGTGGCCACCGGAGCCACTGACCGCGTCTGGCAGCCGCCGCAGATAGGCCAGGCAGCGGTAGTAGCCGTCGTCAGCGTGACCATTGGTGGGCGGCAGCGCAACGCGCGGCGGCGGCGTAAGGCGCTCGATTAAAGCGGCTGGAAACGGCGCCGGCGGCAGGTCATTGACCCAGGCGTAAGCGTGGCCCGTCTTTGGATGGATGCTCGGCGCGAGGATGACGTAGCCGCCGCGTCCGCGCACATCGATGCCTGGCCCGAGCTTGTCGGATGAGTTGCGGATCACTATGCCCAGCGGCGCCTCGAAGAAAAAATGATCGCCGCCCGAGCCTGTGGCCGCCTGGAGTGTTGTGAGTACGCTTTCGCCGCACACCGCGGCCCAGGCTTCGCGGCCTCCACGGGCCGGATCGAGATCCACGACGATCTGGCCGCTTCGGTAGACGTCGAGGCCGATGTTTGCGTCCGGCCACTCCGTCCACCAGGCGCGTACGTGCACCGGATCGTTGGACGAATCGTGCACGCCGTGCGTGGTCAACGGGCGCTTGTCGCGCGGGTGGCAGGGGAAGATAAACCACCCGCGCGACGTATAGGCAACGGCGGCCTCGATCAGGCTGGGACCGCCGTCCACGCGATGACCTCCGCCATGCTGACGTTGAGTTTGTCGGCAATCGTCTTGGGCGTGTCTCCGGCGGCGCGCAGGGTGCGCGCCGCGTTGACGAGCTCATCGGCGTCCGGCCGGGGCGCCGCGGGGGCACCGCTGGCCAGCCATTCGATCAGCGGCCGTAAGAACTCGGGTCCGGGCTTCTCACGTTTCTCGTCCTGCATGGCCGCGCAGCGGGACTTACTGACAAACAAGATGTGGGCCCAGTCGATGTCGCAGACGACGTCGAACTCGTACTCCATCCCTGGTCGCTGGATCGGTGCCATACCGACCTTACGCACCCCGAGCACTTTGCCGCGCTCGTCGAGGTCCTGGACGTATTCCATGCGTGAGCGCATGGTGGTGATCACGTGACACGGCGACTGGAGGATCGTGTCGATCATCCGGTTGTGCATGGGCGTCACCTGGCGCCAGGCGGTGTATTGATTGCCACCGACCCGGTCTTTGATCTCGAGCGCGCCACCCTTGCCCTCCCAGGCGTGGGAGAGGCTGTCAACAATTAAGACGGCATAGCCCGAGCGTCCCGCGGCTTCGATGGCCTCGGTATAGGTCTCGGGCGAGAAGGTGGCGAGCTCCAGCACGTCGAACTGCCAGGGCACGCCGTCGGGTGCCTCGCCCACGTACTTCGAGGCGCTGCCGCGCTCGGTGTCCACGAACGCGATTCGGCCGCCGGCGGCCAGGGCGTGGGCAAAGCGCAGCGCGGTATAGGTCTTGCCGCTGCCGGCCGGTCCGTCGAGCGTCATGCGCAGCTTGGACTGCTGCTTAGTGGCTGGTTTGAACTGCATGGTTCGTGTCTCCTGTTGCTTTGAGTTGCTCGAGTTCTTCGAGCACCGTCACGTTGTCGTCGCTGATGATGACCAGCCGCTGGCCGTCGCGCAGGCCGCACTGCTGGCGGATGTTGTGGATGGTGGTGAGGCCGATGCCGGGGATCTTCCAGATTTTGGGCGAGGCCGGATCGGTGAGCAGCGTCAGGGCCCAGCCCAGATTGCGCTCACAGTAGGCCCAGATCGTTTCGGCCAGCTTGGGGCCAATGCCCTTGAGCTGGCTCAAGACGACCCGACCGTCGCGCACCCGGATCGGGAGCTGCAGCGGGTCGTTGGGCGCCGGTGCGTCCAGGGGATAGTTGTCCGGCGGATAGACGAGGCGCATCTCGCCGGCCGGCGTGGCGTACTCCGCCAGGTGCCGCAGGCGCATCTCAACCCAGGCTGGAATGGAGGCGTCGTCAAGGAGTTGCTCGACCACGCCGCCGCGGTCGTTCCAGCGCGCCAGTCCGGTAAGGACCGACCAGTATTTCATGCTGGTCTCGCGGCCATTGACGACGGCCACACCGTCGCCGCCGGGTTCGAAGCGTCCGGTGACAAGTAGCACCCGCTGGCAGGGCCGCGTGATCATTTCGTGCATACGCGCCTGAGAATCGATCAGCCGGTCGCCGAGCGAGTGCACCAGGTCCTCACCGGATTTGCGCTGTACGAACAGCGCGCCAGCGCGCGCGTGGGCGCGTAGCAAGGTTTCAGTCCCCGCGGGCGCATCGAGGGCGCTGAGCATGAGATCGGCGCCCGTCATGGCTTCGAGCCCGGGCACTACGATAGCGGAGGGCAACGACGGCAGTCGTGAGACTGCCGTCGCTTCGGTCGGATCAACCGCGATCATGACTTAGAACGGGATCTCGTCCACGGACTTGAGACCCAGGAGCGCCGTCACCTGGGCGGCTGTGGCGCCGTATTCCTCGGCCGCAGCGCGCGTAGCGTCCGCCGCCGGCGTGCCCTTCTGGATGTAGCTCAGGCGCAGCTTCTTGATGTCGTCCGCCTGCTTCTTCCAGCTGTCGGCGGTGTAGCCGGGCGGCACGTCGGCGGATGCGGCGGCCGCGCCGTTGCCGCCGCTGGTCTGCGCCGCGCCATATTTCTCCTGCCAGGCCGCATGGCATGCCTCGCGCGACTCGAAGATCGTCACAAGCTTGATGGTGTTGTACTTGACGCGGTCCGGCTTGCTCTTGGTGGGCGTCTGCGGAACGTCCTCGGCGCAGATGTAGGCGCCGTGCAGGCGCCGCAGGGTGGCGGCCAGCGTTTCTTTGTCGGTTGAGCCGCGGCCGCAGACGGCCTCGATGGAGGGCTTGAGGATCTTGTTCCAGTCCAGGCTGCCCACGCCTACCTTGCGCTCGTAGGTGAAGCTCAGGTCGGGCTTGAACTCCTGGATGTCCACCTGGAAGTTGTATTCGAGCGAGCGCTTGCGCGCGTCGAGCGTCTGATAGGTGCTGAGGTCAATTTCGGTCGGCTGGCCGTCCTGCCACGCCAGGAAACGTGGGCGGATGGTCAGCTTGCCGAAGTTGAGCTTGCCGGACGCGGTGGCGGCTTCTTCTTCGGCCTGGCCGGCAATGTCAAACGGGTCGAGCGTTCCAGCGGTCATGATGAGTCTCCTGAGTGAAATGTAATAGGCGAGTCGGGTCGAGTGGGTCGTGCGGGTCGAGTGTGGTTAGTTGCGGCCTCCTGTGTTCTCCAGCAGAGACGTGGCCAACTGCTCCATGGCTCGCAATTCCTCCCCGCGGGCGGTATTGGAGGGTGCCCCACTGGCGAACTGCGACCAGTCAACGGATGAGGCCAAAAGCTGTCTGGCGTACTTCGGCAGCGTCCGGCTATGCGTCCCCGCTGGCGCTCGATCTGCAGCGCGAGCGATGACAGAAAACGGGCGTCCGTGGCGCTGAACCCGGAACCGTTGTGGTGTCGGGTGTCGCCGCAGCTACGTTCGTCGTCGGTTTGGCGGTTGTAGAGCACCGTCAGGGCGCATTCGGTCGCGGCGTTGCGAGTTGAAAGAAGGTGGATGAGTTCAGCGCGATCCATGGTTAGTTCTGTGCTTTCTCCGCGAAGGCGATCAGCCTTGTGGCTTCTGTTTCGCGGTCGCCGGCAGCGTCAATGGTCAGCACGGTCCAACCCTGCGATTCCAGGCTGGCGATCTTGCGCGCCTGGCGGCGCCGGCGGTCGGACAGCAGCGCCGGATTCCAGTCACGCGGGTGGCCATCGACCTCCACGCCCAGCTTGTACTCGGGCCACGCCAGGTCGAGCGTGTAGCGCCCGTCGTCCCCGAACTGCCATTCGCGCTCGAAGTGGCTGAGTCCGCGGCTGGCCAACACACCCAGCGCCCATTGTTCGGGCTGGCTAGGGTGCTTGATCCGCCACTGGCGGGCCTTCTCGTGCGCCTTGGCCCAGTCATGGTTGTGCGCCGTGGCGGCGAAGCCGGCCTTGGCCGCCTGGCGCTGGTGCGCGGCGAAGCCGGCGGGGTCGTTGTGAGCGAAGGCGCGGCGCACCTTGCGATTGCGCTTCTTCAAGTCTGCGTCGTGCGTGGCGCAGCGGCCAGCTTTGAGCGCGATGCGGCACGGATGGCCGGCGCGGGTCGGGCGTCCGCAGTAGTCCGTCACGGGCGCGTCCCCCTGGTTGGCTTGCCCGACCGCGCCGCCTTGCGCCGCCGGAACCCATAGGGGGCCGCACCAGTCCCCCGGACTGGTGCAGGCTCCGTCCGCCCGCAGGCCGGGCACAGCAGCACGTCGCGCCGCCGGCCATCACCGGCCTCAGGGACGGCCATGCGCCAGGGGCGGCGGCGGGTGTGCAGGCAGGGAGTCACAGGATTTCCGTTCCCTGCGCCGCCCGCCCCCGCAGCCAGCGCCGGACGCGCGGCAGCAGGACGTACAGCAGCGCGCCGCCGGCCACGACGCACCAGGCCCAGGGCGTGTCTGCCAGCCAGACGCCGAGCGCGACGCCTACGGGCAGCGCCAGTACGCCGATGGAGGCCGGCAGGGCCCGGCGCGTTTCGCGGGCGATGATCTGCCGGCGCTGGTGCGCGATGATGGCGTCGCGCTCGTCGAGGGCGGCGGCCAGGTCGCGCTCGAGGCCGGTATAGGCGAAGGGGGTGTCCAAATGGTTTTCGCTCACGGCTTTTTCTCCTGTGCCTGCTTCCACTTCACGATGTCGACCCAGGGCGCGTGCGGGTTTCCCCCACGGCGCACCCATTCGTTGAACAGCATGGCGTTCTCGAAGCGCGTCTGAGCGACGTGGTGATCGATGGCGGCGTCGGCCAGGATGCTGGTCAGCCGCTCGGTGACATCCGCAATGTTCCAGTGCGCGCGGTAGCGCTTGCGGTTCTCATCCAGCATCAGCAGCGGGGCAAGCTCGTCCGCCCGGGCCTGGGCGGCATCGCGCTCGGCGGCGATCTGCTGGGCCGCCGTTTCTGCCGCCCGCTGGCGCGCTTCCGCCGCGTGGCCCGCGGATACGATCTCCGCCGTGCGCTGGGCAACCTGTTCCAGCAGCGCGCGTACGGACCGCCTCAACCAGGCGGCCCCGGCCGCCAGGGCTAGGCCAGCCACCAGGCCAACAACACCAACAATCCAATCAGTGCCAGGCATATTCCAAACCAGATAAGGGCGGTTAGGATTCGGTCGATCCGGGCGAATTCTTTGGGCTTAGGCAGATCGTCGAACATGGACCAATCCGTACCACCCCGCCAAAACTCGTGCTAGGGTGTATCCAATGCTTGATCCCGGACCTGCCCGAGCCCGCTCACCGCCGCGCGAGCCAGTCCTCCGCCGCGCCGTCGTCCACGCCCGGCCCCAGGGCCATCTCCTCGATGCGCCAGGCGATGAACGCCTGCAGCGTCCAGCGCCGGCAGCCGGGGCGCGCCTGACCGTTCCACTGCTCCCACTGGCGGTAGAGCGCGAGGCCGGCCGCGTCGGTCAGGCTGATCACGATGGCGGTCGGGTAGACCTCTACGATGCGCGGGGCAGGTGGCGCGGGCTGCTCCATGATCTGCCGGAGTTCGCTGTTCGTTTCGGGGGTGAGGGTGCTTGTGTCCATGTCAGCTAACCTTTCCAAACACGTACTCGCGCAGTCGGTCAGCTTGCCATTCGCCCTCGGCGGCCCTGGCGGCGGCCCTGGCGGCGTCCCTGGCGGCGTCCCTGGCGGCGGCCCTGGCGGCGTCCCTGGCGGCGTCCCTGGCGGCGTC
>CAZCEC010000025.1:62664-79855 GCA_964497615.1 uncultured Anaerolineales bacterium | reverse complement strand
CCCAGTACTCTGGGCCGCCCAGTACTCTGGGCCGCCCAGTACTCTGGGCCGCCCAGTACTCTGGGCCGCCCACTGGCTGGCAGCCCTTGCCCGGCTCGCAGCGCCCGCTTCCCCTGCCAGGCCGGTTTGACGCGAAATCAAGGCAATCCTGGCAACGCTGGCAACGCTGGCAATGATGGCAATGCTGGCAATGCTGGCAACGCTGGCAACGCTGGCAACGCTGGCAATGCTGGCAATGCTGGCAACGCTGGCAACGCTGGCAACGCTGGCAATGATGGCAATGATGGCAATGACTCAGTCCATACCCCTGGCACCTATCCGGCCGCGGGCAACAGCCGGCGTGGCCACGACTTCTCGCCACTAACTTAGAGGCGACGGTTCCAAGAGTCGGCGGCGTATTTTTCGGCGCGGAGGCGCTCGGCGAGGGCTTGTTCGTGAGGGGTGAGTGGGGCCTGGCTGAGGTCCAGGTTGAGGGCTTCGGCGAAGCCGCGGGCGAGGGCGTCGGCGGCCTCGTCCCAGGAAACGGCGCGGCCAAGGGCATCGGCGACGGTGGCGGCGCGCTGGCGGACGCGAACACGGGCGTGGTCGCGGGCGATCTCCGACTCGAACACGAGCACGTCGCAGATGCGGGCGATGTCGCCAACGAGGGGCAGGGTGCCGTGCTGGAGGACGATGCCGCGCTTGCGCACCTGGGCGCTGCCGAGCAATTTGCGCGGCTGGCCGCGTAATCCCACGGTAATCTCATAATTCGAGGGGGTCTCGAAGCAGACCGGGCCCTTAGGGTCGCCGGGCTGGGCAGGCGCATATTCCTTGTCGGCGCGGGCGGAGAGGCCGAGGTGGACCAGGCCGCGCATGAGGCCAGCACTGAGGTGCTGATAGCTCTCGACAACGCCGCCGAGGACGCGAGGCTCGGCCATGGGGGCGATGACGGAGTAGGTGAGCTCGTCGGTGTGGAGGATGGCGCGGCCGCCGGTGGGGCGCCGGACGAGGCCGTAGCCCAGGCGCTGGAGTTGGGCGTGGTCTACATCGGCGGCGGGCTGGGCGTAGCCGAGGGAGAGGCAGGGCGGGGTCCAGGCGAAGAAGCGCAGGGTGGGGGGGGCTGTGCCCTCGGCGAGGGACTGGAGGATGGCTTCGTCCACGGCCATGTTGGCGGGACCGTCGAGCGGAGGGGTATGGAGGAGGCGCCAGGTGGCGGGAGGGTAGGTCATGGGGGAAGCGGTAAACGTGATCCGAGAGGCGTGATTGGGCGGCAGGTCAGGCGGCGGGCTTGAGGAGGCGGGTGGCGATGACGGGCTGGACAAGCACCAGGCGGGCGGGGCGCGGGGCAGCATGTAGGGCCATCAGGGCGCGCTCGAGCAGCGCGTCGCCGGCCAGATCAAGCTCCTCGTTCTCTTCCAGATAGTCGGTCAGTTCATCCAGGCTGTCAAACACATAGCGATACTCGAAGCGCACGGTCCGGCGATCCACAAAGCCGAGGCTCTCGGCGAGGGCCAGGGCCTGGGTGGAGGCGAGAAAGTCGGCTTGCGAATCGTCGGGGGCAAAGTCGCCCAGGGCGGCGCGGTGATAGTCCGCGGGGTCGGCGCGCTCGTCGTCGCGCGACAGGCCGGGGCGCGGGGTCCAGGCTTCCAGGCGCAGGGGGGCGGCTTCGGGGTGCAGGTCCAGCAGCAGGCCGCCTGGGCGCAGTACACGGAGCGCCTCGGCGACCGCCGCGGCCATGTCGTCGGAGGGGATTCAACACAACGACCAGGCGAAGAAGGCCACCTCGCAGCAGGCGGCGGGCAGGGCCAGGGCGCGGCCGTCGCCCGCGGCGAGGCGCACTGCCCGAACAGGGTCGGAGGCGCCTTCCTTGGCGGCGAGGGCCAACTCGGCGAGGTCGGTGTCGAGGGCGAGCCAGTGGGCGGAGTCGCGGGCGAGGGTGAAGGCCAGCCGGCCGTCGCCCGTGCCGATCTCCACCACGCGCCGGCCGGAGAAGCCGGCGAGGGAACGCAGGGTGGCAAGCTCCAGATCGGTTGGGTCCACGAGCGGCATGGGGCGAGTCTAGCGGACAGGCTCAGGGTGTCAAGGGTTCGCGGTATGATGGGTTAAGCGCCGGATCAAAAGCCTGCGCCAGGCCGTCCGATTCGTGAATGAAAGGAGACCCAGATGCGAGCACGATACTGGATGATCATAGCGGTGCTGGTGCTGGCGGCGTGCGCGCCCGCGGAGAGCGCGCCCACGCCGGGCGGCGCGCAGGACGGCGGCCCAGCCGTGATTGTGTTTGAGCGCGGCGGCGGCATTGCCGGGATCCACGAGGTGTGGACGGTGTATGCGGACGGCGCGACCGAGTCGGCGGAGGGGGCGGGGCAGGCGCTGGCCGCGGCGGAGGTGGAGGCCGTGATGGCGGAAGCGGACCGGCTGGGCTTTTGGGAGATGGCCGAGGCCTACGGCAGGAACGACCAGTGCGCCGACTGCTTTACGTACAACCTGACGCTGACGTGGGAGGGCAGGACGAAGACGGTGACGACGATCGATGCGGCGAGCGACGCGCCGCCGGAGCTGAGTGAACTGCTGGCGGCGGTGAGCGGGTTGGTCGCGAAGGCGCAGGGAGGCTAGGGGCGACGACGGTGGCAACGGATTTGGACGCTTCGCGGGATGAAGCGGATGGGGCGTTGGAGGCAAGAGGCGGAAGTGAGACGAGACCCCGCCAGCCGATCACTAGCGGGCGGGGTCTCTGCGTTACTGCGCGAGGGGCTACCGGGCGGGCTGGGCGGAAAGGTCGAAGGTGGCGGGGGTGGAGGTGAGGCCGGACGGTGACGCAGCCGCGGCGGCAGTGGTGCACGTGCCGCCCACGCATTTGCGCACGACCAAGTCGTCCACGTGGGCGCCTTCGGCCAGATTGACGGAGTCGTCCGCATCGAACAGCATGGCGATCCAGACGCTGGACTGGCCGCGCAGGTCGCCCAGGGTGAAGACGTTGGTGAGGTCCAGTTCTTCGGGCACGAACACGCCGCCGGAGGAGCCAGAGTGGCACGTGCCGTAGAAGTTGTTGCCGTTGACGGAAGCCATCTGGCAGGCGCCGTCGAAGCCGGACTCGGAGTTGAGCCAGAGCTGAACGTCATACTCCGCGTCGGTGGCATCGGCCAGGCTGAAGGGGCCGTAGATCATCCACGAGAAGGCGAAATCGATGTAGTTCGCGCCGCAGCCCAGGCCGGCGCCGATGGAGCCGCCGCCCATGGCCCAGGCGCTGAAACTGCCGCTGGCGGCGCGGCAATTGCGCTTGGCCCAGAAGTATTCATCAAAGCCGGGGTCGGACACTTGCCACAGGCCCGTGGGGAAGCTGCCCTCGAAGCCTTCGGAGACGATGGTCTGCCAACTGCCAGATGGTTGGGGATGGTTCTTGGCGACCAGCGGCAGATAGACCAAGCTGGCGCTGCCAGACACGTTGCAGGTATGCAGGCTGATGTCGTCCACGTACCAGCCGCGGTCCACGCCGCCGGTGTCGTTGCTCATGCGGAAGCGGAAGCGGACGCTCTGGCCGGAGAGGGAGGCGAGGCTTGCGCGGCTGGCGATGTAGCCGTGGCTGTCGCTGATGAAGCCAGAGACGCCCACCTGCGGGCCGTCGCTGATGGTGCCGTTGTAGCCGTGATCCTGGAAGAGGGGGCCGAGGTCGGTCCACGAGCCGCCGCCGTTAGTGCTGTACTGGACGATGCCGCCGTCGTCGCCATTGCCCTGAAAGCCGAAGGCATGGGCGAAGTGCAGGTAGGAGTTGACCGGCAAGGTGTAGCTGGTATTCATGGCGACGGCCGAGTCGATGGCGGTCGTGCTGTCGTCGCCCAGCAGGTGGAAGGTGCCGGAATGGGCGAAACTAGAGCCGTAGAACCAGCGATTGGAGCCGGCGATGATCTGAGTGACCCAGTTGCCGGCGCCGCCTTCCAGGTCGTCGAAGAAGAGGGTCGAGCCGACCTCGTAGCCGAGGGGACACTTCGCCGCCTCGGTGTTGTGGTCGGGGACGGGTTGGAGATTCATCTCCACCGCGTCCAGGGCGTCCTTGACCTCGACGCAGTTGCCGGCAGTGATGCCATTGGTGCCGGTCAGGGTGGCGCAGGACTGCTGGAGGGCGTCGTAGAGGTTGAGATAGTCGGAGCCGGAGACGAGCAGGTTGGTGGCGGTGTGATAGTAGATGACGGCGGTTTTGGTGATGCCCAGGGCGGTGACGGTGCGGCCGTTGAAGCTGCCGCCATCGGTCATCAGGAAGGCGGCCTTGTTGTTGACGCCGCTGTTGTGGTGGACGCCGCCATTGTCGAAGGCGCTGTTGGAGACGTCGCCCGAGACGGAGCGATAGAGGTTGCTGGTCATCTTGTCGGGGTCGTTGAAGAGAGTGGGGTCTTCCATGTCGCGGATGGCGCCCAGGCCGGTGGCGTCTTCGCCCATCTGCCAGCGGACGGGGGCGGTGTCGGTGCCGGTGCCGTTGGTCAGGTCGAGGAATTCGCCCCACACGTCGGACAGGGACTCGTTGATGGCGCCGGACTGGTAGTAGTAGAACAGCTCAGATTCATAATCGGTGACGCCGTGGGTGAGCTCGTGGGCCACCACGTCATCGGCCAGGGGGAAGTCAGCCGCATCGCCGTAGACCATCTGGGTGCCATTCCAGAAGGCATTGAAGTAGCCGCTGTCGTAGTGGACGGTGGAGATGAGGGTGAGGCCGGCGTCGTCAATGCTGTCGCGGCCGTGCAGGTTCAGGTAGAAGGTATAGGTCTGGCCGGCGTGCAGGTGGGCGGCGACCTCGTGCGCATCCCCGCCGGAGCAGGTGGGGTTGGTCTCATCGCATTGGAGCGTGCCGGGTAGTGTGGTGCCGTTGTTGGCGTCGTAGGTCTGGCGGTTGAGGACGGTATCGATCTGGTTGAAGCTGAGGGCCACCGCGCCGGTGTGGGCATCCACCAGGACGAGTTGGCGGATGGGGCGCAGGGCGATGGGGGTTACCTCGAAGCGCCAGACGAGGCGGGTGGGGCCGCCGTTCGGTTCGGTGAGGGAGGGCTGGTAGAGCCACAAGGCCGGTTCGCCGGCCAGGAGGCTGGACGCGGTCGTGCCGTTTGGCGCGGCGACCGAATCGAGGGCGGTTTGGCGGGCGGCGGGGCCGGCGACAGTGGGCGTGGTATCCAGGCTCACGTCGGGCAGGGCTTCGCCGATGACGGCTTCCACATTGCCGGACTTGTCCACCTGGACGATCAGCTCGCCGCCGAAAACGGGGACGCCCTGGACGTGCTGCTGGAAGCGCACGTAGGCGCGGCCATCGTCGCGGACGGGGGCGCGCAGGACGCTGAGTTCGCCGGGCGCGCTGCTGAGGCCAAACAGGCTGCCATAGGCGCCCAGGAAATCACGCGCCGAGGCTTCGGCCACCGCGGCGGCAGAGGCCTCCGGCGCGGCGGCCAGGGCGGCCCCAGCCGCGGAGTGCCACGCGCCGCCGCGCAAGGCGAGGAAGCTCACCTGGCCGGTGGCGGGGTGGCGGGTGAGGCGCACCTCCGCGCCAGTCTCGGCGCGCAATTGGGCCACGGCATCGGGGGGCGGGGGGACCAGGGGAGCAGCGGCTTCGTGCTGGGCCACGGCAGGCCCGAAGGGGAAGACGAGGGCCAAAGCAACGAACAGACCAAGGAGCGAATGGAGCTTGGAACGGCGCATGGATTACCTCCCCAAACAGATACGAGCCTACTCGGACGGGTCAATTGATCAACGGATGTACAGCGCGCACGGGAGGCGGTTACTTGAGGCGCTCTAGAACCTGCTCGAGCACGCGCACAGAGAACTGGCGGCCGATGACGGCGATGACGGAGGCGACGCGCAGGGTGCGCTTGACGTCCTCGGGCAGGCGGTCGATGCGGGCCAGGAGCAGGCCCTGGAGGTTGTCGGGGATCTCGACCGTGCCGATCTCCTTGCCGGCGGCCCAACTGCTGCCGCTGCGGTAGATGGCGCCCCGGTCAATGAGCATGCGAATGACCTCTTCGACAAAGAAGGGGTTGCCTTCGGCCTTCTTGAGGATGAGGGTGCGGATGTTTTCGGGCAGGGCCTCGATCTCGAGCAGGTTGGAGACAAGCTGGCGGCTGTCGGCGTCGTTGAGCGGGTTGAGGCTGAGGTCGGTGAGGGCGGCGCCGAGCTTTTCGCGGGCGGCGGCGACGAGCTTCCAGCCGTGGGCATCGCGGTCGGGGCGGGTGACGAGGCACAGGAGCAGGGAGGCTTCCGAAATCAAGGGCAATAGCTTGATTAGGAGATCGGTGGAGGAGGGGTCGGCCCAGTGGATGTCGTCGAGGACGATGAAGAGGGGCTGGCGCTGGGCGAGGGCGCGCAGCAGGAGGCGCAGGGCGGCCAGGTATTGGTTCTGGACAGCCTGCGGGTCGAGCATCTTGACGCGCTCCTCGGCCTCGCCCTCCAGGGGGGCGGAGAGCAGGTGGCCCAGGTAGGGGTAGATATCCATGACCTGTTCGGGCGCGGCGGCGGACACGAGGGTGTGCAGGGCGGCGCCGGTCTCGGCGGGGGAGGCGGTGGCAGGCACATTCACCAGGGACCGGAGCAAGTCAATTAGGAGGTGATAGGCCAGGCCCTGACCGTAGGAGAGGCACCGCCCTTCGGCCCACAACTCGGGACCGGCGGTGGGGCCGTTGGCGGGAGGCGAGAGCTTGAGGCCGCTGGGGGCCGTGCCGGCGGCGGAGGATTGGGTGGCGGCGCGCCACTCGGAGATGAGGCGGCTCTTGCCCAGGCCGGGCTCGCCGACCACGACGGCGGCGCGGCCCAACCCAGCGCGCACGGCGGCGCTGAGCTGCAGCAGGGCGGCCAACTCGGCGTCGCGGCCGACCATGGCGCTTTCGAGGCCGGCCAAGCCGCGCAGGCGGCCGGGCTGGGCCTTGGCGCCCTGGACCTCGAAGACGCGCACCGGCTCGCTCTTGCCCTTGACTTCGATCTCGCCCAGGTCGGTGACATCGAACAGGGGGGCGACGTAGCGATAGGTGTTCTCGGAGATGAGGACCGTCATGGGCCGCGCGGCAGACTGCATGCGGGCAGCGAGGTTGATGGCGTCGCCCATGGCGGTGTATTCAAACTTGAGGTCGCTGCCCACGTCGCCGACGACGACGGGGCCGGTGTTGAGGCCGATGCGGACCTGGAAGGGGATGCCGTGCTGGGCCTTGACTTCAATCGCATACTTGCGCGTCTCTTCGAGCAGGTCGAGGGAGGCGCGGACGGCGCGGACGGGGTCGTCCTCGTGGGCCACAGGCGCGCCAAAGAAGACGAGCATAGCGTCGCCCAGCAGGCGGGCGATGTTGCCTTCATAGTCGTTGATGATCTTGGACAGCCGGGCAAAGGCCCGGTTCATGATGAGGGTCCAGTCTTCCGGGTCCATACCCTCCGCCAGAGAGGTGGAGCCGACCACGTCGAGGAAGAGGGCGGTAACGACCTTGCGCTCGCCGGCCAGGTGGGCGGCACGCATCTTCTCGGCCAGCGGAGCAGGGGTAGCGGCCTTGATGTCGGTCAGGCGCTTCTCGTCGTGGGCCGTGGCGGCAGAAACCTGGTGGCCGCAGTTGGGGCAAAAGCGTGCGTTGGCCGGCAGTTCCGATTGGCAGTTGGCGCAGCGGTGCGCCAGGGCGGAGCCGCAATTAAAGCAGAACTTGGCGGCGGCAGGGTTCTCGGTCTGGCAGTTAGCGCACTTCATGCGTGGCTCCGTGAGGCGGAGAGTGTAGCACCAAGCCGGACAAGGTCAACTGGGCAAGGAATTGTGGGCCAGGCCGGCCGCCTGAACGGCGCGCAGGCGCTGGCATAGCTCGCGCATGACAGCCAGGCCGATCTCGGGCCGCTCGCGCAGGATGGCCTCAAAGGTCTTTTGCCCGAGGCACAAGACACGCACCTGATCGGCGGCGAGGAGCGAGGCCATGCGCGGCTCCTGGCTGATGAGGGCCATCTCACCTACATATTCGCCCGGCGCGCGGCGGGCCAATTCCACGCGGCGCCCCTCGGCGTCCTCGTCCATCACCTGCACAGCGCCGGAGACGATGATGAACAGCTCGTCGCCCGGCTCGCCCTGACGCGCGATCACGTCGCCGGGGGCATGATAGCGCTCTTCGGCGGCGGCGGCGATGGTCCCGAGGTCGGTGGTCGCCAGCATCTGGAAAAGGGGCACGCGCTGGAGGAAGACTACGCGGTCCAGGAGCGAGATGGTGGCCAGGGTTTCCATGGGCGGTTCTCCTTCGGGATGCGCCGGGTGGGCGGCGAGCGCCGCGGCGGTCGTGGCGCGCACGAGCGGGTCACGGTCCGCTTCGCTCTGACGGACGAGTTGACCTCGCAGGCTGGGGTCGGCCGTTCCGCCAGCGGCGAAGGCGGCGCAAGCGCGCAGCCAGGCATTAACGTCGTAGAGGATGGGCGTGAGGACGGTGGACAGCGTGGAGGCCGCGGGCTGGAGATCGGTCGGCGCGGGCGCGGCGCCCTCCAACACTGGCAGGATGGGACGGAGCAGGTCGTGCCCCGGCCAACTCTCGATCATCTCCAGGGCGTTGGCGCGCTGGGCCGAGTCGGGGCTGTTGAGGGCGTCGAGCGCCAGGTAGCGATCGAATGCAGGCGCCAGCAGACCGACGGCGAGCACGGCGCGGCGCGCCTGGGCCCGGGCGGCCTCACCCAGGGCGCGAGCGAGGAGGCGCAGGCGGTCGCCGCTGGGCCGGTGCGAGTTGACGGCTAAGTGCCAGGCGGCGTATTGCCGGCCGAGGGAGGCCTTGGTGCGGGCGAAGTCACGCAGCACCTGGGCGGGCGGCGCGCTGGGCCAGGCTTCCAAGGCTTGCAGCGCGCCGTCCTCGCGTTCTGGGTCGGAGAGGGCGGTTGTGAGCAGGGGCAGGGCGGCGGGGCCAATGCCGGCCAGCGACTCGGCCGCGGCGGTGCGCACCGCGGGATGAACGTCAGCCAGAGCATCGGCCAAGGGTATGAGGCAGCGCTCGCGGTCGATTTGGGGCAAGGCCTGAATGGCGGCCTGCCGGACGAGGGGGCTGGGGTCCGTCAGGCCGCGGGCGGCCAGGTCGTAGTTGGCCCGGTCGCCCCAACCAACCAAGGCCTCCAGCGCCACGGCGCGGATGTGGGCTTCTGGGTCTTCGGACATGGCGCGCAGCATGGCGGCGGCTTGCGGGTTGGGCTGGGCGGCCAACAGGGCCGCGGCGGCGCGCGCGCGCACGGCAGGGTGGGGGTCATCCAGCAGAGGGCGGAGCACGTGGGCCAGCCCGCGCGGGAAGCGGGCGAGTTGGCGCAAGGCATCCACGGCCAGCAGCCGCACTTCAGGCTCGGGGGCCTGAGTTTGCATGGAAACCTCCAGCAAGGCGGCACTGGCATTCACACGCGGCAGCGCGCGCAGAGCGGCCTGACGGACCTCCGGGTCGGGATCGCCCAGCGCACTGACCAGGGGCGCGGCAGCGGCGGCAGGCGGAAAGTGGCCCAGGATTTCGACCGCCACGCGGCGCACGCCGGGACTGGGATCGGAGGCGCCGCGCAGGGCGGTGGCGATGGCGGCGGCATCGAGCCGAGGACCGCCGAAGGGGTCTGCATCGCTGAAGAACACGGCTGGCTGGCCGGCGCGCAGGGCCTGGCCGAGCGCAGCGCCGTAAACGCGGTTGGCGCGCACGAGCACGACCACGGTCACGGCGGCCAGCGCCGCGCCGGCCAGATGCAGATGCCAGGGTTGAAGGAGCGGGCCGGCGGCCAGCAGCGCGAGGCCCACCAGCGCCAGGCCGATCTGGGCAGGCACGCCGTCCAGGAAGGTCCGAGTCTGCTCGCGGTCGGCGCTGGGCACGATGTTGAACACGGCTTGAAAAGCAGTGGCGGACACGCCCAGGTGCCAGGTAAGCTGCGCGGCGCGAAAGACGGCCAGCGCCGCGAACAGGCCCCAGCCGGTGAATGCGTCCACGCCCAGCAGCAGCCCGAAGCCAACCAGATACAGGCCGGCCAGCGCCAGGAGCATGGGCATGAGGCCAAAGCGCGCATACAGGCGATTGGCGACCAAGAGGGAGGCAGCCAGGGCGGCGGCCGTCGTCAGGCCGTGGAAGAGGCCCAGGAAGCTGGCCAGCGCATCGGCGGAGGGGAAGCGCGCCGCCACGGCCTGCGAAAACGGAAAGGCCAGCGCGTACCACAGCAGGCTGAACAGGGCCGCGGCGATGGCGATCCAGCGCAGGAGGGCTGAGCGGCGCACCTGCTGAAGGCCGCGCTGCCAATCGGGACGCGGGCGTACACGGCGACTGGCGGGCGGGCGGCGCGGCAGGCCCCGCGACAACACGTGCACCAGCCCCAACTCGACCAGCACGATGGCGGCCCACACCAGCAGCAGATTCTCCGTGCCAAGCAGGGCCACCAGGGGCCGGGTGAGCAGGCCGCCCGCGGTCAGGCCCACGATGCCGCCCGCGGTGAGGAGTGGATACAGGCGCTTGGCCTGCCGGATATCGAACAGGCTGCCCGCCAGTCCCCAGGTGACCAGGGTCTGAAGAGTCCAGATCAAGTAGCTGGCCTGCCAGAGGACGGGATAGAACCAGCGGGGACCCCAGGCAACGACAACGCGGGCGGCAATGAGGCCCAGCGACATGGCCAGTGGCAGACCCAGGAAGAGGCGGCGGCGCGGCAGTCGCCCGAGCAGGGCAGTGATGACAATGGAGGTGAGCAGGGTGACGGCCGCCAGGGTGACGTACATGTGGGGCAGGTAGGCCACGCCGAAGCGGGTGAAGAACAGCGCTTCGACAGCGGGGGCGCCCACGGCCCCGCCGGCCGACGGCACAAACATCAGGGCGGTCAGCAGCGCCACCAGGCGGCCCTCGCCCGGCCGGACTTGAAAGAAGGCGGCCAACTGCTTCATCACATTTCCGCCTTAGGGGCGGATGGGCTGGCGACCAGGGCCGCGACCGCCGGCCGCGCCAGGAAGGACGACAGGAGCGCGGACGGGATTTTGCCTGACAGCCAATCAACTTCCAGCCGCGCCAGCCGGCGCCAGTGGGCGGCCAGCGCCGGCTGGCGCGCGGCTTCTTCGACGGCTGAACGGGCAGCGAGGAGCATCCACAGGTGGCGGCGCGCGCCGATGGCCTGGGCCTCGGTGTGGGCGTCGTCCAGGGCCGACCGGGCGCCATCGAGATCGCCCGAGGCGAGCAGGGCGCGGCCCAGCAGGGTGAGGGCTTCCGGCAGCAGGTGACGAATGGTGCTGGCGGTCAGGGTATGGGTGAGAGTGCGGGCTAGCTGGGCGGCCTGCGCGTGGCCGCCGCGGCAGAGGGCGGCTTCGATCTGGGCCAGGCCGACACCGGCCCACATGGGGACCATGAAGCCTACGTTGACGCGCAAAGGCTCGAATTCGAGGCCGGCAAGGTGTTGCTCGGCGGCTACAAGGTCGCCGCGCTGGACGAGCAGACGGGCGGCCGCGGCCGAGGCCCAAGGCAGGAGGAGCGGGAATTGGTCACGGGCGACAGCGATGGCTTGCTCCGTCAGGGCCAGGCCAGCATCCACGTCGCCAAGAAAGCCAAAGGCCAGGGCCAGTTCGGCGCGGGTGCCCACCAGGCCCGTGACATTGCCGGTCTGTTGGCCCAGGGCAATGACATCATGCATGACCTGGAGGCCGGGGGCAAATTCACCGCGTTCGATGTGAATGGGGCCGGCAAAGGCGCGGCTCAGCCCGCGCATGTGGGGGCTATCCATCTGCTCGGCGACGGCGTGGGCCTGGGCGATTGACTCGAGGGCGCTGCCATACTCGCCGAGGATGAGGTGGGTGAGGGCGGTGCGGCCCAGGGTTTCGCTGAGGGGCGCGGGGTTGGTGAGGCCCCGCCAAAGGGTGTGAGCTTCTAAAAGCGCCTGCCTGGCCTGAGACCACTGGCTCAGGCCAGCGTAGGCGTACCAGATGTCGGTCAGGACGTAGGCCAACTGCTCGCGCAGGCCCAGCGCGCGGGCCGAGCGCAAGGCGGCTTCGCCCAGGCGGAGGCGTTCGTGCGGGTCGCCGCCGGTCATGGTGTTGCGCAGTAACAGGGTCCAGTTGATGTGGACTTCGGCGGCGTGGTCGTCCAATTCGCGGGCCAGGGGGCGGGCCTGTTCGAGGGCGGCCAGGGCGCCGTCCGCGTCATAGACGAAGCTGGCGGTGGAGAACAAGGTGGCGCGCGCCATGAGGGCGGCCAGGCGCATGGGGCGGTCGCCGCGCTGGAGGGCGACCGCCTCCATGCGGGCGTAGACCTGCAACGCGGCCTCAAGCTGGCTGACAAGCTCCAGGGCGCGGCCGAGGCGCAAGAAGAGCGGGTGTACTTGACTGGCGCTGGCCGCGTGGTCGAGGGCCAGGTCCAGGGCGCGGCCAAAGTGGTCGGCGGCTTCGAGATTGGCATAGCGCGCGGCGGCCGCCTCGCCGGCCACGGTGTAGTAGTGGAGGGCGCGCGCCGCGTTGCCCGCGGCGGCGTGGTGATGGGCGAGGATGGGGGCGAGTTCGGCAGGCAGGCCGCCATCCGGCGCGCCCGCGCCGTGCAGGTCTTCCAGGGCGGCGGCGGCGGCTTGATGGCATTGGGCGCGCTGCAGGCGCAGCAGGGAGCTATAGGCGGCATCCTGGATCAGCGCGTGGCGGAAGACATAGGCCAGCTCATCTTGAGCGGCGGCCAGAGCGCCGATCAGGTTCGAGTTTTCCAGGTGGACGAGGTGCTGGCGGAGACTCACGCAGCCTCGCGCGTGGCGCGGACATCCGGCTGGGCCAGGAAGGAGGCGCGCAAGACTGGGTCGTCAAGGCGGTCCACCATCCAATCGAGGTGATGCCGCGCGTCGGCGCGCCAGCGCCGGGCGGCGGGCAGGTCGCCGCGGGCCTGGGCGGCCGCGGCCAGGGTACTGGCAAGCATCCAGCCGGCGCGCGGCGAGGGCTGAGCGGCGGCCTGGGCGTAGGCGCGTTCGAGCACCGTGAGCGCCTCGGGCTGGCGGCCGAGGGCCAGCAGGGCGGCGCCTTCGACGCGCTGGAGGTCCGGCATGAAGGTGGCCATGACGCTGGACTGGGGCTCGCCAGCATAGCGCCGGGAGGTTTGCAGGGCCAACTCCGGCTGGCCGCGGCGCAAGGCCAGTTCAGCCTCCAGGTAGGCCAAAAGGACGGGGTTGGGTGAGAGATAGTCGTTCGGATTGAGGTGGGCGTGTGCTTCAGCCACGTAGGCGGCGGCGGTTTCAAGATCGCCTTCGATGAGCTTGAGCC
This sequence comes from uncultured Anaerolineales bacterium, assembly GCA_964497615.1. GTDB lineage: Bacteria > Chloroflexota > Anaerolineae > Anaerolineales > UBA6663 > CAZCEC01. The sequence goes on along the minus strand of CAZCEC010000025.1, from coordinate 66,681 downwards.
AGCCCCAAGGGAGCAGGACGGAACTGCGCTCGGTGGGCAGCAACCGCTCGACGGTTCGCAATCCCTCCGCCAGCAGGGAGGCAGCTTGTTCCGGCTGGCCCAGTAGACCGTAGACGAACCCCAAGACCGCGTGACCAGTGACGCGCGGATAAATGAAGCCTCCGGAGTCGGCCAGCGGCAGGCAGCGGCGCATGGCACGGATGGCGGCGCTGTAGTCGCCCTGGTCGAACAGGATGAAGAACTGGAGCATCAAGTTGTAGGCCTGGCCCCAGTCATTGCCAATACTCTCGCTAAGGGCCAGGCTCTCGGCCAGGATGGCCAGGGCCTGATCGTATGTGCCGCGGTAGAAGTGCAGACCGGCGGTGTTGGTCATGCACTCGGCTAGCATGGGCAGGTTGCCCAGCGCGCGCCAGCGCTCGGTTGCTTCGGCGAGGGCAGCGGCCCCCTCGTCCGCGCGCCCGATGGCGAGCAACATTCGGCTCAGGTCCATCAAGATCAGGGCCAGCAATTCGGCGTGATCGATGGCGCGGGCGAGGTCCAAGGCCCGGCGGCCGGCGACGGAGGCCGCGAGTGCGTCGCCCTGGATGGAGTGGGCCTGTAGCACGGCCCAATGCAGGCGGGCCTCGGCTTCACGGTCGCCCAGGGCCTGGGCCTCGACAATGGCTGCTGCGGCCAGGGCGTGGGCCTGGGTGGGGTCGGCCCGGCTGCTGGGCAGGGCAAAGACGACGACGCGCCGGGTGAGCGCCGCCAAGGCTGCCGGGCGGTCGCCGTGCTGCTGGGCGGTGGACTCCCACTGGCGATAGTTGTCTAGGGCTTCGTCGTAGTGGCCGCTGAGCTCTTGCGCGCGGCCGCGTTGAGCAAAAAGGTGGGCCAACTGCGCGGGCGTGGCACGGCGAGGCAGGGCGAACTCGAGGGCGCGGGTGTAGTGGGCGATGGCTTCGGCGTTGGCGTATTGGCTGGCGGCGGCGTCGCCGGCCAGGGTGAAGTATTCCAGGGCGCGGCCGGGATCGTTGGCTTCGGCAAAGTGGTGGGCCAACACCGGCAGCAATTCGCGGGCCGGGCGCGCGGACTGGCCGCGGTAGAGCCGCTCCAGGGCTTCGCCCACGGCGCGGTGCAGCGCCTGCCGGTCGCCCTTGACCAACGAGAAGTAGGCGGCTTCCTGCACCAGCCCGTGGCGAAAACCATACGCCAGTTCGGGCTGCAGCGCGGCGACCTTGATAAGGCCGGCGCCTTCGAGTTGGCCGAGGTGCGTCGTTAGTGTCATGCGGTGGGTGTAGGCCGCGGGCTGCCGGGCGACATTATAGTCGCAGCGGGCGCTAATGCTACGCCAACCTCTTTCGGCATAAAATAGTCCTTATGCTTCGAATCCTGATCGCCTCGCCGCATCCAGCCCTGCGCGCCGGGCTGCACGTATTGCTGGAGGAGGCCCAACGCACGCGCGGCGCGGAGCCGGTGATGGTGGTGGGCGAGGCCGACTCGGTAGAGGCGACGGTGCAGTGGACACGCGCCACCCAGCCGCAGGTGGTCATCTACGACCTGGCGTTTGAGCAGGACGAGGAGTTGGACGGGTTGTGGCGGCTGCGGCAGCAAGCGCCCGACGCGGCGGTGCTGGCGTTGTGCGAATCGAGCGCCGACGGGCGGGTGCTGGCGGCGCTGCAAGGCGGGGCGCGGGGCTGCCTGCCCAAGACCGCCACCGGGGCCGAACTGCTGGAGGCGGCCGACAGCGCCGTGCTGGGCGAGCCGGTGCTGCATCCGGGCACGACGGCGGCGCTGTTTCAGCAATTGCGCGGCGACGGGCCGGCGGTGACGCTGAGCCCGCGCGAGAGCGAGGTGCTGCGGCAGGTGGCCGGCGGGCAGACCAACAAGGCGATTGCGCTGCTGCTGGGCATCAGCGAACACACGGTCAAGTTTCATCTCGGCTCGGCCATGACCAAGCTGGGGGCGGCGTCGCGGGCGGAGGCGGTGGCGCTGGCGATCAGGCGAGGGTTGATATCGGTGTAGGTCCCCTGCCCGTTCGGCTAGCGTGGGCGGGCCGCATGGGGGAGGGGGAGAGGTCGAGCGTGTGCTAATCTTGGTGCGTGGTTGTCGAATCGCAGACTGGTATTCGCACTCAGGAGATCATCCATGACTAATGCACAAGCGCTTTCTGACAGCCTGGTCGCCGCAGTGGAGCAGGGCGGCCGCTGGGTGGTGACGGTGGATGCCCGCGGGCGGCTGCCCGCCTCCGGCATCCTCTGGAGCGCCGACGGGGAAATCATCACTGCCGACCACGTGGTGCAGCGCGATGAGAATATCACGGTGACGCTGCCGGACGGCAAGCAGCACTCGGCCACGGTGGTGGGCCGCGACCCGGCCAGCGATCTGGCGCTGCTTAAGATCGAAGCCAACGGGCTGGCGACGCCGGAGTGTGTGGAAGATGTGAAGGTGGGCCATATCGTGTTTGCCGTGGGCCGGCCGGACGAGGTGCAAGCCGCGCTGGGGAATGTGGTGGCCTTGGGCGGGCCGGTGCGCGGGCGGCACCGCAACTTTTCCGCTTACATTCAGAGCGATGTGACGATGTACCCGGGCTTCTCCGGTGGGCCGCTGGTAGACGCCAGCGGGCGCGTGGCTGGGCTGAACAGCAGCGCCCTGGCGCGCGGGGCCAGCCTGGCGATCCCGGTGGGGGTGCTGCGCACGGTGGCGGAGGCGTTGCGGCGCGACGGGCGTGTGAAGCGCGGGTTCCTGGGTGTGAGCACGCAGCCGGTGGCGCTGGCGGAGGGCATGGCGAAAGCCTTGGACCAGGCGACGGGGCTGATGATCATCGGTACGGAGAAGGATGGACCGGCCGACAAGGGCGGACTGCTGCAGGGCGATGTGATTGTGGCCCTGGGCGGGCAGGCGGTGGCCGATATTGACGACTTGCAGACGGCGCTGGCCGGCGCGACTGTGGGCCAGGCGGCGCCGGTGAAGGTGGTGCGCGGCGGCGAGGTGAAAGAGTTCGCGGTGACGATTGGGGTGAGGCAGTAGGAGGACGTCCAACGACCGACCGAGGTCGGAGGTCGGAAGTCAGAGCGTAGAAGACAGGATTCAGCAGCAGCCAATTGGAGCCTGGTGGTTGGAGATGAATGCGTCTCCAAGCGCCAGGCTCATGTATTTAAGAGGGCGGCGAGGTCGGCGGTGAGCTTGGCGCGCTGGGGGGCGGCCAGGGGTTGCAGGGGCGGGCGCACGGGCCGAAGCTGCGGGCGTTCCTGGCGCACGGGCCAGTCGGGCAGGCCAAACAGATCAGCGAGCGCGGCCTTCATGGCGGCGGGGCCATTGAGGCCGCGAATGGCGACGCGGGCCTGGGCCAGCCGGGCCTGAGCGTCGGGGGCGCTCTCGCCGCGCTGGTGGGCGTCCCACACCAGGCGGTTGAGTGGGGCGGTGACATTGGCCAGGGCGGTGATGGTGCCAAAGGCCCCGGCCGCCAGGCTCTCGGTCATGATCGAGTCGCTGCCGCAGAAGAGGCCAAAGCCCGGCGCAGCGCGCAGGGTCTGCAAGGTGTGGGGTAGCTCGTCTTGCGAGTCCTTCATACCGAAGAATCGCGCCGGATGAAGCTGGCGCAGTTGAAGCACAGCTTCGTCGGGTACGGGCACGCCAGACATCTGGGGGATGTGATAGACCAGCAGCCGGCCGCGCTCCGGCACGGCCTGCTGGATGACAGCGTCGAAGTAGGCCACCAAACCCTCGGCGCCGAGGCCTTTATAGTAGAAAGCGGGGAGGGTGACGACGCCGTCCACGCCCAGGTCGAAGGCGGCGCGGGTGAGGGTGATGGTGTCGGCCAGGCTGGCGCAGCCGGTGCCGGCCAGGAGCTTGAGACCGGGGTGGGCAGCGGCGCGGTGAGCCAGTCCAGCGCGAATGACGGCCAGGCGTTCGTCCACCGAGAAGGAGGTGCCTTCGCCGGTGGTACCCAGCAGGAGCACGCCGTGGCAGCCGCGCCCGGCGAGAAAATCGAGCAAGGCGGGTAGGGCCTCCAGGTCTGGGGCGAGGGCTGGGGTGAGG
>CAZCEC010000025.1:0-62654 GCA_964497615.1 uncultured Anaerolineales bacterium | reverse complement strand
ACGGCCGCGGCGAAGACGCCGCGCAAGGTTGAGGGTGCAGGCGGGTGGGTCATGCGGCCATTATATGGAGATCGCCGCCGTCTCAAAGCGGGCAGGGGCGAATGAATCGCGCGCCAGGGGCCAGAGGTGCGGCCCTGCGACAATCCGCATGGTGATGGCAGTCCCTGAAATCACCACAGTTATCCCAACTTTGTTTTGTAGCTTGACAAATTGGTCGATTGTGCCGTACAATTTAGACCATATCCGCCTCCATCCTTCTAATGCTGGCCCGAAATCCGTCCCACGATCACACAACCGACCAATCAATTGTTCGGGGTATGAACAAAGCATCGGTCATTGACCTGATACGTCACTCGCCGCGCGGCATCTCGCGCGCGGAGTTGGCAGAGACTTTGCAGGTCAGCCGGTCAACCATTTCCACTATTGTGGGGCACTTGCTGGAGGGCGGGTTAGTGGTTGAACGGGGAACGGGCACGTCGCGCGGCGGGCGGCGGCCGATTGTGCTGGAGATCAACCCGGATGCGGGGCGGGTGGTGGGGGTGGATATTGGGGCCAGCCACCTGGTGGTGATCGTGGCCGACCTGAACGGTGCGAAGCTGGCCGAGACGGAAGAGGCGTTTGCCATCGAGGCTGGCCCGGAAGCCGGGCTGCGGCAGGTGCTGACGGCGGTGGAGGCCACGCTGACGCGGGCGGGGTGCTCGCTGGCGCAAGTGCAAGCGATCGCTGTCGGCGTACCTGGACCAGTGGTGGCCAGCGAAGGCATGGTCTCGGCGCCGCCGATTATGCCGGGGTGGGATGCCTTCCCGATCCGGGCGAAGCTGGAAGCGGCGTGGGGCAAGCCAACCACGTTGGATAACGATGCCGACCTGGGGGCGCTGGGGGAGTGGACATTTGGCGCGGGGCAGGGGGCGAATGACCTGGCCTACATTAAGATTGGCACGGGGATTGGCTGCGGGCTGCTGTTGGGGGGCCAGATTTACCGGGGGGTGCTGGGGACGGCCGGCGAGATTGGGCACGTGACGATTTCGGACAGCGGGCCGCCGTGCACGTGCGGCAATTATGGCTGCCTGGAGGCGATGGCCGGCGGGCGGGCGATTGCCCAGCGGGCGCAGTTGGCGGTGAAGGCCGGGCAGCGCACCGTGCTGGCGCACCTCAACGGGCACCGCGAGCTGACGGCCCGGGACGTCGCAGTGGCGGCGGCGAATGACGATCCGGTGAGCCAGCAACTGCTGGCCGATGCCGGCCGGCACATTGGCAGCGCAGTGGCCAGCCTGATCAATCTCCTCAACCCGGGCCTGGTGGTGCTGGGCGGAGGGGTGACGGGCGCGGGCCCGTGGCTGCTGGACCCGCTGCAACAAGCCGTGGCGGAACGCACGATGCGGCCCTCGCGGCAGGCGACACGCCTGGTGCTGGGGCAACTTGGGCGTCACTCGGTGGCGCTGGGTGCGGTGGCGTTGGCGCTGACGCGCGCCTTTCAACCTTATGCATGAACTAGCCCCGGATTCGCGAATGAGGCTAAAATACCGACAGCCTCGCTGGTCCTGTAAGGAGGTGATTTCCTCGACGTTATCCCACGTTCCTGAAGTTCGACGTACGCCAAAGATAGGGGCGCTTGCGCCCCGCTGTTGCTGCTACCCTTAGGAGGAGTAAGAACATGAAGAAGAGTTTCTGGCTGGTGCTCAACATCCTGTTGATTGCCGCCTTTGCATTGGCGGCCTGCCGGCCGGCCGCGACCGCGACCCCCGCGCCGCAGCCCACCAGCGTCCCGCCGACCACGGCGCCCGAGGCCACCACGGCCCCGGAACCGACTACGGCTCCCGAGCCGACGGCTGTGCCTGAGCCGACCGATGTGCCGGTGATCGAGCCCATCGGCACGCTGCGCATCTGGGCGGACGAGACCCGCGCGCCGATCCTGCAAGGCCTGGCCGACGAAGTGCTCCAGACCTACCAGCTCGAGCTGGTGGTGGAAGTGAAGTCGGCGCTGCGCGATGACTTCCAGATCGCCGCGCCGGCTGGCGAAGGCCCGGACATCCTGTTCGGCGTGCCGCACGACCAGGCGGGCGCGCTGGTGGCCAACGGCCTGCTGGCGCCGATTGACCTGGGCGACAAGGAAGGCGACTTCGTGGACGTGGCGCTGCAGGCCTGCACGTTCGACGGCGTGCTGTACTGCATGCCGTATGCGACCGAAAACCTGGGCTTCTTCTACAACACCGACATGGTCGAGACCCCGCCCACGACGTGGGATGAGGTGGTGGAGATCGGCGAGGCCCTGAAGGATGCCGGCGAAACGACCTACATCATGGCCGTGACCGGCACGACCTACGACCTGTATCCTCTGTTCACCAGCTTCGGCGGCTACATCTTCGGCCGCAACGACGCCGGCGACTACGACGACCAGGACCTGGGCCTGGACAATGAAGGCATGATCGAGGCGGCCACCTGGCTCAAGGAGCAGGTGGACGCGGGCAACATCCCGACCGACTGGGACTGGGCCAACAACCATGCCCTGTTCGAGACGGGCGAGGCGCCCTTCATCATGGCCGGCCCGTGGGCGCTGGACCGCATCCGCGAGTCCGGCATCCCGTACGCCATCACCAACTTCCCGGACGGCGGGCAGTCGTTCGCCGGCACGCAGGGCGTGTACATCAATGCGACCAGCGAGAATGCGCTGCTGGCGCAGGCCTTCCTGACCGAGTTCATCGCGACGGAAGACGTGATGCGCGTGCTGTATGAGCTGGGGCAGCGGCCGTCGGCCTACATCCCGGTGCTGGAGACCCTGGACGACGAGGACCTCCAGGCGTTGGGCGAGGCAGGCAGCAACGCCCAGATGATGCCGGCCATCCCGGCCATGGGCTCGGTGTGGGGCAACTGGGACAGCGCCATCGTGCAAGTGCGCAACGGCGATGCTGAGCCGGAAGCCGCGCTGACGACCGCCGGCACCGCCATCCGCGACCTGATCGCGAACCCGCTGACGGGCATGGTGAACGTGCCCGGCTCGTGGCAGGAAGAGGCGGGCTGCCCGGGCGACTGGCAGCCGGAGTGCGCCGTGACGGCGATGACGGAAGGCGAGGATGGGCTGTGGACGAGCGGCCCGTGGGACCTGCCAGCCGGCGACTATGAGGTGAAGGTGGCGCTGGACGGCGGCTGGACCACGAACTACGGCGTGGACGGCGTTCAGGATGGCGACAACTACACGTTCACCCTGGATGCCGACAGCAGCGTGACGTACTCGTATGATCCAGCGACGAACCTGCTGACCTGGACCATCGAGTAATCTGGCAATGCCCCTGAAAGGCCGAAGCAGACCACCGCTTCGGCCTTTCAGGAATATGGGCTGGAAGCGCAGGGCAGAGGAGGCACGCATGACCGTGATGGCGGTGGACAAGGCCAAGCAGCGGGTGGGGATGCCGGCCGAAACTCCGATACAGTTGCTGCTTCGTTTTGGTTTTATCATCCTCTTCGACGTTGGCGCCGGTTGGTTTCTCCTCAACGCCTACACGCTCGGTTTCCTGCAACTGCTGGTCGTTATCGTCGTCATCACGGTGATGTTCAACGTGATCTTCCTGCTGCCGCGGGCCTACCCCTATCGATGGATGGCGCTGGGGTTGGCCTTCATGATCCTGTTCACCATCTATCCGATGATTTTCACGATCTATGTCGCCTTCACCAACTATGGCGACGGGCACTTGCTGACCAAGGACCAGGCGCTGGTGGAGATTCAGAAGGCGACGTATTTGCCGGAGGCGGGCAAATCGTACCGCTGGACGGCTTACCGCTCGGAAAGCGGGGACTATGCCTTGTGGCTGGTGGACACCAGCGGGACAAGCTACCTGGCCAAGCCGGGCGAGCCGATTGTCGAAGCCGCACCTGGCGACCCCGGCATTGGGGAGGCGGATGGCAACGGCATCCCGACCACGATTGAGGGCTACCAGCGGCTGAACGTCTTGCTGGCCTCCGCCGATCCGAATTTGATGAATATCAAGTTCGGGGTGGAGGGCGCGCCAACGGTGCAAATCCGGTCGCCCAGCGAGGCGGCCGAGCTGCAAATACGCTACCAGTATGACGCGGCGACGGACACGGTGGTGGACCAGTCCAATGGCGATATCTACAACAACGTGGACGGCACGTTCACCACGAAGGATGGGAAGACGATCACGCCAGGGTTCCGGTCGGTGGTGGGGATGGAGAATTTCACCCAATTCTTCACCAGTCCGGCGCTGCGCGGGCCGCTGGTGCGCATCCTGGTATGGAACTTCATCTTCCCGACGGTGAGCGTGCTGTCGACCTTCTCCCTGGGGCTGGCGATTGCAGTACTGTTCAACGATAAGGACTTCCCGTTCAAGAAGGTCATCCGGTCATTCCTGCTGGTCCCGTATACCATTCCGGGCCTGATCACGATCCTGATCTGGCGCGGGATGCTGAACCCGGAGTTCGGGGTGATCAACCGGACCCTGGAGCGATTTATCGGCGTGGCCCCGGGCTGGACGGTGGATCCGTTCTGGGCGCAGACGGCGGTGCTGCTGGTGAACCTGTGGCTGGGGTATCCGTACTTCATGCTGGTGACCAGCGGGGCGCTGCAATCCATCTCGTCCGATCTGTACGAGGCCGCGCGGGTGGACGGGGCGACGGCGTGGCAGAGCTTCCGGCGCATCACGCTGCCGCTGCTGCTGGTGGCGGTGGGGCCGCTGCTGATCGCGTCGTACGTGTTCAACTTCAACAACTTCAACCTGATCTACCTGTTTATTGGCGGCGGCCCGCCCATCGTGGGGGCCACCACGAATGCAGGCCATACCGACATCTTGCTGAGCTATGTGTACAAGTTGGCCTTCGAGGCCGGCGGGCGTGGGGTTCAGTTTGGCTATGCCTCGGCCATCTCGATCATCGTGTTCTTCGTGGTGGGCACGCTGACCCTGCTCCAGTACCGCTTCACTAACATGTGGGAGGAGGTCAGCGAAAATGTCTAGCATGAGCCTGGCAGAAACCTACGCCCGCCTCCGCGAGAACCAGCGCAGCCAGAAGCGCATCAGCATTGCCATCCGGCTGGTGATCGCCGTGATCCTGATCTTGTTCTCGATCTTTCCCGTGTTGTGGATGATCTCGGCCTCGTTCGACAACACGAACTCGCTGGCGACCCAGAACTTGATTCCGTTGCAGGCCGGCATCCGCAACTACCAGCGGCTGTTCAACCAGGACCCGGCGTTTAACTATGGCGACCTGTTTTATTGGAAGTGGCTGTGGAACTCGGTGAAGGTGGCGGGCGTCTCGACCATCCTGAGCCTGGGGATCACGACGATGGCGGCGTACGCGTTCTCGCGGCTGCGGTTCGCCGGCCGGATCACGCTGCTGAAGGGCATCCTGCTGATCCAGGTGTTTCCGAATCTGCTAGCGCTGGTGGCGATCTTTGTGACGGTGGCGCAGATCGGCGACATCATCCCGTGGGTGGACCTGAACACGCATACGGCGCTGGTGATGGTGTACCTGGGCGGCTCGATGGGCATCAACATCTGGCTGATGAAGGGCTTCCTGGACACCATCCCGCGGGCAATTGACGAATCGGGGATGGTGGACGGGGCGACCAACTGGCAGATCTTCACGACGCTGCTGCTGCCGCTGCTGCGGCCGATCCTGATCGTGATCGGCATCCTGTCGTTCATCGGGACGTATGGCGACTTTATCCTGGCGCGCATCCTGCTGAATGACGTGGACAAGTACACCCTGATGGTGGGGCTGCAAATCTTCACCGCCGGGCAGTTCGACCAGAAGTGGGGGGTGTTCGCGGCGGGGGCGCTGATCGGGGCGCTGCCGATTATGATCACCTACATCGCGCTGCAGGACCAGATCGCGGGCGGGCTGACGGCGGGGGCGGTCAAGGAGTAAACCACATGCGCGGGACCAGGGGCGTGCGACGGCCGGTCTTGGCGTTGGCGGCACTGGTGTCGGTGGGAATAGCCCTGTTTCTGCAACAGGGCTATTCTGTTGGGGCCGCCCCGGCGGCGGCCTCGCCGCTGGACGACAGCCGGGCAGCCTTCGCGGAGGTCAGCCGTGAGGCGGGCGTGACCCACAACCGCGTGGTGAGCCTGGACCTGGCGATCGGCCAGGCGTGGGGCGACTTCGACAACGACGGCTGGGTGGACCTGTACGTCACCGACCCGGCCGGCCCCAACACCCTGTACCGCAACCTGGGCGACGGCACGTTTGAGGTCTCGGCGCTGCGCGAGCAGGTGGCGCTGGCTGAGGCCTACAGCGCCGGGGCGGTGTTCGTGGATATTGATAACGACGGCTGGCGCGATCTGTTCGTTGCCAACTGGGGGACAAATCACCTCTACCGCAACCAGGGCGGGCAGGGCTTTGTGGACATCACCACGCAGGCCGGGCTGGTGGACACTGGCAACAGCAAGACCGGCTCGTGGGGAGACTTTGACAGCGACGGGTTCCTCGACCTGTACATTGCCAAGTGGTCATGCTACCCGCGGTGCGGGCGGCCGATGGACGGGGACGTGGACCGGCTGTACCGCAACAACGGTGATTGGACGTTCACCGACGTTTCGGACTGGCTGGGCGGGGGGCTGACCGGGGCCGGGTTCGTGGCGAGCTTCAACGACTACGACAATGATGGCGACCTTGACATTTACCTGGTCAACGACGAGTTTATCAACCCGGTGGGCAACAAGCTGTGGCGCAACGACGGGCCGGGCTGCCAGGGCTGGTGCTTCAAGTAGGTGGCTGAAGCGGCTGGGGCGGACTCGCGGTTGTTTGGCATGGGGCTGGCGACCGGCGACTACGACAATGACGGCGACCTGGACTACTACTACTCCAACGTGGGGCCGATGGAGCTGCTGCAGAACCAGGGCGACGGCACGTTTGAAGAGGTGGCCGAGACGGCAGGGGTGCAGGCCGCCAACGGCATCGCGTGGGGGGCGGTGTTCCTGGACTACGACAACGATGGCTGGCGCGACCTGTACCTGGCGGTGGCAGACACGACCGATCATCGCGACATCGCCGCTAACCCGCTGTTCCGCAACAACGGCGACGGCACCTTTACGCGGGTGGCGTGCCTGAACGAGGCCAGCGAGGTGCGCCCCAGCCTGGGCGTGGCCTATGCCGACTATGACAAGGACGGCTGGGTGGACCTGGTGGTGGGCAATATGGATGAGGGCTACCGCCTGTATCGCAATCAGGCGGCGGCCAGCAGCGGCAACCATTGGCTGGCGCTGGAACTGACGGGTGCAGGCCAGGTGAACCGCGACGCGGTGGGGGCGCGGGCGTATGTGACGACGCCCGACGGCGTGACCCAGATGCAGGATATCATCGCCGGGGCGAGTCTGGGCGCGGGGAATGAATTGACGCTGTACTTCGGGCTCGGAGCGGCGACGCAGGCCGAGGTGAGCATCCGCTGGCCGGACGGCACGCGACAGGAATTCGCGGCGGTGCGGGGCGACCATCGCTACCGGCTGGACTACCCGGCGGCGGGCGACACGGCGCTCGTGCCGCTGGCAGGGGGCAAGGCGGCCACGGCGGCGCTGCCCGCGCCGATCGTCCCGGTGATGAGCTTCCCGCTGCCGCTGCTGCTGGCAGGGGCGGGCGTGGCTTTGCTGGCGCTGGCCGTCATACCCGGGGAGGCGGGGCGGGGGGCGCTGGGTACAGCGCGGGGGGTGTTGGTGGTGCTGGGTGTGGCTGGGATCGTGGGCGCGGCCTTCCTGGCGCTGCCCGAGGGCGGGCTAAGCTTCCTGCTGCCGCAAAGCGATGCGGCGCGGCTGCGCGCGTTGATGGACGAGGCGGGGGTGCGGCCGCCGACGCACCCGCCCGCGCCAAGCCAGGCATTGATCACGCTGGGCGAGGCGCTGTTCTGGGACCCGGAGCTGAGCGGCAACCGGGACATTTCGTGCGCGACCTGCCACCACCCGCTGGAGGCGACCGGCGACAGCCTGTCGGTCTCCATTGGCACCAGCGGGCAGGGGCTGGGCGAGGAACGGGTGAGGCTGAATGAGCGCAACGAGTTCATCCCGCGCAACGCGCAGCCGCTGTTCAACCTGGGGTACGAGGAGTGGGAAATCCTGTTCTGGGATGGGCGCGTGTCCGGGAGCCTGGCGACCGGGTTCGACACCCCGGCCAGCGACCGGCTGCCGGACGGGCTGGACAGCCTGTTGGCGGCGCAGGCCATGTTCCCGGTAACGTCGCGGGACGAGATGCGGGGGCTGCGCGGGGACTATGACATCTTCGGAGAGAAGAATGAGCTGGCGATGCTGGTGGACTATGCCGCGCGGCCGATCTGGGCGGCGCTGATGCGGCGGCTGACGGCGATCCCGGGCTATGTGGAGTTATTCCAGGCTGCGTACCCGGGCGTGCCGGTGGACCAGCTTGGGTTCCAGCACGCCGCCAACGGGCTGGCCGCCTATGAGATTGACTTCTTCACGTTTGAGGACAGCCCGTTCGACCGGTATATCCAGGGAGACGAGGGCGCGCTGTCGCCGGAGGCCGTGCGCGGCGGACTGCTGTTCTACGGCGAGGCCGGGTGCGCCACATGCCATACCGGCGGGCTGCTGACGGACCAGCAATTCCACAACCTGGCAGTGCCGCAGGTGGGGCCGGGCAAGGGGCGGGAAGAGCCGCTGGACCTGGGCCGCGCGCGCGAGACTGGGAACGACTGCGACCGGTTCGCGTTCCGCACAGCGCCACTGCGAAATGTGGCTATCACCGGGCCGTGGATGCACAGCGGCGCGTTCACCACCCTGGAGGCCGCGGTGCGGCATCACTTGAATCCGGCGGACGGATTGCTGACCTATGACGCCAGCCAATTGACGGTGATGTTCCGCAGCATGTGCCAGGACCAGCCGGAGGTGCTGCGGGCGGTGCTGAGCACGCAGAGCGATATTGCCTCGGACCAGGCGACGCTGACGGACGCGCAGGTGGCGGACCTGCTGGCGTTCCTGGGCGCGCTGACCTCGCCGGCCGCGCTGCACCTGGAAGACACGATCCCCGAGTCGGTGCCCAGTGGGCTGCCGGTGGGGGGCAACATCGAGAACCTTACCGCACAGGCCAAACCATGAGGAAGCTGCTGTTGGTATTGCTGCTGGCGGCGTGCGCGCAGGCCACCCCCGCGCCCACGGCCACGCCGGCTGCCACCGCCACGCCCGCGCCGACACTGGCGCCTACCGTGACGCCCACGCCGGCTCCGCCGCCGGTGCCGTGGTGGCAGGACGCCGTGTTCTACGAAGTGTTTGTGCGGAGCTTCAAGGACTCGGACAGCGACGGGGTGGGGGACATCAATGGGCTGATCGAGAAGCTGGATTACCTGAACGACGGCGACCCCGCCACGACCACCGACCTGGGGGTGACGGCGCTGTGGCTGATGCCCATTATGCAGTCGCCCAGCTACCATGGGTACGACGTGGTGGACTACTACGCGGTGGACGACGAGTATGGGACGCGCGAGGACTTTCTGCGGCTGATGGACGAGGCGCACGCGCGCGGGATGCGGGTGATCGTGGACCTGGTGCTGAACCACACCAGCACGAAGCACCCGTGGTTCATCGAGGCGAATGCCGGCAACCCGGAGTACCGGGACTGGTACCTCTGGGCGGACGAGGCGCCGGCCTGGCGCGGGCCGACCGGCCAGCAGGTGTGGTATCGGGGCAAGGAGGGCTATTACTACGCGCTGTTCTGGTCGGAGATGCCGGACCTGAACCTGGAAAACCCGGTCGTTACGGAAGAGATCCAGGCCATCACGGAGTTCTGGCTGACCGAGATGAACGTGGACGGGTTCCGGCTGGACGCGATCAAGCATTTTGTGGAGGAGGGGTCGGCGCAGGAGAACACGCCGGCCACGCACGCCTGGCTGCAAGCGTTCCGGGACTTCTACACCGGGGTGGAGCCGGAGGCTTTTACCGTGGGCGAGGCGTGGACGCCGCTGGACAAGGCGATTGACTATGTGGGCGATGAGATGGATATCGTCTTTGACTTCGACCTGGCCGAGGCGTTCTTGCGCTCGGCGAACGGCCCGCTGGCCAGCAGCGCTTCGCAGCACCTGGAGACGCTGATGGCCGTGGAAGGCGTGCCGCAGGGGAGCTTTGGGGTATTCCTGACCAACCACGACCAGAACCGGGTGATGGACACGGTGCGGGGGGTGCAGCAGGCCAAGCTGGCGGCGGTAATGCTGCTCACGTCGCCGGGGGTGCCGTTTATCTATTACGGCGAGGAGATCGGGATGACGGGCTCCAAGCCGGACGAGAACATCCGGCGGCCAATGCAGTGGAGCGGCGAGAATCTGCGGGTGGGCTTTTCGACGCACACGCCGTGGCGCGCGCCGAGCCTGGACTACCCAGACGTGAACGTGGAGGAACAGACGGGCGACCCGGACTCGCTGTTGAGCCTGTACCGGACGCTGATCGGGCTGCGGAATGAGCACGCGGCCCTGCGCACCGGGGAGACCCTGGTGGTGGACCCGGACAGCCAGCGGCTGTACGCCATCCTGCGCTACAACGAGGATGAGGCGTTTCTGATCCTGGTGAACGCGCACCCCCGCGCGCTTAACCCTGAGCTGTATTCGCTGACACTGGAGAGCGGGCCGTTCATGGGGCCGGTGCAGGCGGAGGCGGTGTTTGGGCAGGCGGACCCCGCAGCGCCGACGATCAACGCTGCGGGCGGGTTCGATGGGTACGTGCCATTTGCAGAGATCCCGCCGGAGTCGGCGCATATCATTCGGCTGACACAATAATGGATGATTTTGTTTTCGGCACGCTGACGACCGAAGAGAGCCGCCTGGCACACACGCGGGCGCGGCTGGGGGGCGTGACGCACGCGCAGCAGCGCACACCGCGCGACCCGCAGCCGGGGCAGGCGGTGACGCTGGGCCTGACGCTGGGCCCGACGCACACGCACGAGCGGGCCTGGGTGTATTGGACCACGGATGGCAGCGACCCGGCGGGCGCAGGGGGCGTGGCGGTGAACGGGCAGGCCGCGCCGCTGACGGTGGTGGGCACGGAGTGGAGCACGCCGTTGTGGGGGTATGTGCGGCGGCTGCGGGGCGAGATTCCGGGGCAGGCGGCGGGGACAGTGGTGCGCTACCGGGTGGGGGCGGGGGGCGGCCAGGGCGACGAAATGGCGGACGGGGGCGCATACTATGCCTACTACGTGGACGACGACCCGCCGCCGGCCTGGGCGCAGGACGCGGTGCTGTATCACATCTTTGTGGACCGGTTCTACAGCCCAGCGCCGGACTTTCCGCGGATCGCGCCCAGGCCGGCGCTGCACGGCAACGGCACGCTGGCGGGCATCACTGCGCAGTTGGACTACATCGCCGGGTTGGGGGTGAACTGCCTGTGGCTCAGCCCGATCTTTCCGAGCCCCAGCTATCACGGCTATGACGCGACGGATTTCTTTACAATCAATCCACGGCTGGGCACGCTGGAGGACTTTGGGACGCTGATCGACCAGGCGCACGGGCGCGGGCTGCGGGTGCTGCTGGACTTCGTGCCCAATCACTGGTCGGACAAGCACCCGACGTTCGCGGCGGCGGTCTCAGACCCAGCCAGCGCCTACCGGGCCTGGTACACATGGGATCAATGGCCCGAGGAGTACAAGACCTTTTTTGGGGTACAGGACCTGCCGCAGATCAACCTGCGCCATGGGCCGGCGCGGCAGCATGTGCTGGACGCGGCCAAGTACTGGCTGGAGTTTGGGGTGGATGGCTACCGGGTGGATTACTGCATCGGGCCGACGCCGGACTTTTACGCCGACTTCCGGCGCGTGACGCGGGCGGCCAAGCCGGACTGCTGGACGTTTGGCGAGGCCATCGACCCGCCGGACTCGCAGATCGCATTTGAGGGCGGGATGGACGGGGCGCTCGATTTCTTTCTGCTGGAGGCGCTGCGGCAGACGTTTGCTTACAGCCAGTGGGATGCGCGGCGCTTCGCGGACTTCATGGACCGGCACGAGGCGTTCTTCCCGGCGTCGTTCTCGCGCCCATCGTTCCTGGACAATCATGACATGAACCGCTTTCTGTGGGTGGTGGGGGGCGACACGCGCCGGCTGAAGCTGGCGGCGCTGTGCCAATTCACGTTGGCGGGCGCGCCCATCATCTACTACGGCACGGAGGCGGGTCTGAGCCAGGAGCGCGACGTGCGGCAGGGTGGCTGGGCCATCCACGAGGAGGCGCGGCTGCCGATGGTGTGGGGCGACAAGCAAAACGCGGAGGTGCTGGATTTCTACAAGGCGCTGATCGCGGCGCGGCATGAGCACGCGGCCCTGCGCACCGGCAAGCGTGAGACGCTGCTGGCCGAGGGCGGTCGGCTGGCGTACCGGTGCACAGGGGAGGGCGGGAGTGTGGCGGCGGTCTTCAATCTCACGGCTGAGGCGGTGACGATGTCGCTGCCGATTGCCGAGCGCGAGGTGGTGCTGCGGACCGAGGCGGGGTGCGGCGTGAGGCCGGACGGCGAAAGGGTGGCGGTGACTCTGCCGGGGTACGGCGGGGTGCTGCTCCGGTGAAGGCCGGCGCGCAAGCCCGTGGCTGACGCGGTGGTGGTGGCGCCAGCGGGCCTGAGGAAGTTCACCCTCTGGCCGCTGGCGGCGCTGGCGGGCTGGGCGGCGTTGGCCTTGGGGCCGCTGACCCTGCACCCGACCTGGGTGGCCTTCCCGCCCAACTCGCCCTACACCGACCTGCTGTTGAGCCATCTGCCAAACGCGCTGTACCTGCGCGACTCGCTGGCGCGGTTTGGCCAGTGGCCGCTGTGGAACGCGCAAATCCTGGCCGGGCAGCCGTTCGCGGCGGACCCGCTGTCGGGGATGTGGTATCCGCCCAACCTGCTGCTGTTGCTGCTGCCGGTGACGGCCGCGGTGAACATGCTGGTGGGGCTGCACCTGACGGGCGCGGGCTATGGGGTGTACCGGCTGCTGCGGGCGGAGGGCGTGGGGCGGTGGGCGGCGCTGCTGGGGGGCGCAGCGTTCGCGGGGACGCCGAAGCTGCTGGCGCATTTCGGCGCAGGGCACGTCTCGCTGATCTTTGCGGTGGCGTGGACGCCGTGGCTGGTGCTGGCGGCGCGGCGGGCGGCGTTGGGCGGCTGGCGGCGGGGCGCCGCGGCGGGGGCGGTGCTGGCGCTCATCTGCCTGGCGGACGTGCGCTGGGTGGCCTACAGCGCGCCGCTGGCGGTGGCGGCAGCGGTGCTTGAGTGGTTCCGGCGCAGGGGCGAGGCAAACGCAGCGGGCGGGGCGGCCGGTTTCGGGGGGCGCGGGCAGGGCGAAGCATTCGCCGCCGGCAAGGCGGCTAGCTCGGAAATACGTGGGCGAATGCTTCGCCCCTACCTGCTTGCGGGGGTGAGCGCGGGGGTGCATTTTGCGCTGTTGAGTGCGGTGTTCGTACTGCCGTTTGAGGAGTTTGTGCGGCTGTCGAACCGGGCGGCGCTGACGCTGGCGGAGGCGAGCGAGTTCTCGCTGCCGCCGCGCTATTTGATCGGGCTGTCGATCCCGAACCTGGGCGGCTTCCATGAGTGGATGACGTACCTGGGGGTTGTGCCGCTGGTGCTGGGGCTGGGAGGCGTGGGGCGCGGACGCTGGCTGTGGGCGGCGGCGGCGCTGGCGGCGGGCGCGTTTGCGCTGGGGAACAACTTCTTCGTGTTCCCGGCGCTGTTCAGATTTGTGCCGGGGGTGAGCGGGCTGCGGGTGCCGCCGCGAGTGTGGTTCTTAGTGGCGCTGGCGGTGGCGATGCTGGCCGGGCATGGGGCGCAGCGGCTGGCGGATGCGGGGCTGCCGTGGCTGGCGCGGCGATATCCTGCTTTGGGCCCACGACTGCCGAGAGCGCACGTATTGCTGGCGGCGCTGGTGGTGCTGACGGCGGCGGACCTGTGGCGGGTGAACTGGACCTTGTTTGCGGCCCGGCCTGCGCCGGAACTAACGGAAGCGGCAGCGTGGCTGCGGGAACAGCCGGGGCAGTTCCGGGTGTATTCGCCGGACTACGCGCTGCCGTATGGGGATGGGCTGGAGCACCTGGACGGGGTGAACCCGCTGCAACTGGCCGCGCCCCAGGCAGCAATCGCGGCAGCGGTGGGTGTGGGTGGAGCGGGTTACAGCGTGGTAGTGCCGGCCAACGTGGCGGAGGCGGCGAGGGGCGAAACAGTGGCGACGCCCGATGCGGCGGGCTTGGGGCTATTCAACGTCAAATACGTGGTCTCGCGATTCCCGTTGAGCGCGCCGGGGCTGGCGCTGGCGCACGAAACCGGTGGGGCGCTGATCTATCGAAACGACGTGGCGCGCGAGCGCGTGTGGATGGAGCCAGCGGGGGGGGCGGCGCGGGTGCGGGCGTGGTCGCCCAACAGGATTGAGGTGGAGGCGGTGGGGCCGGGGACGCTGGTGTTGAGCGAGATTGCCTATCCGGGTTGGGAGGTAAAGGTGGATGGGGAGCAAGTGCCGCTGATGGAAGCTGGGGAAGGCATTCTGCGGGCGGTGGCGGTGCCAGAGGGCACGCATACGGTGGTGTTCGATTTTCGGCCGCGACGGGTGTACGCCGGCCTGCTGCTTTCAGGCTTGGGGCTGGCGGCGCTGGCGGGCGGCTGGTGGTATGGCGCGCGGCGGAAAACGCGCGCGGAAGGATAAGGCCATGTTAGTAATACGAACGGATGGGTTGCTTGGGAAGGTCTGGCGGTGGCTGGGGGCGGCAGCGCTGGCGCTGGGCGGGCTGAGCGGGGCCGGCCCGGCGCGGGCGGACCACACGCCGCCGCCCGACATGGTGGTGGTGGTGGGCACGCACCAGAGCGAGGCGGGCTGCCCGGGCGACTGGCAGCCGGAGTGCGAGGCGACGGCGATGGAATACGACGCCGCCGAAGACGTGTGGCGGGCCGTGATCACCGTGGAGCCGGACAACGACCAGGACAACCAGGGGCCACGCTACAAGGTGGCGCTGAACGGAACCTGGGCCGAGAACTATGGCGCGGAGGGTGTGCAGGACGGCCCGGACATCGGGCTCGTGGTGAGCGAGCCGACCGAGGTGACGTTCATCTACGATCACAACACGCACCTGATCATTGACAGCGTGAACGGCGAGGCCGCCGGCCCGGCCACTGCGCCGCAGCCAGACATGGTGGTGGTGCCGGGGACGCACCAATCGGAATTGGGGTGCAGCGGCGACTGGATGCCGGCCTGCGAGGCGACAGCGCTGACCTATGACGAAGAAGACGATGTGTGGCAGGGCGTGTTCGAGATCACGCCGGACAACGACCAGGACGACCAGGGGCCGCGATACAAGGCGGCGCTGAACGGCGGTTGGGACGTGAACTACGGCATGAATGCCGCACCGGGCGGCGGCGACATCCCGCTTGCTGTGGATGAGTCGACCCAGGTGAAGTTCTACTACCACCACCGGACGCACTGGATCACGGACAACTTCAACCAGGTGATTGCGGTGGCGATGGGTACGTTCCAGAGCGAGTTGGGCTGTGCCAACGACAACGACCCGGGCTGTCTGCGCTCGTGGCTGCAAGACCCGAGCGGGTCGGGGGTGCTGGTGTTCTCGACCAAGGCGCTGCCGCCGGGGGAATACGAGGTGCAGATTGCGCTGAACGAAAGCGCGGATGGAGCCATCGGCGCGGAGGGGGCCGCGGGCGGGGCGCCGATCCCGTTTGCGGTGGAAGAAGGCAGCGAGCTGTATATCAGTTTTAATCCAACGACTGGCGAGGTGAGCGTGAGCACAGAGGGCGCACCGCGGGGGGACTTGAACAAGTATCAGGCGCATTGGGTGGCGCGCGACACCATCGCCTGGCAGATTGACGACATCGACGGCGCGGAGTACCGGTTGTTCTTTGCGCCGCAGGGCGGGCTGGCGCTAACGCCGGACGGGGTGGCCGGAGGGGATTCGATTGCGCTGACGCGGTCGGACATTGGCCTGCCGGCGCGCATCACGGTGGCGCGTCCGCATTTGCTGGGCTATGCGCGGTTTGAGCTCAACGCAGCGGACGTGGCGCGAGTGCCGGACATCCTGAAGGGGCAGATTGCCATCGCGGCGCTGAGCGAACAGGGGCGGGTGCTGGATGCGACCGGGCTGCAAATCCCCGGTGTGCTGGATGACCTATTCACATATCGTGGGCCGCTGGGGGTGAGCTACGCGGGCGACACGCCGACGCTGCGGGTGTGGGCGCCGACGGCGCAGGGCGTGAGCGTGGTGCTGTATGACTCATCGAGCGCGGCGGAGGGGGAAAGCGTGCCGATGACGTATGACGGGGTGACGGGCGTGTGGACGGCTGAGGGGCAGCCGGATTGGACCGGGCGGTACTATCTATACGAGGTGCAGGTGTATGTGCCGTTCGCGGGCGAGGTGGTGACGAACCTGGTGACGGACCCGTATTCGTTCAGCCTCTCGACCAACAGCCTGCGGAGCCAGGTGGTGAACCTGGACGACCCGGCGCTGAAGCCGCTGGGCTGGGATGAGACGGTGAAGCCGCCGTTGGCCGCACCGGAAGACATCGTGATCTACGAGCTGCACGTGCGCGACTTCAGCATCTCCGACCTGAGCCTGCCGGAGGAGGTGCGCGGCACTTATAGCGCGTTTACGCACGCCGGCTCGGAGGGGATGCAGCACTTGCGGGAGTTGGCGCTGGCCGGGCTGACGCATATCCACCTGCTGCCGGTGTTCGATATCGCCAGCGTGGACGAGGACAAGGCCAACTGGGAAGCGGTGGACGAGGCGGCGCTGCGGGCGCTGCCGCCGGACAGCGACCAACAGCAACTGGCGGTGGCGGCCATCCGCGAGCGAGACCCGTTCAACTGGGGTTATGACCCCTATCACTACACCACGCCGGAGGGCAGCTATGCCAGCGACCCGGACGGCACGGCCCGCATTCTGGAGTTCCGGCAGATGGTGCAGGCGCTGAACGAGACCGGGCTGCGGGTGGTGATGGACGTGGTGTACAACCATACCAACGCCAGCGGGCAAAGCGCCAAGTCGGTGCTGGACAAGATCGTGCCGGGCTACTACCACCGGCTGAACCGCGACGGGCGGGTGGAGACGAGCACCTGCTGCCAGAACACCGCCACCGAGCACGCGATGATGGAAAAGCTGATGATCGACTCGCTCGTCACGTGGGCGACGGCCTACAAGGTGGACGGGTTCCGGTTTGACCTGATGGGCCATCACATGCTGAGCAACATGGTGAACGTGCGCGCGGCGCTGGACGGGTTGACGCTCGACGCGAATGGCGTGGATGGGCCGGGCATCTATGTGTACGGCGAGGGGTGGAATTTCGGCGAGGTGGCTGACAACGCGCGCGGCAAGAACGCGGTGCAGCTCAACATCGGCGGGGCAGGGATCGGAGTGTTCAACGACCGCATCCGCGACGCCGTGCGGGGCGGCGGGCCGTTTGGCCCCAAGCCGCAGCAGGGGTTCATCACCGGACTATTCACAGCGCCGAATGACTTTGACCAGGGCGACGCGGACGTGCAGCGGCTGCAACTGCTGCGGTATGCCGACCTGATCCGGCTGGGGCTGGCCGGCAACCTGGCGGACTACCAGCACCTGAACGCGGCGGGGCGCACGGTGCCGGGGAGCCGGGTGGATTACAACGGCGGGCCTGGCGGCTACACGCTTGACCCGCAGGAGAACATCAACTACATCTCCGCGCACGACAACGAAACGCTGTTTGACGCGATCCAGTGGAAAGCGCCGCTGGACCTGCCGATGCGCGAGCGGGTGCGGATGAACAATCTGGGAGTCGCCCTGGTGCTGATGGCGCAGGGCGTGCCGTTCTTCCATGCCGGCGACGACCTGCTGCGGTCGAAGTCGCTGGACGGCAACTCGTACAACTCCGGCGACTGGTTCAACCGGCTGGACTGGACGATGCAGACGAACAACTGGGGCGTGGGACTGCCGAACTTCGACACCGGCAACTGGGACGCGATGCGGGAACGGCTGGGCAACCCGGCCCTGCAAGCAACGCCGGACGACATCGGGGCGGCGTTCAATCACTTCCTGGAGATGCTGCGGATTCGCAAGAGCTCGCAACTTTTCCGGCTTCAAACCGCGGAGCAGGTGGAGCGGCATCTCGTCTTCTACAACACGGGACCCGACCAATTCCCCGGCGTGATCGTGATGGCGCTGGAGAACACGGGCCCGGACCGGCTGCCAGACACGTATGACCGGATCGTGGTGATCTTCAACGCCACACATGCCATACATACCTTCGGCTACCCCGACTTTGTGGGCGCGGACTATGTCCTGCACCCGGTGCAACAGGAGTCGGCGGATGCAGCAGTGCGCGAGGCGAGCTATAACCCGGCGGAGGGCAGCTTCACGGTGCCGGGGCGCACGGCGGCGGTCTTCGTGGTGCTCTCCACAGAGACCCCAGCCACGGCCACGCCCGAGCCAGCGGCCGCGACTGTGAGCGCGCCGCAGCCGACGCCAGCAGCTACGGCGACGGCGGCCACCGAGCCCGCGGCCGCACCGCGCACCGGCATCATCGTGGGCGTGGTGGTGGCGGCGCTGGCGGTGCTGGGCGTTGTGGGCGCGGCATTGGGCGCGTTTGTGCTGCGGCGGCGGCGCACGAGCTGAGCTTCAACCCTTGATCTATCTCACGTCCTCTCCCCAGCGCATTGTGCAAGCGCTCTAGGGAGAGGACGTGAGCAACTTGAATGATCGAGTCTGAGACGAAGGACGAGTTCATCGGAGGCATGAAACTGCATGAATCAGCCTTCATAATTCATCCCTCATCCTTTATAATCGTTGCATGCCTCTTTCCATAGCCCTCGTATTTCATTTCAACCAGCACACGAACGAACACGCCGACATCGCCAACCGCGCCTGTTATCGCGGATTGCTGACTGTGCTGCGCGGGCGCCCAAAACTCAAATTCAATCTACATCTCTCGGGCACCTTGCTGCGGTCGCTGGCGTGGTTCGACATGGAGACGATTGAGCTGGTGCGGGCCGGCCTCGCGGACGGGCAGTTCGAATTGCTCGGCAGCACCTACGCGCAAAACGTGCCGTACGCGTCGGACGACTGGGACAATGCTGAGCAGATTGTGCTGCACCGCGCAGTGCTGGAGGAATTGTTCGGCGTGAAGCCAGCAGCCTTCTGGATATCGGAGCGCAGTTGGCGGCAGTCGCTGCTGCCGGTGATTGCGACGGGCGGATACACGGTGGTGCCGATTGAGGACCACGTTCTGGAGGCAGCCGGCGCGCCGGACCCCGCGCCAGCGCGCACCGCGCTGGGGGAACAGTCGTTGATTGCGGTGCGGGATGATGTGGCGCTGCGCGACCGCTTCAATTTCGCAGCGTGGTTCGGGCGGCGGGCGCAGCTCCACAAGTATCTTCAGGGATATCAGGAACGCGAGGGCGCGGATGACTTCTGGCTGACGTATGCAGAGGACGCCGAGGCCATGGGCCTGTGGGGATGGGAGAAGGGCTACCTGCCGCAGGCGGTGTGGGCAAACCTGGACAACCTGCTGAGCGAGATCGAGGCCTCCGATCAATATGTGACCCGCCACCTGTCGGAGGCGCGGGCCAAGCACAGCCTGGGCCCCCTGCCGGATGCCGCTGCGCGCTGGATGGATTCGGCGCTGGTGCGGCCGGACGCGCCGTATCACGAAGACGGCTACACAGACTGGTTCGACTTTCTGGCGCGCTCGCCCAAGCTGGTGATGTTCCGCAACCTGTATGACGTGGTGCGCCAGCGCTTACAGGCCCTGGCGGAGGCACGGGCGGAAACGGCGGGGACGCGCGCGGCGGGCGGCCCAGGCGACACCTTCTTTCGGCAGGCGGTGGAGGCGTTTTGCCATCACCAGTACGAGTTTGGCTGCATCGGCATCGGCGGGCGCGGCTATTGGGGGTGGGAGAACGCGCGCTCGGCCTTCACCTTGGCGCGGGCGGCGGAACTGGCCGATGCGCCGCGCGTGGGTGTATGGATCGAGGATGTCAACGGCGACGGCTCGGATGAGCAGCTCTTCTGCAACGGCAAAGAGCTGGCGGTCTTTACCTCGCATGGCGGGCGGCTGCTGTATTGGTTCAACTTGGAGACGGGCCGGGAGTGGGTGGGCAATCAACTGGCCGTGCCGCCGGCCAAGTTTGACATCGATGCCAGCAAAGCGCCGCAGGTGAAGGTGCGCGTGCGCCGCTGGCTGCCCGACACCTTTGCGCCAAACGCCAAGCCCTGGCAGGACCTCAAGCAAAAGGAAGCGGCGCCCACGCGCATGGGCCGCCACCTGCCGCGGTGGGTGTTTGAAGGCGAACCGGCGGAACTGCCGGTGTATGTCTTGCCGGCCGAGGGGCAGACGCGCCCCACGCCATTGCTGGCGCAAACCGGCGCGCTGACGGATGTCATCCGCGTGGATGCCGGCCCGGAAACGCCCGTGGACAACTTGCTTGATTTCCGGTTCGCCGACGGCGCTATCATCTATCTGCGCTTCCCCGCGCCGGATGTGCTGGTGGAGAAGCGCGTCTGGCAGGAGCCGGGCGGGCTGCGGGTGCGCTATTCGATTGACAACCGCGATGAAGTGGAGCACAAGGTGGTGCTGAAGTCCGGGCACGAGCTGTCGCCGGACTATGCCCAGGCGCTGCCAGTGGGCCGGTCTGCTTACCGCTATTTTCGGCGGCCAGGTCATGGTCCGGCGGTGCGCAACGACGTGACGGGCACGACGCTGGTGCTCCAGCTTCAGCCCTCCGCGCCGGCTGAGATGAGCCCCAATTTGCTGGCGCTGAACGTCGAGTTGACCTACAAGCTGGACCTGGCTCCGCGCACGCAAGTGGAACTGGAACTGGCCTTGCGGGCGCTGACCCCTGGCCCCGCCGAGATCGAGACTGAAGCCAGCCAATCGGATGCCGTGCCCGAGTAGCAGCGGCGGGGTATAATGCGGCCCCAATATTGGCCGCCGCGCGGCGCGGGCTGAAGCGCTATGGGCAGCCGGCGCGCTGGCGGACATGGCAGCGGCGCGGTATGCGGCAAGCGCTGGGCTGGGGGCGGGCGCACGCCGCTCGCGCCTACCTGGCCCTTTATCAACGGGCTCTCGCGGATCGGGAAGATCAATGAAGACCAAAGCCGTAATCCTGGCAGGCGGCGAAGGGTCCCGGCTGGGCGTGCTCACCGTCAAGCGCGCCAAGCCCGCCGTCCCGTTCGCCGGCAAGTACCGCATGATCGACTTCGTGCTGTCGAATTGCGTGAACTCGGGGCTGCTCGACGTGATGCTGCTGACCCAGTATCGGCCGCACTCGCTGAATGAGCACATTGGCGCGGGTCGGCCCTGGGACCTGGACCGCGGCTTCACGGGCGGGCTGCAAGTCTATCAGCCGTACAAGGGCCGGGCCGACACAGATTGGTATGCCGGGACGGCCGATGCCTTACAGCAGAACTTCACCTTCCTCAAGCGCGGCAACCCGGACCTGGCCCTGGTCCTGGGCGGTGATCACATCTACCAGATGAACTATGATGCCCTGATCACCTTTCACCTGGATCACCAAGCCGACCTGACCATAGGTACCATACGGGTGCCGCTTGACGAGGCACGCCGAATGGGCATCCTGGCGATTGATGACAGTTACCGCGTAACTAAATTTGTGGAAAAGCCCAAGGAGCCGCCGGACACCCTGGCCTCGATGGGCATTTACGTCTTCAATCTGAATGTGCTGGACCGGATGCTGCTGGAGGACGCCGCCCGGAGCGACTCGCACCACGACTTTGGCAAGGACATCATCCCGCGCATGCTGCAAGCCGGGATGCGGGTCTTCGCCTATCCGTTTGGCGGCTACTGGGTGGACGTGGGAACCCTGGACTCGTATTGGCTGGCGCATATGGACCTGCTGCACTTCCCGCCGCTGTTCGACCTGGCGGACCGGTCCTGGATCATTCACACGAAGTCGGAGGAGCGCCCGCCGGTGCTGATTCAGCAGGGCGCGGTGGTGCGCGACAGCCTGATCTGTGATGGCTGCGTAATCGCGCCGGGCGCGCGGGTGGAGCGCAGTGTGTTGTCGCCGGGGGTGTACGTGGGCCCCGAGGCGGTGGTGCACGAATCGATCGTGTTTACTGACAGCTCGATTGAGGCCAGCGCACGGGTGGAACGGGCGGTGATTGATAAGTTGGTGACCGTCGGCCACCGGGCACGGGTGGGCCGGATTGACCCGCAGGCGGCCGGGGTGGGCGTGTCGGCGGTGGGCAAGAACACCCAGATCCCCAATGGTGCGACGGTGGGGCGCGCGTCGCAGGTGGGGCCCGACATTTCGGCGAATCTGTTTCCGAAGCCGGGCATTACCGACGGCCAGCTTGTTGATCGAAAGGACTTATGACAGCCTCAACAACATCGGCCAGTGAGGCCGGCGCCGCGCCTCCGTCCAAGCGCGCGTCGGGGCTGCTGCTGCATCCCACTTCGCTGCCGGGACCGTATGGCATTGGCGACCTGGGGCCGGCGGCGTATGCGTGGGTGGATACGCTGGTGAAGGCGGGGCAGAAGTGGTGGCAGATGCTGCCCCTGGGCCCGACGGGTTATGCCGACTCGCCGTACCAGTGTTTCTCGGCCTTCGCGGGCAATCCGTATCTGATCAGCCCGGACGATCTGGTGAAGGATGGGCTGCTCCAGCCAGCCGACCTGGGCGCGCCGGATTTCCCGATCGCCCAGGTGGATTTTGGCCCGGTAATCGGCTACAAGGTGGCGCTGCTGGCAAAGGCGTGGGAGAACTTCAAGGCGGGGGCGGCCCCGGCGCTGCGCGGGGAATTCGACGACTTTCGCGCGCAGGAGGCCGCCTGGCTGCTGGACTTTGGGCTGTTCATGGCGCTCAAGGACGACCATGACCTGGCAAGCTGGCTTACCTGGGAAGCGCCGCTGCGCCAGCGCGAACCGGCGGCCATGGTCGAGGCCCGCGCCACCCATGCCGACCGGGCTGCCCATCACGAGTTTCGGCAGTTTCTGTTCTTCCGTGCATGGCGGGCGCTCAAGGCGTATGCCAATGGGCAGGGCGTGCGGCTGATCGGCGATATTCCTATCTTTGTGTCGAGCGACTCGTCGGATGTGTGGGCCAACCCGGATTTGTTTCTGCTGGACGACGACCGGCAGATGGTGGCGGTGGCGGGCGTGCCGCCAGACTACTTCAGCGCCACCGGGCAGTTGTGGGGCAACCCGCTCTATGACTGGGAAGCGCTAAAGGCCACGGGCTATGCCTGGTGGGCCGACCGCTTCCGCGCGGCGTTGGCCCAAGTGGACCTGGTACGTCTCGACCACTTCCGCGGGTTCGCGGCTTACTGGCGCATTCCGGCGGGGATGCCCACAGCAGAGATCGGCGAGTGGGTGCCGGGGCCAGGCCACGATTTCTTGACGGCCATGCAAACGGCACTGGGCGGCTTGCCCATCATCGCGGAGGACCTGGGCGTGATCACGCCGGACGTGGAGGCCCTGCGCGACGACTATGGGCTGCCGGGCATGAAGATCCTCCAGTTCGCGTTTGGCGGCGCGACGGAAGACCGCTTCCTGCCGCACACCTACGACAAGAACTGTGTGGTGTACACGGGCACGCACGACAACGACACGACCGTCGGCTGGTACACGGCGGCCTCGGCGGGCGAACGCGACCTGGTGCGGCGCTATCTGGCGCGTGATGGACGCGACATCGCCTGGGACATGCTGCGGCTGGCGTGGGCATCGGTGGCGGACCTGGCGGTGGCGCCGGTGCAGGATTTGCTGAGCCTGGGGACAGAGGCGCGCATGAACCTGCCGGGCACCACCGGCGGGAACTGGGGCTGGCGGCTGCAACCCGGCCAACTGACCCCAGCGGTGGCGGGGCGGCTGGCGGACATGACGGGCCTGTACGCCCGCTAGCGAGTCAGGCATGACCGAACACGCGTTGTGCTTCCACGGCCACTTCTACCAGCCTCCACGCGGCAACCCGTTTGATGACGAGGAGATTCCCGTGGAGGAGGGGGCCGAGCCATACCGCAACTTCAATGAGAAGATCACGGCGGAATGCTACGCGCCCAACGCGGCCCTGGGCAACTTTGGGCTGATGTCGTTCAACCTGGGCGCGACGCTGGCGCGCTGGCTGGCGATACACGCGCCCGACACCTACACACAGATCATCGAGGCTGACCGAAACCACCTCCAACAGCACGGCGTGGGCAACGCGCTGGCCCAGCCCGCGCACCATACGATTCTGCCGCTGTGCCGGCGGCGGGACAAGGAAGTGCAGGTGCGCTGGGGGCTGATGTCGTTCGAGCACCGCTTTGGGCACAAGGCCGAAGGCCTGTGGCTGCCCGAACTGGCGGTGGACCTGGAGACCCTGCAAGTGCTGCACGACGCCGGGGTCAAGTACACCATCCTGTCGCAAGGGCAATTGAAGGACGCCAACCAGGGCGCTGGTCCCTATTGGGTGAAGCTGCCCTCCGGTGACCGCATGGCGGTCTACGCGCGCGACGACTGGCACTCGAACCAATTGGCCTTCAACATTGCCACGCAGGGCGGGGCGGGGCGCTGGGCGCGCAACGTGCTGGCGCCGCTGCGCAAGTCGTTTCCGCGGTTCCTGCTGCTGGCCACCGACGGGGAGACGTTTGGGCACCACCACCGGGGCGAGGAGCACTTTCTCCATTGGCTGCTGGCGTATGAGGCCACGGCGGCGGGCTTCGAGGTGACGACGCTGGGCCGGGACCTGCGCGACCATGCACCGGAAGTCGAACTGGAAGTCAAGGAGCACACCGCCTGGAGCTGCTGGCATGGCCTCAACCGCTGGTCCAGCGGCTGCGACTGCACCAGCGGCGACGCGCGCTGGAAGCCGGCCCTGCGGCGGGCGTTTGACAATCTGGCCGCGAATCTGGATGAGGCCTTTATCGAGTTCACCCGCCCAATTGCCGACAATCCCTGGCAACTGCGCGAAGATTATTTCCGGGTGAAGCTGGGACAGATTACCGAGAGCGAATACCTGCGCGACGCGGGCCTGGCGGGGCTTGCGGCGGAGCAGGCGCAGGGGCTGCTGAAGCTGCTGCTGGCGCAGTTCCATCGACAGCGCATGTACGTAAGCTGCACTTTCTATTTTGAGGACCTGGACCGGCCTGAGCCGCGGTATGGCATCGCCAATGCGCTGCGGGCCATCCTGCTGACCACACAGGCGACGGGCCAGGAATTCCTGGAAGGGTTCCGGCAGGACCTCAAGCCGGCGGTGTCAAACAAGAGCGGGCTGACCGGGGCGCAAATCCTGACGGAGGTGCAGGCCTGGGCGCCATGATGGACACCGCCGCGCGCGACTTGCCCGCCGACCGCTATCACGGCGGGGTGCGGGTTGCGGCTCTCATCATCTGGTTGGTCGCCATCGTGGCGGCCTATGTGGTGCTGCGCTGGCTGGCGGGCCTGATCCTGGACGAGGTCGCCGGGCTGGGCACGCTATTGCTGATCGTGCTGGCAGTGGTGGCGGCCCAACCGCTGGCGTACCTGGGCGAACGCCAACTCGTCAAGCGCTGGCCGAGCGGCAAGGCCGTGCGGCTGGAGCCGGGGGGGGTCAGCTGGCGGGACCGCGCCTCGACCACTGAATTCAAACTCGACCAACCGCTGAATTATTGGCGCTGGCGGTTTGTGGTCAAGCGGCGGCGCGGCGGGCGCGTGCCAGGCGGCCATCATTTGCTTGCGCTGCGTCTGGTGCAAGGCGAGGCGGAGGTGAGCGTGTATGCCTTCCTGGCCCCGGCGGAGGCTGATGCGCTGGCGGCCCGGATGAACTTTTACGAACTGCGCCGCCCGTCGGACACGGGCCGGCCGGGGCTGGGCGGGCGCGAGGCGGTGTACCTGGCGGCGGAGGAGGCGCGCTGGGCCTCAGGCGCGGAGCTGGACCCGGCCGATTTCGCGACCCTGCTTGAGCACCTGGCCGCGCGGGCCGCTGTATTTGAGTCCTCGTCGGCCAACACCCTAAATGCGTGACAGCGCGCTCACAGCAGCATTGTTGGCGGTGAATGCGCCGGCTGGCATTGCGCGTACCGTAGCGGAGTGCGGCCCGTCCGTGCCGTATGAGATTCCCGGCGGCCCCGATCCTCTCCCATGACTCCTTTGCCCGACGAGGCCATCCTCCAGACTCTGGTATATGCCGACATCTTCGACTATCCCCTAACGCCGGGCGAGGTGCACCACTTCCTCATTGGCGTCTGCGCTTCTCCCGATAGCGTGCAGGCGGCGCTTGAGTCATCGCCGTGGCTGCTGGCGCACACCGTGTGCACAAATGGCTATGTGATGCTGCGCGGCCGGCAGGCTATTGGCGACCTGCGGAACGAGCGCGGCCGCGCCTCCGCGGCGCTGTGGCCGCGGGCGCGACGCTGGGCGAGGGTGCTGGGCTGCCTGCCGTTCGTGCGCATGGTGGCGGTGACGGGCGCGCTGGCCCTGGACAATGCCCCCGCCGGGGACGACGTGGATTATCTGATTGTGACGGCGCCCGGCCGGGTGTGGCTGGCGCGGGGGTTGGCGGTGCTGGTGGTGCGCGCGGCGCGGTGGACGGGCGTGGGGTTGTGCCCGAACTATGTGCTGGCCGAGACTGCGCTGGCGCAGGCGCGGCGCGATCTGTACGTGGCGCACGACCTGGCGCAGATGGTGCCGCTGGTGGGCCAGGCGGTGTATGTGGCGATGCGGTTGGCGAATGACTGGTCGTATAGCTTTCTGCCCAATGCGCATGGGCCGTGGCGGCAAGAGGCCGACCTGACGCCGCGAGGCTGGCTGGGCGGCCTGAAGCGGCTGGGGGAGAGGCTGCTGGGGGGCAGGTTGGGCGACCGGCTGGAAGCCTGGGAGCGGCGGCGCAAGCTGGCCCGCTTCGCGGCCAGCGCCCGCCGCCCCACGGCCGCGGCTGAACTTGATGCTGACCGGATCAAGGGCCACTTCGACGATCACGGCTCCCCAATATTGCGCCGGTATGAGGAGGGGGTGCGCCGGTTCAGCCTGCCCACAGGGCTGCCCGTGGCGCTCCGCGTGCCGGAAGACGAATGGGCCGCCTGACCGATGGTGGACGTCCTCTTCGGCCAATCCTACTACCTGCGGTTTGACCCGAAGCTGTGGGCGGCCATGCAGCCCTATCCGCCGCTGGGGACGCTGTATGCTGCCAGTTACTTGCGGGCGCAGGGCTATGACGTGGCGCTGTTTGATGCCATGCTGGCCGAGAGCGAGGCGGAGTGGGCGAGGGCTCTGGACGCGCACCAGCCGCGCTTCGCCGTGCTATTTGAAGATAACTTCAACTACCTGAGCAAGATGTGCCTGCTGCGGATGCGGGCGGCGGCGTTTACCATGATCGGGATGGCCCGGGAGCGCGGCTGCATGGTGATCCTGTGCGGGGCCGATGCCACCGACCATGCAAGCAGATACTTTGCACAGGGCGCGGACTACATTCTGCTGGGCGAGGGGGAGGCGACGCTGGGCGAGTTGATGGCCGCGCTGAGCGGGCGCGACGACCGACCGCTGGATAGCATTCTGGGCCTGGCCTGGCGGGATGCGCACGGCGGCGAGCACTTCAACGCGCGCCGGCCGGACCTGCGCGACCTGGATGCGCTGCCTTTCCCGGCGTGGGACCTAGTGGACGTGGCGCGCTACCGGGCGGTGTGGCGCGAGCGGCACGGCTACTACTCGATGAACATGGTGAGCACGCGCGGCTGCCCCTATCACTGTAATTGGTGCGCCAAGCCCATCTGGGGCCAGCGGTACAACTCGCGCTCGCCGGAGAACGTCGCCGCCGAGATGGCGTGGCTCAAGACGACCTATCAGCCGGATCACATCTGGTTCGCGGACGACATCCTGGGACTGAAGCCGGGCTGGATCGAGCGATTTGCCGAGTGCGTGCGCGCGGCCGATGCCTGGCTGCCGTTCAAGTGCCTGACGCGCGCCGACCTGGTGAGTGAGGCCGTGGCGCGCGCTCTGCGGGCGGCCGGCTGCCAGACGGTGTGGATGGGCGCCGAGAGCGGTTCGCAGAAGGTCCTGGATGCGATGGAGAAGGGCGACACGGTGGCCGACATCTACCAGGCGGCGGCGCTCCTGCGGGCGCAGGGCCTGGAAGTGTGCTTCTTCCTTCAGTTCGGCTACCCGGGCGAGACCTGGGACGACATTCAACTGACCCTCAAGCTCGTGCGCGAGTGCCTGCCGGACGACATCGGTATCTCGGTGTCGTACCCGCTGCCGGGGACGAAGTTCTACGAGAGGGTGAAGCTGGAGTTGGGCGAAAAGCAGAATTGGGTGGACTCGAACGATCTGGCCCTCCTGTACCAAGGGCCCTATCCGCAGGACTTCTATCGGGTGCTGCATGGGCGAGTGCACCACGAGTTCCGGCTGCGGCGGGCGCTGGATGTGCGGCAGACACGGCGGGCCCAGCCGCTGCCCATCGCCAGGCGCGTGCGGGCGCTAGCGAGCGTGCCACGGCATGCGGCGGGATGGCTGCGGGCCGAGCGGCAACTGCGGGTGATGATCGGCGCCCGCGGTTCCGTGCCAGCCTCCAAGACCTAGAATGAAAGCGACTGGGCATGCGCGCAGCCGGTGTTAGGAGCAGCCCGGCGGCGCCTGTGGTGCGCTGGCTGACGCGCTGGTACTTGTGGCTGCGCCACCGGGTGTTCGGGCGGCGCTACCGGCGGCTGGTGCTGGAGCAGGTGGACGGGCTGGCGCTGGTGGTGCTGCCAGAGGTGTTCAACCCGGTGCTGTTCCGCACTGGCCCGTTTCTGGTCGAGGCATTCAAGGGCCGCTATCCGGCCGGGGGCGTGGGCCAGGCGGCGCTCGACCTGGGCACCGGCTCCGGGTTGTGCGCGCTGGCGGCGGCGCGAGCAGGATTCAGGGTGGTGGGGGTGGACATCAACCCGGAGGCCGTGCGCTGCGCGCGGATCAATGCGCTGATCAACCGGCTGGAAGACCGGGTGGAGGCGCGCGAAGGGGACCTGTTCGGGCCGGTGGCGGGGGAACGCTTCGACGTGGTGCTGTTCAACCCGCCGTTCTATCGCGGCACGCCGCGCGATGCACTAGACCACGCCTGGCGCGGGGTGGCGGTGTTTGAGCGCTTTGCCGCCGGGCTGAGTGAGCACTTGAAGCCGGGGGGACAGGCGCTGGTGGTGCTCTCAACCGACGGCGACGCGCCGGGGATGCTGGACGCACTGCGCCGAGCGGACTTTGACCCGCAGCCAGTCGCCGTGCGCGACCTGGGCAACGAAGTGCTCACGGTGTATGCCGTGGCGGCTCGCCCATGATCATCTTCTACAATCCGCAATCGTCCGCGGGGCGCAAGCCAATTCTCCCGTTCTCCTTGCTGGCGGTGGGTGCGGTGTTGGAGGGCCGGCACGAGTACCTGATCGTGGACGGCAACCTGGAGCCGAACCCGCTGGCGCGACTGGCAGCGTTGGCCGCGGAGTGTGAGCCGCGCGGCCCGGTGGTGCTGGCGGTGACGGTGATGCCGGGGCCGCAGCTCAAGCAGGCGGCGCCGCTGTGCCGCGCGCTCAAGGAACAGCACCCGCGCCTGACGGTGGTGTGGGGCGGGTACTTCCCGACGCAGCACTGGGAGGCGTGCCTGCGCGCGGACTACGTGGACTACGTGGTGCGCGGCCACGGCGAACACGTTTTCCTGCAACTGCTGGATCATCTGGAAACGGGCGTGCCGCGGCTGGCCGATATTCCGGGGCTGGCGTTTCGGGGCGAGGTTGGGGGACCGGTCTCCAACCCGCTGGCGCCGATCCCTCACCCGGCGCAACTGCCCGCGTTCAACCTGGACCGGTTGCCGGTGGAGCGCTACGTGCGGCGGACGTTCCTAGGCTCGCGCACGCTGGGCTACCACTCGTCTTACGGCTGCCCGTTCTTCTGCAACTTCTGCGCGGTGGTGAACCTGGTGAACGGCAAGTGGTATCCGCAGACGGCGGCGCAGGTGGCGCAGGCGCTGGAGGCCTACGCGCAGCGCTGGCAGGTGAACGCGGTGGAGTTCTACGACAACAACTTCTTCGTGCACGAGGCGCGCACCGCGGAATTCGCGGAGCGCATCCGGCCGCTGGGGCTGGCATGGTGGGGCGAGGCGCGGATTGACACGCTGCTGAAGTATTCCGAGCGGACCTGGGGGCTGATGCGCGAGGCGGGGCTGAAGATGATGTTTATGGGCGCGGAGAGCGGCTCGGCGGAGACGCTCAAGCGCATGGACAAGGGCGGGACGATGTCGCCGGACAAGACCCTGGCTATCGCCGCGCAGATGGCGCGCTATGACATCGTGCCCGAGTTCTCGTTTGTGCTGGGTAATCCGCCCGACCCGGAGGCGGATGTGCATCAGACCATTGAGTTCATCCGGCGGGTGAAGGCCGTCAACCCGCGCAGCGAGATCATCCTGTACAACTACACGCCGGTGCCGTTGGCGGGCGACCTGTACGACACAGCGAAGGCGCAGGGGTTTCGCTTTCCGGAGACGCTGGACGAGTGGCTGAGCGAGGATTGGCTGGAGTTCGTACAGCGGCACAGCGCGCACATGCCGTGGCTGCCGGACCGGCTGCGGCGGCATATCCGCAACTTTGAGCGTGTGCTGAATGCGTACTATCCCACCACAACCGATGCGCGGCTGACGGGGACGCGGCGGACGGTGCTGCGGGGGTTCAGCGCCTGGCGCTATCGGGCGCGGGTGTATCACGCGCCGTATGAGTTGAGCGTGCTGCAGCGGCTGATGCGGTATCAGCGGCCGGAGACGAGCGGGTTCTAGCGGTCCTTTGGCAACGGATTGTGTAGCGGACCCCGGCAAGAGCATCCGGGGCAGGTGTGTAGCGGATAGTTGGTGGCAGAGTTCAATGAGATTGGCAAGGCAGAATTGACTGTGCTTGACGGACGCGCGGCGAAGCGCGGGGCGGCAGAGGCGGCTTCTGGCGCAGCCGCCGAGGCGGGCCGCGAAGGCCCGCGCGACGAGGTTGGCACTGGGCCAGATGCGGCGGCGCAGGCGGGCGCTGATGGGGGCCACAACAACCCGCGTCACAAAGGCGAACAGGACGGCGGGCGCAGGCGGTCATTCAGAACAGCATTGCTGGTTGTGGTGGCGGCGCTGGCGGCGGGGGTGTTTGTGTGGGGGTGCTTTGCGCCGGCACTGGGGACGCTGCGGCATGGGTTCCCGACGTACTACGTGGCGGCACGGCTGATGTGGGAGGGGCGCTGGACGCCGAAGATTTACGACAACGCCTGGTACAGCGCTGAAGTGATGGCACGAACGCCGAACGGGATCGGCGAGGTGTATGCGCCCAACCCGCCCACGGCGGCCCTGCTGGCGCTGCCCCTGGCCTGGCTGGATATCATCACTGCCCGGCAGGTGTGGCTATGGCTCAACCTGGCCCTGTTTGCGGGCGCGTTGCGGCTGCTGATGGCGGGATTGCCGGGGGAGGCACTTGGGGCGCGCGTGGCACTGGCGGCGGGGGCGCTGCTGGCCGCGCCGGTGCACGAGAACTTCCGGCTGGGGCAGGTGTACGTGCTATTGCTGTTTGGCTTTGCGGTGACGCTATGGCAATTGCGGCGCGGGCGGGCGCTGAGGGCGGGCGTTCCGCTGGGGATGGCGGCGGCCCTTAAGCTCAGCGGCAGCCCACTGTGGTTGATTCTAGCGCTCCGGGGGCAGTGGCGCACGCTGGGCTTGGCGGTGCTGGCGGGGCTGGGCGTGGGCGGCGTCAGTCTGGTATTCGTGGGCTGGGCCGGCTGGCAGCGATTTGCGCAATCGCTCGTCGAGCACATGGGTGAGCATGGCTGGGCGGCGGCAACCGCCTTCCAGACCGTGCCGAGTTTCTTTCAACATCTCACGCGGCCGGACGCTGTCTGGAATCCGCGGCCGCTGCTGGAACTGCCTGCCTGGGTGGGGCGGGCGGCAACGCTGGCCGTGGGCGGCGCGGGGCTGGCGCTGGTGTGGCGGCGGGCACGCACCGCCAGCCTGGAACTGGTCTTTGCAGTGGCGCTGACCCTGGGCGTGGTGCTGCTGCCCTTCGCCGAGGAATATCACTATGCGTTGCTGGTGCTGCCGTACGCGGCGGCGGTGAGGCACCTGGCGGGCGAGCGCGGGCGGGTGACGCCGCTGAGGGCGGCCTGGCTGGCCGCGGCGGCAGTGTTGGTGGCTGTGCCATTCAACTACAAGCACCCCTGGTTCTTTGACGGCTGGCATGCGCTGCTGGCCTATCCACGAATGTACGGCGGGTGGCTGCTGTGGGCGTGGCTGATGCGGGCGATGGCCGACGAGGCCCCGGCGGCATGAACGGCGCGGCGGGGTGGGCGGCCCTGAACAAGCACTGGCCGCGAGTCGTCGTCATTCTCGCAATGGGTGTCTTGCTGGCGGCGGTGCTGCCTGGCCTGGCCAATTACCCGGTGCTGGAATGGGCGCAGATGCGGATCGTCCAGCCGGCCTACAAGCTGATGACGCAGGGCGTGTATGGGAACGACCTGCTGGCGGGGTTCTTCAATGCCGAGAACCGCGACTACGAATTCATGCCGCTGTACCCGCTGTTGGTGACGCTGGCCTTTCGGCTGATGGGCGTGGGGGCGTGGCAGGCGCGCATGGTATCAGTGTGGGGGGGATTGCTGACGCTGGCGTTAACCTTCCGGCTGGGCCGCCAGATACACAGCGCCCGGCTGGGCGCGCTGGCCGCGGGCGCGCTGGTGATCGTGCGGCTGGGGCTGCCGATGCCGAGCGAGGTGGACCGGATTGGGATTGACGTGAACACCACGGGGATGCCGCTGCTGGATATGGCGCGGCTGATCCGGTTCGACATCTGGGTGCCGGTGTGGGTGCTGGGCGCGAGCATCGTGTTTCTGTGGGCGCACCCGCGCGGCGCGCGCTGGGGCTATGTGGCGGCGGGCGCGCTGGCCGGGCTGGCGACGCTCACGCATGTCTACGGCGCGTTCATTCTGGCCGTGCTGGCGCTGATACTGATTTGGGGGGAAGGCGCGCGGGCGTGGCGGCGGCCGGCGCTGTGGCTGATGGTGGCGGGCTGGCTGTTGGCGATGCTGCCCTGGGCGGCCTACGTGGCCGGCGACCTGGCCGCCTATCGCGGGCAGATGGCGCGGCACGGAAGCCTGAGCGACGTTATTCGCCCAGGCTTTTATCTCGATAGCCTGCTGCGCGAGCCGTGGCGCTACCTGGCCTGGCTGGGGGGCAGCTTTCGCCAGCCGGTATTGTGGCCGCGGCTGGGCATCTGGCTGCTGCCGGTGCTGGCCGGCATCGCGGTGATGGTGTTGTGGCCGCGCGTGCGCGCGGCGCGGCGGCCGGGCGAAGTCCTGTTGCTGACCGCGTGGCCGTTGCTGGCGTTTCTCCTGGCGCTCCTCATCCATTACAAGCGCTACTACTACATCCTGCTCGTCATGCCCTTCCTGGTGCTGCAATGCGCCTGGGCGGCGCTGAGGGTGTGGGAGCGCGTGCGCGCGGGGCGGCGGCGCTGGGCGCAGGCGCTGATGGGCGCGGCGCTGGCTGGTGTGCTGGTGGAGGGCGCGGCAGGGCTGGCGCACGGCTGGCAAGGGGCGCGCACGGCCACGAACTACGCGGGGTTGAGCGCGGAGCTGCGCCAGAGCCTGGAGCCGGGCGCGACCCTGCTGCTGGCTGAGACGTTCTGGCTGGGGCTGCACGACTTCCCGGCGCGATCCATCCAACTGCCGTTCCTGCTCTCGGACGACCGCTTCTTCGTGGACCCGCCCGCGCTGGGAGAGGTGCTGAGGGGCTTGCGCCCGGACTACGTCGTGAGCGAGGAGCGCCTGCTCGATCTGTATGCCCGCGATCCCGCGCAGACGACGGAGAACGCGCAGGACTGGCGCGAGTTGGAAGCCTACCTGCAAGTCCACTGTCCGTTCGTCGCCGCCGATATCGTCACGCCCGACTATGGGGAGGTGAGGGTATATCGCTGCGAGGCGGCGGGGATGGCGGGCGGCCCATGACGCTGGCGACGCTGTGGCAGAGCCTGCGCCGGGCGCGCGCTCAGCGGCGGGGCCGGGCGGTGGCGCTGAACGCCCTCAACAGCCTGGCGGTGCCCCTCATCGGGCCGCTGTTTGCGTTCCTGGTGGTGCGGGCGGCGTCGGTGGACCTCTGGGGCGAGTTTGCGCGCGCCCTGATTGCGGCGCAGCTTGCGGCCCACATAGCAGGGTGGGGCAACAAAGACTTCTTGCTGCGTGAGTTCAGCCGCGCGCCGGGCCGGGTGGCGGCCGCATGGCAGTCGAATCTGGTGACGCGGCTGGCGCTGTTGGCGGCGCTGCCCGTGGTGCTGTTGGGGTTGGGCCTGCCAGCGGGCCGCGCGGCCTGGCTGGCGCTGTGCGCGCTGGGTCTGGTGCTGGACCAGGCCTTTGATGTGGTGGTGCTGTACCGGCGGGCGTTTGCGAGGGCGTTGGCCGTGGAGGCGGCGGGCCTGGCGGTGCTGGCCGGGCCAGTGCTGTGGCTGGGACCGGCGTTGACGCTCGACACACTGCTGGCACTGTTTGCGCTGTCCACCCTGTTCAAGGCGGCGCTGCTGGGGGTGGGATTTCGGGCGCTGGTAGCCACGCGCTGGGCAGGCAGGTTTGATCTCCGGCAGTTGTGGGCGGCGCTGCCGTTCTTCCTGCTGGGGTTTAGCGGGCTGCTGCAATCGCGGGCAGACTTCTACACGGTGAGCGCCTTCCTGCGTGAGCGCGATATCGGGCACTATCAGGTGTTTTCTAACTTGATGTTGTACGGTCAGGCGGCGGCGGGCTTCATCTTGATGCCGTTCGTCAAGAGCCTGTACCGGCTGTCATTCGGGGCGAGCCTGAGGGTGGCGGCGCGGCTGGCGGCGGCTGGGGCGCTGGTGCTGACGGTCTTTCTGCCCGCGGCGCACCTGGCGCTGACGCGGCTGTATGGCCTGCCCTCGCCGCCGGGGCTGCTGCTCATCGGCGGCGCGTCGGTGTGGCCGATCTTTTTCTATCTGCCCATCATCTATGTCCTCTTCAAGGCCGAACGGCCGGCGCTGGTCATTCTGATCAACGGGCTGGGCATCGCTGTCAGCGTTGGTGTGAACCTGGCGCTGCTGCCGCACCTGGGACTGGCGGGCGCGGCGGCGGGCGCGGCCGCGGCGCAGTGGGCCATGGGGCTGGCCTATGTGATTGTGGCCGGGCCGGGCCGCCGCTACTGGCAGCGAGCGTCGTATGCCTCTGTGTCCGACTTGCCGCGCGACGCTTGACCCGGCGACGTGGGGGTGCGCACAGGGCCATGCCTTCGCTGAGGTGGAAGGCGTGCGGCGGCTGGTCTCGCCTGAACTTGCCCAGCGCTTGGCGGCGCTTGAGGCGGCGCTACGCGCGGAAGGGCGAGGGGCAGGGCGGGCGGATGACTACGCCCAACTGCCGTTTGGCCCAATGGCGGAGGCGGGGCGAGGCTTGCGGCTGGAGTGGCGGCTGCGCCGGTATGACCTGGAGGTGATCAAGGGGCAGATGGCTGGCCGCAGCGGACAGCGGGTGCTGGACGTGGGCGCGTGGAATGGCTGGCTGAGCCACCGGCTGGCGGAGGCTGGGCACACAGTGACGGCGGTGGATTACTTTGCTGATGCGGACAATGGACTCGGCGCGCGCCGGTTCTACCCGACGAGGTGGCGGGCGATCCAGATGGATGTGCGGGGCT
Organism: uncultured Anaerolineales bacterium; assembly: GCA_964497615.1. Lineage (GTDB taxonomy): Bacteria > Chloroflexota > Anaerolineae > Anaerolineales > UBA6663 > CAZCEC01. The sequence continues at coordinate 27,173 of CAZCEC010000025.1, read as the reverse complement.
TGAGCCTTCTCGATGAGCAGTTCGACGTGGTGATCCTGAATCGGTGCCTGGCCTTCTTCAGCGATCCGGCGGCCTACGTTGAGGCGGCCAGGGCGCAGGTTGCGGTGGGCGGGCTGCTGCTCGCCACGGGGCTGCAATTCTTCCTCTCGCCGGAAGGCAAGGCCCGCGAGGTGGAGGAGGAGCGGCGGCGCTTTCAGGCCCAGCATGGGCTGGAACTCTTCTTGTTCCCGACGCGGGGCTACCTGGATGGGGCCGACAAGGCGCGGCTGGAGGCGACCGGCTTAAGGCTGCATCCCTATCCGCAGTTGTGGGCGGCCAATCTCAAGGCGCGCCTGGCGCCCTCGCGGCCGCGCCATGGCTACGGCGTGTGGGTAAACGGCGGGAACGCATAGCGAATGGACCGCACCGCGCCGGCTCGTGCGCATCTCGATGTGTCCGCCGCGCCCCGGGCCGGGTGGGGGCGGCGCATGCTCGTTGGCCTGCTGGGGCTGCCGCTGGTAGTGCCGGTCGTGGCGCTGTGCGTCGCGGGCCGCTTTGATGGGCTGTATGGGCAGGACCCGTTTGCGTACTACGACTATGCGATGGGGCCGCTGCGCGAGAGCCTGGGGGCGCTGCAGCCGCCGCCTTTCTTCTGGCCGCCGGGCTATCCGATCCTGGTGGCGCTCACGTCCTTCATCGTGGGGACGACGCCCGCGGCGGGCGTGGGCGTCAGCCTGCTGATGGGCATGGTGGCGGTTGTGGGCACGGTGCTCCTGGCCGAGGAAGTGTGGGTGATGGCGCAGCCGGACGGGCGCAGGCCGGGCTGGTTGGTTCCGCTGGCCGCGGGGCTGATGGCGGCGTGCCACCCGCAGCTTTGGCAATCGAGCGCGGTAGTGATGGCCGATACCACCGGTGTGGGCGCGGCTGCCCTGGGCGCGTGGGCGCTGGCCCGGTATGCGCGCGTTCGGCAGGCAGGGTGGCTGGTGCTCGCCGCCGCGGGGCTGGCCGTGGCGGTGCTGTCGCGGTGGATTTATGGGTTCGTGGCTATGCTGGCCCTGCTGGCGGCGCTGCTGGTGGCACTGCGGCGTGATGAAACCACGGGCGCGCGCCTGCCGCTAAGAGCAATTGGCGTTCAACTGAGCCTCGCGGCGGCAGTGGTGCTGGTGATCCTGTCGCCGCTGCTAATCGCGGCCGTGCGCCAGCAGCCGGGGCCGGGTGGGGAGGGCGTGGCCTTCGCCGGGGACTTGCATGTGTACTCCTGGAACCCGCTCAACGCCCTGCGGCGCGAGTTTGTGACGACCGACGGGCTGCTACAGTATCGCTTGCCCAACGGCCTATACTACGCCCTGGCGCCAGTGCACCGGTACTACTTCACGCCGTGGCTGGCCGCCTTGCTGCTGCCTGGAGTGTGGACCGCCGTGCGGCGGCGCGGCGCGCTGGGGTGGTTGGCGGCGTGGGCGCTGCTGGTGTATGGCTTCCATGCCGGCGCGCCGTGGCAGAACTTCCGCTTTACGCTGGCCTACCTCACGCCCCTGGCCGTGCTGGCGGCCGTGGGGCTGGAGACCCTGCGCGGCTGGCTGGGGCCACGCTGGCGGTGGGCGGCGTTGGCGCTGCTGGGCCTGGGGCTGGCCGCGCAACTGGGCGGCGCAGTCGGGCTGACGCAGGGCTTCATCGTTCGCAAGCAGGCAGACCTGCACACGGTGGCGCGGGTGGAGGCGCTGCTGCCGCCGGGCGCGCGGCTGTTGACGTTTAACATGACGGCGACCTTCCAGCACTACTCGGCGCTGGAGACGCATGAGTTGTATGACCTGTCGCCGGAGAACGTTGCGGCATTGCTGGACGACGGCCAGCCAACGTATGTGCTGGTTGATGATGAGAACATCGTGCAGCAGTGGGCGGATGAACCGCTAGGGCAGACCGTGGCCTGGCTGCGCGCCGGACCGGGCCTGGAGGCGCTGGAAGCATTTGACAGCCTGACGCTTTATCGGGCGGGGCAGGCAGGGGTGGGCGCGGAGTGAAGATCGCGCTGGTGGTGCCGGGCTTCTCCTCCAGCGAGCGGGATTGGTGCATCCCGGCCCTGCTGGACTATGTGCGCGTGCTGTCCCAGGAAGCCGAGGTGCATGTCTTCACGCTGCGCTGGCCGGAGCGCGCCGGCTGTTACCGGGTGTATGGCGCGACGGTGCATGCGATGGATGGACGGCGACATCTGGGCGCGCGGGCGGCGGGGCTGTGGGCGCGGGCGGTGCGGGCGATTGCCGTCGAGCACCGGCGCGGCCAGTTCGATGTGGTGCATGCCTTCTGGCTGGATGAAGCGGGCTGGGTGGCCGCGCTGGCCGGCGGACGGCTGAGGGTGCCGGTGGTGCTGAGCGTCGCCGGCGGGGAACTGGTGGGCCTGCGCGACATCGGCTATGGATTGGGATTGCTGCCGGGGCGGAGGCTGCTGGGGCGGTGGCTGATGGGCCGGGCGGCGCTGGTCACGGGCGGCTCCGATTATCTCCTCAGGCTCATCCGGCAAAGTGTGCCGGACGCCACACACGACCGCATCCGGCGTGCGCCGCTGGGGGTGGACCTTGACCGGTTCAGCCCGACGGCCTCCACACCCGCGGCCGACGCCGCGCTGAACGTGGGCGCGCTGTACCCGGTCAAGGATCAGGCTGTGCTGCTGAGGACTGCGGCGCGCTTGCCGGGCTGGACGGTGCAGATTGCGGGCGACGGTCCGCTGTTGGGCAGGCTGAGGTCGCTGGCGGCCGAACTCGGCCTGGAGGGGCGGGTGGAATTCTTAGGCGCGGTGGAGCATGGCGCTTTGCCGGGCGTGTATGCAGAGGCGGGCGTGTTCGTCCAAACCTCGCGGCACGAGGCGCAGGGCATGGCGCTGCTGGAGGCCGCCGCCTGCGGGAGGCCCGTCATCGGCACGCCGGTGGGGGTGCTGCCGGAGATCGGTACGATGGCCAACACCGAGGTGGAACTGGCGGGCGCGCTGGAAGCGCTGCTGGATGATCCCGCGCGCTGGCTGAGGCTGGGCCGCGAGGCGCGCGAACGCGCGGCGGAGGGGTTTGGGCTGGCGCGGGCGAAGCGCACGTTCTGCGAGTTATATGCCGAGGCGGCGGGCCGGGGTTAGGCAGAAATGCACTGGCCAGCCGGTTTCGTATCAATGTCCGTTGCGTCTGCTTGCCATGCCGACACGGTATAATGCCGCCTCTATGCATCTGTGTGTTGTTTCCCCCTTTCCGCCAGAACTAACCGGGGTTGGACAATATGGCTGGAATATTGTCCGCGGCCTAGCTGGGCGGGATGGCTTCCAGACCATCACCGTGCTGGCCCAGCAATCGGCGGAACCGGCATCGGACGACGCGGCGCTGCCGGACGGGAGGGTGCGCATCCGGCGGGCGTGGGCGCGGGACGACCACCTCAGTGCGATGCAATTGGCGCGGCGGGTGCGCGCCGAGCGGCCGGACGTGGCCTGGTTCAATCTGGGCTACACGGTATTTGGGGCGTCGCGCGCGGTGAACTTCCTGGGCCTGCTGGCTCCGTTTGTGGCCAACCGGCTGGGCGTTCCCACGGTCGTCACCTTGCACCAGGTGTTTGAAGTGACGCCGCCGCACAGTGTGGGGGCGAAGAACGGCTACCTGACCACGCTGGGGGCGCGGGCGGCGACACAGTTGCTGCTGCGCGCGGGCACGGTGTGCGTCACGCTGGGGCGCTACAAATCGGCGCTGCAAACGCACTACGGCGCAGACAACGTCCATCACATCCCGCACGGCGCCTACGTGGCGCCAGAGGCGCTGCCGTACCCTGGCGACCCGCCAGAGGATATTCTCTTCTTTGGTTCGCTGGCGCCGTTCAAGGGCGTTTCGACCCTGCTGGAAGCCTTCGAGCGCCTGCGCCAGCATCGGCCACAAGCAACCTTGACGATTGCGGGGAGCGAGCACCCGCGCTTTGCTGGTTATGAGGCGAGCCTGCGCCAGGATATGCTGGCGCGAAACGGCGCCGGGACACGGGGCGTGCGCTGGCTGGGGGCACGGCCGGAGAGCGAACTGCGGGGCCTATTCGCGCAGGCGCGCGTGGTGGCGCTGCCCTACCTGGCGACGACGGGCGCCTCGTCGGTGCTGTATCGCGCGGTGACGTACGGCCGGCCGGTGGTGGCGAGCGACCTGGTGGATCTGCGCATGTCCACCGAAGAAGATGGCCTGAGCATTGATTACGTTCCGCCGGCCGACCCGGGCGCGCTGGCCGCGGCGTTGGAAGGACTGCTGGCCGATCCCGCGCGCCAGGCCACGCTGGCTCGGCACAACCTGCACGTTATGGGCAGCATGACTCTGGAGCACACCTGCGCCGGATACCTGCGCTTGTTTGACGTGGCGCGCGGCCAGCGGCGCGTGCAGGCCGCCGCGCGGTCGCAGTTGGTTTAGCCGACCGTCGGGCCGCGGGCCTCGGCGCATGAAGCTCTTCTCCCGCCTGACTCGCCTAACCCCACAGGCGCTGCTGGGTCTTTCCCTGCTGTATAACGTTCCGTTCGCCGTCCTCCAAATCCAGCGTAACGCCTACGATACCTACGTCCACATCTTTCTGGCCGACCACTTCCGCCGGGCGTGGTTCGACCTGTGGGAGCCGCGCTGGTATTTGGGGTTCTCGGTCGCGTCCTACCCGCCCCTGGTGCACCAACTCATCGCGCTGCTTTCCGTGCCGCTGGAGGCGATGATGCGCTGGTTTAGCCCAGAGCCGGCGGCTTACGCCGGGGCCTGGCGCTGGGCGGGCGAGGAAGCGGCTTACGTGGTGGTGCAGGTGGGTGTGCTGGCGCTGTTCCCGCTGGCGGCGCGCGCTTTTGCGGGCATCTGGGTGGGGCCGCGCGCCGCCACTCTGGCGGGGCTGCTGATGATCATGCTGCCGGGGCTGAGCCTGGTGACGTGGTCGTTTGGACAGTTGCCGTCCGTCACTGCCACGGCGATTGTGCTGCTGGCGATGCGGCGCGGCTACGACTACTTGCGCGGCGGGCGCGGGCGGCATCTGGCGCAGGCGGTAAGCCTGGCGGCGCTGGCGGGTGCCACGCACCACGGAGTGTTTCTATTGGTGCCGTTCGCGGGTGCGGCGGTGGCGGCGCGGGCGCTGCTGCAGGCCAGGTCTGGTATCGGGCCTGTGGGGCACATACTGGGGCGATTGGCGGCGTGGGGGGGATTATCGGGGGTGGCGGTGGCGGTGGTGTTGTGGCCGATGCTGGCCTGGAGCCAGGGCCAGGCGATGCAGGTGCCGATTGACCATCTGAGCCGCCACGACTACTTGCGCGATGTGCGGGCGGTGTTGTTCTTCTTCTTGCCTGTGTACGGACCGCTGTTGTTGGCGCTGCCGTGGGCGGCGCTGTGTACCGTGCTGGCGGCGGTGCGGGTGCGGGGCCGGCGCTTGCTGGCGCTTGGGGGGCTGGCGCTGGTACTGATGGTGCTGGGGCTGGGCGGCACGACGCCTCTGCCGCGGATACTGTTTGGCGCAGGCTGGGCCTGGCTGACGTATGAGCGATTTGCCTTCTGGGCGGCTGTTGCGCTGGCGATCCTGGCGGCGGCGGGGCTGATACGCCTGTGCCGGCGCAGGGCCAGGGCGGCGACGGTCTTCCTGGGAGCGATGCTGGCGAGCGCCGTGCTGGCCGGCGGGCTGACCAGCTATTCGCAGGCGCAGCCGCCACCCGTGGACATCGCACCGCTGGTGGAGTTTCTGGGCCGGACGGCGAATCGCCCGTACCGGTACTTTACCCTGGGCTTTGGCGATCAATTGGCGAAGCTCTCGGCAGTGACGGAGAACGGCACGCCGGACGGCACCTATCACACAGCGCGGCAATTGCCCGAACTGCGCCTCAGCGGTCTCGGTGCGATTGACACCGTCATGTGGTCGGGCCAGGCGTGGGAGGCCGGCCCGTTCCTGGCGCGGGCTGATGACTATGGGGCGCGTTGGGCATTCGTCCATCATGCCCACTATGAGCCGGTGCTCGAGGCCACGGGCTGGGTCTATCGCTATGACGTGGGGCAGGTGCAATTGTGGGAGCAGCCGGGGGTGCGGCCGGTGCGGGTGGCGCCCGCGCCTGGACTCAATGGCTCACCCGCCGCGGTGTGGTGGGGGCTGGCTCCGCTGGGGGTGCTGGCCCTGTCGGTGGCGCTCCGGGCGGCGGACCGGCCCTGGTGGTGGTGGCGCGCCAAGTGGACTCGGGAGCGGCTGGCGGCACGGACGAGCACGTTGCGAAACTGGGGCTGGGCGGCGACGATCGGGCTGATGACCCTGTGGTGGTTCCACGCGCTGTACCAGGGCGACACGCCGTGGGTCTATTTCGTGTATCAGAGCGCCATGCTGTTCCTGGCAGATGTGGCCGCGGCGGCGACGGTGGCGCTGTGGCTGGTGGAGCGAGCCTTGCGGGGCGGGGCCATTCGGGCGGGGCCGCGGGGCGTGGGGCTGGTCCTGTTGGCCATCTTTGCCGCGGTGGTCATGTCGGCAGGGCGCTCGGTGGCGCCAACTGTCACCGCGGCGTTGGCGGCGCACCTGCTGCTGCTGGCGGCGTGGTATGTGATGCTGGTCAACGATCCGCCATCGCCGCGACTGGCCGGCGGCGTCATCGTTGCTGTGTGTGTTGGGCAGGCGTTGCTGGCGGTGGCGCAGGCGGCGACGCAGACTACGGCCTGGCTGCAACCGCTCAACCTGCCGTGGCCGGGTTTGGTGCAGGCGGAGACGTCCAATGTGAGCGTGGTGGCACAGGCCGATGGCGGGCGATGGCTGAGGGCCTATGGGACGCTGAGCCACCCGAACATCCTGGGCGGGTACTTACTGCTGGGACTGGCCCTGGCCGCTGAGCGTTTCTGGGCCACACGCGGGCGGGGTTGGCTGGCGGCGGCGGGCTTGATAGCCGTGGGATTGCTGCTCACGTTTTCGCGCTCGGCGTGGCTGGCGGCGGCGGTGATGGCGGCGGCGACAGGAGGGCTGTGGTTGTGGCGCTGGCCCCGGTGGCGGCCAAGTCTGGGGCAGCCGCGCCGTTGGGCGGCCGGTGTGCTGGGCGGGCTGGCGGTGTTAGTCCTGCTCCTGCCAATGCTGCCCCTCATAACGGCTCGTTTCCGATTGGGCACCACCGCGATTGAGCAGCGATCACTGTCGGACCGAGCACGGCTCAATCGGGCAGGGATTGAGATGTTCCTCGCCGCGCCGTGGACGGGGGTGGGGGGCGGGGGATTTGTGGTGGGACTATATGCCGCCGAAGGGGTGGACCTGCCGTTGGAGCCGGTCCACAACCTATTGGTGCTGCTCGCGGCGGAGTTGGGTTGGCCGGGCGCGGCGGCGGCGGCTGGGGTGCTGGGCGCGCTGGCGTGGCAAGTGTGGCGGCGGAGGCAGCAGGCGGATCCCGCCGAGATCGCGCTGGCGGGCGCGCTGGCGGCGATGCTGGTGATCGGCCTGTTCGACCACTATTGGTGGACGATGCCGCCGGCGCGGATGTGGTTTGTGACGGTGCTGGGGCTGTGGGCCAGTTACTCGGCCAGGAAGCCTTTTTCGCTAAGGTAGCGCTCGGCGCGGGAAGTGAAGCGTTGGGCCGCTTCCAGCCCGACGCGCACGTAGTCGGCGCTGATGGCGGCGGTGAGATCGTAGTCGCTCATGTGGCGGCGCTTCATGGCTTCTTCGTAGTCGCGGATGAAGGATGCCTCCACCGCGCCAGAGCGGACGAACTCTTCGCGGAACAGGGCCATCACGAGGGGGTGCTTGCTGCGCTGGCGGCCCTGCGTGGCCAGCAGGGCGTTGGCGGCGTAGAAGATGGCGTAGTAGGCACGATTGGCGACGACCTGGTAGTCCTTGCCCTGGCCGAACTCCGACTCGGCGGTGCGCAGCGCCTGCCAGGCGCTGGACAGGTAGGCCGTGATTTCGGGGCGGTGGTCGGCCGGATGCTGCTCGGCGGTGAGGCTGGGGTTGACGAGGGCATCTGGCAGGCGCGGGGATCGCAGCAGCAGCATCCCGTCGCGCTGGGCGTTTTGCCAGAAGGCGGCCCGGCGGCGGGCAAAGTCGGCCCAACGCTGGCGGCTGAACATCAGCGCATTGACGAGGACGTTGTGTTCAAGGTCGAGGCTGGAACTGACCACGCTGATGCGCTTTTCCAGGTCGCGCGTGTCGCCTTCGGTGACGATGAGGAAGTCAATGTCGGCGTCGGGCTGATCGTCGCCGCGCGCCTTGGAGCCGAACAGCACCAGCAGCAGCAGGCGGCCTTCCACTTCACGGCGCAGGGCCTCCACGAAGGCCTCCACGGCGCGGCGGTCGTTAGGTTTCAGGCCGGATAAGTTTGGCGCCTGCATGCGTCGGGCAACAACCAGTGCCCCCGCGGTGACTCGAACACCGGCATCTACCTCCGGAGGGTAGCGCTCTATCCACTGAGCTACGGGGGCGAACGCCTGAATTCTACCATGACTCAGGATTGGGGTTCAACGGCGCTTGAGACTGGGTTCCAGCGCGCCAGATTCCTCACCCGCGCCGGGATCGCGCCTGGGCCGGCGGGCTGAGGCGGGTTCGGAATGACAACTCGCACCGGGCCAGCGCGCCAGATTCCTCACCCGCGCCGGGATCGCGCCTGGGCCGGCGGGCTGAGGCGGGTTCGGAATGACAACTCGCACCGGGCCAGCGCGCCAGATTCCTCACCCGCGCCGGGATCGCGCCTGGGCCGGCGGGCTGAAGCGGGTTCGGAGTGACAACTCGCATAGAGGTGTGAAGGGCGACGGTCTTGGGTTGATGAAGGCGGTCGGTCATAGGCCCGGGCTGACCTCGCCGATCCTGCCGCGCAGTTTCTCGATAGCGGCGGCCGCGTCGCGCTCGTGCCCCGGCCCCAGGCGCGCCAACTGGTACTTCTTGAACGCCAACTCGCCCAGTAGGTCGTAGAAGCGAGCTCCCTGCCGCCAGCGCCCGCCGGCCAGTGCGCCCCAGCGCGCGCCCACCTGGCCCACCAGGGAGGTGGCCGAGTGATACTGGGCCTGGGAGAGCGTGCCCAACTGCACTTCGTCCACCAGATGGTCGCGCATGACCTTGCCTTCGCGCCACATCAGCACCAGGATCAGGATGAACATACCCAGGAAGCCGATCCAGTCGAGCACGCTGCCGAACAGGCAGATGAGGGGATCGCCCAGGCTGGCAAGCAGGTTATGAGTGAAATGGAAGAAGATAGCAGCCAGGTAGCCCAGCACGGGCGCGACAAAACGCAGCCAGCCATGACTGAGCCGGCCGACGGCCAGGCCGATGCCGGTGAAGGAGGTGAGCGTGGCGTGCAGGAACGGGATCAGCAGCACGCGCACAAAGATGAGGGCGACCAGGCCCTCGGCCCCACCGCTGAGGAAGCCCGTGAAGATGTAGTTGATGTTTTCGGCGGCCGCAAAGCCAAAGCCCACCAGGCTGCCATACACCACGCCGTCGAGGATGGAGTCGAACTCGTGGCGGAAGTAAAGGAACACGATCAGCACCGCCAATCCCTTGACGGTTTCCTCGACGACGGGCGCGGAGATGACGGCGGTGCCGACGTTGGCCAGCCCTTCGCTGCCCGACACCACGAACAAGCTGACACCAAAGATGGTGTTGAAGATGATGGAGACGCCGGCCGCGATGAAGAAACCCCACAGGAACACGCCGATCATCAGCCAGATCGGCTCCTTCTCGTAGCGGTCGAAGAAGGTGAGCACCGCCGCCAGGATGGCCATGGGGATGATGCCGAACAGGATGGACAAGATGATGCCGACGAAGATGTTCACGAATGGCCCTCCTGAGGCGCCGCCCTGGCCGACCGCGCCCTACGCGGGACCGGGCCCGGCCAACTGGCGCAGCCGGCGCCATGTCTTGGCGAAGCGCGAGGTGAAGTGGATGAGGGGCGACGACAGCCGCGTGACTGACCGGGCGGTGCGCCAGCCGGCGGCCAGCTCCGCGCCGGTGCTGGCCGCCGGCATCTCGAGCCGGGCGCGCCCCAACTCCCGGTGCGAGTGCGCATCGGAGCCGACCGTGCCGAGTGTACCATTCACACGGGCGAAGGCAAGCGCGCGGGCGTTATCAGCCGGATAGATGCAGCGGGCGTTGAACACTTCGATGGCGTCCACCAGGGGTAGGATGGCGGCCAGGTCGGGCTTGCTCCAGGCGCCCTTCCGCAGCCGGTCGAAGGGGTGCGAGACGCTGATGGCCGCGCCTTGCGCCCGCAGCCGCGCAATCGTCTCCGTGGGGGTCAGGCCGGGCGGGACTTCCTCCTGGACGAAGTAGGCCAGCAGTTCGCCCTGAGTGGTCATGATCTCTTCACCGACAATGACCAGGGCGGGCGCCAACGCGCGGACCGCGAGCGCGCCGCGGATGGTGTTGTGGTCGGTGACGGCCAGGCGGTCCAGGCCGCGGCGCGCGCAGGTGCGCACGATATCGGCCGGACGCATCAGGCAGTCGTCGGAGGCGTCCGTATGGGCATGCAGTTCGTACCAGGGCATGGGGCGAGGCTGCGCCTGACTGGGCGCTTCAGGTGAAGGTGACGACCCGGTTGCGGCCCTCACGCTTGGCCTGGTACATGGCGGCATCGGCGGCCTCCAGCAAGGCCGAGGCGTTGTTGCCGTGCTCGGGGAAGACGGCGATGCCGGCGGAGACGGAGATGCGGCCCAGAGCCTGACCACCGTAGTCCACACTCAGCATATGCGCGCCGCTCTGGATCGTGGCCGCGCGTTCCTGCACCGCTTCCAGGCTGGCCTCGGGCAGGATGAGCACGAATTCCTCCCCGCCGAGGCGGCAGGCGATGTCGCCGCCGCGCACGTGACGCTGGAGGAAGTCGCCCAGGCTGCGCAGCACGGCGTCACCGGCGGCATGGCTAAACGTATCGTTGAACTGTTTGAAGTGGTCGATATCCAGCATGATGACGCCGAGCGCGCGGCTGGCACGGGCGGCGCGGCGCACCTCACGCTCGAGGGTCTCTTCCAGGTAGCGGCGGTTGTACAGGCCGGTGAGCACATCGCGCACTGACTGGCTGCGGAGGGACTCGCGCAGGCGCAGGTTGGCCAGGGCCAGGGCGGTGCTGTCGGCCACGGTCTGGGCCAGCCGCCGGCTGGCCTCCTTGAATTCGCCGGGGGCGGCCTGCGAGAGGTGCAGCAGGCCCAGGGGCTCGCCTTGCGCCGTCAGGGGCAGGCACAGGTGGGCGCGGTCGAGCGGGGCTTCGCCGGACAGATGGCCGCAGCGGCGGGCCCGGTCGTGGGCGGGGCTGATGTGCGCGCGGCCGCGCCGCAGCGCCCAGCAATCGTCGGGGCCGAAGACGCGCGCGCCGGGGTCGGCCTGGCCCCAGATGGCCATGGTCTCGACAATGGTGCGCGAGGCGTTCTGGGAGCAGACCGCACCGGCGCCGTCGGGGAACAGCAGGTGGGCCAGGTCGGCCACGACGCGGTAGGCTTCTTGGGCGGTGGTGCAGGCTTGCAGCAGCTCGCCCATCTCGTTGAGGGTGGCAATCTCGCGCGTGCGCTGTTCAGACTCCTCCAGCCACTCGGTGAGCCGGGTATTGGTCGATTGCAATTCGGTGGTGATGGCCTTGCGCTGGCTGATGTCGTGATATTGGGCGATAAAGTACTGCGGCGCGCCTTCCTCGGACCGTAATAAGGTAACGCTCAACAGAATCCAAAGCGTGTGGCCCTGGCGGTGCTGGCCGCGCTTTTCCACCTGGTAGCTGGCAATCTCGCCTGCCAGAAGGGCTGCGATTTGGGCGGCGTCTGTGGCGCGGTCCTCGGCGACGACGAGGTGCGTCACGGGGGTGGCGAGCAAACTGGCCTCGTCATAGCCAAACATCTCGGCCAGGGCGCGGTTGACCTGCACCCAGTTGCCATCCAGGTCCACCAGGGCCATGCCGTCCGCCGCGAGGTTGAAGGCGCTGGTGAAGCGGCGGGTGCTGGCGGCCAGGGCGCGCGACTGGGCGGCCAGGCGGGCTGCGTCGCGGTCGCGGATGGAGGCGCCCACCAACACCAGAAACGAAACAGCGGCCAGCAGCACGAGAATGTTGAGCAGCGCCAGCGCGGCATTGTCGGTGCGCAGGTCGTGGATGGCCCAGGCGAGCACCAGGGTGATGGCGGCCAGCGCGCCAGCGTAGCGCACCGGCAGCAGCAGGCCGGCCAGGACCACCGGGATGGCCAGGAAGGCCAGGGCAATCGAGTCCTCGAGCAGGACTTCCGGCGAGGCAATGATGGGCGCCAGCACGCCCACAACGGTGACGCTCACGGTGAGGAGGGCGGCGGGATAGTATTGGCCGGTGCGGGTAAAGAGGTAGGCGATGGACAGGATCACAAAAGCGCCAAAGGCGGTGAGGATGGAGGCCAGAGAAACGTTGGTGCCGGTAAGGCTGAGGGCGGTGAGGCTGACACCGGCCAAGAAGCTGAGGGCCAGCAGGGGCAGGAGCAGACCGGCCAGCAGGCGCAGGTGCGCACGCCAGTTTGCAGGGGCGGTGGAAGGCGGTTCGATCAGGCTGAGGAAAAGTGCTCCGCCGCGCGCGGGGTGCGGGCCTGGGGTGGGACTGTCGGGCGGGCGCTGGGTGTCGGTCATTGAACGGCCAGGACCTGCAAAAAGGCTTCGGCGACCAGCGGGTCGAAGTGGGTGCCAGTGTGCGCCTGAATATACGCGATAACGTCAACTTCTGCCCAGGCCGCGCGATAGGGGCGGTCGGTGCGCAGAGCGTCCCAAACGTCCACGACGGCAAACACGCGCGCTGCCAGCGGGATCTGCGGGCCTGTGAGGCCGCGCGGATAGCCGGTGCCGTCCCACTTTTCGTGATGACAATAGGGAATGTCGAGCGCCGGCCGCAGGTAGGCAATGGGCAGTAACATCTCATAGGCGAGCGCGGGGTGGCGGCGCATGATGGTCCACTCGTCGCCGGTCAGCGGGCCGGGCTTGCGTAGGATGCTGTCGGGCACGCCCATCTTGCCGATATCGTGCAGCAGCGCGCCGCGGCGAATATGGATCAGATCGGTCTCAGGAATGCCCACGGCGCGCGCCAGGGTCAGGGTCATCTCGGTGACGCGCATGGTGTGGCCTTCGGTTTCGTGGTCGCGTAGATCTAGGGCGCGCGACCAGCCTTCGATGGTGGCATCGTAGGCAACGAGCAGATGGGCGTTGGATTGCTGGAGCTCGTCGAACAGGCGCGCCCCATCAACGGCGATGGCGGCTTGGCCGGCCAGGGCCTCCAGGAATTCCAGCCAGCCCGCGTCGCGGCGGCGGGCATCGCGCTGCCACAGCTCCAAGACGCCCACGACCACGCCTTTGGCGATGAGGGGCGCGGCATGGCAACTCTGAAACTCGGCCAGGCCGAGGCTAGCCTGGTCGCTCAGGGCGCCGGGCGAGGTGGGGATGTCGTAGACGCTCAAAGTCTGGCGATCCAGCGCGGCGCGGCCAACCAAGCCCTCGCCCAGCCGCCGTCGGAGACCCGAAAGCCGGCGGCCGTGAAACCCGGTCCCAACGGCGTAGGCTAGAGATTGGCTGTTGGGCTCCAAGAGCAGCACGGCGGCGGCGTCGGCGCCCAGCAGGTGGGTGGCCTGGTCGAGGACGATATTTAAGATCAGGTGCAGGTCCAGGCTGCCGGTGATGGCCTGGTCAATTGTCCGCAAGGCTGTCAGCCGGCGCAAGCCTTCTTCGGTCGCTTCGAACAGGGTGGCGCGCTGGATGGCGCTGCCGACGATATCGGCGATGGCGGTGAGGACGCGCACGTCGCTGGGAGCAAAGGCACGGGCGCGGATGGCCCACAGCGTGCCAATCGTATCCTGGCGTGCTCGCAGCGGCACACCGGCGACGGCGCTGCCGTTGACCAGCAGATCCGGCCGTAGGAAGCCCGGATCGGCGCGGGCGTCGGCGCTGACGTAGGGCTGGCCGGTGGCGATGACGGCGCCGCTGACGCCCTGGGCGGGCGCAATGCGTTCGCCCGCGCGGACGCCCCACACGCCGCGCGTCTCGGCGACGACCAGTTCCCCAGTCACGGGGTCCTGGAGCACAATGGCCGCGCCAACCGCCTCAAACAGACCCATGAGCTGATCCACGATCAGGGGCAGCATCTCGCCGCGATTGGCGGCGGAGCGCAGGGCGGCGCTCACCTGGGCCACGGCCTCCAATTCTTGCTCGCGCTGCCGGTTCTGAGTGATGTCGCGGCCGTAAAGGTTGACGTAGCCCATGTCCGCGATTGGCGCGAGGTAGAGCGAGTACACCGCCCCGCCGGCATTGATCTCGACCACAGTCTTGTCTCCAGTCCGCAGCGCCGCGTCGATTAGTTCGCGAACCTCCGCCGGGACTGCGCCCTCCGCCTCGACTCCCCAGTGCGCAAGAATTGGCTGGCTGCCGGCATTAGCATAGAGCACGATGCCATCGGCCCCCAAGCGCATGACGGGGTCCGGGTTCTCACTGGCGAACCGCGCCAGCCGGCTGACCTCCTCCTGGCTGGCGCGCAGGGCGGCCTCGGTGCGCTTGCGCTCGGTGATGTCCTGCTGGATGGCGATGAAGTGCGTCACCTGGCCGTGGTCGTCCAGCAGCGGGGTGATGGTCTGGTCCTGAATGTAGAGCGTGCCATCCTTGCGGCGATTGGTGACCTCGCCCTGCCAGCCGCCGCCGCTGATGATGGTCGTCCACATCTGGCGATAGTAGGCCGTATCCTGCTGGCCGGATTTCAGGAGCCGCGCATTGCGCCCCTTGACCTCGGCCAGGGTGTAGCCGGTGAGGCGGGTGAAGGACGGGTTGACCCAAACGATGGCGCCGCTTCGATCGGTGATCATGACGGCGTTGGCGGCGGCGGCGAGGGCAGCGCTTTGGAGCCGGAACATTACCTCCATCTGCCGGCGTTTGGCCAGTTCAGCCTGGAGGCTGGCGGTCTGGGCGCTTGCGGCGGCGGCGGGCGGCGGCCCAGGTTCATTCTGCGCGGCGACAGCCAGGGGTGGCGCTGAGGGCGCCTGGAGGCTGGCGGCAACGGCCGAGAGCAGGGCGCCTTGGGCAGCCGGGAGGGGCAGGACGTGCTGAACACCGAAAGCCCGCGCGATAGGCTCGACCGCGCCCATCATCTCGGGGCTTGCCAAGAAGATGAGGCGAACAGCATGGAGGGCGGGGTTGGCCCAAAGCTGTTGGACCAACTCCAGGGCGGTTTGCCCTGGCAGGAGGAAGCTGGCGAGGATCAGTTCTGGCGGCTGGGCGCTGGCCAGCTCCAGCGCGCGCGCGCCGGTGGCAGCGGCCGAGACGGCGTGCTGGCCGTGCCCGAGCAATTGGGCAAGTTGCTCCCGGGCCGGCGCATCATCAAGAACGATCAGGATGGTTGCCATTGCCGCAGACAAACCTTCGGCGCACTGGCCGAATGACGCCTTCACCTGCGTAGAGCGAGTATACACCGGAGTGGACAGGATGGGTCCAGATTTTGTGTCCCGCGGGTCCAACGCGCCAACAGCCAGATGCGGGGTCCGGGCTGTGGATGAGCGGTCATCGCCGGCAGTGACGAGGTCTCGCGGCTTTATGCTAGAATGACTCGCGTGTCTGATCGGCCCGCTTCCGAGCCCACGCCGCGCCTGCCCCGCAGCCGCAATCCGCACACTCAGGCCCGCGTGCGGCGCGATGCTATCTGGCAGATTGGGCTGCCCATTGGATTGGCGTTCGCGGCTGGCATCACGCTGGGGGTGCTGGTATCCATTCCGGGCGGGGCGGCCACCCGGTCGGCGTGGGCGGATGTGTCGCTGATGTTCCTGATCGTGCCGATAGCGGTGGTAGGGCTGATCTTGTTCGCCCTCATCGCCGGCCTGATCTTCGCCGCGTACTACGGTCTGCGGGAACTGCCGTTTGTCTTTCGCATCGGGCAGGACTACGCTGCGCTGGCGGCGGGCTATGTGAAGACCGGCGCCGGAAAGGCTTCGGGCGTGATTGTGTCGATCAACTCCTTCACCGCGAGCGTGGGTCGCGCCGTGAAGGATGTGCGACAATTGCTGGGGTTAGGAGGATAAGCGATGGAACAGGATTGGCGGCGCAAGGCCTTTGTGATCGGCGGGGTGGTGGGGGCGCTGTTGGGGCTGGGCGCGGCCTACATCTACGTGAATGCGGCGGAACAAAGCGGGGAGGAGCCGGAGGTGTCGCCCGGCACGGCGGTGACGATCGGGCTGTCGCTGCTGGCGCTGCTGCGGCAGGTGGCGGCCATTGGCGAAGGCGAGAAGAAGGGCAAGCGGAAGTAGGGCCACGCGCTCGGCCTGATTCGAGGCGATTTGCAGAGAAGGGCTGGCGTGGACTGCACCGCGCCGGCCCTTTTTTGATTCTGGGGATTGACAATCCATAAACTGCCCTTAGGATGTGAACGAACGTTCATTCACAACTAACTCAACCAATGACGGACCAAAAGGACACCCCACGCGAGAGCACCCGTGAGCGCCTCATCCAGGCGGCTTACCAGGAATTCGTGCAGAACGGCTACCACGGCACCAGCATGCGCCAGATTGCGGCGCGGGCCGGGCTGGCGGTGGGCGGTATCTACAACCACTTCGCCGGCAAAGAAGACGTTTTCGTAGCGGTGTTCGACCAGTACCATCCGTACCACGTGCTGGTGCCAGCGCTGGGGCAAGCGCAGGGCGAGGCGCTGGATGACTTTGTGCGGCACGCCGCCCGGCTGCTGGAGGCGGCCTTGGCGGACCAGGGTCACCACATCATGCCCATCCTCTTTATCGAATTGCTGGAGTTTCAGGGCCGCCACCTCAAGGACCTGGCCGAACGCATCTTTCCGATCTTCCTGACCTTCCTGGAAGGGTTCGCCGCCCGCAGCCAAACGATGCGCGCGGTGCCGCTGCCAACCGTCCAGCGGGCTTTCATGAGCTTGATGATCGGCTATTTCTTTACGGACTACGTCCTGAGGGATTCGCCGCTGAAGGCGGCGGGCGGCTCGGCGGAATTGGAGGGCGCGGTGGACATCTTCCTGTATGGGATCGTCAACTGATGCTGAATACCCGCCTGTTCTCGCTCATCCGCAAAGAGTTCATCCAGATCATCCGCGACCCGCGCACGCTGGCGCTGACGTTCCTCATGCCCGTCATCCAGTTGGTGCTGCTGGGCTACGCGGCCACCAACGACGTGCGCAACGTTTCGCTGGCGGTGTTCGATCAGGACCGTACGGCGGCCTCGCGCGACCTGCAAGATGCGTTTCGCGCGGCGGATTACTTTCGACTGGATTATGCCGTGGGGTCCGAGGCCGAAATGCGCGACTTGATCGACCGGGGCGAGGCGCGGGCGGGCATGATCATCCCGCCAGGGTATGGTGACCTAATTGCCGCCGGGCAGACGGCGCAGATCGCGTTCGTGATTGACGGGTCGGACCCGACGCTGGCGGGCACGGCGCTCTCGGCGGCCACGTTTATCGGCCAGGCGCAGGCCACGGCGCTGATGGTGGAGCGGCTGGCGGCACGCGGGCAGGCGGCGGCGGTGCAGCCGCCCCTCGAAGTGCGCAGCCGGGTGTGGTACAACCCGGACCTGGTCAGCGCCTATTACATGATCCCGGCCATGATCGGGCTGATCCTGCAATTCCTGACCACCATCCTGACGGCGACCGCCATCGTGCGCGAGCGCGAGCGCGGCACCATCGAGCAGCTTATTGTCACGCCCATCCGCGCTTGGGAATTGGTGGTGGGCAAGCTGGCCCCGTATGTCATCATCGCCTTTATCGACACGGTGGAAATCCTGGTGGCGGGCGTGCTGATCTTTGGCGTGCCGATCAACGGCAGCCTGCCGCTGCTGCTGGTGCTGTGCGGGCTGTTCCTGGTGTCCACCCTGGGCGTGGGGCTATTCATCTCCACCATTTCCAACACGCAGCAGGAGGCCATGCTGTCGGCCATGTTCACCATGCTGCCGACGATCTTCCTGTCGGGCTTCTTTTTTCCGCTGGCAGCCATGCCGGCGGTGCTCCAGTGGATCAGCTATGCGGTGCCGCTGCGCTACTTCCTCATCGTGGTCCGCGGCATTGTGCTCAAGGGGGTGGGCGTGGAGGCGCTGCTGCCGGAGGTGATCGCGCTGAGCATCTTCGCCCTCGTGATCATGGGCGGCGCCGCCCTGCGATTTAGAAAGCGACTGGACTAACCATGCATCCCAATCCCCGTCGAATCATCCCGATCATTCTGCTGGTGGGCATCATCGCAACTACGATCTGGTACTTCGTCAGCCGGCCGGCGGCTGCCGCCGACGGCGCGCTGGCGGCCTCCGGCACTATTGAGGCCGTGACCATCACCATCAGCCCGGAGGTGGGCGGCCGGGTGGCGGCGGTGAACGCCGCCGAGGGCCAGGCCGTGACCGCGGGTGAGGTGCTGGTGCAATTCGATGCCAGCCTCCTGGAGGCGCAGCAGGCTCAGGCGGAGGCGGCCTTGGCGGCGGCCCAGGTGGGCCAGGCCGCAGCCTCGTTTCAGGCCGCGGCGGCTCAGGCCAACTACGACCTGCTCCTGGCGGGTCCGTCGGAGGAGCAACTGGCCGTGGCGCAGACGGTGGTAGACCGCGCCCGCGCCGCGCTGGAGACGGCCGAAGAGACCTACGACGCACTGCCCGAAGCGGCCCGCGACACGCCCGACGGCATTGCCCTGGCAGGGCAGGTGGACGCCGCCGAGGCGGGGCTGGCTAACGCCGAGGCCCAGTATGCCTTGACCGCGGCCGGCGCAAGGCCTGAGCAACTGGCGGCGGCGGAAGCGCAGTTGAATGCGGCTGGCGCGCAGGCGGGCGTGGTGGCCGCCCAGGTGCAGGCTGCGCAGGCCGCGTTGGATGTTATCGCGGTGCAGATCGCCAGGCTGACCATCACGGCCCCGGCGGACGGCGTGGTGCTCTCGCGCGCCATCGAGCCAGGCGAGGTGGCGGTGCCCGGCGCGGCGCTGCTGGCGCTGGGCCGGCTGGACGATCTGACCATCACGGTCTACGTGCCCGAGGACCGCTACGGCGTGCTGCGATTGGGGCAGGCGGCGCAGGTGAGCGTGGACTCGTATCCGGAGCGGGTGTTCACCGCCGCCATCAGCCACATCGCCGACCACGCGGAGTTCACGCCGCGCAACGTACAGACGGCCGAGGGGCGCCAGAGCACGGTGTTCGCCATCAAGCTGACGCTGGACAACGCGGATGGCGCGCTGAAGCCGGGAATGCCGGCCGACGTGGTCTTTGACGAGTGAGTATGTTGATTGAGGCGCAAGGGCTGGTCAAGACGTTCGTCGAACTGCGCGCTGTGGCGGGCGTGAGCCTGGCGGTGGCGGCGGGCGAGGCGTATGGGCTGGTAGGGCCGGACGGGGCGGGCAAGACGACGACCCTGCGGATGCTGGTGGGGGCGCTCACGCCGGACGCGGGCACGGTGCGGGTGGCAGGCCACGACCTGCGGCATGCCACCGAACAGGCGCGGGCGCACATCGGCTATCTGCCCCAGCGCTTCAGCCTGTATGGGGATCTGACTGTTACCGAGAACCTGCGCTTCTTTGGACAGGTGCGCGGGCTGGGGGGCAAGGACCTGGATGCGCGGGCGAAGGAATTACTCGGCTTTGTGGGATTGAGAGGTTTTGAGGACCGGCGCTCCGACCAGCTTTCGGGCGGCATGAAGCAAAAGCTGGGGCTGGCCTGCGCGCTTATCCATCGCCCGCGCGTGCTGCTGCTGGACGAGCCCACCGGCGGGGTGGACCCGGTGACCCGGCAGGACTTCTGGCAGCTCATCATCCGGGTGCTGGCCGAGGGCGCGGCGGTGCTGGTGAGCACGCCCTACATGGACGAGGCGGCCCGCTGCAACCGGCTGGGCTTCCTTTCCAACGGGCAACTGCTGGTGGAAGGCGCGCCGCGGGCGCTTACCGCCGGGCTGACGGGCCGGGTGCTGGAACTGGCCGCGCATCCCAAGGAGGCGGCCCGCCGCGCCGCGCTGGCCGATCCCGATGTGGAAGACGTGATTGCCTTTGGCGACCGCTTTCACCTGCGGGCGCGGACAGGGACTACGGAGGCGCTGCTGGCCCGCCTGCCGCCAGCGGTGGCGGCGGCTGGCGCGAAGGTGGAGCGGCTGCGGCCAACGACGCCCTCGTTGGAGGATGTGTTTATTTCGCTGCTGCAGGCGGCGACGGCGCGAGCAAGATGACGTCCGAGGTGATCATCGCGGTGGAGGGGCTAACGAAGCGCTTCGGCGACTTTACGGCTGTGGATGACGTCACGTTCGAGGTGCGGCAGGGGGAGGTGGTGGGATATTTGGGGCCGAACGGGAGCGGCAAGACGACCACCATGCGCATGCTGCTGGGGCTGCTGCGGCCCACCAGCGGCAGCGCGCGGCTGCTGGGCCTCGACATTGTGCGCGAGACCGAGCGCATCCGGCCGCGGGTGGGCTACATGAGTCAGAAGTTCGCCCTTTATGAAGACCTCACCGTGCGCGAGAACCTGGTGTTCTATGCTGGGGTATATGGCCTGCTGCCTTCCGTCTATCGCCCGCGCGTGCGGCAATTGCTGGACCTGATTGGCCTGGCGGGGCGTGAACACGAGCGGGCCGGCGCGCTGGCCGGCGGCTGGCGGCAACGGCTGGCGCTGGGGATCGCCATGGTCCATGAGCCGGAACTGCTGTTCCTGGATGAGCCCACCTCCGGGGTGGACCCGGAGGCGCGGCGCGCCTTTTGGGACTTGATCTATACATTGGCCGAAGGCGGGACGACGATCTTCGTGAGCACGCACTACATGGACGAGGCCGAGCACTGCGGCCGGCTGGGCATCATGAACCGCGGCCGGCTGCTGGCGCTGGACACGCCGACTGCGCTCAAACGCGATGTGGTGCCGGGCGTGGCGTGGAACGTGGTGGCCGAGCCGCTGTTGGGCGCGCTGGAAGCGCTGGAGGGCGCACCCGGCCTGCGTTACATCGGCCTGCTGGGCGATCACCTGCACGCCATCACCGAGCCGGGGGCGCACACGGCCGAGAGCCTGCGCGCCCGTCTGGGCAAAGATGGCCTCGCCGCCGCGGTGGTGGAGCCGGCCGAAATCACCCTGGAGGATGTATTCATCGAACTGGCCACTCGGCAGTAACGGCCAGTCTTTTGGTCTCTTCCCCTAACTCCGCTACAATAGCCGCATGTCAGTCACCCAGATTGGCCGCTATCGCGTCCTGCGGGAGTTGGGGCGGGGCAGCGGCGCCGTGGTCTACCAGGGGCGCGACCCGGGTTCTGGCAAACAGGTCGCCATCAAGGTCTTCTATGCGCGGCTGACCGGCGCCGAGGACTTTGCCGAGCGCTTCGACCAGACCCTGCGCGCGCTGCGCACGCTCGATCATCCTGGCCTGGTGCCGGTGCTCGACTATGGGATCGAGACCGGCGAGGAAGAGGACGCGGGCGCGGTGGCCTATTACGTGGTGACGCAATACATGCCCGGCGGCTCGCTGGCCGAGCGCATGGATGGCCGCCCGCTGCTGCTCTCCGAGGTGGTGCCCATTGTGCAGCGGCTGGCGGACGGGCTGGATGCCGTCCACGCCGCCGGGCTCCTGCACGGCGGTCTGAACCCCGAGCAAGTGCTGTTCGACATCCGCAACCGAGCCTACCTGGCGGATGCGGCACTGCGCGGCCTGCTGCAAGCCCAACCCGCCGCAGGCGCGGTGCCGCTGCCGGGCATGCCGCCGCCTGTGCCCGCCGGTACACCCGCCTACCTCAGCCCGGAGCAAATTCTGGGGGACCCCGTGGATGGGCGGGCCGACGTGTATGCGCTGGGCGTCATCCTGTTCGAGATGCTCACGGGCCGGCAGCCCTTCCAGGCTGATACCACCGAGGAGTTGCTGCGCAAGCACGTCGAGGCGCCCGTGCCGGTGTTGAGTGAGGCGGCGCTGGGTCGGCTGGTGTTGCCGGCGGCATTCAATCACGTGATTGGGCGCGCCCTGGCCAAGCACCGCGACGAGCGCTACCCTACGGCCGGCATCCTGGCCGAGGCCGTGCGGACCACATTCCTGATGCCCCCGGCTGAGCCTGAGGCGCCTGCCCCGCCGCCGGCCGATGCAGCCAGCGAGGCGGAGGCGGCGACAGCCGAGCCGGCAGTGCCGCCGCTGGAGGCAGGCGCGACAGCGGAGGCTGGGGCAGAGCAGCCAGGCGAACTCCCGGCCGAGATACCTGCGGACGGAACGCCGCCCGAAGGCTCGGCCCTGGAGGCGGAAGCGACCGAACCACCCCCCGCGGAGCCGGCGCGGCCAACGGTACATCCGGTGCCGCTGAGCGTGGAATCGGACTCGATCGAAGAAGTGATGCGCGAGCCAGAGCAGGCTGCGCGCGCGCCATTCCCCTGGCGGGAGTTGGGCGGGGCTGGGATCGTGCTCATCCTGGTGCTGCTGGTGCTGTGGCGATGGTCGGATGTGCGGGCCGTCTTTATCCCGCCCACTGCCACGGCCACGGTGACGCAGACCGCCACGGCTACGCCGTCCGCGACCATCACCGCCTCGCCGACGGCGACAGCCACGCGCACCCAGACCTCTACGGCAACCGCCACCGCGACGGATACCGCGACCGAAACCGCTACGGCGACGCGCACCGCAACGCGGACACCAACCCCAACCCTCACGGCGACAAGCACTTCCACCCCGCGACCCACGCTGCCGCCCTTTACGCCGACCCTGCCGCCCAGCGCGACGATTGACCCGGCGTTGCTGGCCACCGCGACAGAGACTGCGCCGCCCCCGCCGCCGCCCCCTCCACCGCCCAGCGACACTGCGCCGCCGCCACCCCCGCCCACCAATACGGCGACGCCCACGAGCACGGCGACGCAGACACAGACGGCCACCGCCACGCCGGCTTAGGGCGATTTCGATCAAAGCAGAAAGCAATCGCGCCCCAGCCGCCTCTGGCCGGGGCGCGATTGCTGTGCATTTGGGCAGGCCGCCGGCGCTATTGAATGGTGAAGTTGACGGTAGTCCCCGGCAGGTTGTTCCAGCCGCAGGGCACAGGTGTGGTAGCCATGCAGCCGGAAGAGCGGATGACGTAGTTGCCGGGGGTGGTGAAGTTGCGGCTGGCGCCAAACTGCGCCACGGCATCCGGCGGCATGAAGCCGGCGTCCACGAACATGAACATCTCGGGGACGTTGACGCCATCGCGGGAGACGGCCAGCCCATACTTCTCAAACAGGGTCCAGGGCGTGTCCGCGAAGGTGATGAGCCAGAAGGTGAAGGCCACATCGCCGACCGGCATCACCGTGGCGCACTCCACGCCGCCGCGAGTGCACTCGATGTCTGTGATGTAGCCATCCGGCCCGCCTGAGAAGCCGTAGACCGAGGAGGCCGGGGCGCGGGTGGCGGTTTGGGTTGGCCCGGCGGTGACGGGCACGCGGGTGGGGGTGCGCGTGGGCGTGGCGGTGCTGGTTGGCTCGGGCGAGGGCGTGCGGGTCACCGTGGGGGTCTCGGTGGGCACGGGCGTATCCGTGGGCACCTCGGTGGGGGTGTTGGTGGCCGTGGGCTGAGCCGTGAGGGTCGCGGCGACGCTGGTCTGCACGGCCTGCTCCTGCAGGGCGGCCAGGCCGGCTGCCTCCACGGTGGCGGCCTGGGCTATGGCGGCCGCGTCTTCGGTGTCGGTGGGCGGCGGCTGGGTGGCGGTGGGATCTGAGCCGGTGCAGGCGCCAAGCGCCAGCACTGCCGCCAGCAGCGCACTGGTCCAAACGTTGAGCATCCGCTTCGTTCTCATGGCAGTCTCCTCTTGGAATCTATGTTGGGAATCCATCTGAACCTTACGATAGCGCGCCGCAGCCGCCAAAGGCAGGGGCGCAGCCGCCAAAAGGTGTCAACGTGTCTGATCTGAGCGGCGAGGGATGAGGAACCGCCGGGGCGCGGGCGGCCGCCAGGATCAGCGCGCTCTGGGTGGCAGGGTGTACAGGACAGCCGGATGCGGATTGACCACGGGGATCCCCCCTTCTGGAGCGGGCCGGTGAACTGCGCCGGGACAGCAACCAGAGACTAGCACAGGCTATCCGCTCCCACAAGTGACGTTTATCGGTGACTTTCAGCCGCTATAATGCCCGCGATGCGCTGGCGGTCGTATCTTCCCCTGGGGCGGGTGGCGGGCCGGTGGCTGTGGCAGCAGCGGGCCTGGATACTGCGCGGATTGCTGCTGGCGGCTATGCTCACCTGGCCGCGGCCGCCCCAGGCGGTGGTGCGCCTGGGGCCGCCCCAGGCGGTGCAGACCCGGCATCCCATCGTGTGCACTCACACGCGGCTGACGGATGAGGTGGAGCCGTGGAAGGTGCTGAAGACCCTGCAATTGGTGCGCGAGATGGGGGCGCCAACCATCGTCGAATACTTCCCCTGGGCCTACAGCGAGGGGCAGCCGGGCCAGTTTGAGTGGGGGCACGCCGACATGGTGGTGGAGTTCGCGCGCAACCAGGGTTTGACGGTCATCGCGCGGCTGGGCGGGTTTGTGCCGGCCTGGGCGCGCGAGATGCCCAACGGCGCGCCCACCGCCGAGAACCTGCTGCCCTACGAGCGCTTCCCCGACTATGGCGACTTTGTGTACGAGTTTGTCCGCCACTTCCGGGGCCGGGTGCAGACCATCATCATCTGGAACGAGCCAAACATCACCCTGGAGTGGGGTTTCCGGCCGGTGGACCCGGAGGCGTATGTGGAACTGCTGAAGGTCGCCTATGCCCGCGCGAAGGAGGCCGACCCGAACATCGTGGTGCTGGCTGGGGCGCTGGCCCCGAACCTGGAGCCAGTGGGCAGTGACCTGGCGATGAATGACCTGATCTATCTGGAGCGCATGTATGCGGCCGGCGCGGCGGACTACTTTGATGGGCTGGCGGTGCACGCCTATGGGTTGAGCTTCCCGCCCGACGAGCCGCCCGCGCCGGACGCCATCAATTTCCGCCGGGTGGAGTTGTGGCGCGAGATCATGGTGGCCCACGATGACGGCCACAAGGACATGTACTTGACCGAGTCGGGTTGGAATGACTCGCCGCGCTGGACGCGGGCCGTGTCGCCGGGCGCGCGGATTGACTATACGCTGGCCGGGTATGCGTGGGCCGAAGCGAATTGGCCATGGATGCGGGCAGTGTGCACCTGGGCCTTTCGCTACCCTGCGCCGCAGTACAGTTACGGCGACTACTTTACGCTGGTCTCGCCGGAGTTTGTGAACAAGCCCATCTACGAGGCGATCAGGGAGTGGGCCGTGGAGGGCGGGCGTGAATAGGCGCCGGTGGGCGGCGCTGAGTACAGCGCGGTGGGCGGCGCTGAGTACAGCGCAGTGGGCGGCGGCGGGGGGATTGGTCATCGCGGCAGTGGCGGCGGCGGCGCTGTGGCTGCGCGCCGAGGAGGATGCGGCGTGGGCGCGCATCCAGGCGGAGGGGCGGATGGTGGTGGCGACGGATGCCAGCTACCCGCCCTTTTCGGCGGTGGATGCGGAGGGCAACCTGTTTGGGTTCGATGTGGACCTGGCGGAGGAGATCGGGCGGCGGTGGGGGGTGCAGGTGGCGTTTGAGAACATCACCTACGACGCACTGCTGACGACGCTGATCGTGGGGCGGGACGATGCGGTGTTCTCGGCTTTTGTGCTTCAGCCCGAACGGACGCGCGAGGTGGCCTACACCCAGCCCTACTTCACCGGCGGCACCGTGGCCGTCATCGGCGCGGCGGACGGCGAGCCGCTGGAAGGCGACCCCGAAGCCTGGGCAGCGGGCAAGACGTTGGCGGTGGAGTATGGCGCGAGCGGCGACGCCTTGGCCCGGCAGTGGGCGCGGCGGGTGGCGGGGGTCACGGTAATGCCGCTGTCCACGGCGGGGGAGGCGCTGGCGCAAGTGGAGGCTGGGGCCGCCGATGCGGCGCTGGTGGATGTGATCGCGGCGTATGACTATTTGCGCGGGAACGCGGCGCTGCGGCTGGCAGGCCCGCCGCTGGAGCCGGAGCCGTACGTCGCGGCGGTAAGCGTTGAGAGCCCGATCCTGCTGCGGAATCTTAAGGAGACGCTGGGGGAGTTGGAGGCGGATGGGACGCTGAGGACGCTGAGGGTGAAGTGGCTGGGGGAGGCGGCGGGGGAGTGACCAGGGGCCATCGCGCGTGCAACGCGCTCCTACAGACATCGCGCGCTAAATCCGTGCCAGGGCAGGCGCGCTCCTACGGCAGGCAGGCAGACTGGCGGGTTGGATGTTACGGCACTTGGATTGACACGAACGATACCGTGCCAGCCTGGATGAGGCCGTCGTTGTGGGTGATCTTCTGGCCGGCGACGGTCAGCTCGAAGTCACAGTAGCCGGGCGGCAGGTTCATCATGGCGGCGTTTTCGAAGTAGGCGTCGTCGGGATTGACCCCGGAGTACCAGTAGGTCTCCATGAAGCGTTTGGCGCCGTCGCCGCAGGTGAAGTCCACGCGCACGCCGGGGAGGAAGAAGCCGGCGGCGTTCGTCACGCGTAGAGCCAGGGTTCCCGCGCCGGGGGAGGGCGCCAGCCACAGCTCTGGGTTGCGGGTGTCCCAATAGCTGTCCGGAAAATCGAGCCGCACTTCGAGGTGGGGGTGCGCCCCCAGGGCGACGCCAGTAGCGCCGACAGTGCCCAGGGCCTCGCCCGCCGCCACGGCCTGGCCGCTTTGCACAGTGATCTCATCCATGTGGCCGTAAAGGGCGTACACCGCGCGGCCGTTCCAGGTCTGGTTGAGCTGTAGGACGACGAGGTTGCCGTAGAAGTCGTTCTGCGGGCCAAAGAGGCGCTCCAGATCGTTGCCGGCGTAATAGATCGTGCCGGCGGCTACGGCCACCAGGGTTGTGCCGGCTGGTGCGGAGTAGTCCACGCCGTGGTGGGGGGCGAACCGCTGCCCCGGTCCGACGGACCCATAGCGATAGGATGATGAGATGAAGCCGGCTACCGGGCTGCCGAAATAGAAGTGGCTCTGGCCCGCTAAGGGACCAGGCGGGTAAGGGAGGCTGCCGAGTTCTACCGTGGCGCGTGGCGGCGGCGCGGGGGTCTCCGTCTCGGTTGGGGTGGCGGAGATGGTGGGCGTGGGCGTATCCGCCGGGGTGCGCGTGACGGTCGGCGTGAGGGTGTGGGGCGGCGTGCTGCTGGGCGTGGGTGTGTATGTGGCGGTGGGCTGGGTGCTAGTGGGCACGGCGGCGGTCTGCGTGAGGCGCTGGGCTACCTGCGACCCGACGGGCAGGGCGGTGGGCGTGGGAGGGGGCTGGCAGGCGGCGAGGAGGAAGAGAAGGATGAAGGATGAACCCCACACAATGCCGTGGGCCAGGTGATGACGGATGAAAGATGAAAGACGGAGGACGAAGGACGGAGGACGA